>NZ_JBIMES010000007.1:0-299880 GCF_051262535.1 Massilia sp. CMS3.1 | reverse complement strand
GTTAAGGACCGAGTTCATTTTCGTCGGACCATATGCCTCATATGAGGCGCAAACGCCCCATCCACTGTAGGGAGCGGTCGATGTATGTTGAAGGTCTGCTTCGGGTCGGTTGCGGTCCTTCGCTGGTAGACTGCTACCGGCCAAAAGCGGACATAAGGTAGTGAAATACCTGGATCCGTCGAAAATGGTCTGGCCGGTAGTCGGCGACGCCAAAACACAGCTGCCAAAGATAAAGGAACCGGGCTTTGGCGAGCCGGTGCTGATCGGGAAGTGAATGCGGCCAAGGCGGCATTGAACCGCCATCCCCTCTGAGTCGCGCCCCCCGCAGCATCGGCGCGCGCGTGTCACCACAGACCAGATACGCGGGTGTAGCTCTTCGAGGACGATCCCATCACTGTGTGGCCGCTGTCGGCATCGATGGGATGTATTTCCAGGTTGCGCGACAGGACAAACAGCAGCTTGTCGGACTGCGCATACAGCGGTTCCCACTGGCCAGGACGCAGTGCGATCATTAACTGGCCATCGCGTTCGGCGACATGGAAGTCGCCCAGGCCCGAGATTTTATACTGGCCGACCAGTTCCTTGCGGGCCTCGGGCGTGAGGGTCACCGTTGTACGTACCACGGTCTGGTTTCCGGCCCACTTGTATTCGTGGGCGATGGCGCGTAGCAGCCCGAAAGCCAGCTCGCCGCCATTATCGCCATTTGTCAGAATCACTGCGCCGTCACCATTCTCAACGAATGCGACCAGCGCGGACTTGAAGCCCATATTGCTGCCGCCATGGCCGAATGCCTTGCCCTTGTCCTGTAGTTGCAAGCCCAGCGCATAGTCGTTCAACAGCGGCGTCAGCATGGTGCGCGTCATCGTCGGCGACAACACGCCGGTGTCGCGTCCCGCTGCCCCTTGCTGGATGGCGATCGCGAACTTTGCCAGGTCAAGCGGGGTCGACCACAAACCGGCGGCAGCCTGCTCGGGATAGGTAATGGCACCGCCGGGGAAGGCATTGCCTTGCCGGTCGTGCGGGAGCGCCGCCTTGGCCGCCAAGGCGGCAGGCAGCGGTTGCGCAAAGGTACTGGCCGTCATGCCGAGGGGGGCCAGCACCAGGTCGCGCATCAGCGCATCAAAGGGCTGGCCGGCCCGGTCGGTCATCGCTTGCTGGAGCACTACATAGCCGCCGCCCGAATAGCGCCAGGCCGAACCCGGCGCGGCATCGACCCGGATCGGCGGGGTGTTGGTGGGGCCTTTGCCATCGAGTAGCTGGACCAGCGAAGGTACCGGCTTCCCGGCGGCATAGCCGGGAAAGCCGGAAACGCTCATGCCGCCGGTGTGCGACAGCAATTGACGCACGCTCGGCCTGCCTGCACCGGCGGGCAGCTTCCATCCGGTGAGGGCGGTGTCGACAGGCGCATCGAGATCGAGCTTGCCTTGCTCCACCATGCGCAGTGCCGCCATGGCGGCAACTGGCTTGCTGACCGAGGCAGCCTGGAACAGGGTTTCCGGCGTGACAGCCGGTCCACCAACCCAGGCGACGCCATAGCCTTGCGTCCACGCTACTTTGCCACCTCGAATCACGGCGACGCTCAAGCCCGGCACCTTCAGGCGCGCCATCGCGTCCTGCAGCTTTTCCGTCTTGACCGGCGCATCGGCCAGCGCGACCAGCGGACGCAGGCCAGCCTCGATGCGGGCCATGGCCTCGCGATCGCCGGCAGGCGAGGAAGACGCGACCAAGCGGCCGTCCTCCGCTGCGAACGCAGACAGCGACAATAAGGTACTCACTACGACGACTGAAGCGCACTTCTTTTTGCTTGACATACCTGCCTCCAAGTTGGACTACTGATCGTTTGATAGCTGTGTGAAAAGTTCGTCTGCCGGCCCGTCGTCACGCTGGCCCGGCAAGTTTGCGTCGCGTATGCGCGCGCCGAAGGGGCGTTTCTCGAGCGCGGCGATCGCTTGGTCAAGGCAGGTGGACAGCGGAAACGCCAGGTCTGCGTCAAGGCTGTCGGCTGCGGCCTTGGTCGCCTGCCAGCACACCCGCAGGCGCGGCAGCAAGGCTTTGCCGCCGGCGCTGAGACCGACCATGCGCTGCCTGCCGTCTTCACCGCTTGCGGCGATCGTCAACAGGCCCTTCCTCACCATTAAGGCCACAGTCTGGGTGGCGGCGGGCTGCGTGAGGCCGCCCAGCGCTGCCAACTCTCCAATCGTCGCACTCTCCTGCTCGGCGAGAACACGCATCACCGGCGTATAGCGCGGCCGATAATCCAGCCCCGCTTCCACGTAAGCCTGCTCGACTGCTCCGTCAAGCACTTCAATTAGATGCCGTAACTGCGTGCCAAGTCTTTTTTTCATGAAAGAAGTATAGCATTTATTACATAAGCGCTTATATATATAATTACTAATTGAACATGTTCGTGTTTGATTGATTGCTTGCTGACCACGCCCTCTACAATGTGGCGGAAGGGGACGCTAAGAGAAGGGCAAGAGACGGGCAAGCGAAAATATTCGGAAACTACTGAATTCTGAGATAGATTGCCACGTCCGCTCTGGGTCGGTTGCGGTCCTTCACTGGTAGATTGCTCCCGGCCAGGAGCGGACCTGGCGACTGGACATTGACTATGAATGGAAAGTGCATTTGAATCTTTCGATCGGTAAGTGCCTGGGTGCCGCATGCCTGATAGCTCCTCTGATAGCTCCTGTGTGGCTTTACTTTAAATGGACGAATTCTCTAGACGATTTCTATCGGCAGCAGCTACCAGCTGAAGTTGAGGTCGCGGACCTTGTCTACGTTGATAGTGGAATTCGAGGTAGTTGCGGAGCGGCGATCTTCGATCTGGCTCCGCGATCAAAGGCACGGCTCAGCATGCTAGGAGGAGGCGCTCTTGCGGAAACAGTCCCCAAGTACGCGTTCGACACCGGGCCAGGGATATCAAGAAGCTGGAAGGAAACTCCATACATTTATAGTGATAACGAGTCGCCCAGCGAAAACTATTGGGCGATTACCCTCAGCTGCACATGGCTGGGAAAGGAAGCTCAGGACAAGATCAATGGTGCATTGAGTAAACCAGGCTCGTTTTTCCGGCGTTCTAAGGAGGGCGTCATTCTCGTCGTCCCATCAGCTGGCATGGTTGCATATCTCTTCTTCGACTAGCAATCGGTAACGGTCGATAGCGATTCATGCGAATGCGTCAAAGGTTGAAATTAGGCGCGTGGCTCGTCGACTTTGGGTCGTAAGGGGACGCTACAATATGTCCGCTATCGGTCCAGCCCGTGTAAAAACTCAAAATTAAGAACTGCCAGCCAAATTGTACGGGCCAGGGCTAACTGAGCAGCACTGCCGGATGGTAAGCCAGCCGGCCCGTTTTCGCCGGTTGCACTCGCTCGAAGCCCAAGCGGGCAAGGTCTAGCTCTTCGACAAATACATCGACTACACGAACCGGGTTATCTTTGGCAACGTAATCATCCAGAAGCTCAGGCAGTAGCGTGCCCTGTCCGCGGTCCTCGCCCTCGATAAAGCGCTTCATTTGGCACCTGTATCGATGAGATACTGGCTTAACGTTTACCGGACTGGATTCGTTTACACGGCCCTACGTTTTTACACAGCCTGGGTTGGTAGCGGACGCTACCGAAGGTCCGCATTTGGCCCAGGCTGTGTAAAAACGCAAACCGCGCAGCCAAATTGCGAGGCCTGACCCTCGAGAACGCTCGCTATGGCGTTTTCTCGAGGTCGGGAATGGTAAAGCGACCCCTGAAAACGTCGGGATTTCGCGTTTTTACACAGCCTGGGCCAAAAGCAGACCTTGGTTCATGAAAAGCGTGAACTTATGCGTGCATTCGCTTAGTAAAATAGGCAGTTCCGACGTTACCGATCCGCTGGTCAAGAAAGACTCGATGTACAACCTCCATACGTTGAAGAAAGCCGTGCTGTTCTTGCTGACTCTAATCGGTGGCGGGACTGTATTATTCTCGGCGGGAGCGGCTGCCCTTGACATCGCGCGCAATCACTCCCCGGATAGTCTCGTAGAGTTGATTTCACCCGATCATCGCTATCGTATCGTCATAACCGAAGAACTTGCAGGTTTCCCAGGATCATCGTGCATCAAACAGGTCTACGTTTTACCTGCCGACGATACGTTCGATCGAAACGACGAAGACAATGAAGTATTTGTGGGAGGTTGCCAAGGTTTGACTGCCGTACGGTGGAACGGCGACCGGATACAAGGGACAGTTGCTCTAAAGGCCGCCGTTGAAGGTGTGAGTGTCGTGAGACTGAAAGGGTTTGCAGCGAAAGGTAAAGTCCAGTTGATCTGGTCTGCGCGTTGAACCTGACGGCACGTCCTTGGGGGACTTTGGGTCGTAAGCAAACGCTACACTAGGTCCGCAATCGGCCCAGGCTGTGTAAAAACGCGAAATCGCGACGTTTTCAGGGGTCGCTTTACTATTCCCAACGTCGAGAAAACGCCATAGCGAGCGTTCTCGAGAGTCAGGCATCGCAAGTTGGCTGCGCGATTTGCGTTTTTACACAGCCTGGGTCGCTAGCGGTCGTTCGCAAGGCTCCGCGTTAGGATGGCAAGTCCGTTCTTTAGCTGGACTGATGCCATGGTAAAAGCACTCCTGCCTGACGAGCCGTGGTCCCTTATAACAGCTCAGCTTCCCATACATGTCCCCTCTTCAAAAGGCGGACGGCCACGCATCAATGACCGAGCGACCCTGCTCGAGAGTCTGTTTGTGCTGAGGGCTGGAATACCTCGGGAATATCTGCCGCGTGAGCTTGGGTGCGGTAGCGGCATGATCTGTTGACGTCGGCTACATGTATGGATGCAGGCCGGCGTCTGGCAGAACCTCCACGAGGCAATCATACGGCGGCTCCGCGAATACGACCAAATCATGTGGGAGCGGGCGAGCATTGACGCTACGAGCGTGCCGTCGCCATCCGGCGGCGAGCATACCGGCGGGAATCCAACTGACCATGGCAAGCTCGGCTGCAAGCATCACGTGTTGGTTGACCAACGTGGGTTGCCTTTATTCGCCCGCATCTCGGGGGCAAGTGCACGATTCGCGTCTGCTCATTCCATTAGTTGAGGCAATTCCAGCCGTCAAAGGATTGTCGGATCAGGCTCGCAAACGTCCGGGAAAGCTGCACGCCGATCGAGCCTATGCTTCGCGGGCACATCGAACCTGGTTGCGCCAGAAAGGGATCGCAGCACGGATCGCGCGCTACGGCGTGAGTCACGTGAGAGGCTCGGCCGATGCGATGGGTCGTTGAGCGCACCCTGCGGTGGCTCCGTCGATGTCCCAGGCTGCGCATCCGCCACGAGCGTCGAGCCGACATCCACCAGGCCTACTTCACGCTGGCCTGCTCTCTCATCTGCTGGAGATAGGTCGAGAGGTTTTGTCAGACGCTCTCAAGCGCACCTGAGGATTATTCCTTTGACAGGTTGAACGTCATTCCGCCGGCAGTCTGTTGCAGCCCGACCACGCTTTGTTATCTGTCTCACTACGAAGCAGTAATTCTTGGTCGCTCGGCGCACGCACAGGTGAGCGCACGAGTTATTCTGAGGCAACTTTGCGTCATCCGGGGAATTTCAGCCTGCGCGAACGACCTACAACTCTTTTGTTCTGAGCTGTAAATACCTACCCATCCTGCGCTGCCTCAGCCAATTATGACTACGCCTCACAAGCTCCACCAAACGCTTCCGATGTTGGCCGCATCGCCGAACAAAGATGAAGTCGACAAACGGGCTCGACTCGTCAAGCGGTATAACTGCCTGGTGGGCAAGCCTGGCAAGATAACATGCACGATCCAGAAGCAGTTTTTGATGGGATTCATGAACAAGCATGAAGTTGAGTCATTGCGCAGTGTTTACGAGTGTGTGATCGCCGCGATGGAGTCGGCCATTCGCCTTCACAGTACTGACAGCGCGCAGCAATAACACTTCATTAAAACTGCCCTACATAAATTTCCTTATTGGCAACAGATACGGTACACTTTTCGTTTAACGAAGCTGTGCAACCGGATAAAAAGGGAAACGTATGAAGTTTGCAGTCCAAGCCGTACTGGGCCTATCGCTGGTGTTTGCAGGACCCGCATTTGCCGCTGTCACGGCGCCCGCAGCACAGGCCGCGCTACCCAATCCCGCACACGTCAAAGCCGTGCAGGATCTGCTGAGCGTCATGCAGCTTGAACATGGTGTGCGCGGTGTCGCCGCCCGCAGTGGTTACCAGAGCGCCGGGCAGCGGCAGGCGGTGTTCGCCAAGCTCGACAAAACGCCGCCTGCGGAGATTCATCGGCGTCTGGCGCCACCGCTGGCACGCGTCATTTCCGCCGATACCGCGATCGAGATGACCCGCTTCTATCACACCCCCTACGGCAAGCAGCTCATCGACAAGAAGTACAACAGCGGCGCGCAGGTCATGATGCCGGGCATGAGGACGGCAGTTCCGGCGGAAGAAAGGAAAGAACGCAAGCGCGCGGCCTATGTCCTGGCCAGCAAGGAACTCGCGGATGCCGAACCGATGATCCAGCACGAAGCGTTCAAGCTTGTGCAACTGATTAGCAAAGAGAAGCGCTAAAGGCTAGACCAGGTCGGCGAACCCGACGCGGTCGGTCGTCGCCGCGCGCGCGTCCTCGATGCCGATCTTGTGGCCAGAGAGCAGGCGCTCGAGCGAGGCGTTCATCGTGTGGCAGCCGGGATCGCGCCCGCTGTTCATGTGTTCGCGCAGCGCGCCCAGTTCGCCCTCCTCGATCAGGCGCACCACCGCCGGGCCGGGCGTGAGGCATTCGGTGGCCAGGTAATAGCGGTTGCCCTCGATCGAGGGCAGCAGCGCCTGGCACAGCACGCCACGCAAGGCATGCGCCAGCGCTTGCGCCTGGGCGTCCGAGTTGCCGAGCAGGCGCAGCATCTTTTGCAGTCCCATCTCGGTCGAGCGCGCATGCAGGGTCGCCAGCACCAGCGGACCGGATTCGGCCAGGGCCAATGCTTCCTGGGCCGTCTGGGCGTCGCGAATTTCTCCGATCACGATCACGTCCGGCCGTTCGCGCAAGGCATCCAGGGCGCCCAAATAATAGCTTTCGACGTCGCCGTCGATGCCCACTTCGCGCTGGGTGATGATGCATTTGCGCTGAGGGATCAGGGTCTCGACCGGGTCTTCGATGGTAATGATGTGGCCCGAGCGGCGCTTGTTGATTTCGTCCAGCATCGAGGCGATCGTGGTCGACTTGCCCTGGCAGGTGTCGCCAATAATGAGCACCAGGCCGCTGGTGAGGCGCGCGAATTCCTGGGCATCGAGGTCCAGGCCGAGTTCGGCGAGCGGCAGCGGCTCTTTCGGGAAGCGCCGGATCACGCAGCCCAGGCGCTTCCTGGCCTGGAAAGTAAAACAGTTGGCGCGGATGCGCGCCGTGTGCAGGTCGATCGAGCGGTCAAAAGCGCGGTCGACGATGCGCTCGGCCCAGTTCGGCTCGATGACTTCGAAGAATTCTTCCAGTTCCTCGCGCGTGATCGGCGAGTCCGTGACCGCCACCAGGCCCTTCGGCTGGCGCAGCATCAGCGGGCTGTTCTGGTGGATGATGATGTCGGAAAACACCAGGCGGGAATTCAGCAGGTGCAGAATCTGCTCGACCAGGGTCCCGAAGACCGGATGGTCTTCGTTTTCGACATACGACAGCGTGGGGATTTGCGAGGACTGGTGAAATTCCATCTGGGCGTGGTTCTCTGGCTAATTGAGGTGTCGTTCAGACAATGCCGACCATTATAGAACCATGCCAACTAGAAATTGCAGCTGCTAAAGAGAAATTCTTTTGAGCCTGTTTTAACGTCCCAATGCCGCCACAATCCGGTCGCCGAAAAGGGTCAGCGCGACACCGGCCACCACCACCAGCGCGCCGGCCATGCGGATCGGCGAGACCACCCGCGCCGCCATCTGCACCAGGCCGAAATGATCGATCGCCATCGACATGATCAGCTGGCCGGCAATCACCAGCACCACCAGGTTCAACAGGCCAATGCGCGGCGCCAGGAACACCGTGCCGAAGACGAAGGCTGCGCCCAGCATGCCGCCGGTCAGTTTCCACAGCGGCTGCTGGGGCAACAGCGCCAGCGACTCGGCCACGCCGCCACGGGCAAAGGCCGCAATGCCGAGCACGACCGTGCCAACGGAAAACGAGATCAGCGCCGCCACCACCGAATTGGCGTGCAGCGCACCGGCGAGCTGGCTGTTGACGGCCGCCTGGACCGAAATGAAAATACCGACGCAAAAGGCCAGGACAAACAGAGCCGCATTCATAATAACTTCCTTAACACGCGTTGCCGCAACAAAAAGGGCAAGATTGTAGTGGAAGTGGGCGAGACGTGCACCGGACCGGCGCGGATCGGCACATCGCGAGCTCGGCCCTTCAAACAGCTCCCTGCGCAGTCTGGTGGCGTTCCCGCGCAGTCTGTCGCATTCCTGGCGCAGCGGGGCAGGCAGCCGGCTAGAGTGGCAGCATCGACAACCGTGAGGACACCATCATGAACCAGGCTTATTTCACCTTCGCCCGCCGCACCCTGCTGGCCGCCTGCATCGCCGGCAGCCTGGCCGCCACCACCCACGTCGCGGCCGCTCCCTGGGACTGGGGTGGCGAGCAGGTGCAAGGCAGCGGGCGCATCGTCAAGCAGGTGCGCCAGGTCGGCAATTTCAACGGCCTGTCGCTGGGACTGGCGGGGCATGTCGAACTGCGCATCGGCAACACCGAGGGCGTCACGATCGAAGCGGACGACAACCTGCTGCCGCTGATCGAGACCGTGGTCGAGGATGGCATGCTGAAGATCCGTGCAAATCGTCGCAACCTGAACCTGAAATCGGCATCGATCCGCGTCGTCGTGCAGGCGCGTTCGATCGAGCGCCTGGCCCTGGGCGGCTCGGGCAGCATCGACGCCGATGCCCTGCGCGCACGCAAGCTCGACATCGACCTGGGCGGCTCGGGTTCGATCAAGCTGAAAGGCGTCGAGAGCGACGCGATGGCGGTCTCCCTGGGGGGCAGCGGCGACCTGCAAGCCGCGCGCGGCACGATCGGCGAGCTCACGGTCTCGATCGGCGGTTCGGGCGACGTCGACCTGGGCCGGGTGCAGGCGAACAGCGCCAGCGTGACGATCGCCGGTTCGGGCGAAGCCACGGTCTGGCCGCGCAATGCACTGAGCGCGACGATCGCGGGCTCGGGAGATGTGAATTATTACGGCGACCCGCAGGTGAGCAAATCGACGATCGGATCAGGCGGTGTACGGCGCATGGGGGCGTCGCCGAAGTAGGTCCGCGTTGCGATCAATGATGCCCGTGCGCCGTTCCCGCCTGCGGTGCCACATACGTCAACGGCCGCACTTGCGCCTCGACCGTCACGCTGCTGCTCTTTTTCGCCGCATCCTGCACCACCAGCGTCACCGGCACGGTCTCGCCTTCCTTCAGCTGGCGCTTCAGGTCGAACAACATCACGTGGTAGCCGCCCGAGGCCAGGTTGACCGGCTTCCCGGCCGGCAGCGCGATGGCGTCGACCTGGCGCATGCGCATCGTGTTGTTCTCCATGCCCATCTCATGCAGCTCGGCGCGGCCGGCGGCCGGGGTGCTGACGCCGACCAGGCGCGCATCCGACGTCGACTGCACGCGCATGAAGGCGCCGGACGCCTTCTGGTTCGGTACGGTGGCGCGCACCCAGGGGTCCAGCACGGTCACTTGCGCCAGCGCACTGGTGGAAAACAGGCCGGCGGCCAGCAGGACGGACAGGGTACGGATCATGGTCAGCTCGATTCGAATAGGTGAAAACTGGGTTCTCAGGATGCCGCGGCCTTGAAGCTTTCGCGCTCGACCAGCACCGTGTCGACGCTGTCGGTCAGCCACAGCTGCCCGTCCTGGATCGTGCACTGGAGCTGCATCGAACGCTTGGCGAGCCCGACCAAAGCGGCGCTGGTCTCGGCCGGGATGTTGATGACGGTGAGATTGCGCGCGCGCTCGAGCTTGTTGGCAAGACCTTTCCACCAGATGTGGCTGGTCGCGCTGTAGCAGTAGACATAGACGTGCTCGGCACGTCCGCAGGCTTTCAACAAACGCTTCTCGTCCGGCTGGCCGACTTCGATCCAGGTGTCGATGGCGCCCGTCAAATCTTTCTGCCACAGGTCCGGCTCGTCCGTGTCGAACAGGCCCTTGGTGAAGGCCAGCGATTCGTTCGCGTGCAGGGCGAATGCAAGCACGCGGATCATCACGCGCTCGTCGGTTTCGGACGGATGACGGGCAATCGTCAGCCCATGCTCCGCGTAATAGTTGCGGTCCATGTCCGCGATCTGGATGTCTGCTTTATAGATCGTTGCTTTGAGGGCCATTGCTGCTTTACGTTATCTTTAATTATTTGAAGACGACCGTACGGTCGCCGTTTTGCAAAATGCGGTGTTCCACGAACCATTTCACCGCGCGCGCCAGCACCACGCATTCGACGTCGCGTCCGATCGCGGTGAGCTCCTCGATCGTCATCGCATGGTCGACCCGCTCGACATCCTGTTCGATGATCGGCCCCTCGTCGAGCTCGCCCGTCACGAAATGCGCCGTCGCGCCGATCAGCTTGACGCCGCGCGTGTGGGCCTGCGCATACGGCCGCGCGCCCTTGAAGCTCGGCAGGAACGAGTGGTGGATATTGATCGCCCTGCCCTGCAATGCATTACATAGCCCGGGCGACAGGATCTGCATGTAGCGCGCCAGCACCACCAGGTCGACCTTGTGCATGTCGAGCAGTTCGATGATGCGCGCTTCCTGCGTCAGCCTGGCCTCGTTGCTCGCGCCCGTTGCCAGCGGCAAGTGGTGAAACGGGATATTGTAACTTGCCGCGAGCTGGTAGAACTCCATATGGTTCGAGACGATCGCCGGAATCTCGACCGGCAGCAGCCCGCTCTTGTAGCGAAACAGCAGGTCGTTCAGGCAGTGCCCGATCTTCGAAACCATGATCAGCACGCGCGGCTTGGCAGCCGCATCGTGCAGCTGGCCGCGCATCGCGTTCGCTTCGCACAAGGTGGCAAAGGCGCCGCGCAGGTCGGCCTCCAGTACCGCGCTGTCTTCCAGCGCGAAGTGCACGCGCATGAAGAACAATTGCGACTCCGGGTCGCCGAACTGGGCCGAATCGATGATGTTGCAGCCGTGCTCGGCCAGGAAACCGGCCACGCGCAGCACGATGCCGCGCTGGTCGTGGCAGGACAGGGTCAGGATGTATTCCGGATGCGTCATGGTGGCGGCGTGCTGGTTGAAGATGGCTCTAGCATTGTCGCACGGCTTGCAAAAACAGCCATAAAAAACATGGGACAGAAAAACGCACGACCGTCCGTTTTTAGGTATAGTTGGCAGTTCAACCAACACAGGGAGACACCCATGACCCAAGCCACCAACGACCAATTCCTGCTCGGCGCACGCCCTGTCGGCATGCCCAAGGACAGCGACTGGCAGCGCGCCACGCCGGCCCTTGCCGAGCTCGCCGACGGCGAAGTGCGCGTCAAGATCCTCTACATTTCGCTCGACCCGGCCATGCGCGGCTGGATGAACGATGCCCGCTCCTATGTGCGACCGGTGGCCATCGGCGAAGTCATGCGCGCAGGCGGCGTCGGCGTGGTGGTCGAGTCGAAGTCGCCGAAGTTTGCTGCGGGGGACCACGTGATGGGCGTGACGGGCGTGCAGCGCTACTGGACGGGGCCTGCCGACGACAAGGGCGCGATGCTGGCGAAAATCGATCCGAACCTGGCGCCCCTGCCGACCTGGCTCAACGCACTCGGCATGCCGGGCATGACGGCATACTTCGGATTGACCGAGGTCGGCCAGCCGAAGGCGGGCGAGACGGTCGTGGTGTCGGGCGCGGCCGGCGCGGTCGGGATGACCGTGGGACAGGTAGCAAAACAATTGGGCTGCCGCGTGGTTGGCATTGCCGGCGGCGAGGAGAAATGCCGCTTCGTGGTCGAGGAACTCGGTTTCGACGCCTGCATCGACTACAAGGCCGGTCCGGTGCAGGCCGGGCTGAAGCAACATTGCCCGCAGGGCGTGGACGTCTATTTCGACAACGTCGGCGGCGACATCCTCGACGCGGTGCTTACCCGCATCAGCATGAAGGCGCGCATCGTCATCTGCGGCGCGATCTCGCAGTACAACGCCACCGAAGCGGTCAAGGGCCCATCGAACTACATGGCGCTGCTGGTGAACCGCGCACGCATGGAAGGCATGCTTGTAACCGACTACGCGGCCCGCTATCCTGAAGGCGTGGCGACGCTGGCGCGCTGGATGAAGGAAGGCAGTTTCAAGAGCCGCGAACATATTGTCGAGGGCTTCGAGACCTTCCCGTCCACGCTGCTGATGCTGTTCAAGGGCGAAAACCTCGGCAAGCTGGTACTCAAGGTGGCCGAGGCCTGAGAAACTTTTGCAAGCACGCTTGCGCCAATCGCTGGCGCAGGCGCTTCGCCTGAACTCCATCGGTCCTGCGGCGTCTACTGAGACTAACTGTTTTCGTCGAGGACCCCATGTCTGCCCATTTCCCTTCCCTACCCCAGGACGCGCTTGCGCTGCTGCGCGCCGATCACGAGCAGGTGCGCCTGCTGTTCGCACAATACGCGAGCCTGCGCGCCCTGGAAGACGCGGAGGAAATGATGGCCGAACTGGTCGACGATCTCTGCGACGCGCTCATCGTTCACACGATGATCGAGGAAGAACTGTTCTACCCGGCCCTGCGCGCGGCGCTTGGGGACGACGAGTTGTTCGATGACGCCGAGCTCGAGCATGCGGGCGCGCGCGAACTGGTCAGCCAGCTCGAAGTCATGTACCCGGGCGACGAGCATTTCGACGCCACGCTGGCAGTGCTGTTCGAAGAGGTCGCGCACCATATCGCGCAGGAAGAAAGCGAGATGTTCGCGGCAGCGCGCACCTCGGGCGTCGACCTGGTCGCACTCGGACACCGGCTGGCGCTGCGGCGCGCCGAGCTCGAGGACGACATGAGCGCACCGCCGGCCTTCGACGGGGCGCCGGTGCCGCACGACGGCAGCCGCAGGCCGCCACGCGCGCCGGATTGATTCGACTGCACGCACAAGCAGATGGAACTAACACAGGAGTGGTGTCTCTAACCGGACGAGCGCAGCAATGTGCGTTCACTTCCTCTTCACTGCAGGGCAACCAGGAGAACGACATGGCGACAAGCAAGGAGAGCGGCAAGAGCGCAGGCAGCTCCAGCGGCAGCGCGCAAAAGAGCAGTGGTGGCAACGGCGCGCCGGCCAAGCGCGGCTTCGCGGCGATGGACCAGAACCAGCAACGCGAGATCGCCAGCAAGGGTGGCCAGGCCGCCCACCAGAAAGGCACGGCGCACGAATTCGACTCCGAGGAAGCGCGCCGCGCGGGGCAGAAAGGCGGGGAGGCAGTCAGCCGCAACCGTGCACACATGGCCGATATCGGCCGCAAGTGGGGCGAGAGCCGGCAGTCGGCCAGCCGGGCTGCGGCAAGCGCCGCCGCCGCCGCGCCAGCCAAGGGGGGCAATCGCCAGGGAGGCAAGGAAAGCTGATGCACCGTGATGGCGGCGCCCGGGCAGCTGCAGGGGCGCCGCCCCTGTGGTACATTCCCGCTCCATGTCCGAACTCCGCTACCTCACCGCCTATCCCGACCAGTTGCGCCAGCAGGCCGCCTCCCTGATCCAGGAGGGACGCCTGGGCGCCCTGCTGCGCTCGCGCTATCCACGTCCGCACGGCCTGCGCACCGACCGCGCCCTCTACGACTACGTGCAGGACCTGAAGGACGACTACCTGCGCAACGCCGAGCCGGTCGCGAAAGTCGCCTACGACAGCAAGATCCACGTGGTGCAGCACGCCCTCGGCCTGCACACCGCGATCTCGCGCGTCCAGGGCAGCCGTCTGAAGGCCAAGCACGAAATCCGGATTGCCAGTGTGTTTCGCGACGCCCCGCTGGAATTCTTGCGCATGATCGCCGTACACGAACTGGCGCACCTGAAGGAAAAGGGGCACGACAAGGCGTTCTATAAATTGTGCTGCTGGATGGAGCCGCAATACCACCAGTTCGAACTCGATTTGCGGCTCTACCTCACGCATATGGAGCAGAGCGGCGAGAAGCTGTGGATGACGCCTCTCGAGGGAGCCGACTAAGGCTGCGTAATAAGCATTCTCGGCGCAACTCCGCGCAATGTTTCGACAATCGTTGAATTATCGTAGCAACCACGCTATGATGCCTCAATTCTTCCACATCACAGGGTAAGCCATGGAGACCAAATCGGCCCTGAAAGCCCTTGCCGCGCTGGCACAGGAAAGCCGGCTGGCCGTGTTCCGGCTGCTGGTACAGGCCGGCCCGGCTGGAATGGCCGCGACCAGGATTGCCGAGCATCTCGCCATTGCGCCCTCTTCGCTCTCGTTCCACCTGAAAGAACTGTCGCATGCCGATCTGCTGAGCGCAAGGCAGGACGGGCGCTTCCTCATCTATTCGGCGAACGTCGACGCAATGAACGCCCTGGTGGGCTTCCTCACCGAAAACTGTTGCGGCGGCGTTCCCTGCGGCGCCCCGGTCATCGACGCCTGCGCAGCACCAGGCGAACCCGCCGGCACACGTCCGGCCTGACTTCCTCCACGATCTTGACCCCACTATGAACATCCTGTTTCTCTGCACCGGCAACTCCTGCCGCTCCGTTCTTTCCGAAGGCAGCTTCAACCACCTGGCGCCGGAAGGCATGCGTGCGATCAGCGCCGGCAGCCAGCCCACCGGCTGGTTGCATCCGCGCGCCATTGCCCTGCTTCACCGCAAGGGCATCTCGACCGAGGGTTACTACAGCAAGTCGTGGGATGCGCTGCCACTGGTGCCGGACATCGTCGTCACCGTCTGCGGCAGCGCCGCCGGCGAGACCTGCCCGGCCTATCTGGGGAAGGTAACGCGCACCCACTGGGGTCTGAAAGACCCGAGCCATGTGGTCGGCACGGAGGAAGAGATTGAAGCGGCATTCGAGCGCACCTATGACATCATCCTCGCGCGTACGCAAGCCTTCCTGGCGCTGCCATTGGAAGAGCTGAAAGCCGACAAGGACCGGCTCAAGGCCGAGCTCGACCGCATCGGCAGGCTGCTGCCGTAATCACGGTTCGCGCCGTCCTTTCCTTCACCTCCCATCAGGATTGTCGTGCTCATTGCCCTTCTGATTTTCATTGTCACCCTCATCCTCGTCATCTGGCAGCCGCGCGGCCTGGGCATCGGCTGGAGCGCCAGCGCAGGCGCTGTCGTCGCCCTGCTCGCCGGCGTCATCGACGTCGCCGACATCCCCGTGGTGTGGGACATCGTCTGGAATGCGACCGGTGCCTTTGTCGCCGTCATCATCATCAGCCTGCTGCTCGACAAAGCCGGCTTCTTCGAGTGGGCGGCGCTGCACGTGGCGCGCTGGGGAAAGGGGAACGGCCGACGCCTGTTCGTGCTGCTGGTCCTGCTGGGCGCAGCGGTGGCGGCACTGTTCGCCAACGACGGCGCGGCGCTGATCCTGACGCCGATCGTGATCGCCATGCTCGTTGCGCTGCGCTTTTCGGCAAAAGCCACACTGGCTTTCGTGATGGCGGCCGGCTTCATCGCCGACACCGCCAGCCTGCCGCTGGTGGTGTCGAACCTGGTGAACATCGTCTCGGCCGATTACTTCGACATCAGCTTCGCACGCTACGCGGCAGTGATGGTGCCGGTCAACCTGGTGTCGGTGGCCGCGACGCTGGCGGCGCTCACCTGGTTCTTCCGCAAGGACATTCCGGCGAATTACGATATGGCACAATTGAAGCGCCCGGAAGAGGCCATCCATGACCGCGCGACCTTTGTTACCGGCTGGTGGGTCCTGGCGATGCTGCTGGTCGGCTTCTTCTGGCTTGACGATATCGGCGTCCCGATCAGCGCCGTGGCGGCAGTCGGCGCGGCGCTGCTGCTGGCCGTGGCAGCACGTGGGCATCGGATCTCGACACGTGAGGTGCTGCGCGGCGCGCCGTGGCAGGTGGTCGTCTTCTCGCTTGGCATGTACCTGGTGGTGTATGGCCTGCGCAATGCGGGCCTGACCAACTACCTGACCGATCTGCTGAATGGATGCGCGCAGTACGGCGTCTGGGGCGCGGCGCTCGGTACCGGCTTCATCACGGCGATTCTTTCCTCGATCATGAACAACATGCCGACCGTGCTGGTGGGCGCGCTGGCGATCGACGCTACCGCAACTAGCGGCGTGGTGCGAGAAACAATGATTTACGCGAACGTCATCGGGGCCGACCTCGGGCCCAAGATCACGCCGATCGGGAGCCTGGCCACCCTGCTCTGGCTGCACGTACTTTCAAGCAAGGATATCCAGATCTCCTGGCGCTATTATTTCCGCGTCGGTATTGTGCTGACGCTGCCGATCCTGTTCGTCACCCTGTGCGCGCTTGCCCTGCGCCTCAGTTAAGAAAGACCCACATGACTACCATCCCGAACCTGCCCAACCTCGCGCCGGAACTGCTGGACATGCCGACGCTCGACAAGCTCGAGCCCGTGGGCGACATGCACCACCCGCCGCGCATCCTGCTGCTCTACGGCTCGCTGCGCGAGCGTTCCTTCAGCCGCTTCCTCACCTTCGAGGCGGCGCGCATCCTCGAGCACTTCGGCGCCGACGTGAAGATCTTCGACCCGATGGAATTGCCGATGGTCGGCAGTGTCCCGGAGACGCACCCGAAAGTGGTCGAGCTGCGCGAACTGTGCCTGTGGTCCGAGGGCCAGGTCTGGTGCAGTCCCGAACGGCATGGCGCGATCACGGGGGTGATGAAGAACCAGATCGACTGGATCCCGCTCGAGCAAGGCGCGCTGCGCCCGAGCCAGGGCCGTACCCTGGCCGTGATGCAAGTGTGCGGCGGCTCGCAATCGTTCAACGTCGTCAACACGCTGCGCCTGCTGGGGCGCTGGATGCGCATGGTCACGATCCCGAACCAATCCTCGGTGCCGATGGCCTACAAGGAATTCGACGACGAGGGTCGGATGCGGGCATCGAGCTACTACGACCGCGTCGTCGACGTGATGGAGGAACTGGTCAAGTTTACCCTCTTGATGCGCGGCCGTACCGATTACCTGACCGACCGCTACAGCGAACGCAGCGAACGTTCGCGCCAGGCGATCGACCGACAGTTGCAAAAAATCTGAAAACGAGACCGGAGTATGCGCCATACAAATTTTCGTTGCCTCTTAACAACGTTTTAATGCATCAAAACAGTTTCCCATAGTAAATATATCGACTTCGCCGGGGTGCGTCCGCTACAGTTCTGAGCATAGCGTGCGCCATGCAATGCGGCCGGCCTCAGGGCATGGCGGACCAGGTCATTGTGGGCTGCCCGCCCGCAGCAAGCAAGCCAGACCCGAACGAAAGCGACCATGTTTTACCCCACTGCAGTCCTGTCTTCCCGCGCCGCCTGCGTGGGCGCCGCCCTGTTTTCCCTCAGTGGCCTTGCTTGCGCTGAAACCACCCCGTCGAGCTGGAAATTTTCCGGTTTCGGCACGCTCGGCGCCGTCCACTCGGACGAACGCCAGGCCGACTTCGCCGCCTCGGTCCTGAAAGCCGACGGGGCCGGACGCACGGCACACTGGAGCCGCCACGTCGATACCCGGCTCGGCGGCCAGCTGGACTGGCGCCTCGATGCGCGCTGGTCCGCCGTCGTGCAGGTCGTCACCGAGCAGCGCCTCGACTCGAGCTACCAGCCGCGAGTGGAATGGGCCAACCTGAAATACCAGGCGACGCCCGAACTGGCCCTGCGCTTCGGACGCATCGCGCTGCCGATGTTCATCGCCGCCGACTACCGGAAAGTCGGCTATGCCTATCCGTGGGTCCGCACGCCGATCGAGGTGTATGGTGTCCTGCCGATCAGCAATAGCGACGGCGCCGATCTCAGCTGGCAGTGGAACGGCGAAGCCCTGCGCAGCACCACGCAGGCCTTCTATGGCCGCACCGACATGCCGCTCTTCGACGGCGCTCGCCTGCGCGGGCGCGCCATCGCCGGGCTCTCGCACACGGTCGAGCAAGGCGCGTTCAGCGCCCGCGCCTCGGTCATCACCACGCGCCTGTCGGTGAACCTGTTTCCGGAACTGTTCGACGCGCTCGACAGCTTCGGTCCCCAGGGGCGCGACATCTCGCGCCGCCTGAATATCGACGACAAACGCGCCACGGCCGCGAGCCTCGGACTGAACTACGATCCGGGCGACTGGTTCATCGTGAGCGAAGCCGGGCGCAGCAAAGTCAAGGGCTACCTCGGCGGCACGCGCTCGGCCTACCTGAGCAGCGGCTGGCGGCACGGTACCCTGACGCCGTATGCCGGCTACGCCCGGGTGTGGGGCCGCGAACCGGAAGGACCGAACGCGTTGGCACTGGGCGGCCTGCCGGCGCCGTCTGCGGCTGCAGGCGGCGCCGTCAATTCGGCGCTCGCTGCCATGATGCGCGCGGTGCCCTCGCAGTCCACGCTCAGCGCCGGCGTGCGCTGGGACCTCGCTGCAAATATTGCGCTGAAACTGCAGCACGAGCGTGTCACCACGCGCGCGGGCACGCGCGGCATGTTCATCAATTCGGTGCCGGACTACCAGTCCGGGCGCACGGCGCGGGTGACCAGCGCCGCCCTCGACTTCGTCTTTTGAGGGCAGGCATGACATTGATTCCCACCAGGCTCCTCGGCGCCATTCTCCTCGCGTTCTGCGCAGGGCTCGCGCAAGCCGGCGAGCTGGTCGTGATCGTCTCCGCCCACAGCCCGGTCGAGGCACTGCGCCCGGACCAGGTGGCAGCCATCTTTCTCGGCCAGGCGCCGCGCTTTCCGAACGGGGCGCTCGCCACCCCGCTCGACCAGCCGATCGCATCAAAGGAGCGCGACCAGTTTTACGCTCGCGTGGCCGGCAAGACGCCGGCCCTGCTGAAGGCCTATTGGTCGAAGATGGTGTTTACCGGCCGCGGCCAGCCGCCGCGCGACCTGGCAGGCAACGCCGAGGTGCGCAAGGCGGTGGCCGACGACCCGGCCCTGGTCGGTTATATCGAACGCGAGGCGCTCGACCCGAGCGTGCGCCAGGTTTTGCTGGTGCATTGAAAGGACGCGCATGATTCCCTCACTCTCCTCTGTCCGCACGGGCGGGCGCGCTTCGACACTGGCGCGCTGGCTCGGGCGCGGCCTCGACACCCATATTTCGCTGCCCCTGTTTGCCGTTCTCCTCGTCATCGGTTTGTGGGTCCTGACGCTGCGCGTGATCGACGCCGATCGCGCCGCCACCGTGCGGGCGGTCGAAGCGGCGACACGCGAGCGCGTCGCCACCTACGAAGCACAGATGGCGCGCAGCCTGTACGGCATCGACCAGACCCTGAAGGTGCTCAAATATGCGGTCGCCCTCAATGGCGCGCAAGGCGCGATTCCGGCCCTGCGCGCACAAGGCCTGCTGCCGCCGGCGCTGGTATTCGCGGTGTCGATTGCCGACCGCGACGGCCGCGTGAATGCCACCAACCCGGAGCGGGGCGCGCACGATATCTCGGGTACGGGTTACTTCCTCTACCACCGCAACAATGACCTGGGCCTGCCATTTGTCAGCGCGACCCTCGGCGACAGCGCCAACGCCGAGCCGCACCTGCACTTCACGCGCCGCATCAACGACGGCGCCGGGCGCTTCGCCGGCGTGGCGATCGTCGCGGCCGATCCGGCCTACTTCACCAGCGCCTATGAACGCGCGCGCGACGGCGAGCACGGCATGCTCGGTCTGGCCGGCCTCGATGGCCAGATGCGCGTCTTGCGCATGGGCGACAGCGTGACCTGGGGCCAGCGCATCGAACTCGGGAGCGCCGCCGGCGGCGTCAGCCTGTACCAGGGTCCGGACGGCGTGGCCCGTTACACCAGCGTGCAGCGCCTGCACGGCTTCCCGCTGGCGATCGTGGTCGGCCTGTCGCAGGAAGAGCAGTTCGCGCCGTTCAATGAAAAGCGCGGGACCTACCTGCTTGCCGCCGGCAGTGCCACCGCCATGCTGCTGCTGGTGGTGAGCGTGATCTCAGGCTGGGCCTGGCAGTTGGCCAGGGTGCGCCGGCGTGCGCGCCGCGCCCAGGAAACCTATGCCGCCGCCTCGGAAGGCAGCCTGGACGCCTTCTTCGTGCTGCGCAGCGTGCCCGGCCACGAGGGCGGCATCGCCGACTTCCTGGTGGAAGCGACCAACTCGCGCGCCGAGGGGCTCACCGGCCTGCCGCGCGCGCGGATGCAGGGCATGCTCCTGTGCGACGTGTTCCCGCACTTCCGCAGCAACGGCATTTTCGACGATATCGCCCAGGTGGCCCGGGATGGCCAGCCGCGCGAAGGCGAATGGCAGGCCTCCTCGCGCGAGGCCGACGGACGCTGGCTGCACCGCCAGGTGGTGGCGGTCGAGGGCGGCGCGGTGGTGATCGTGCGCGACATCAGCGAGCGCAAGCAGGTCGAGGCACGGATCTTTCACATGGCGCACCACGACGAGCTGACCGGCCTGCCGAACCGCAACCTGATGCATGACCGCATCGAGCAGGCCATCGGCAACGCCGCACGGCAAGGCAATGCCGTGGCGCTGGCGTTTGTCGATCTCGACGGCTTCAAGCTGATCAACGACGGCCTTGGCCACAAGGCCGGCGACGAATTGCTGAAGGTGGTCAGCCGGCGCATGGGCGCATGCCTGCGCCGCAGCGACACGCTGGCGCGCTTCGGCGGCGACGAATTCGTGATCCTGCTGCCGGACCAGGCGCATGACCCGCAGGGGCTGGGGCCGCTGCTCGAAAAAATCCGGCTCGCCGTCACCGAACCGATCGAGGTGGCCGGCCAGGCGGTGCAGGTCAGCTGCAGCATGGGCGTGGTGATGTACCCGCGCGACGGGCTTGACGCCAGTGCCTTGCTCCTGAACGCGGACGCCGCGATGTACCGCGCCAAGGACATGGGCAGCAATAACTTCCAGTTCTATGCGCGCGAGATGAATGACAGCGTCGAGGAAAAGCTGGTGCTGCTCGACGGCCTGCGCCATGCCGTGCAGGCGACCCTGGAGGGCGCCTTTGATAACGGCTTCCGCCTGTTGTACCAGCCCAAGGTCGACCTGCGCACCGGGCGCGTGTTCGGCGTCGAAGCGCTGATCCGCTGGCAGCATCCGGAGCACGGCATGGTGCCGCCGCAGCGCTTCATCGGCCTGGCCGAAGAGAGTGGCCTGATCGTCGAGATCGGCGACTGGGTGGTGCGCGAAGCCTGCCGCCAGGCGCGCGCCTGGGTCGACGCCGGCCTGCCGCCGATCACCATGTCGGTGAACGTATCGGCGCGCCAGTTCGAGGAAGCACGCCTGGTCGAGCGCGTCGCCGCGGCACTGCGCGACACGCGCCTGATGCCGGAACTGCTGGAACTGGAAGTGACTGAAAGCCTGATCATGCGCGACCTGCAAAAATCGGTCGCCAAGATGCGCGAGCTCGAAGCGATGGGCGTGTCGCTGTCGATCGACGACTTCGGCACCGGCTACTCGAGCCTGTCGTCACTGAAGACCTTTCCGATCAGCCGCCTGAAGATCGACAAGAGTTTTGTCAGCGAACTGGCCGACAACCCGGACGACCAGGCCATTGCCATGGCCGTGATCTCGCTTGGCCACAAACTGAATTTGCGCGTGATTGCAGAAGGCGTCGAAACCGAGCAGCAGCGCGCCTTCCTGCGCGAGAACGAGTGCGACGAGATGCAGGGCTACCTGTTCAGCAGGCCGGTGCCGGCGGACGAGATTGTCGACATGCTGGAGGCGTATGCGCTGGAGCTGGAGCTGGCCGCCGTGTAAGGGTTATTGGATTCCCGCCGCGTCGCGCAAGCGCCGCACCAGCGCTTCCGGATCCGCATCGACCTGCATCAGCGCCGCATGCCCCGGGCGCACGAAGCCCTCTTCCACCTGGTGCCGCGCGAAGCCCATCAAGCCATCGTAGAAACCATCGACATTGAGCAAGCCGATCGGCTTGGCATGAATGCCCAGCTGGGCCCAGGTCACCATCTCGAACAGTTCTTCCAGCGTGCCGAAGCCGCCCGGCATGGCGATAAAGCCTTCGGACAGCTCGGCCATCATGGCCTTGCGCTCGTGCATGTCCTTCACCACGAACAATCGCGTCAGACCGGCATGGCCGACTTCGCGTTCGACCAGCGCGCGCGGGATGACGCCGGTGGCTTCGCCGCCGAGGCGCAAGACCTCGTCCGCGATCACGCCCATCAGGCCGACCTTGCCGCCGCCGTAGACGAGGGCGATATTGTGCTCGACCAGCACGCGCGCCAGGCAGCGTGCGGCGTCGGCATACAGGGGCTTGGCGCCATTGGAGGCGCCGCAGTAGACGGCAATCGATTTCATGGAGGTTCCGTAAATAGTTAAGCGCCTGAGAAAACCGTCCAGGGCAAGGCGCAGCGTCGAAGACAGTACGATAGTACGGCGAGACGATGCAACGCCGCCATGGGCGGTTTTCTCAGGCGCTCGGGTCGCGGCCTTCGTCGGGGAGTTTTTTGAGGTACTCCTCCGAGAGCTTCTCGAACAGCAGGCTGGTATCGCCACGCAGGTAGGGCCCGAGCATCGACAGCACCTGGTAGCAACCACGCGCGAGCGCGTCGGCAATCGCCTGCTGCTCGCTGTATTTTCTCGGGTTGCGCACGTATTCGTAGGACAGCCAGTAAGTCGCCACCACGACCATGTTGGTCGCCATGGCGGCGATCTGCTGGTCGCTGGCATCGAGCGAATTTTCGCTGCGCAGGTCTTCGCACAGCTGGCGCGCGACCTTGATCTTGTGCGCCAGGATGGCCTTGAAGTGCAGCTCGAGCTTGCGGTTGCGCGACAGCAGGTCGTTCAGGTCGCGGTAGAAGAAGCGGTAGCGCCAGATCAGCTCGAACATCAGGTGCAGGTAGAGCCAGACGTCTTCCATGTTCGACCGCCGTCCCGCCGGCACCGTCAGGATGCGCTCGATCTCGGCCTCGAACTGCACGAAGATCGAATTGACGATGTCGTCCTTGTTGCGGAAATGGTAGTACAGGTTGCCGGGCGAGATATTCATCTCCTCGGCAATGACGGTCGTCGTGATGTTCGGCTCGCCGAACTCGTTGAACAGCCTGAGCGAGAGCTCGAGGATGCGTTCACGGGTGCGGCGTGGAGCTTTCTGTAGCATGGATGGCGGTGGTGGTGATGTCACTCGCAAGCATATCATCGAACCGCATGCCGGCGGCATTGCGCGGGCATGGCGCGCTTGCGGTTCAGCCGGCGGCGCCGCCTTTTGCCGCGGTGCGTTTGGTGGCCGGCCGCGCCCCCGGCGCTTTGGCCGCGGTCCCCTGCGCCGGCGCTGCCTTCGTCGCCGGTTGCGCAAGCGCCTTCTTCTGCGCCTTGCGGCGCAGGTGTTCGCCCGCGAGTTCCGCCAGCATCCGCTCCAGCTCATCGATGCGACCGTTCAGCGCTTCCATCTCGCTGCGCGCCGGCACGCCGATGGTGGCCAGCGCCCGCGCCACGCGTTCTTCAAACACCTGTTCCAGCTTGCCCCAGGTGCCGGACGCGCGGCGGCTGGAGCGCTCGGCCTTGCGCGCCACGGTGTCGGTCGCGTCCTCGACCTGGCGCGCGCGCTTTTGCAGCTCGCTGCCGTCGCGCACCAGGCGCGTGAACTCGCGCCCGCCCGCCTGCTGAGCCTTGGCGAACGCACCCAGGCCCGCCTGCCAGATCTGCTGGGCCGAGCTGCGCACGGCGCGCGCGAGCTCCTCTTCTTCCTGCTCGAGTTCCTTGATATTCTTCGTCATCGCTTCCTCATGCTGTTCACGCCATTGTCGGTGTGCTCGATAGAACCCGCATTCTAAACGCCATGCGTGCCTTGCACGGGTAAGGCCCCGTGCAGCAGTGCCAGCAATGCGTCGGCGCGCCAGGGCTTGGCCTGGTAAGCGTCGGCGTCGCCGCTGGCCAGGGCCGCGGCAATCGCCGGATCGTCCTGCGCGCCCGACAGCAGGATCCGGAAGCTGCCAGGCGCCAGGCGGCGCGCCTGCGCCAGCAATGCGGCGCCAGTCATGCCCGGCATCAGATGGTCGCTCACGATCACGGCAACGCGTTCGCGCGCCAGCACGGCCAGCGCGTCGGCGCCCGAACCCGCGCTCAGCACGCGCCAGCCCTGGCCCTGCACGGTCTCGTCCAGCATGGCGAGCATGAACGCGTCATCGTCGACCAGCAGCAGGACCGGGGCCGCCCCGTCATCGACGCCCCCGTCCTGGTCCGTTCGGCACTTCAGCGCGCCCAGCTCCTCCATCACGGTATCGAGCACGCGTCCGTTGCAGCCCAGCGCCACGTGGCCGACGCCGCCCAGCGCGATGTTGCGCGCCCCCGCCAGGATGCTCGAGGTCTGCGGCGAGACGATGTTGTCGTGGTGGCTGAAGATGGAAGTGATGAGCAGCCGTTGCGCGGCGTCCTCCGCGCTACCGAGCTCCTGCAGCCAGTCGCAGGCGGCGCCCTTGACGCGCCGCATCTGGGCTGCGTTGGCGCCCAGCCCGAAGCTCGCCAGCCCCGTGCCGTGGTGCGGCGTGCCGAGCGTGATGATGCGCGCCACGCGGCTGCTTCCGTGCACGCGCATCCAGGCGCGCGCCACCAGGCCGCCCATGCTGTGGGCGACGATGGCCACTTGCGACGCGCCGGTGGCGGCGCACAATTGATCGACCGCGCCCTCGATGAGCGGCACGTAGTCGTCGATCGCGCCGCCGACCGGTTCCAGGTCGATGCCGGCATAGCTGATGAAGTTGCGTTCCAGGCGCGGCAGCAGATAGCTCCAGTAGCCGCTGTTGCAGCCGTAGCCGTGCACCAGCAGCACGGGCACCGCGCTCGATTCCGGATCGATGTGGCGGCAGGGGGCGCCGCGCGGCATGAACCACGACGTGTACAGCATGCTGGTCCTGAATTCCTCGGCCAGGAGGCGCAGGCGAGCGCCCGGACCGAGATGAAATTCGGGGGGCGTCGGGCTGGCGAAGCAGGCGCTGAGGACAAAATTGTTCATGTTGATGGCCAGGCGTACCAGCGCCACGCAGGCAACACCCAGCGCAAGCGCCGCCCATAGCGGTACATCGAACCAGCGCCAGCCGGCCAGCGCAATGCCGGCCGCGCCCACCGCCTGCAGCACCAGCAGCCATTGCAGCATGCGGCGTGCGCTCATGCTCATGGCGCTACCCGTGGCGCCGGCTTGCCGGTCAGGCTGGTGGCCAGGCTGCTCGCCAGGCGCGCCGTGATGCCGTAGATCGACAGCTGGGGGTTGGCGCCGATCGAGGTCGGGAACAGCGAGCCGTCGTGCACCGACAGGTTCGCCAGCCCACGGTAGCGCCCGTCCGCCGAGGTCACGCCGCGCCGTTCATCGCCCGCCATCGTGCAGCCGCCCATCACGTGGGCCGACGCCACGCGCGTCATGTGCAACTGCTGCGGCAGCGTCGCGATGGCGCGCTTCGCCTCAGCCCATGAGGTATACAGCTGCGCCGTTTCGTGTGCCGGCTGCACGGCGCTCGCGCCGGCCGCGAACTGGATCTCGGCCATCGTGAGCAAGGCGCGGCGCGCGCCATCCCACAGAAAATCGTTGAGCGGATAGTCGAGCACCGCGGCGCCATCCTTCAATTGCACGGCGCCGCCCGGCGACTGTTCATGGAAGCCGTCGCGCAGCAGTGCCAGCATCCCGTGCATATGCGGGAACTGGCGCATGAGATCGAAGTGGCCGTGGCCGAAACCACCGAGCGTCGTCGACAACAGCACCGGATGCAGCGGCGGCGCTTCGAGTTTGTAGCCGAGCGGGCCGTCGATCGGGCTTGTACCCAGGAAGTGGTCCGAGTAAACGGTCTGCGGCGCACCGGCCCAGGCGTCCACGCGCTGCGGGAAGATGCCGGCCGAGATCAGGGTCGGGTGCAGGAAGGTGCGTTTTCCCAGCAGGCCGTGCGGATCGGGCGCGCCGGAACGCATCAACAGGGCCGGCGAATTGATCGCGCCGCCCGCGACGACGAAGTGTTTCGCGCGCAGGCGCAGCAGGCGTCCGGTGGGAGCGACGCCATCGGCGCTCAATGCGGTGCACAGCAGTTCGTCGGCGCGTTCGCCGCGCAGCACGAAGCGCTCCGCGCGCGCACGCGTCACGAGCGTCGCCCCATGCTCGAGCGCCGACGGAATCGTCGTCACCAGCATCGACTGCTTGGCATTCGTCGGGCAGCCCATGCCGCAGTAGCCCAGGTTCCAGCAACCCTTCACGTTGCGGCGAATGAAGCCCGATGCGATCCCGAGCTTGTCCAGGCCCCGTTTCAGGAGGTCGTTGTTTTCGTTCGGCGGGGCCTGCCAGTCGCTCACGTGCAGGCGCGCTTCCATCATCGCGAACCAGGGCTCCAGCGATGCGCTGTCGTAGCCGCTCAAGCCGAACCGGTCGCGCCAGTAGTCGAGCGTCGGCACGGGCGTGCGAAAGCTCGAGGTCCAGTTGACGGTGGTCGAGCCGCCGACGGTGCGTCCCTGCAGGATCTTGACGCCCTTGTCGAGCGTCTGGCGCGCGGCCGACTCCTGGTACAGGGATGGATAGGCGTCGGCCTCGCGCATCTTGAAATCGCCCGACGACTGCAGCGCGCCCTCTTCCACGATCAAGACCGACAGGCCCGCCAGCGCCAGGATTTCGGCGGTGACGCCGCCGCCGGCGCCGCTGCCGACGATGACGACGTCCGCTTCCAGGGTGCGGTCCGCTTCGAGGCGTGCGGCGTCGACGATCTTCCAGCCGCGTGCGATGCCGAGGCGGATCGGGTCGGGAATGATGGCTTGGGAGATGGGGATGGTTTTTTCGGTCATGGCGTTGACAGTTCCTTCATCGGCCCGGGATAGCCGATCGCACTCCAGTTGGCCGACTGCGCATACCAGGCGCCGAGCGATAGGTCGTGCAGCGCGCTGTAGGCGGTGCGCAGCAGGGCAAGGCGGTGCAGGCGCCAGTCCTGCAGGAAAGCACTGACGGCCTGCGGATCGGCTTGCGTCCAGCCACCCGGGATACCGGTCAGCAGACGCCGCGCCGGCGCCAGCGCGAGCAGGCCAAACAGGTCCTGCACTTCCTTTTGCACCGATAGCGGCAGGTTCGCAATCGCCGTGTGCACGCCCGCGACAGTGCGGGACACCGCCGCCGTGCGCTCGGCGGGGCTGGCGGGCAGCGCACCGGCCAGCATGGCCGGGACGATGGCGCCCAGGGCGGCGCGCGCTTCGCCATCGAGCACGAAGCGTTGCAGACCTGGCGTGTGCAGGGCGCGGTAGATGCCGCCGCCTGCGGCCAGTACGAGCGCGCCCACGGCACCGGCTTTCAGGAAGGATCTGCGGTTTGTCTCCATCTGGAATCCTTGTTGTTATTGCCTCTAGTGTACGCCAGGCTGACGCTGTCGAAAGAGCATCGATCTAGAGGGAGTCGTCGGGATGACGGCATTCCTGTGCTCCATGCAAATAAGCTTTGCCATGGGGGCCTGTCATGCAAATTTTGTTTGCATCGCGCTACGGCCCTGAACATTGCTGCCGACAAGCCTTCTCAAGCACGCAGCGCCCTTGTACCATGGAGCATTCAGCTCGACTACGAAAGCTTTACATGACCAGTTCCCTCCTCTCCCGCGCCGGCTGCGTCGCCCTGTTCGCCGCCGCTTTGGCCCTGCCCGTGCAGGCCGCCAGCACTGCCACGTCGTCCGCTTCGAGCGCGGGTTCGGCCTCGTCGGGCAGCGTTTCCGATTCGATGGGCGCCTCGAGCAACAGCTCCGGCGGCGACGACCGCGTGGCCGCCGGCCAGTACCGCGTCATCGACATCGCCGCCGCACCGGGTAAACCAGGCACCACGCGCATGACCCTGCACGCGGCTGCCGCCGGCGCCACACAGGAATTCACCCTTGACGTGCCGAACCGCGTGCTGGCGCAGCGCACTGTGGACAAGGGCGCACTGGTGCAAGTGAACCTGCGCGAATACGGCTATGAATTCGCGCATGCGGACAGCAAGCAAGCCTTCTTCCTCGCGCTCGAAGACAACTGGCACCGCGAACTGGGCTCGCAAAAAGTCGCGATCTGATGCGGAATCGGCTGCAACCGCGGCCGCAACCGCGGCTGCGACCGGGGCTGCGGCCGCTCTGCGCGGCCCTGGCCTTCTGCGCGAGCGGCAGCGCCTGGGCCGGTATCCCGACCTTCTGCGAACGTGCGAACGAGATCAGCGCCGCCGACCAGGACCGTGTGCTGCGCTTTGCCGGCGTCCTCAAGCGCGAGCTGGAACATTCCGGCGCGCGCGTGGCGCTGGTCTCGCGCGCCGGCACCGACCTGAGCCGCTTCGGCCTGGTGTATTCGCACGCCGGTATCGCCTTGCGGGACAACCCCGCCAGCCCCTGGGCCGTGCGCCAGCTCTACTACGCCTGCGACGAATCGCGCCCGCGCCTGTTCGACCAGGGCGTCGCCGGTTTCGCGCTCGGCGCCGAAGCGCCGAGCCGCGGCCACATGTCGCTCGTGTTCCTGCCCGATGAAGACGGCGCGCTGGAAAGGACCGCGCTCGACAAATCCCTCGCCCTCTCGCTGCTGGCGGGCCGCTACAGTGCGAATGCCTACGCCTTTGGCACGCGCTATCAGAATTGCAATCAGTGGGTGGCCGAGCTCCTGGCCAGCGCCTGGGGGCGTTTCGACGGCACCGGTGCTCCGCGCGAGCACGCCCAGGCCTGGCTGCGCGCGCAGAACTACACGGCCGGCCCGGTGAGGATTGCATCGCACGCGATGATGTTCGCGGGACAGTTCGTGCCGCTGGTGCATGTGGACGACCATCCGGTCGAGGACATCCACGCGCTCGCACTGCAGGTGAGCGTGCCGGAGTCGATCGAGGCGTTTGTTCATCGCCGGCTGCCCGAGGCGCGCCGGGTGGAGATGTGCCACGACAAGGAGAGGATTGTCGTGCGGCGCGGGTGGGAACCGATCGGTGCGCAGTGCCGCGCAAAGCCGGGAGACGAAATCATTGGGCTTGGCACCTGAGCCCTTCGCAGGACCGTCTGGCCACGACCCATCGCATGGTGTACTTCAAGGAATACGGGCAGGCCCTGCAGGCGTCCTGCGATGGAGAAAGATCACGCAAGGCTAACACACAGGCTTGCGACACGCGCATGTCGATGCAAGTAAATACTAATTGTACTCACAAGCAAGATTTCATTCTTTGTGTCGCGATTTAACCTTTATAGTTTGCATGCAAGCACTGCCATATGGCGGCTTGCGCAATTTCTGCCGCGACGCATAAACCTGTGCGAATAGATGCGGAAAGACAGTGAGTCACCTTAAGGGCCCTAACATGATTAATTTAAAACGATATACAAAAATGCTGATCTGTTCAGCCGGTTTGCTGGCGGCATCGCTGCTGGCAGGCTGCGGTGGCGGCGATCAAGGCCGCGATCCGATTCTCGGCGTTCCAGCCGCTACGCTCGCCAGCATCGCGGTCACGCCGGCCACGGCCTCGGTTGCCCTGGGCGCCAGGCAGCAGTTCACTGCAACGGCATCCTATACCGACGGTTCGGCACGCGACGTCAGTGCCAACGCAGCGTGGAGCTCGGCGACCACCGCTGTGGGCACGGTCAACGCTGCCGGACTGGCCACCGGCGTGCGCGCCGGAACCACCATCATCACTGCGGCATTCGAAGGCAAAAGCGGGACCGCTACCTTGACCGTGCTGCCAGCCTCGCTGGTCTCGCTGGCGCTGACGCCGGCAGTGACCACTTTCCCGATCGGCGCGACCCAACAGCTGGCAGCCGCCGCGACCTATTCCGACGGCAGCGTCGTCGATGTCACGGCCAATTCGACCTTCCTGTCGGCCACCCCGGCCTCGGTGACTGTCGGCGCGGGCGGCTTGATGACGGCCGTCGCTTCCGGGACCTCGGCGCTGAGCGCAAGTTTTGGCGGCAAGAGCGCCAACGCGCAGGCCACCGTGACCATGGCGACTGTGTCGAACATCGCCGTGTCGCCGGCAATCGCCGGCGTTGCAGTGGGAGGCACACAGCAGTATATCGCCGTCGCCACCTACTCGGACAACTCGACCGCCATCGTCACCCGCACCGCTGCCTGGAGCTCCGGCTCGAACGCCATCGCCACGGTAACGAACACCGGCGTCGCCACCGGCGTCACGCCAGGCACTACCACGATCAGCGCAGCCTTTGGCGGCCAATCGGGCAGCGGCAACCTGACCGTGACCGCCCTGCCGGTCGTCCCACCAGTTGAGCCACCAGTGGTCCCGCCGGTCGTGCCACCAGTCGTGCCACCAGTCGTCCCACCAGTTGCCAGCGTCAACCTGCGCAGCGCGGCGAGCTTCGCTGTCCTGGCCGGCACCGCGCTGACCAACAATTCCGGCGGCACCACCCTGATCAGCGGTGACGTCGGCTCACCGTCGCAAACCACCGATCCGACGCTGGCACCGGGGCCGTACACCAACTACAAGTCGGGCGCAATCCTGGACAATGCCCTGGCCGACTTGCAAAGCGCCATTACCGACGCCAACGGCCGCAGCTGCGACGTCAGCTTCGCCGCCAACATCGACCTCGGCGGCCTCGCATTGCCTCCAGGTGTGTATTGCTACGCCGGCTCCATCAGCGTCACCGGCACCCTGATCCTGAGCGGTCCTGGCGTGTATATCTTCCGTACCGCACAGACCCTGAACACGACTGCCAACTCGACCATTGCACTGACGAATGGCGCCACGGCCGACAACATCACCTGGGTGCCGACCGGCCCGACGACCCTGGGCGCGAACAGCGTCTTCAAGGGAAGCATTCTGGGTCAATCCGCTGCCATCACCGTGGGCGACAACACGACGCTCCTGAATGGCCGCGTGCTGTCCGGCGCCGCTGTCACGCTGCGCAACAACCAGATCGCCAAATAAGAATGACTTTCATGAAAACCACCTGCACATTCAACCTGGCCATGCTTGCCGCGTACGCCGCCATGCTTGCCCAGCCGGCGCTTGCCGCCGACACGGCCGGCGACACCTTCATCAACCCGGACTGGGCCAACAGCGCCTGGTACGTCGGCGGTTCGCTCGGCCAGTCGCGTGCGGCCATCGATGAACCGCGTATCCGGCGCAGCCTGGCGGCAAACGGCGCCACCGTGACGGCCTTCGATTCCGACGAACGCGAACTTGGCTTCAAACTGTTCGTCGGCAAGCAACTGAACCAGTACTTTTCGGTGGAAGCCGGCTATTTCGACCTGGGCAAATTCAGCTTCGCAGCAACGACTTCGGGCAACGGCAACTTCCGCGGCGAGGCTGGCTTTCGCGGCGCAAACCTCGACCTGGTCGGGCAACTGCCGGTGACGCAACGCCTGTCGCTGCTGGGACGCGCCGGGATGCAATATGCCCACACCCGCACCAGCTTTACCGGCAACCGGCTAGCCGCGGTCACCAATCCAAACCCGCGCGAGAAAAAGCTGGGCGCCAAGGTCGGCCTGGGCCTGGAGTACAAGCTGAGCGAGGCACTCGCCCTGCGCGGCGAAGTCGAGCGTTATCGCCTCAATGACGCCGTGGGCAATCGCGGCGAGGCCGATCTGCTCTCGCTCAGCCTTGTCTACAAGCTGGGCCGGCCGGCAACGCGTGCCTTTGTCGCCGCGCCGCAGCCTGTGGTCGTGACCGAAGCGCCGGTCGCCGCGCCAGCGGTCCAGGCGCCTGCGCCACAGCCGGTATCGGAGAAGGTATCGTTCGCCGCGGAAGCCCTGTTCGATTTCGACAAGGCGATCGTCAAGCCTGAAGGCAAAGCTGCCCTCGACGCCTTGATGGCCAAGCTGCAGGGAATGAACACGGAAGTGATGATTGCCGTCGGCCATACCGATTCGGTGGGCTCCGACGCCTACAACAACAAGCTCTCGCTGCGCCGTGCGGACGCGGTCAAGGCGTATCTGGTGTCCATGGGCCTGGACCCGGCCCGTTTGTACACCGAAGGCAAAGGCGAATCGCAGCCATTGGCGTCGAATGCGACCGCCGAGGGCCGCGCCAAGAACCGTCGCGTGACCATCGAAGTGGTTGGTACGCGTACCGTCACGCGCTAAAACCGCTGTCGATGGAAGAGCCACCGCGGCATCGTGCCGCGGTGGCTTTTTTTATGACCTGCCGTGCAACTACCGCTTCAAAATCTGCCTGGCAATCCCGCGCAGAATATTCACCTCTTCCGTCTCCAGCTGCGCGCGCGAAAACAGCCGCTTCAAACGCGGCATCAGCTTCTTCGGGTTATCCGCATTCAGGAATCCGATCGACACCAGCGCCTCTTCCAGGTGCGCATACATGCCCTCGATCTCGGTCACGCTGGCCGCGTCGCCATGGAACCCGATCGGCGTCTCGATCACGCCATCGCCGATCGCCGCCATCCGGCATTCATAGGCCAGCACCTGCGCCGCCTGCGATAAATTCAGGGATGAATAGGCGGGATTGGCCGGAATATTGATCAGCACATTGCACTTCTCGACTATCTCGTTCGGCAAGCCGACGCGTTCGTTGCCGAGGATGAGCGCGGGCCTCACCTCGCCCTGCCCTGCCGCATGGCCGGCAAAGGCGCGCGGCGTCCACACCGGCGGCGAGAATTCGCGCAATCTGGCCGAGACGGCGGCGGCGAAATTGCAGCCTTCCAAAGCTTCGCCCATGGAGCCGACGACGCGCGCGCCCTGCAGGACATCGAGGGCGCCGCTGGCAAAGGCAACCGCTTCCGGGTCATTCAAGAAGTCGGTGCAGCGCGGCGAGACGAGCACGAGTTCGGTAAAGCCCATGGTCTTCATGGCGCGGGCCACCGAGCCGATATTGCCGGCGCGGCTGGTCTCGACGAGCACGAAGCGCAGGCGGTGAAAAAGAGACGTGTCGGTTTCGTTCGGGTTCATTTAAAATAGCGCTATCGCGCGGCGACGAGCAATTGAAATTCTGGCATCAAGGGCCGGAATTCTAACGGGTTCGGCGCCGCTTTGCTCTTTAATTCAACTCATACTCGATCGTCCGCGGCGCTCTATGCGCGGTGGGCGTCAGCGTTTTTTCAGGGAAAAGATAACATGCATCCAATGCTCAATACGGCCATCAAGGCCGCACGCCGCGCCGCCACCGTCATCAACCGCGCGTCTTTCGACCTCGACCGGATCGTGGTCTCTGAAAAACAACATAACGATTTCGTTACCGATGTCGACCAGGCGTCCGAGCAGGCGATCGTCGAGACGCTGTTGAAAGCTTACCCTGACCACGCCATCCTGGCCGAAGAGTCGGGTCCGTCGCGCAACCTGAACGACGACAGCGAGTATGTCTGGATTATCGACCCGCTCGACGGCACCACCAATTTTTTGCACGGCTACCCGAACTTCTGCATCTCGATCGCGCTCCAGCACAGGGGTGTGATCACCCAGGCCGTCATCTATGACCCGGTTCGCAACGACCTGTTCACTGCCAGCAAGGGCGCCGGCGCCTACCTGAACGACAAGCGCATCCGCGTCAAGAACCACGACCGCATCGGCAAGGCCCTGATCGCCTCCGGCCACGGCACCGATCCGCGCGCGCTGGCCGAATACCTGCGCATGTATGAAGTCGTCGCTTCGCGCTGCCATGGCATTCGCAGCAGTGGCTCGGCCGCGCTGGAACTGGCCAACGTGGCCGCCGGCCGCGTCGATGCCTACTTCGAAAAAGGCCTGAAAATCTGGGATATCGCCGCCGGTTCGCTGTTAGTTACTGAAGCGGGCGGCATTTGCGGCGAGTTCAGCGGCGAGTCGGCCTACCTGAACAAGGGCGACATCATGGCCGCCGGCCCGAAGGTATTCGCACAGTTGGTCCCACTGATGGTCCCTTTCGCGTAATTAGCGTAAAATAGCGGTCTAGCTTGTTGCCGTGGCGCGTTGCGCACCACGGCGCCCATCCCGGCATTTCCCAGCGCAACAAAATACCGACAATGATTGTAGGGCCGGCGTACCGCTTAGCGGTGCTGCAACGCCGTTGCTATCATCCCCTCCGATCCTGGCGCCGCTTGCGCCGCGGCGGAATCAACCTCACCAGAAGAGATCCATGTCATTTGCTACCCTCGGCTTGTCCGACGCTATCGTTCGTGCTGTCACCGAACAAGGTTACACCGTCCCCACCCCAATCCAGGCACAGGCGATTCCCGCCGTGCTCGGCGGCGGTGACCTGCTCGCCGGCGCCCAGACCGGCACCGGCAAGACCGCCGGCTTTACCCTTCCGCTGCTGCAGCGCCTGTCGACCGACGCTGTTGGCGCGGCCTTGACGAGCAAGAACTCGCCGCGCCGCATCCGCGCCCTGGTCCTGACCCCGACCCGCGAACTCGCAGCCCAGGTCGAGGAAAGCGTGCGCCTGTACGGCAAGTACACGAACATGAACTCGGCCGTGATCTTCGGCGGTGTCGGCATCAACCCGCAGATCAAGCTGTTGAAGCAAGGCGTCGACGTCCTCGTCGCCACCCCTGGCCGTTTGCTCGACCACGTCGGCCAGCGCACCGTCGACCTGTCGAAAGTCGAAATCCTGATCCTGGACGAAGCCGACCGCATGCTCGACATGGGCTTCATCCACGACATCAAGAAAGTGCTGGCAGTGCTGCCGGCGAAGCGCCAGAACCTGCTGTTCTCGGCCACTTTCTCGGACGAGATCAAGGCCCTGGCCGACAAGCTGCTGAACAACCCGGCCTCGATCGAAGTCGCACGCCGCAATTCGACTGTCGAAGTTATTTCGCAAAAGATCCACCCGGTCGACCGCGACAAGAAGCATCCGATGCTGTCGCACCTGATCAAGGAAAACGACTGGAGCCAGGTGCTGGTGTTCACCCGTACCAAGCACGGCGCGAACAAGCTGGTCGAGCAGCTCGGCAAGGACGGCATCGGCGCAATGGCGATCCACGGCAACAAGAGCCAGACCGCGCGTACCAAGGCGCTGTCGGAGTTCAAGGACGGCGCCCTGCAGGTGCTGGTCGCGACCGATATCGCCGCGCGCGGCATCGATATCGACCAGCTGCCGCACGTGGTCAACTATGACCTGCCGAACGTGCCGGAAGACTATGTGCACCGTATCGGCCGTACCGGCCGCGCCGGCGCCACCGGCGAAGCCGTGTCGCTGGTCTGTGTCGACGAGCACGACATGCTGAAAGATATCGAGAAGCTGATCAAGCAGACGCTGCCGCGTCAAGTGATCCCGGGCTTCGAGCCCGACCTGAACGCCAAGGCCCAGCCGATCCAGCTGCGCAGCGGCGCGCCAGGCCATGGCGGCCGTAGCCGTGCACCTGGCGGTGGCGGCGGCGCAGGCCGTGGCCAGGGCCAGCCGCGCAGTGCGGCCGCCGGTGGCGGTGCACGTCCGGCCGGCAACGGCGGTGGCCGTCCGGCTGCGGCTGGCGGCGGTGGCGGTGGCGGTAACCGTGGCGGCGATGCCAGCCGTGGTCCGCGTTCGGCGGCTGCACCTCGTACGGGTGGCCGCGGCCGCTAAGCGGTTCGCGAATCAGATTCAGATTCAAATCAAAACAGCCCGGACTATCCGGGCTGTTTTTTTTTGCGTTCTCGTACGGGCGTGCGTTCGCCGCACGATTGGACATCGCCTGCGTACTTGGCGGCGCAGTGCTACGATAACGGGCTGACAACATTCGAGACCGACATGCCCAAATTCGCCGCCAACCTGAGCACGATGTTCACCGAGCTCAGCTTTCTCGACCGCTTTGCCGCGGCGCGCGAGGCCGGATTCGAGGCCGTCGAATTCCAGTTCCCGTATGCCTGCGAACCTGACTGGATCGCCGGCCGCCTGTCCCGCTACCAACTCGAACTCGTGCTGCACAATTTCCCGGCGGGCGACTGGCCGGGAGGCGACCGCGGCATGGCTTGCGACCCACGCCGCATCGCCGAGTTCCGCGACAGCGTCGCGCTGGCCCTCGACTACGCCGACGAACTGGGGGTGAAACAATTGCACTGCATGGCCGGCATCCTGCCGCCGAATGTGCCGCGCGAGCGCGCCCACGCCACCTATATCGCCAACCTGCGCTACGCCGCCGCCGCGCTGAAAGAACAAGGGCTCGACCTCCTGATCGAGCCGATCAACGACCGCGACGTGCCGGGCTATTTCCTGACCGGTTCGCGCCAGGCCGCGGCCGTGATCCGTGAATGCGCCGTCGATAACCTGTTCCTGCAGTTCGACATCTATCACGCGCAGCGCATGGAGGGTGACCTAACTAATACCATGCGCGAACTGCTGCCCCTGATTCGCCATATCCAACTGGCCGATGTGCCGGGCCGGCATGAACCAGGCACCGGCGAAATCAATTTCCCTTACCTGTTCCGCGTGCTCGACGAGCTCGGCTATGACGGCTGGATCGGCTGCGAGTACACGCCCGCCGCCGGCACCCTCGAGGGCCTCGGCTGGCGCGGGGCACACTCCCCTGCCCTGGCAGTACATAGCTAGACAAGCCTGACCGGCTGCGGCACCATTGTCTCCTTATTAATAAGGAGCGAACATCATGATCCAGGGACTGCGCACCGTCATCTATCCGGTCACGCAACTGCTTGAAGCGACACAGTGGTACCGCCGCGTGCTCGAGAAGGAACCCTATTTCGACCAGCCCTTCTATGTCGGCTTCGAGGTCGGCGGCTTTGAACTCGGCCTGATTCCCGACGGCGTGCCCGGCAGTACCGGCGCGACCGCCTACTGGGGCACGCAGGATGCGGCAGCCGAACTGGCGCGGCTGGAGTCGCTCGGCGCCAGCGTCGAGTCGCCGTTGGCGGACGTGGGCGACGGCATTCGCGTGGCGACCGTGCGCGACCCCTACGGCAACCTGTTCGGCATCATCGAAAACCCGCACTTCGACCGCGCCAAGGTCGCCTGAGTTGATCCAATGCAACGCCGCTGTGCGCGGCGTTTGCCAAAATAGGGTCTTTCCGTCCGGCATCTTCGCCGGCTCGAGAGGACCCGATGAGAACAGTTCGCTTTGCCCTCACCACCTGCCTGCTGACCGTCAATCTGGTACTGGGCGGCTGCGCATCCAGCGGCGGTCCGGTCAGCCTGGTGGAAGTGCGCGAATTCGCCGACGCCTCAGCCAAGCTCGGCGGCTATGGTGAACTCTCGCGCCGCTACCGCGACACGTATGAGCGCGAACAGCCGTATCTGCCCGCCTCGAGCGACAAACTGGCGCGCGAAAACGACGCCAAGCGGCGTGCCGTGTACGAAGACTTCGTCAGCGTGCAAAAGGCCCTCGTGCTCTATATGCAGACCTTGAGTCTGTTGGCTGGAGATACGCGCTACGACCTGACCGAACGCATCGACGACCTCGGCAACGGCTTGAAGGCGAATACCGAATCGGGCCTGCAGCAGCGTCATGTCGCCGCCTACACGGGATTGACGCGCCTGCTGACACGTGCGATCGCCTCCGGCTACCAGAACCGCAGCGTCGACACCATGGTGCGCGACGGCGACGCCGACGTTCAGACCCTGTTAGAGGCGATGATCTCGCTCACCCGCCTCTACTACAAGACCAATGAGAATGAAAAGAAGACCGTGCTCGGCATCTTCGACGTCGAACTGCCTTTCACCAAGGGTAATAACGAACGCATGCTGGTCACGCTGGCCAAGGTGCATTACCTGAACAAGGCGAGCGAGTACAAGCTCATCGACCGCCGCTACGACCTGGCCTTGCAGGGATTGACCAAGGTGGCGCTCGGGCACCAGAAACTGCGCGAAAACCTGCACAAGCTGACGCAGGAAGACGTCAAGCGCATGCTCGGCAATTACGGACGCGACCTGCGGATGATCCGCGACGGCCTCGTGAGCGAATGATCTTCAGGGAGTCACTATGGCAAACGAAACGAAACCGAAAGGCGACACAACCGATCTGGCAATCGACGCATTCGCCGGCGCGGTAGCCGGCGCGGTCACCGAAGGCATCACGCAGGGGGCGCATCCTGCCAACGCCGCCGTTGCCATCAAGGTGGATGGCGGCGCTGCCGGCACATTAGCGGCGACAGCGGCGAATGCGCCAGCGGCCGGCAAGGGTGGTCTGGCCAGCGTGGCGCAGATCGTCGAACTGGCCGACCAGCTCTCGGCCTGCGCCGACGGGCTGCACGAGCGCATCATGCGCGACATCCGCACCTACGACGGCGTCGTCGTGCCGCCCCATGTGCAAGCCACCGCGCGCGCGCTGCTGGAAGACGAGCTGCTGTTGCGCCAGCGCGCCAACGGGCTGTATGCCGACGCCGCCACCTATATCGTCAAGTCGCTCGGCAAATCGCAGCAGGGCGTGGTGGCGCTCACCACCGCAGCGGCCGAGAAGATCCGCAAGATCGCGCTGATCGGCGACATCACGGGCCTGGTAGCCGGCCTGCTGCACCTGGCGGACGCCGCGGCGACCGGCCAGGCCGCCTCGGTGATCGCCGCGCTCGACAAGATCCATACGCACATGAAGGCCATCGACACCCTCAAGGCACCCGTCAAGCCCGCCTAAGGAAGTCTGCAAGCGCGCACGTGCGCCCATGTTCTTCCGGCCCGCATCGCGCTACACTGGTCCCACACCAGTTCATGTGGGAGATCGCAATGAACGGCTTTTCCTGGCTCCGGCCAAGCGCGCGGCTTGCCGCCGCGCGTGCCTGAAGCGCGCAGGTTCCCCATGAACGTTCTTGATCAAAGCCAGCTGATCCAGTTGCGCGCCGCGCTCGAGACGCAGCTGGCGGCGCTTAGCCGCACGGACGCGCCGCAGAGCGCGGACGGCACACGTGACCTGCCCGTCTCCGAAGTCGAAACCTCACCTGCCGACAAGGCGACCGTGCGCCTGCTGAACGATCTTGCCCTCGAGGCTGCCGGCCACCATGTGGCCCGGATGCAGGTGCTGCGCCGTGCGCTCGCGAAATTCGAGGATGGCAGCTATGGCCTGTGCGAGGAATGCGGCGACGGCATCGGGTTCTTGCGACTCGAGGCCCGCCCGGAGGCGCATCTCTGCATCGGCTGCCAGACGCGCCTCGAAAAACGCTAGCGCATGTGCTGGCCGCCGTTGATGGCGATGTCGGCGCCCGTGATGAAAGCGGCGGCGTCCGACACCAGATAGGCGATCAGGGAGGCCACTTCTTCCGGTTCGCCCAGGCGGCCGAGCGGAATCTGCGGCAGGATCTTCGTTTGCATGATCTCCTGCGGCACGGCCTCGACCATCTTCGTGCGCAGGTAACCCGGCGAGACGGTGTTCACCGTCACGCCATGGCGCGCCGTTTCCAGCGCCAGCGCCTTGGTGAAGCCGTGCATGCCGGCCTTGGCGGCCGCGTAGTTGGTCTGGCCGTAGGCGCCGCCATTCGCATTGACCGAGGAAATGTTGATGATGCGGCCCCAGCGCTGGGCCGTCATCGGACCGACCGCCTGGCGGCTCATGTGGAACACGCTGTCGAGGTTGGTGCGCAGCACGTCGTGCCAGTCGTCCAGCGTCATCTTGCGCAGGCTGGCGTCGCGCGTGATGCCGGCATTGTTGATCAGCACATCGATACGTCCGAATTCATTGAAAAGGGCTGCCATCATGGCTGCGCAGGCGCGGTCGTCGGTGACGTCGAGGCGCCAGTCGCGAAAGCGGTAGCCCTCGTCGCGCTGGGTTGCGAGCCAGCCCTCGGGCGAGCGATTCGAGGGCGAATACGTTACCGCCACCGTGAAGCCCGCGTCCGCCAGCTGGCGGCAAAGTGCCGTGCCGAGTCCGCCCATCCCACCTGTTACCAGAGCAACCTTGTTCTTTTCCATGTTATCCCCTTGTCATGAACGGCCGGATGGCCGAAAGCGACAAGTCTAGGAGTCAGAATCGGAACGCCTTTGATATGGATCAAGGTTTACAAGGCCTTGGCCCTGCAAGAGGCCGCTCTTAATGGACGATTTCGGGGGGTACCGATGCATCGAAATCGGCCCAGTCGCCCTCCACGATGTTGCCGCGGGCGCGTTCGATCTGGACCGCGCCCAGGCGGCGCATCACATCCACGGCGCGCGACTCGTCACCGGCCTCGTCGAAAGCGACGGCGACCAGCATCCCGGCCTTGCGCTGCTCGACCGGTGCGCGGCCGCCCTCTTCGCCTTCGCCCGCTTCCTTCATCTTGGTAAAGCTGAACAGCGAGCCGACGTGAGCACCGACCAGGCCGCCGACGATCGGGCCGAGCGGACCGGTCACGGGGATGGTCGCGGCACCGACGACGGCACCAAGCGCTCCGCCGGTGGCGGCGCCCTTGATCACGCCTGCCGGCGTTTCCTTGGCGCCGGGCGAGACGATGTTGTCGCCGCCGATCGGCGTCATGTCGTGCTGACCGGCCTGGCTCAGGTAAAAGGTGCTGACGCGCTCTCCCGTGAAGCCGGCCTCGGCCAGGGCGCTGGAAGCAGCGTCGGCCTCGTCCTGGGTCTGGAAGTGCCCTGCAATAATGATGGACATCGGTTTCTCCTGCATGGTTATCGTTGGTTACTCGAAGCATGCTCCTGCTGGGCTGCGCATTCTGTACGCAAACGCACGCAGTTCATAGCCTATTGCCATTGCCCGTAAGCCATGCCATCGAACACCGGTTCTGGCGCCTGAGGCGTTTGCCAGGCGCGCGGATCGACGCGGTAGTATTTCAGGAATTCCTCGTACAGGGCAGGATGGCGCGCGGCGAGGCGGTGCGGCTGTTCGAAAAAGGCTTCGGTGGCCACCGCGAAGAACTCGGCCGGATTGGTTGCGCCGTAATGGTCGAGCACGCCCTCCCGGCCGAACCAGGCGTCGTGGCGCAGGGCCGCGAAATCGCGCGAGAGCACCTCGGACCAGCTGCGGTAGCGCTCAGGACTGCCGAGATAGGGCGCACCGTTGGTGGCACCCGATTCGCTGTCGAGCTGGTGCGCGAACTCATGCAATACAACGTTGTGCGTGGGCGGCTCCTCCATCCCGGCGCGGCGCACATGGTCCCAGGACAGGATCACGCGGCCGTCGTCCCAGGATTCGCCCAGCAAGTCCTGGCGCTCCTCGGTCACCACGCCCGCCGCGTCGACCTGGCGCCGCGGTACCAGGAAGGCGCCCGGGTAGACCAGTACCGCGTTCAGGGTCGGATACACGGAGTCGCCCCGCGTGCCCAGCAGCAGCAGGCAAGCCTGGCCGGCGATCGTCAGGCGCATCTCCTCGCTGATCTCGAGGCCTGCGCAGCCGACAAAGGTTTTTTCATGCAGGAAGCGCCGCACCAGGCGCTCGAGGCGCGCGCGCTGGGCCGCGTCCATCTCCCGGTACTGTTCGACATTACACTCGAGGATCTCGAGCTCGGCAACCGCCAGCGGCCGCGCCAGGGCGCGCCGCAGGCGCCAGCGCGGCACGGCCCAGGCCAGAAGACCCGCGGCCACCAATGCTGAGACGGTCCACAAGGCTTCCATCAGGCCGCTCCCGCCAAGGTGTTGTCCTTCATGCGCCGCCCAGGTGCGCGTCCAGTTCGTCGGCGCCGCCGATCAGGCGTCCGCCGATGAACACCTGGGGCCAGGTCATGCGACCGCTCAGCGCCCGCAGCACGCTGGTATTGATTCTCTGGTCCTGCGAGATATCGGTATAGCGCAGTCTGCGTTCCGAGAGCGCCGCCTTGGCACGGGCGCAGAACGGGCAGCCCGGACGCGAGAACACGACGATCGGTTCAGGCGCCCGCGCGTCCGGATTGATGTGGTTCAGCATGGTGTCGGCGTCGGACACAGCGAGAGGGTCGTCATCGTCCCCACCCTCCTCTTCGATGAAGACCTTTTCGATAACACCGTCGCGCACCAGCATCGAATAGCGCCAGGAGCGCATGCCGAAGCCGAGCTGGCGCTTGTCGACCAGCATGCCCATGCCGCGCGCAAAATCGCCATTTCCATCCGGGACAAAGGTGATGTCATCCGCTTCCTGGCCCTGCTTCCACTCGTTCATGACGAAGGCGTCATTGACGGAGAGACACAGGATATCGTCGACGCCGTTGTCGCGCAGTACAGGCGCGAGTTCGTTAAAGCGCGGTAAATGGGTCGATGAACAGGTCGGCGTGTAGGCGCCGGGCAGCGAGAACACGACGACGGTCTTGCCCTTGAACAGTTCGTCAGAGGTCAGGTCTTGCCACCCGTTCTCGCGCCGCGCCTTGAACGTCACGGCGGGTACGGGTTGGCCTTGCAGCGATTCGGCGGTGGGCAGCATGGGTATTCCTTTGCAAATGGGGATGCGGCGAGATCGCCTTCGAGCGCAAGTGGGGCCTGTTGCCGGCTTTTCAATGTTGCCGGATCGTCGTAACAGCGCGACCCGGCCGGGCAGAACGTAAACGACAAACGCCGCGCAAAGCGCGGCGAATGCTTGACGACAGCGATCGTCGATTACAGGAATGCGCGTCGGGTCTCCACCGCCGCGCCTTCCTTCAGAAGGTCTTACTTGCCGAGCTGGCTCGGCGCAGGGCCGAACAGTGCGGCGACCAGCGGATCGCGGGTAACCGGGCTGCGGTTCACGCGGATCGCGTAGTGGGTGTCGTCCGCCAGGATGTGGAAGTGGCGGCCGCTGCCGGCCATGCTCTGCTCGCGCAGGCCTGGACGTTCCTTGCGCGGGGCGACGCCTTCACGCTTCGGCTGGCAGATCGCGGCCAGGAAGGCTTTCACGCGTTCCTGGTCCGGGCAGATCTGGTACACGGCCTTGCCCAGATAGGTGGCGGTGCCTTCGATGTAGCGGGCCAGTTCGATGACGCCGGCTTCGCGCAGGTCGCGGATGTACTTGCGGGCGCCCGATGGCGAGAACTTCAGGAACCATGCGATCTCGTCGGCCAGCATTTCGTGGGTCGACAGTTCGTTGATCAGCTTTTGCATGTTTTCGATCCGACGCTGCGTGGCAGAGGTCGACCGCACGCGCTCGATCGGCGCCAGCGAGATGGGCGCGCGTTCGGTTGGCTGCGGCGGGACGCGTTCGATCAGCGCTGAATTGCTGGAGGTGTGCACTGCGCCGATGTCGCTTTGCACCGCGTTGTGATGAGTCGTTGCATGCATGTTGGTTTACTCCAATAAAGAGAGAGACTGGGAGGTCCGGGTCGCTGTGTGTGGTCTGACACTCTGACAACACCTCGGGTTCCGCTTAACTGACCTCAAGGTTGCCTGCGTCAGCCCGGCCGGTCTGTGCGCCATCCAACATTGGCAAAATTCCTCAGAGCATTCCGATAAGCCTGTCTTTACGGAAAATCAGACGCGACTTGCAAACCACGCAATTGTCGCAAAAACACAACGCTTTGCCTGATATTTTTTTCTCAAACAATTGATTGTAGAAATTACATTATTTCTCCGGCTCTATAGGAGGGAAATGCGCTTTCGCCGTCACTTCGTTGTAAATCTACCACTCCGCAGTATGGGTAAGTGCGCTAGCGCACCGACCCTCTGGAACTCGTCCTCGTATTCTCCAGTCCAACATCACTGTCTCAAGCACGCGATGTCACCATACCTTTTCAACTAATGGGAGTTTCCTGTGAACAATACGAAGAAGATCGCTCTGGCTGTCGCCATGCTCTGCGCCACTGGCACCACGCTGGCCCAAGAAATCAACCCGTCCTGGTATATCCAGCCTAGCGTCGTCGGCATGAAGCCTGACGCAGACTTCGGCGTGAACGAACGCGACTGGGGCGGTGGCCTGAAGTTTGGTAAAGCCATCAACCAGAACCTGGATGTCCAGATCGGCGCCACCCACGTCCGCGCTGAAGATGGTTCTGCACGTTACCGCCAGACCGTCGTCGGCGCCGATGCGCTGCTGATGCTGTCGCGTTCGAACATCCGTCCGTTCGTGCTGTTCGGCGCCGGTGTCGAGCGTGACAAGGTCGAAAACTCGATCCGCCGCGTGAGCAAGAACTCGCCATACCTGACCGCTGGTATCGGCGTCCAGGCTACCCTGACTCCACAGCTGTCGCTGCAAGCGGACGTGCGTTCGGTGCGCGGCTTCCTGCGTCATGACGAGCTGTATGGCTTCACCCGCAGCAACAACAAGTACCTGACGATCGGCCTGAACTACGCGTTCAACCCGCCTCCAGTGGCAGCTGCGCCAGCGATGGCACCGGCACCAATGGCAGAAGCGCCAATGCCTGCACCAGCACCGGCACCGGTCGCTCCGCCAGCACGCTTCGAAAAGGTCACCCTGTCGACCACCGAACTGTTCACGTTCAACAGCGCTGCCCTGAGCATGCCACAGCCTAAGCTGGACGAGATCGCTGCTGCCCTGGCCGCCGACACCAGCATCACCGACGTCGACGTTACCGGCTACGCCGACCGTCTGGGTTCGGACAAATACAACCTGGCGCTGTCGCAGCGCCGTGCTGACGCTGTGCGTGAATACCTGGTCGGCAAGGGTGTCGATGGTTCGCGTCTGAAGGCCTACGGCAAGGGCGAGGCCAACCCGGTCGTGACCTGCACCGAGAAGAACCGTACCGCTCTGATCAAGTGCCTGGAGCCAAACCGTCGCGTTGAAGTCGAGCAGATCACGATCGAAAAGCGCGTTCAGTAATCAAGATCTCATCCATCACTCTGCCCGTCATGGGCGAGTGCTGAGATGCGGCCTGAGGGGTACTTCGCTCTGTCAAGCCCGTGTTTAAACAACGCGGAATCGACAGGGCCTGGTGCCCCTTTTCTTTTTCGGAGAATCCGTATGGACAAAAAACAGTGGTTTCCTTATTCGCGCCAGATCGTCCACATCCTGAAGTGCGCCGTGATGGAATGGCTGGCACACCGTGCGGCCAGCAAGGGTGCGGCCCTCGCCTTCTATACGCTGTTCTCGCTGGCGCCGATCCTGGTGCTGGTGATTGCCGTCGCCGGTTTCTTTTACGGTGCGGAAGCGGCGCAGGGCCAGCTGCTCAACGAGTTACGGGGCCTGGTGGGCAAGGAAGGCGCCGAGACGATCCAGGCGGTGCTGGCCGGCGCGCAAGACAAGGAAACCGGCAAGATCGCAACGATCATCGCGACTGTGCTGCTGCTTGTCGGCGCCACCAGCGTGTTTGCCGAGCTGAAGGATAGCCTGGACGAAATCTGGGGCGTGCCGGCGCCGAAGGATGCCGGCTGGTGGGACATCCTGCGCACGCGCGTGCTGTCGTTTGGCTTGATTCTCGTGCTGGGCTTCCTGCTGATGGTGTCGCTGGTTGTCACTGCGGCGATGGCAGTCGTCGAGAACTACTTCGGCGGCATGTGGAAAGATTCCGCCGTGATCCTGGGCTGGATTTCGTCGTGCATCAGTTTCCTGGTGATTGCGACGCTGTTCGGCGTGATCTACAAGTTGCTGCCGCGGATCAAGCTTTCCTGGCATGACGTCGGGATCGGGGCGCTGGGGACCGCGGCCATGTTTACCTTGGGTAAATTCCTGATCGGCCTGTACATAGGCAACAGCGGCGCGGCCAGCAGCTTCGGCGCGGCCGGTTCGCTGATCGCCCTGCTACTGTGGGTATATTATTCGGCCCAGATCTTCTTCCTTGGCGCCGAATTCGCCCGCCAGTATGCGCTGCAGCTGGGAAGCTTGCGGCACAAGCCGGCAGAGGTAACGGGGGCGAAGGACGTCAAGCGGATGGCGTGAGTTGAACGTTGACCGAATGCAGAACGGCGCGGAGTCCGACAGGATCCGCGCCGTTTTTCAATTACTCGCCCAACAACTCCGCGATCACTTCCATTCCCTCGACCCGCTCGGCAACCGTCTTGAGGATCACGACCACCGGCACGCCAAGCAGCAAGCCCCACATACCCCAGAGCCAGCCCCAGAACAGCAGGCTGACGAACACGGCGGCCGGGTTCATCTTGGCGATCTTGCCCGTCATCCAGGTAGTGACGACCATGCCGACCAGGGTGGCGATGCCCATCGAGGCGCCGGCGACCAGAATCACCATGCGCAGCGATTCGAATTGCATGAATGCGACCAGGCCGGTTGCGGTGGTGATCAGGAGGGGACCGAAATACGGCATGACGTGCGCCACGCCGGCGAAGATCGCCCAGGCGCCGGCGTTGTTCAGGCCGATCGTGCGCAGCGTCACCCACATCAGCAGCGCCAGCAGGATGTTCGTGACCAGCAGCATGAACATGTAGTTCTGGATCGAGGTGTTGATGTCGTCCAGGATGTGGACCGTGACTTTTTTGCGCGTCAGGGACGGACCGGTGAGCTTGACCAGCTTGCGCTTGAAAGTGTCGCCTGCCAGCAACAGGAAAAACACGAGGAACAGCACCATCGTGGCCTGGGTGAGGAAGGCGGCGAGACCGACCGAACCGGCCAGCAGCCAGTCCGTAATGCGAAACGCGGGCGAGGCCGGCTGCGACAGCGTGGGGCGGCGCTGGATCAGGCGCGCATCCTTGTTCTGGCCGACGCTTGCGGTGGCCTTTTCGATCTCGGCGGCGGCTTTCTGCATCTGCTGGAAGGTCGAGCCCTGGCCGGTTGCCGCACTGGCCATCAGCCTGGTGACCTTCTGGGTGAGCGTAGGCAGTTCGTCGATGATGTTGAAGAATTCGTCTTGCAAGCGGTACATAGTGGCACCGAGTCCGCCGATCAGGATGGCGGTCACCAGGGTCGCACCGATGACGCGCTTGATGTGGATGCGTTCGAGCCAGCGCACGACCGGACTGAGCGTGTAGGCGATGAAGATGCCGAGCAGGAGCGGCACGAAAAATTTTTGCGCCCACTGGAGTGCAAACACGAAGGCGACGGTCGCCAGGATGCCAAGCGAAAGTCCGCGGGCATTGACGTGGATGGGAAGACGCAGGGCGCCGGAGTGCAGGGTGATATCGCCCGCGCCGGAGACAAGCTCCGACTGGGCGATGTCCGCCGTCTCGTGCGTAACGAGCGGCGGTGCCTCAGGGGCGGCGGAATTGTTCGGATCGGCGAGAGCCGAGCCAGGACTGGCGAGATGCATGTGTTTGCCAAATAAAAGTTGCCGGACCGCCGCCCAGCGGCGGGATTATTTCACGCGGATGTCATTCTTGACCGACGTTACGCCCTTGATGCCACGTGCGACTGTCACAGCGCGCTGTGCATCTGCAGGCTGAGCCACAAAGCCCGACAGCTGAACGTCACCCTTGAAGGTTTCGACGTTGATCTCGGTTGCCTTGACGGTTGGGTCAGCAGCGAAAGCAGCCTTCACCTTGGCGGTGATGATGCTGTCGTCGACGTATTCGCCAGTGCTTTCCTTCTGTGGGCCCGAAGCGCAGCCTACCATGGTGAAGGCGAGTGCGCCGGTAAAGATGGCGGTGGCGAGACGTTGGGTGATTTTCATGATGGATCCCTTTCTGGGGTTGGTCAAAGTAAATATTGCTCTTGTGAGCGAATCCGGTACGTTATTTGCCGTACGCGGTTTTTGCGGCGTCGACGCACTGGTCTTTCGCCGCGCCGGCAAACGCGTCGCACTTCTCGAGTGCGACGCGGTATTCCGCCGACAGTTTGTCTTCACGCGCATTGCTGCGCGCTTCGATCATCTTGCGATCCGCCGTGGCATCGGCCTGGGCGGAGATTAAAGTCGCCTTGGCCTGCTTGATGCACACATCGCGGGGATTGCCCGTTACCGCGCCGCAGCGCGCCTTGTCGCGGTCGTAATTCGCGTCGGCGATGCGCATGCGCGCCTGGGTATAGGATTTCAGGGTGTTCTTGTAGGCGGCGCCTGCCTCTTCCTCGACCCGCACGCGTTCGGCTTTCACTTCGGCGATGCAGACATCGCGCGGGTTGCCGGTGACGGCGTCGCAGCGGGCGCGCGCCACCTTGTAATTGGCGGCGGCCATGTCGCGCGCCGTGTTGTATGCGGTCTTGGCGTCAGGCACCGGAATTGCCTGTACCACAGGCTGCGTCACAGGTTGGGCGCGGGCCTGGGCCGACCACATCAGGGCGGCGCCGACGATCATCAGTGTGTGGACATTTTTCAGCTTGCTTGTCATGTTCTTGTTCTCCGTGTGGCTTGACCTTGGTGATGTTTTACGCTGATTGCGGGGCTCTCTCTGTACGCTGTCGAACACAACAGGATATGTCGGATCGATAATGTTGCTTCGGCAATTCAGGGTGCGGCATCGCACAGACCCGGCTTCTGGACGCTCTTATTCTTGACTCACACTTATTGCCAGGAGAAGAATATGAAAGCACCACGCACTCTCGTCGCCGCAGCCGTTGCCGCCGTCGCCCTGCTCTCGGGCTGCGCCAGCTCGCCCATGAACAACAATGGCTACAACAGCGGCTATAACAACGCCGCCGCGATGGGCTACGGCACCATCGAGTCGATCCAGGTCACTCAGGCCGAGAACCGCACCAGTGGTGGTGGCGCGGTGGTCGGCGCCCTGGTTGGCGCATTGGCCGGCAACCAGGTCGGCAGCGGCAGCGGCCGTACCGCCGCAACCGTCGCCGGTGGCGTCGGCGGCGCCTTGATCGGCAATAACGTCGAAAAGAACCGCAATGCCACGGGCGGCCAGGAGATGTACCAGGTCAACGTGCGCATGGATAACGGCGAATACCGCACCGTGGTCCAGGACAGCGTTTACGACCTGCGCGTGGGCAACCGCGTGCGCATGGTCGACGGCCGCGTCTACCGCTACTGATCGGTATGAAAGGCGCAGCCTCGGCTGACCTGCACATGGCGTCTCGGGCCCCGCGCCGGATGCGGCCATGCAGAGCCTGCCGCGCCGACGACATCACCTGACGCAGCATCGGGCCGGCATTGCCGGCCCGTTTCATTTCGTGGAGGTAAAGATGAAGGTGCATAGCGATGTAAAACATGTGTTCAGCGCGGCCCTGCTATTGGCGGCCAGCGCCTTGGCTGCCGCGCAAAACAGCAACGACGCGATGGTGGCGCCTGCCGCGGCGAGCAAACAGACGAATGAAATCGCAGCGGGCGACCCGGCACGCTGGCATCGCGAGGATGTGACAGTCCAGCAGCGCTCTCATTCACGTCAGAAAGAAATCAGCGCGGCGCTTGCTGAAGCGAAGAACGCCTGCCGCCAAGGTCCCGCGACGGAGCGCCCGGGCTGCCTGAAAGCAGCGCAGGATACGTGGAAAGAAGAAATGGCCGCGGCGCGTGCGGAGGCCGGCGTGCAGCCAGGAACCCGGACCCGTTAACACGGCGGCAGACAAAAAAAGACGGCGTCCAATCAATGATTGCGACGCCGCTCAAGCCCCACCATATTCCTTGCCCATCAGGCCCGGTGCCGGAACCCTGCTCGATGGCAGCCGCGGCCGCCATCCGGTTTGCTTCAGAGCGCGCGTTGTGCGCGCCGTTTCTTCATGTACCAGCTGGCCACGCCGATCAGTGCGGCACCAGCCAGGGCTGGCTTGACCAGCCGGCGCTGGCGGACGAAATTGAATGCGGTCAGCGCGTAAGGCATCAGTACCGCGATGCTCGTGCCCGTAGGTTTCAGCAGAGCATCAGCCCGGGCCCGCAATGCCCACGTGGCCTGGTCCAGAGCAGAATGTAACATGACTTCGGGCCGCGCGCCGTGCTTTACCTGTGCCTTGGCGTAGGTGATGCCGGCGCGATAGAACTCGCCCTCGCGCAGCAACTCGGCCTTGCGCTTGACCGGGTCCGTGCTGTGCTTGTGGCCAGCCAGTCCGGTCGGTTCGTCCTGGTGATGCTTGTGGTCGTGTTTTTCCATGTTCCCTCCCCTGTAGGTGGCCGCTTAAAGCAGCGCGTCGCGGTCGTTCCGGAGTTCTTTCATCGTTTCCGGGAAGGCGAGCTTACCCTGCTTGAGCAAAGCCAGTCCCTTCATCACGAGAGCGGCCGTGATCGCCAGAAACACCAGGAACATCACCAGCAGGATCTTCCAGCCCCAGCTGTCCCAGGCCAGCATCACGATAGTCGCGGTGCCGTAGGCCAGTGCGAACCACACGGCGAGAACGGCGCCGGCGAAGATCGCCAGCAGTTCGATCGCGTGGTTACGCACTTCCGACATCTCGAGGGCCGCTAATTCCAAGCGGGACACGACGAGGCCGAACAGGTTTTTCGCCAGGCCGGAGATGCCGCCGATGAGTCCGGGACCATGCACGACGGTTTCGGTCTTTTCCATGGCCTTATCTCCGGCGAAAATTATTTACGGCCCAGGAAGATGCCGACCAGCAGGCCGACACTTGCTGCGGCAGCGACGGTACGCCATGGGTTGTCTTTAACATAGACATCGGCGGTCTCGGCCAGTTCCTTGCTCTTGATGACTGCTTGACCTTGATACTGGCTGGCCTTGCCCATGGCGCGGTCCAGCAGCTCCATGCCGCGGTTGCGCATTTCGTCGGCTTTTTCGCCGGTCAGCGAGGTAGCGGCGGAGAGCAGTGCCTGTGCGTCCTTGACCAGGACCTTCATGTCGGCGCTGGCCCTGTCCAGGTTGGTGTCGATCGAATTGCCGGTGCGGGTAGTGGTGTCTAGCATGGTGAACTCCTGTTGTAGGTTGTGTGGTTGGTGTTAAAAAATCAAGGCACGAGAAAATCGTGCATGTCGTCGGCGTGCTCTTCCTCGACGGCGAGGATTTCGATCAGCATCTGCTTCGTGGTCGGATCCTTGTCGCCGATCGCCAGGATCATCTGGCGGTAGGATTCGATCGCGACGCGCTCGGCGATCAGGTCGGCACGCACCATTGCCTGGGTGTCTTCCGAATCGTCGTACTCGGCATGGCTGCGTGCCGTCAGCGTGGCCGGATTGAAATTCGGCGAGCCATTCAGCTGCGCGATGCGCTCGGCGATGCGGTCGGCGTGCTCCTGTTCTTGCTGGGCATGTTCGAGGAACTCGGCCTTCAGGGCGCCGTTGTTGGGGCCGCTGACGGTGTAGTAGTGGCGCTTATAGCGCAGCACGCACAGCAATTCGGTGGCGAGCGCGTCGTTCAGCATGGCGATGACCGCTTCGCGGTCAGCCGCGTAGCCCGCGGTGACGGCGCCGTCGTCGAGGTTGGCTGCTGCGCGCCGGATCGCCTCGATGTCGAAGCCATGCCCCAGGGGCGTCTTGCTCTGTTCCATGACGTTTCCTTAAAAATGCATCAGTAAATTAACGGGTGGCCGAGCGCGGCGCAATTGGTGCGTTGCCGTTCGACAGCACGACTTCGACGCGGCGGTTCAGCTGGCGGTTGGTTGCCGTGTCGTTACCGGCGACCGGGAAGGCTTCGCCATAGGCCTTCATCGCGACGCGCTCGCGCGCAACGCCCATGCTGCCCATTGCCGTGGCGACCGCATTCGCGCGGCGCTGCGACAGGTCCTGGTTGTAGCTCGAGCTGCCGGTGCTGTCGGTAAACCCTTCGACCAGCACAGTGCGCTCAGGGTTCTGCGCCATCACGTCGCCCAGCTTGCGCAGGGTCGACATTCCGTTCGGAGTCAGGTTCGCTTCGTTGGTGGCAAACAGCACGTCGCCAATGGTGACGACCAAGCCACGCTCGGTTTGCTTCGCGTTCAGGTCGAGCAGCATGGCCTCTAACTTGGCAGTGCGTTCGGCCATCGCGCGGGTCTGATCCTGAGCGGTGGCAGCCTGCTGCTGGGCCATGGCGGCCTGCTGCTGGGCGGCTGCAGCTGCAGCTTGGGCTTCGGCGGCGTCGCGTTTGGCGCGGTCGGCTTCGGCGGTGCGTGCTTCCAGGCGCACTTCGTTGCGCTGGCGCGATGCATCGGCGATGTTCGCTTCGGCGGCCTTGGCGCGCGCCACTTCCTGTGCGGTGGCGATCTTCTGCTTGGCGACATAGGCCAGGCGGTCGATGTCTTCCAGGCTTTCCTTCTTGGCGGCGGCAGCGTTGGCGGCATTGAGCGCGTCGCTGGCCTGCTTGAACTCAAGCGGTGCGTAGCTCGACACCTGCGGGTTGTTATTGGCGGCGACGAAATCGGCGCGTGCCTGGTCCAGCTGCGGCGTCGTGGTCGGCGTCGTGCTGCAGGCTGCCAGCAGGATGGCGCTGGCAAGGACTGCCGGTTTCAAAAAACGTGGTGTCATGGTCTTCCCCTTCGGTCATGGCGCCAGTTAGGCGCCTTGGCGTTAATTTGAGCGTGGCTTACTGGGTGTTGGCGCGGTCGACTTCCTGGCGCAGCACGCGCAGGTCTTCGTTCAGCGCGTTCGACGCTGCGGTGGCCTTGGCCGAATTCGACTTGCTCTGTGCCAGCTGTGCATCGGCCTGGGCCTGCATCGCCAGTTCGCGCGCCAGCTTGTAATCCTTCGACGCCAGGGCTTCGTTGGCGCGCATCATCTTCGCGCGCGCTGCCGTGATCTCGGCAGGAGCCAGCTCGGCGGCGCCCGCCTGCACTGCGTTCTCGACTGCATTGCGCGACACCGCGACGTCGGCCGTGGCCGGTGCCTTCTGGCTGGCGCAGGCGGTTAACAACAGCGCTGCGGTCAGTGCCGTGGCACGGCCCAGCTGGTGCATCGAACGATTCATGTTCATGTGATTCTCCTGAGATGTAAGCAACTTGTTAACGTTATAAGCCTGTTATCGGTCGAGTTCGGTTCGCTGCCGCACATAGATTGCATATCGATCCCGGAGCGCCGATGCTCATCCGCCGCACCGTGCGACACCGCACATTGATGACCGACGCCTTTGCGCTAAGCTTGGCCGCAAGACCGGTACCCAACGAAGGATCGTCATGCCCGATACCACACCACGACACGACGCCGGCCACAAGCACGGCGGCAAGAAAAAGAAAATTTTGCTTGGCCTGCTGGCCACCCTGATCGCGGTTCCGATCATCGCCATCATTTTTATCCTTACCTTTGATTGGAACAAGGCGCGCCCGTGGCTCAATGCGAAAGTGGGCGAGGCCATCGAGCGCCCGTTCGCGGTCCGCGGCAACCTGGCGGTGGAATGGGAAATCCCGGCCAAGCGCATGGCCAAGGCCGACCGCCACCTGCGCGACTGGCTGCCCTGGCCGCACCTGATCGCCAATGACATACACGTTGGCAACCCGGCAAACATGAAGCAGATGGACATGGCGCGCGTGCGCCAGTTTTCGTTCTCGCTCAATCCCCTGGGCCTGCTGCAGCGCAAGATCGGGATCCCGGTGCTGCGCTTCGATTCACCCTATGTCGAGCTGCAGCGCACCGACAGCACCCACTACAACTGGGTCTATAAAAAGAAGGACACCGAATCGAAGTGGGAACTCGACCTCGAGCGCGTGGTGCTGACCGACGGCGTGGTGCGCGTGATCGATGCGCTTACCAAGGCCGACATCACGGCCAATGTGCAAACCCTGGGCAAGGACACAAAATACGGCGTCGGCTTCAAAGTCACCGGCACCTACAACGGCGCCCCGGTCACTGGAGGCGGCAAGCTCGGCCAGGTGCTGTCGCTGAAGGACCAGAACACGCCCTACCCGATCCAGGCCGACATGCGCAGCGGGCCGAGCCGCATTGCGATCGAAGGCACCGTCACCAGCCCGGCCAGGCTCAAGGAAGTCGACCTTCAGCTCGAGCTGGCCGGACGCAGCATGGCGCGCCTGTACAACTTCACCGGCATCACGCTGCCGGAAACCCCGGCCTTCTCGACCTCGGGCCGCCTGCGCGGCGAACTCGATCGTGAACATGGGCGCTGGACCTACGACAAATTCAAGGGCAAGGTCGGCTCGAGCGACATCGGAGGCAAGCTCGTGTATGAAGGCGGCAAGCCGCGCGGCAAGCTCTCCGGCAATGTCGCGACGCGCAAATTGGTGTTCTCCGACCTGGGTCCGCTGATCGGCGGCGACTCGAACGAAAGCAGGAAGGCGCGCGGCGTCGACACCGTGCAGCCGGGCGGCAAGGTACTGCCGGTCGAACAATTCCGCACCGAGCGCTGGAAGGCGATCGACGCCGACGTGCGTTACGGGGCCGAGCAGATCATCCGCGACAAGGCGCTGCCGATCAGCAAACTCTCGACCCACCTGATCATGAAGGATGGCGTTATCACGCTCGCCCCACTCGATTTCGGCGTTGCCGGCGGCACGCTGCGCTCGACCATCCGGTTGGACGGCAGCGGCGCGAAAGGCAACACGATCGCGGCCACGGCCAAGGTCAGCGCGCGGCACATCCAGATCAAGCAGCTGTTCCCGACGATCGAGAAGATGCAGGCGACGGTCGGCCAGATCAATGGCGACGCCCAGCTGTCGGCCACCGGCACATCAGTCGCGGCCCTGCTCGGCTCGTCGAACGGCGAAGTCAAGGCGCTGGTGAACCAGGGTACGATCAGCAAGATGCTGCTCGAACAGATGGGCCTGAACGTGGGCAACATCATCGTCACCAAGCTGTTCGGCGACAAGCAGGTGCAGCTCAATTGCCTGGCGGCTGATTTCAACGTCAACAAGGGCGTGATGCAATCGCAGGTATTCGTGGTCGACACCGCGGAAGCCATCGTGAACGTCAACGGGACGATCAACCTGGCGAACGAACAGATGGACCTCACCATCAAGCCGGAAACCAAGGCGCTGCGCCTGTTTACGCTGCGCGCGCCGCTGTATGTGCGCGGCCCGTTCAGCAAACCCGACGTCTCGGTCGACAAGGGTGTGCTGGCCTTAAAAGCGGGCGGCGCGGCTGTGCTGGCAACCATCGCGGCGCCGGTGGCTGCCCTGCTCCCGCTGATCAACACCGGTCCGGGCGAAGACAGCGACTGCGGGCGGCTGGTGGCGCTGGCCAAGCAAAAGCCGACGGCCCCGCCGCCGGGCAAGGCCAGGGCGCGCTGATGAGCAAAGCAGTGCGTGTGTGTGTTGCCGAACAGACTCTGCGGTGCGCCATGCATATTCTGTAGCCAACGCTGACACAGGAAGACGGCATCAAGGATACGCATGACGCATTGGACACCGGCCCTGGCCTTGCTGGCGGCCCTGATACTCGGGGGACCGCTGGCAGGCTGCGGCAGCACCGGCAACTTGCTGGCGACAAGTGTGAAGGTGGACGATTTCACCATCACGCTTGGCGTCAAGGCTGCGATCAAACGGAGCACGGAACTCAAGGCTGCGGACATCGATGTCGCCACTCGCGAAGGCATCGTCCAGCTGAGCGGCTATGTCCACTCGGCGGAAAACGTGGCAACCGCAGCATCGGTTGCACGCACAGTGAAGGGCGTGAAATCGGTCAGGAATGACCTGCGCCTGAAGTAAACCCATCCAAGGAGATTATTATGAAAAACATCAAACACCTGGCAGTGAGCGCTACCCTGGCTACCCTGGCACTCGGCCTGACCGGCTGTGCCGGCATGTCGCATCAGGACAAGACCACTGCGGTTGGCGCTGGCGCCGGCGCCGTGATTGGTGGCGTCCTGACCGGCGGCAGCGCAATCGGCACGGTCGGCGGCGCAGCTGTCGGCGGCGTCATCGGCAACCAGGCCGGCAAGACCAACTAAGTTTTTACCTTGTAGCACCTTTGGTAAATACATACAAAAACCCCGCTTGCGCCTGCGCAAGCGGGGTTTTTGCTTCGTGGGCGTCGCTTTCTTTATTTATCCGGGCTGGTCGCGCGCAGCATGCACTGCGACAGCCGGTCGAAGTGGAGCAGCGCAGCCTGGGTCAGTTCAATTCGCTTGCGCCGCGTGTCTTCGGTATCGGCAAGCATAATCCAGCCCTTCTGGCGCATTGATTTCAGGCGGTTGTGAACAGTTGCCGGGGCACCCAGGTCCTGGTTGCCCATCACGTCGCGGACCGACAGGCGTTCGTCGGTCTGTCCGGCGCGGGCAACCAGTTCGAGAATGCGCTCTTCCAGGGGATCGAGTTCAGGCAGGGAGGGCAGCCCGCGTAAGGCCTGGCTCAATTGCAGGAAGCGCAGGTAGATATCGGCGGGACGGGTCTTCTTCATGATAATGTCGTTGCAAACTCGGCAGCTGTCATGACGCACGATCGCGTCCCTCTACCGGCTGGTTGAGGATTATTGTACTGTATCGACAATGATGATGAGCCAGCTCAAATTAAACATACTGATGATCAGCGCCACGATCCTGATGTTCCTGATCGCACTGGCCATCAACGAACTGCTTTTTACACGCCTGGAATTTGCACCCGGCATCAATTGGATCTATTTGCCCGCAGGCGTTCGGCTGCTGAGCACACTGCTATTTGCCGAAGCGGGAGCAATCGGCCTGCTGCTGGTATCGTGGGCAGTTTGCTTTTTTTATTTTTTCCCGAACGACCCGGTCCGCTCATTCATGGGTGGCATCCTTGCCAGCGCCAGTCCCTATCTGGTCTATCTCGGCATGCGCTACCACTTCGGTTTGCAAGCCGCGCTGACCAACCTGACACCAGCAAGATTAATCGTTTGTGCGCTGGCGTTCTCGGTCGCCAGTCCCCTGCTCCATCATCTTTGGTTCGCGCTGTACGAGGACAGGACGGATTTGGTCCACAGCTTCCTGGTCATGGCAATTGGTGACTTCTGCGGCACTATTACTGTTCTTTACACTGCCAAATTCACTCTTGCACGGACAGCACCCGTGCGCGGTTAAAGCGGCAATGCCATGCGCATGCCACTGTGCGTGCAAGGTATCGCGCAGGTTCTCCGCTTCATAGCGCAGTGCGAGCACGACAGGGTCAAGCGGGTTCGGCCAAGCATGTACGAGTACGTCTCGTAGCCGGTTGTCGAGCTCGTGCATGCGCCGTTCGAATACCTCCGGTGGAGCGGCCCGATCGGATTCAAGATTCGGGCCAGCCACTTTGCGCCACAATTCCTCCAGGTCGAGTTCGATCCCATAGCTACGCGCGGAAATCAGGTTTGCTTCCTCGATCAGATGCAGTGCAGTATCGGTGAGTGGCCACATGCTGGAAACGATGCAAGGTTGGTAGCCGGCGCCCCCGGCGCGCTTTGTGACAAGCGGGCAGCGGTTCGGGAACAAGAACCGCTCCAGAAATCATAACATTAAACGGGACCTTGCGCGCCGCCGAGACCACCCGGGATCCTCGTTCTAGAATTTGTCACGGCATGTTCAGTGAAAGCAAGCTGACCACCTTACACAAAGGCACTCGACAAGGCCCCCGCTCCCGCATCCTTGACGATCTCGTAGCAAGTGCACGACGCCGCCGCCAGCCCTTCGGCATCGAGGATCTCGATATTGCCGCGGCTATAGATAATCAACCCCTGCTGCTGCAGCGCGCTGGCCGCCTTGGTGACGCCAACGCGGCGCACGCCCAGGGCATGGGCCAGGAACTCGTGGGTGAGGTGGAATTTGTCGGACTGCAGGCGATCGCGGGTGATCAGGAGCGAACGCGCCAGGCGCGCCTCGAGCACATGGAAGCGGCTGCAGACGGCGATCTGGATCGCCTGCGCCAGCAGGGTGTCGGTGTAGCGGTACAGCACCCGTTGCAGGGCGCCGTTGCGGGCGAATTCGGCGCGGAAAGCAGCGCTGTCCATGCGGCTGGCGCTGCCCGGACGCTGGACCACCGCGCGCACCTGGGCCGTTTCATGACCGAGGGCGACGGTAGCGCCGAGCATGCCTTCGCGGCCCACCAGGCCGACCTCGAGCGTCATGCGCCCGCCGGCCACGCCCAGCAGCGAGATCAGGCAATCGTGCGGGAAATAGATATACCGTATAGGATTACCCGCCTCGCCCAGCACCTCGCCGGCCTCGACATGCACCTGGTCGAGCATGGGCAGTACCTGGGCAAGCTCCTGCGGCGGGAGCGCGGCCAGCAACAAATTGGCGTTGTGCTCGGCGACGTCGGGAGGAGCAGCAAAGTTCATCGAATCCTCGCGGTGAATGGGGAGTCCGGCAAGGGCCGGAAAACTCGTTACGGATACATTTACAAACAACTTCGATCAGGTTAAATGCTCTGATAGGGGGTGTATGTTCGGTGACGCACGGAATACCTTGTTGTTCCTAGGGACAATGTTTACATCGGCCGGCGCCATGCCGGTTGACGCGGAAAGCACCTGCCAGACCGCAACCAATGGAGAACAAGCCATGAACAACATTCCCACTCCACGAGTGCGCAGTCAGCACCATCCCCAGCTCCTGCTCGCCGCGCTCGCGGTCCTGCTGTTCTCCCTGATCGGCACCGCTGCCATCATGGGCTGGATTCCTTCTTCCATCGGCGGCAATGCGAACCGCCAGCTGAACGAGGCCGAGCGCGCAGCGCTGGCGTCGACCCTGCCGCCGGCCGGCCAGGCCGTTCCGCTGTCTCCGGCCGCCAACATGGCGCAGCTGGCACCGCAAGGCACGACGTATGCCGCGGCGCCGGCCGCAGGGCCGTCCTATCCGTCCCAGCAGGTAGCCCAGGGCTACGCTGCGGCGCCTGGCCAGGCTTACGCGCCGGCACCAACCCAGGCCTATGCACCTGAACCGGCACCGGCCCCGCGCACGATTGTCAAGCAGAAGCCGGTGCAGGTCGCGGCCGCCGAGCCGAAATGGTGCGGCAATTGCGGCAATATCGAATCGGTGCGTGCGATCAAGCAGCGCGCCCAAGGCAGTGGCCTGGGTGCAGCCGGCGGCGCCGTCATCGGCGGCCTGTTGGGCAACCAGATCGGCGGCGGTACCGGGCGCCAACTGGCGACCGTCGCCGGTGCGGTGGGCGGCGCCGTGGTCGGCAACCAGGTCGAAGGCAATATGAAGGCCACCACCAGCTACGAAATCCGGGTCCGCCTGGACGACGGCACCCTGCGTACTTTCAACCAGTCTAGCCAGCCGCAATGGCGCAGTGGCGACCGTGTGCGCATTGTCAAGGGCCGCCTGCGCGCCGCCTGATACCGCTCTACCCCAGTGTTGAATGAAGCCGGCCGTCCGCAAGGAATGCCGGCTTTTTTCATATCAACAACCCCGATGGAGGCCCGATAATCCAGCAAACGCCCAGGCCTTGAGTTTTTCCTCACGGCAACGTGCGCCAGCGCACGGAAGTACTGCTGAGCTACCCCGAGAATGGCTGGGCGCAACAGAAGCGCCTGCACGCACGGGCCTGCCGCAGCCCACGCCACCCATTCCAACTTCGCATAAGGGGAGCACCATGAACAGCCTTGCATGGATAGGCATCATCGTCTGGGGTCTGGTCGTCACGGGTGTCGGACTGGTCTCGGCCTCGCCGCCGCCCGAGCAGACGGGCGAGCTGGCGGCGCACGACGTCTTTTTCCTCGTCAGCGGTGGATTGCTGACCTGCCTGATCGGGATCGTCGGCCTGCTCGGCTTCATGGGCTGGATTCCGGGATTGCGCAACGCCCGATTGCGGAACGAACAAAAATCTGGCGCATAATGTACGCCAGCGAACGGTGATGCTGAGCTTGGAGCGCAATACTTGATTCACCCCGCCAACATCGGCGCAAACCCAGTGAGGAGACTCATCATGCTGTACACGATTGCAATTGTTCTGGTCGTTTTGTGGCTGCTCGGCCTGGTTACCTCCTACACCATCGGTGGCTTCATCCACATCCTGCTCGTGGTTGCCGTCATCATGATCCTGGTGCGCCTGATCAGCGGTCGAGGCATATAGAAAAGCCGCATGCAGTACCATACTGGTTGTATTGGGTCGTGCCCGGCTGCGCCTCGCATGGCCGGATACCGACCAGGCACAACCGAACCAGGTTGACCAATCCGTTTCGTGGCCGTACCCACAGGGCGCGCCTACGAAACGGATTTCTTTTTTTTCAGGAGTTCATCATGACCACATACTTTACTAAATCCGCCGTTGCCGCCACCATCCTCGCCCTCGGCGTCTCCGGTTGTGCCGACATGAGTGCCACCCAGCGCGGCACCGCCACCGGCGCCGGCGCCGGTGCGGCCCTCGGCGCACTGATCGGCGGCACCACCAGCGGCGGCGGCTCGAATCGCGCCGCCAAGGGCGCCGTCCTCGGCGGCGCTGCCGGCGCCGTGATCGGCAACATCTGGTCCAAGCGCATGGAGCAGCAGAAGCAGGCCATGGAACAGGCAACGCGCGGCACCGGCGTGGAAGTGACCCAGACCTCGGACAATCGCCTGAAAATGCAGATTCCGAGCGACGTGTCGTTCGATACCGGCCGCTCGGACATTAAGCCGAACTTCCAGCCAGTGCTCGAGCGCTTCGCAACCACGCTCAACGAGAACCCGGCGACGAACGTCGTCATCATCGGCCACACTGATGCCACCGGCAATCCGGGCATCAACCAGCCGCTGTCGGTCGACCGCGCAGCCCGCACCCGCGACTACCTCGCCGGCCGCGGCGTGAACCCGTCCCGCATCACGATCGAAGGCCGCGGCGAGCGCGAGCCGATCGCTTCGAACACCGACAACAACGGCCGCGCACGCAACCGCCGCGTCGAGATCTATGTCGCCGAACCAGGCCGCGGTTAATTTGTTGCCATAAGCTTTACTGCTGAAGCGAGCCGCCCCGTGCAAACCGGGCGGCTTTTTTCCGCCTGGACAAGCTGCCCCATGGCGAGAGCGTCGTCGTCAAGACTGTCGTATTGCTGCAAACCCTGCAGTTGCACAGCATGAACGGGGTGTGAGAGCGCGTTCCGGGCCCTCTGGCGCCCCTCGGCAGTGGCGGCCTGGAGCCTGCTGTTCACGCCAGTGTTCGGCTCCCTGCTCCTGATATACAACTGGCACGTGCTGGGACAGGCGCATGCGGTCCGTTCGGCGCGCCGCTGGCTACTCGCCAGCATGGCCGTGCTCGTGCTGGAACTGCTGGCCGGCGCTGTCAACGAACGCGTCAACGGCAGCACGCCGCTGGCGCAACTGATCGGGGCTGCCTGGCTCGGGCTGTGGCTGCTGGCCGCCGCGGCGCCGCAGTGGCAGCTGGTGCGGCGCGCTTCGGTCGTCGCTATGCGCGGCGCGGCTGGAACGGGGCGCTGGGCATGGCGGTGGTGTGCGGCGTGGCATGCTGGGGCGCGGGATTCACGTTGACGCGCCTGTTGCTGGCGGTTACCTGACCCGGACCCCGGCTTATCGTTTACCGGTACTGCATCTCTCTCCCGCAAGTCCACACGCCGCGTTAACGCAGCTTTCGCCCATCTCTCCTGACATTTGTTTCCCAGCGGCCACATCGAGCTGCTGTGTACGCTGCCGTACCAATTCCTGGCGGCCACAAGGGTACACTGTCGCCTACAGGGAAATGGACATTGTATGCTTGACATTCTTGAACGCATCGACCCGCACGGCGACCGCATTGACTTGCTGATCGAGCTGGCCGATGGCCTGCGGCCGAGCCGGCGCCATCTCGGCCATGCGCGCGCGGCCGTGCGTACGCTTACACAACTGCTGCGGGGTAATCCGACGCAGGCCTGGGCGCTGCGCAGCTATATCGTCACGCTGCTCGAAAAACGCCGCCACACGAGCCTGTACAGCGACATCGGCATCCTCTCGAACGACGGCTTCTTCACCGAACTGAAACGCCGGATCGCCTGGCGCCTGCTGCCGCCCGCGCTCGACGACCTCTACCTCTCCGACGCCCTCGACCAGGTGCTGTATGCGGAGGAAGACCATCGCTGGATCCGCTCGGTGCCGGACGCCGACTGGCTGGCCCTGTTCGACGTCGTCGCAGACGCCCCGCCCCCCAAGGATGCCGCGCCCGACCGCGCGCGCCTGGTGACGACCATGGGCATGCTGGACGCCATCCGCACCCTGTCCTGCCGCGTCTGCGCGCTCGGTCTCGAGCCACGCCTGGTGCACAGCTACAGCGAAATCGAGGATTTCGATTCGCCTTTCCTGATGCAGAACATCGAGGTCAACCAATACCTCGACGAGTACGCGCGCTTCCTCGAAGAGAGCATTGCCCATCCGGGCGACCCGCGCCATCTGCTGGTGATGCTTGACCAGTGCGACGACGTGGTGGCCAAGATCCGCCGCAATTCGCTCTCCTTCGGCACCAGCGTCGCATTGACCTATGTGCTGCTGGCTATTACGCAGAGCATCGGTCGGCTGCGCAAGCTGCTGTTCCTGGTCGACCTTAGCGAGTCGGCGCTCGGCGAGACGCCGCAGACGCTGGCCGCCCCGCCAGCCCCGGCCGACGCCGCTCCCGTGGTTCCGTCCGAAAGCCGCGCCCTGGTGACCATTCCGGCCCAGAACGAGCAGCGCCCGGTCAGTGCGCAACGCGCCGCGGCCCTGGCCCTGGCCCAGGAACTGGTCGAAGCCCACAACACCAAATACAAGGTGCGCGGCCTGTTCAGCGCGAATATCCACCTGCTGGCGCGCAACGTCACGGAAAACGCCAGCCGCACCGGTGAGCACTACATTGCCGAGAGCCGGGCCCAGCTGCGCAGCATGTTCAAGGCTGCGGCCGGCGCCGGCTTCATCGTCGGCTTCATGGCGATGTTCAAGATCTTGCTGGGTTACCTGCGCGCCGCGCCCCTGGTCGAAGCTTTTCTCTTCAGCATGAACTATTCGTTCGGCTTCATGCTCGTCCATATGCTGAGCTGGACCATTGCGACGAAGCAGCCGGCGATGACGGCCCAGCGCATCGCCGCCGGCCTGCACAGCCCCGATGGGCGCAGCATCGATTTCGACCGGATGGCCGAACTCGTCAACAAGGTATTCCGCACCCAGATCGTGGCCGTCCTCGGCAACGTGATCGTCGCCTTCCCGACCGCGCTGGTGATCGCGATCGCCTACCGGCAGATGATGGGCGAGCACCTCGTCACGCCCGACAAGGCGCTGCACCTGCTGCACGACATCGACCCGTTCGGCACGCCGGCGCTGTTCTACGCCGCTGTGGCCGGGGTCTGGCTGTTCGTGGCCGGACTGATCTCGGGCTACTACGACAACAAGGCGCTCTACACGCGCATGGGCCAGCGGGTGCGCCAGCTGCGCTGGCTGGGTGCTCTGCTCGGGATCGAGCGGCGCGACCGGCTGTCGCGCTATGTCGAGGACAATTTGGGCGGCCTGATGGGTAACTTCTTCTTCGGCATCCTGCTCGGCACCACCGGCACGGTCGGCTTCCTGCTCGGCCTGCCGCTCGACATTCGCCACGTGACCTTCTCGACGGCGAACTTCGCCACCGCCCTGGTCGGACTCGACTATCGGATGAGCTTGCCGATGGTGGCCAATGCCTTGGCCGGCGTGGCGCTGATCGGCGCGGTCAACCTCCTGGTCAGCTTCAACCTGGCGCTGTGGGTGGCCTTGCGCGCCCGGAATATCCGCTTTACCCGCAGCGTCCTGTTGCTGCGCGCACTAGGCCGGCGCTTCCTGTATGCGCCGATCGACTTCTTCATCGGGCCAAGGGATGCCGACATGGTCGACATCCCGACCTCAACCAAGGGTAACAAATGAACAAACGACGCATCACATGGTGGATTGCCGTTCTCGGCCTGATCGGTGTGATGGCGTCCTGCCGCACCCTGCCCGATGCCGACAAGTTGCCTGAAACGGCGAAAAAGACCAACCCGACGATCGAGCACGCGAGGGGCACGCTGTCGAAGGGACAGACTTCGGCGCTCTTGCAGCGGCGCTGGGCGAATGCGACGGCCGACCTGAAGCAGCTCGCTGTGCTCGAGGAGCAGGCCACCGGCTTGCCGCTGATCGCCGGCAACAACGTGCAATTGCTGTTCGACGGCCCGGCGACGATGCGCGAGATGATGGGGGCCGTGCGCGGCGCCACGACCTCGATCAACCTGGAAACCTATATCTTCGACCAGGATCCGATCGGCCTGCAGTTCGCCGAACTGCTGATCGAAAAGCAGCGCGAGGGCGTCATCGTCAACGTCATGTACGACAGTGTCGGCACGCTCGGCACACCCCAGGCTTTTTTCGACCGCATGCGTGACGCCGGCATCAACATGGTGGCATTCAATCCCGTCAATCCGGCCAAGGCCAAGGGCAACTGGTCCATCAATAACCGCGACCACCGTAAACTCATGGTGGTCGACGGCCGCGTCGCGTTCACCGGCGGCATCAACATCAGCAGCGATTATGCGAACAGCTCGCTGTTCCGGTCACGCGCCAAGCCCGGCAAGGTCGACAAGAACAAGATCGGCTGGCGCGACACCCACGTGAAAATCGAGGGGCCCGCCGTGACGACGCTGCAATGGGCGTTTGTCAACGCCTGGGTGCGCCAGGAAGGCGGCGAGCTGGCGCCACGCGATTATTTCCCGCGGCTGGATCCGGCCGGCGACAAGTTCGTGCGCGTTCTGGCCACCGAGCCGGGCAGCCATTCGGAAATCTACAAGTCGCTGATGGTCGCGATTAACGAGGCGAAAAAGTCGGTGCACATCACCTCCGCCTATTTCGTGCCCGACCAGCAGATCGTCGACGCCATGATCGCCGCCGCCAAACGCGGCGTCGATGTGAAACTGGTGCTGCCGGGCGTGTCGGATCACGGCCTGGTGATGTATGCCGGGCAGGCATTCTACGAGCAGCTGCTGGCCGGCGGCGTGAAGATCTTCCAGCTGCAGGTGGCGATCCTGCACGCCAAGACGGCGGTGATCGACGAAGCCTGGTCGACGATCGGCTCGGCGAATATCGACCGCCGCAGCTTCATCCACAATCACGAGCTCAACGTGGTGATCATCGATCCGGCCTTCGGACGCGAGATGGAGAGCGCCTTCAATGAAGACTTGCGCGATTCGAAACAGGTCACGCTCGAACAATGGCGCGGCCGTCCCCTGGCCGACCGCATCAAGGAATGGGCGGCGCGCCTGACCGAGTACTGGATCTGATACCGCGAAAATGACGAGGCCGGCTTGATGCCGGCCTTTTTTTGATCGCCTGCCTCAAATACCTGCGGCCAGCATCCCCTCCGCCGCCGGCGACCAGATATTCCCGCGACGCAGGAATTTTTCGGTAAGGATGACGCGGAAGGTATTGCTCAGCGAATCCCAGCCATAACGGTCGACTTCGAGCCGCTCATGCTCGACGCGCAGCAGGTTGAAGGAATTGACTTCTCCCCTGCCCCGCGTCGAGGTCGCCGTACCCGCCTGCACCACCAGTGCCGCATAGGCATCGATCTGGTAGCGCGAAGCCGTGCTGGCCGCATGGCTGACGTGCATGTGCCCGGCCAGCAGCACATCGACGCCGCATTCGGCGAACACTTCCATTGCCATCGGCGCGCGGTCGACCAGGTCCTGCTCCTTGAACGTCGTCGGCAGGTCGAACGGGTGGTGGGTGACGACGATCCGCGTGATGTGCGGCGCGAGGCCGTCGAGCTGCGCGTGGATGCGTTGCACCTGCTCCTTGTTCACGCGCCCATCCTTGATCGTCAGCGAGCGCGCCGTGTTCACGCCCACCACGGCGATTTCGTCATCGACAAAAACCGGGTCGAGGTCGTCCGTGATGTAGCGCTTGAAGCGGTCCAGCGGCCTGACGAAGCGCCGGAACACGTTGTACAGGGAGATGTCGTGGTTGCCCGGCACCACGATCTGCGGGCCAGGCAAGGTGTCGAGGTAAGCGCGCGCCTCTTCGAATTCTTCGGTGCGGGCGCGCTGGGTCAGGTCGCCGGAAACGACCACGACATCGGGCGCAATCGAATGGATCAGGTCGTGGAGCGGCCCCAGCAGGGCCTGGTCGACACGCCCGAAATGCAGGTCGGACAGGTGGATAATGGTTCGCATTCAGTATATTCCCAGGTGATCAATAGTCGGTTTGTCGTGCACGAGCCCCCTGGCGCCGGCGCAGCGTCGCCACGCCGGTCACGCAGATCGCCAGCCAGGCGCAGGCCTCAAGCATGCCCGCCAGCACATCGGACAGGTAATGGGCGCCCAGGTACAGGCGCGAGCCGGCCACCAGCAGCACCATCGCGCAGGCCCCCGCCACGATGGCGGCGCGTGCCGGCCAGCTGTGCGCGCGGCGCGTCAGGTAACAGGCCAGCACACCATACAGCAGGGTCGCCGCGACCGTGTGCCCGCTCGGGAAGCTGTAGGTGCTCAAGGCCAGGATCGGTTCGTCGAAATGCGGGCGCGCGCGCTCGAACGTATGTTTCATCGCGACGTTCAGCAGCATCCCGCCCGGTACGGCGGCCAGCAAGGTCAGCATCCAGTGGCGCGCATCGCGCCGCACCAGCCACCAGCCGGCCAGGGCAGCCAGGCTCAATACGCCGGGCGTGCTGTGCAGGTGCGTCACCCCCAGCAGGAAATTGCGCAGCAGCGCACTGTCGTGGGCATGCGCGTGCAGCCAGGCAGCCAGGCGCAAGTCGACTTCGGTGATCGGCGCGCCATCGACGACGGCACCGGCAATGCGCGCGAAACCGGCCATCGCCAGCAGTAGCGCCAGCACGCCCAGCGTCAGGTGCAGGCCGAACTCCTCCTGCGGCGAAAAGCGCGCGGCGGCGAAGCGGTGCAGGCGGGTGGTCAAGGATTTGTTCATGGAAGGATTCGGGCCGATGGCAAAAAAACTACACATTAAAGATTTTACTGTGGTTATGTACAGTAACTGTGGATTTATACAGTAGTTATGCTATTCTGGTTTCACTGACCAACATAATTCAAACAAAGGAAACGTCGATGACCACTCTGAACAACTCTTTCGGCCTGGAATACGCTCCTACACCTTTTCTTATGCGCATTGGACGCCGCGAAATCCTGCTCACCCGTGACTTCCGCAAACGCTTCTACCCGATCAATCCGATCATGGAGTGCGATACCGGTGTCGAGCCTGGCCACGTCGAGGTCCTTTTCTTTGGCCGTTGGCTCCTGATCCTGTCCAAAGCGCACTGATAGAGCGGGCAGGATGCCGGCACAGCGCCAGTATCGCCCGGCCGGCATGTTGTTGCCAACGCATACACGCTTGGCGCAACGGTTGAAATTCGCATAACCATAGCTGAAATCATTCGTTTTCTTCGGATGAGCGGGGCAATACCCTAGCGGTAACCCTGTTCCAACTCATCCGAAAGAAACGTATGTTCAAGAAATTTGCTCAATCGCTGGTAGCCGTCGCGCTGCTGGCCCAGTCCGCTGCTTTTGCGGCCGACGTCACCCTGCTGAACGTCTCGTACGATCCGACGCGGGAGCTGTATCAGGACTTCGACAAGGCTTTCGCCAAGCACTGGAAGGGCAAGACCGGCGACAAGGTCACCGTGCGCCAGTCGCATGGCGGCTCGGGCAAGCAGGCCCAGGCGGTGATCGACGGCCTTTCAGCCGACGTTGTCACACTGGCACTGGCGTATGACATTGATGCTATCAGTGAACGCGGCCTTATCGCGCACAACTGGCAGGATCGCCTGAAGAACCGCAGCGCGCCCTACACCTCGACCATCGTGTTCCTGGTGCGTAAAGGCAATCCGAAAGGCATCCGCGACTGGGGCGACCTCGTCAAGCCGGGCGTCTCGGTGATCACCCCGAACCCGAAGACCTCGGGCGGCGCGCGCTGGAACCACCTTGCGGCCTGGGGCTATGCGCTGCGCCAGCCGGGCGGTACCGATGCCACTGCACGCGAGTTCATCAACAAGCTGTACAAGAACGTGCCGGTGCTCGACTCGGGCGCACGCGGCGCCACCACTACCTTTGTCGAGCGTGGTATCGGTGACGTGCTGCTGGCCTGGGAAAACGAGGCGCTGCTGGCGCTGCGCGAACTCGGTCCGGGCAAGTTCGAGATCGTGGCGCCGTCCGTGAGCATCCTGGCCGAGCCGCCGGTGGCCGTGGTCGACAAGGTCGCCGACAAGCGCGGCACGCGTCCGGTCGCCCAGGCTTACCTGGAATACCTGTACAGCGACGAAGGCCAGGACATCATCGCCAAGAACAACTACCGTCCGTCGGTCGAGAAGTTCTCGCGCAAGTACGCCTCGCAGTTCCCGAACATCAAATTGTTCACGCTCGACCAGGTGGCCGGTAACTGGACCAACGCCCAGAAAGCCCACTTCGCCGATGGCGGTGTCTTCGACCAGGTGTATAACCCGGCCAAAAAATGACTTGAAATCGACGACATGGCCACGACTGTATCAGTTCGATAAGTCGTGGCCTGCCCGCCCCCGCCGGGCAGTCCTTCCCGTACTACCCGTGGAAAGGAAGCCCTCATGTCAGCAAAACTTCGCAACATCAACGAACAAGTGATCGTCATTACCGGCGCCAGCAGCGGCATCGGCCTCACCACCGCCCGTATGGCCGCTGAACAAGGCGCAAAACTCGTGCTTGCCGCGCGCAATGGCGAGGCGCTCGACCAGCTTGCCAGCGAACTGCGGCGCCAGGGTTGCCAGGTGGCGACTGTCACCGCCGACGTCGGCAACGCGCCTGATGTCGAGCGTATCGGCCAGACTGCGCTCGAGCGCTATGGCCGCATCGATACCTGGGTCAACAATGCCGGCGTCGGCACCTTCGGACGCCTGGAAGACGTGTCGCTGGAAGACCACCAGCGCCTGTTCCAGACCAATTTCTGGGGCGTTGTGAACGGTTCGCTGGAAGCGGTCAAGCGCATGAAACCGCGCGGCGGCGGCGCCCTCATCAATGTCGGCAGCGAAGTGTCGGACGCCCCGGTCCCGCTGCAAGGCATGTATTCGGCCTCGAAGCATGCGGTGAAAGCCTTTACCGACTCGCTACGCATGGAGTTGCAGAAAGAAGAGGCGCCGATCTCGGTCACCCTGATCAAGCCGGCCGCGATCGACACCATGTTTGCCGTGCACGCCAAGAACTACATGGAGAAGGAAGCGATCCTGCCGCCACCGGTCTACGCGCCCGAGCTCGTGGCTAAAGCCATCCTGCATTGTGCAAGCCATCCGAAGCGCGAAGTGTTCGTCGGCGGCGCCTCCAAGTTCGTCTCCGCCACCCGTGCCCGCATGCCACGCCTGATGGACCGCTATGTTCGCGCGACAATGTTCAGCCAGCAAAAATCGAAGTTCGACAAGATGCCGGGACGTCCCGACGCCCTGCACGCGCCGGACCCGACCCATGCGCTGCGCGAGCGCCAGGGCATGACCGAGCGCAGCGTCAAGGAAACCTCGGCCTATACGGCGCTGAGTCTGAACGCGAAACCCCTGATGACGGCCCTGCTGGGCGGCGGCGCCCTGTTCGCGGCCTGGAAACTGGCGCAGCCGCAATTGGCACGCCGGCGCCTGACCCGCACTTGAGCGGCAGATGTTTGGACGTGAAAAAGGCGCGCAGATTGCGCGCCTTTTGCGTTGTTGCGGCAGACGATTATTTGTCGTCGTCCTTGCCAGTCGGGGGGCTGCTCGCCAGGAACTCGGTGTCTTCTTCCGTCAGCGGCAGGTCGGGAATCGATTCGATGCGGTCGGTATCGATGTCGGCGCCATCCTTGACGACGGTATCGCGTCCGGCGGAAGCGCGTTCGCCGGTACCGCCCGCGTCGCTGTCACTCGAGAAATTCGCGTCGCCGACGTCAGGGCCCGCCGTGTCGCCGGCATGGCTCGCCTCCATATCGGAGTTTGTACCCTCGTCCAGATGGAGCAGCTGGTCGTCGTCGAGGTTGGTCGCAAAGCCGGGACCGCCGACCACGTCGCTGCCTGTATCGGAAGTGTCGCTCGGTCCGAGTGAATCAATGCCATGGCCTTTGCCAAGGCTGCGGTCTGCACTCTCCGGAAAGTTGTCCGGATCGAGGGTACTAATACCAGTCATGATGCCTCCGTGAAGATGGTTGTCGGATAGTTCAGAGATCGTGTCAGGCTACAGGCAATTGTCCGCGCGCGTCGCAGCGCACGCTTGGCCTCCGGATGCATCAGAAGGAGTGGCGCATGCCGATGTTAAGAGCCGCATTGCCATTGTCGCGCGCGCTGGCGTTGCCGACCGCATAGCCGGCGCCATTGCGGTTCTGGATACGCGAATAGGCGGCATAGAAATCGGTGCGGCGCGACACGGCGTGGCTGGCGCCGAAGGCGACCTGGTTGGCATCCTGGTTGGCCAGGTCGCGGTCGTCCTTGCAGATGTAGGAAGCGAGCAGGGACGTGCCCTGGCCGAGCGGCACCGCCAGGCCGAACAGGCCGTCGCGGCTGTTGCTCGACGCCGTGCGCGCCAGGCCGGCGCCGTAAGGATTGTCGGGATTGAACAGGGGCGAACCAGCCCAGCCGCGGCTCAGGCTGTAGGCGGCGTAGGCCGTGCCCCAGCCCAGGCGCAGGTTGGCCGCCAGGATCGAATTGCGCGCCACGGTGTCGTTGCTGGTCTTGCTGTTGAGCTGGACGCGCACGGCGTTCAGGTTCTGGTGCGCGGCGCGTACCGTCAGCGGCCCGGCTTCGACGCCCACCGTCATGCCCCAGGCACGCCCGGCGGGCGAGGTGTCGACCCTTTCCTTGAGCGCGTACGATGCACCGGCCGAGATGCCGCGCCTCAGCGCCCCGTAGTACTGAACGCTGTTGTCGGCGCGGCGTCCGCCGCCGATCAGCTTGCTTGCACTACCCGCCATGCCGCCCTTGAACGGGTCGCCCACATCGACCAGCGCCAAGTATTGCAGGTTGTACTGACGCCCGATCGTGAGTGCACCGAATTCGCCGGCCAGGCCGACAAACGCTTGGCGCCCGTACAGGCGATCATGCTGGTTCCTGCTCCCGGTGTCGACGTGCAGTCCGCTTTCGAGGGCGAAGATGGCTTGCGCATTGCCGACAGGTTCGCGCCCGTGGATGCCGATATGGGATTCCGATGCCAGTTTGCTGCCGACCTGGGTGGCGCAGGCGCCGGTGCAACCGCCTTGCCCCACGACGCCGGCGTCGATGACGCCATACGTCGTCACCCCGCCCTGCGCACAGGCTAACGCGGCACTTCCTCCCAGCACTGCAAACGTGACAAACAACTTGAGCATCGGCGTATCCTCTCTACGCCTCTACCTTACCCCTCTCAAGCGGGTTCATCTGTCGAATGTCGCACATACCGCTGACCAGTTCGGCTTGTCGTCATGTAGGCAAACTCTGACTTCCCTCAAGAAACAGTTCACACCGCCAAGGTCACCCTGTTCTTGCCACCCCGTTTTGCGGCGTACATGGCGCCGTCGGCACGCGCCAGCCAGGCATCGAGATCGTGGGCGTCTTCCGCCAAGTGCAGGGCAACACCGATGCTGGCGCCGACCGATACCGATGCGCGTTTCAGGGTGTATGGGAGACGCAGCACGGCCAGCAGGCTGTCGGCTTTCTCATAGGCATCCTGAGCGTCACCCAGCCCTTCGAGGACGACCACGAATTCGTCGCCGGCCAGGCGCGCGACCAGGTCGGTCTTGCGCACGGCCCCGAGCAGGCGGGCACCGAACTGGCACAGCAGCGCGTCGCCCTCTTCGTGGCCATGGGTATCGTTCACGTTCTTGAAACCGTCCATGTCGAGAAACAGCAAGGCGCAGGGTTTGTGGGCGCGCGCGGCGCGGTGCATGGCGTCAGGCAAGGCCTGCATCAGGGCGCGCCGGTTCGGCAACCCGGTCAAGCCGTCGTGCATCAGCAAGGCCTGCAGCTCGGCGGTCCGCGCCGCGACCGTGCTCTCGAGCTGCTGGTTCATCGTCTCGAGCGCGTAGCGGTGCGCCTCTTCGCTGCGCACCAATTCGCGCATCGCCTGCGACAGCACCTGTGCTTCGTGGAAGCCGTCGACCACCGGAATGTTTGCGGCGCCTCCACCGGCGCGCGTCGCCTCGATGGCCCCCTCGATCGCGCTACCGAGCGCATCCATCGGCCGCGTCAGGCGGCGCGCCAGAAGTGCCGCGCACATGGCGAGCATGGCCGCCATCAGAACGCTCAGCCCGATCATGCGGCGTTCCAGTGTGCGCGCCTCGGCCAGCGCTGCATCCTCGGTATGACGCACCAGCACGGCCCATCGCAGCGTCGCCGGATCGCCATCGGTGCCGGTACGGCTGTAGCCGGTCAGGTAGATCTTGCCGTCCGGCCACTCCTCGCGCAGCGACCCGGTGCCGCCTCCCTGCGCCAGGCGCAGGCCCGGGCTGTCGATCTTCTTCTCGACCAATTCGGCAGGTCCCAGCAGGACCGTGCCATCCGCGCGCACCACCAGCACCTCGGCGCCGTACTGGCGCAACGCGGGCGTGAGCAACTCGTGCGCGCGGTTGCGCACCCACTGCCAGCTCATGTGCACCCCAACGACGCCGCGCACCACGCCGTCATCGCCCACGAGGGGCGCCGACATGTCGATGAAGCGCCACGGATCGATGGATTTCGGCAGCAGCTTGTTCAGCAGCAGGGCGGGATGGTAATCGGTCGCCTGCACGCCTTTCAAACCGGCCTTGAACCAGGGACGGCCATCGACTTGCGCGCCCTCGAGCATCCGGTTGGTCGCGGCGACCACCCTGCCCCCGGCATCGGCCACGCCGATCCACGCATAGTCGGCAAAGCCGCGCTGCAAGGAGTCGAGCACGCGGCGCGCTGCGTCCGGTTCATCGAACGAGCGTACCTGCGGCAGGTCGGCCAGCAGCCTGACGTCGGCGACGGCACTGCTCGTGACCAGGTTCAGCGAATCGCGCATTTGCCACGAAAGCTGCTGCAGGCGCATCTGCGCCTCCTTGCGCGCCTGCTGTTGCGCGAAATGGCTGACCAGGGCCAGGTGCAGCAAGACCGTCAGGGTGACGGCGATGCTAACCGTCAGCATCGCCAGGGTGACCAGGCGCAAGGGACGTCGCCTTGCCTCAGGGGTCGAAGCAGGAGCTTGGTTGTGCATGCATATTCTTTGTAAGAGCAATCCTACATGATATATGCGTGGGAACTGGTTTCCAACTTATTTGATGCCGGCAGGCACTATATGCGTGACAATTCCGAACAGGACTGTCGTGCAAGTCACAATCTTTAACGGGGATAGGTAAAGCCGGTACGGATATCCATCGGCGCCAACCGTTTGCCCTCGCGCACCATCAACTTTTGCGGCGGTTCGTCGCCCGCCAGCGCGCGTGGGAAGACGGGCAGTCCTTCGCCTTTGCGTTGCAATTCGTCGCAGCGTTCATAGACGTTCGGGCAAGCTGTCTCCTTGAGCAGTGCCTGCACGACCGCCACCTTCCACAGCTCGACGCCGGCCGCATTGAACTGGCACACCAGGTAACCTTCAGCGCCGCCGTAGCTGTGCACCAGCAGGCCGGACAAGCCGTCCTTATCGCCATCGATCAACTGGAACAGCGCTTGCGGGTCGGCGATGCTCCATGCAACGGCGCGGCGCGCCAGGGCGGCCTGCACGCGGCGCTTGATCAGCGCGTGGTCGATCGGCTCGTCCTCGCGCACGGTCCAGACGCGGGCGGCGATTTGGGATTTGGCGTTGTAGGCGGCGCGCGCCAGGAACTGGCGTGAGGAGGACTGGACGATCGCGGTGGCGCCGGGTTTTTTCAGCTCCTGCGGTTTGCCGTCGATTTTTTCGATGGCGGAGAGGTAGATCCAGGGGTCGCCGGCGAGGAGGGTCTTTTCTTTGCCCTGTTTGATGGTGATGATGAGCATGTGAGGCTTTCAGTTTTTCAGGGGTGGGATGATACAGCAAGCAGTTCCTGCCAAGGTCAGAGGATGCGCGCCCCGCGGAAGACGCGCAGGCACCTTCCCCGCTTCCGAAAAGCAAAAAAACCACCCAAGGGCGGTTTCTTCGTTTCCTGGCGGAGCGGTGGCAGTCGAATAGACGGTTGCAGAAGCACTACAGAGGCGTGGTAAAAATATTTTGCGATTCACTTATCAAACTTAACAATCCTTTGTCCTTGCACCCCAAAGCCGGCCATCAGTCCCTCTTGTCCAAAAATAAACGCATAGGCATCGGATTTCAACGTGGTAGTCGTCATTGTCTTAGCCATCCCAACATCCACGACGACGACGCTCGGCCCCGTGCCCACCGACAATCCGGCACCGCTGGTGAGCGTAGTGATGGCAGCGTCGGTCATGAGAAACAGGGCCTCCGAGAACGATTGGGCGCCAGCCTGCAGGCCGTACGACACTGCGCGCGCGCTGTAGTACCCCAGGATTTTCCCATCCGGACCAAACATCACCCCTTTCCCGCCTTGCGCACCAACAATCAGCCCCGCCTTGACAATGTCAGGGAATATAACCACGGCTTTCGCTTGAGATTGGAGTTCCCTCGCCTTTGGTGTCGCGATGAGAAGTTGTTGTAGTGCCGCTTGCGCTTTTGCGTCCAACTCAGGGTCTCCGCCGCTGGCGACGGTCGGATTCGTCGAGCAGGACAGGATAAACAGAAAGACGGGAATCGCGAAGATAAGCCGAAGGTATCCGATCATTATGCTGACTCCATTTAAAACTATGTGAATATGGCCTTAGATGTGACGCCCACCCACTTCAACAGCGACGCTCACATACATACTGGCAGCTGCGTACCGGCGGCCCAATTGCGGCATAAGCTTGGCGTCTTCACTTGCTTCGAATTGTCTGGGTTTTTCCATCGCATTGCTATAGGACCTTGGTCTAAGGAAGACGGCACCAGATGGGCGATTCGAAGAGGCAACAAAAAACCGCCCGAGGGCGGTTTCTTTGTTTCCTGGCGGAAGCGGTGGGAGTCGAACAAGGCCATGGAAGCCGCATGAATACTGGATTCCTCGCCAGTCTTTCACAGCCGTGGATGCATTCGTGGATGCAAAAAAAACTGCTATTTTCATGTCGCTTTCACGACGCTTAGCGCTGCCAATTTCCGCGAAAAGTGCACGAAGAATTCTATCAAAATTCGAGTCGAGCGGCGTCGCAATGTCATTTCTGTCACTAAAGAGCTTACTGTAGCTGACCAGGTCCTGTCCGTGAACCATATCTATTCCTACGCCGAATAAGTGGTCGCACGTATCGCGCGGCCTACTGCAAAAAAACCGCGCTCTCACTATGAGGACGCGGGCTGATGGGACTTGATGGGTGGTGGTACGGTATGGGATTCGAACTGTGTCTGGCACCGCGCTAAGCTGGGCCGAAACCCAGCGGACGGAAGCGAAAACGTAGTTTTTGGTCATCAACGTGAGCGATCGGTTTAGCATCCGTCGGCTGGACTAAGCACATCTTGCACCTACGCAAAATATTGCTTCAATGGTGCATCAAGCCGTTGATAGAGCGGGTGGACTGGCGCCCCGTTCTTATTCCTGCCGAAGCAAAAGACTTTCGCCGGGTCGCACACTTCGCGCAAGATTGTCTCCACCGCAGGTCCGCGGCCCGACTTTTGACCGGGATTACCCCAACTCACTACAATAAATCGAGCTTTGGCCGCGATTCGCCGGATCCATTCATCATTCTCCGGGAGGTTAACCAAGGCCGTATTGGCTAAGTCTGACGAGTAGGTACCGCGAATGGACATGACATTGAGTTGGTAGTAGGCACCAACGCCCCAGTAGTCTCGAGCTCGGCGGACCATTCCATCCACTGTAGGATCGCCTACATCTTCCGCCGCACCGGAGGGGTTCATGCTAATGCCGCAAGCATAGTTTTCTATGTCACCCCAATGCCGGAAAAGCGCGAAGCGATGAGTTCTATCGGTGTTGAAAACTGTTCGCTCTGCGATAAGTGGATCGACCGATTGCTCAGGCAACGGCGCCGGTGAGCCGATTGCTGCGACGGCGAAATTGGACATTGGTTTATCTCGAAGTTGGCTGTTTTCAGGAAGGTGAAGGAGGCATCGATCGTTTGATATGAACTTTAACTCATCTAACAGCCAGCGTCAGGTGAAGTCTGAGCGGGTTCAACTGAGCGAATGCCACCAAGCCCCCCGCCGCCAGAGAGCATCAACCTGGCTGGACCAGGTCGACACCTCGCATGCCTGCATGAAAGCGCACCCGCCACACAATCCCTTCGAACACGAATACCTTGGAACCAAATGGCCATTCAAAATGTGTTCCCTTCGCCTGGCCAGCGCTCCCACCTCTTCAGCCGACATCAAATCCACCCGATGTGCCGACTTGAACATGCGCCCAGGTCGCTGGACCAACACGTAGCCGAACGCAGCGACGTGCTCCCCTGTCTGCGCCTGCACCGCCAGTCGCTGAGCCGACAACCAGATCACATCGGAAAAATAAGGCCGATTTGCACTACGCGTTTTCAATTCCACCAATATGATTACGCCGCTCGGATTCCGGTAGCCCCGGTCCAATTTGGCGATAATTGTGATGTCGCCCCCGGCACAGAAGGTTTGCTCGGCATAGACCAACTCGGCGCCGCGTAGCTCCCGCGGCAGCCAGGCAAGCCCGAGTTCCTGGCCAGTCGAACGAGCATGGCGTTGTCGAACAACGAACGTCACAACGACCACTACAACCAGCACCAGCAGAATGAATGCGTTACTTGCCATGATTTTCTCCGTTCTCAAGAAGTATTTTCTTCACGAGCCAGACAGCAGCTCGCAGCGTGGTACGAACAATGGGTTGTAGCCATGCATGGTGTTTCAACGCTGAACACATCAAGGGCGCCGTCCGGTAGTGCATTCCGATGCACCAGCGTCCCGCCGAGTAGGGCCGCAATACTCGATCCCGGAATGCTCTGAGCGCAGCAGTCTCTGGGCCGGCGCCGAATATGAGCGTCGCGATGTAACAGCGCCCCTTTTCGGCCGATGCACTTCCTGCTCCGGATATCGATGCGCCGTCGCGATAGAACTGCTTGTGTGCGATCTGTCCTCGTTTGATTGCACCGCGCTGGCGTAGAGACCTCCGCTTGCCGAAGTGGTGTTCGAATACGACCAGTCGCTCACACACGCCCATCTGGGCTAATTCCGAAGCGCCGACTGCGTTCACCTTTTTGCCTGACTGCCGACCATCACCAGTGCGCAATCCGCCTTTCCGCGGCGCGCATCCGTCGAATTGATCCTGGTTCATGTCTACTCCATCAGCGGTTCGTCGAATACCTGGTTGGTGACCGAAGCCCCGCCCACATCGACGCGAACCCTGTCGCCATTCGCGTCCTCGATTGGAGCCCCTCCGCGAGCCGACCAGATTTGCACAAGCAAGCCTTCGTGCGCCAGGGTTCGCAAACGATTGACCCGTTTGGAGCCCTTCTTGCACTGGATCAAGTCATCGTAGAGCCGCGGATTGTCGGCGCGTTCCAATTCGAAAACGAGTCGTATGCGCTCTGGAGATCCCACATTGCCCGGGCTCATGCCGCGCCTCCATCCGCCTTCAACTCGGGCCGAACGGCGGGCGCATCCTTTTCGATTCCGCTTCGGACGTAGTTCATCCCGGCGATCTGAAACCCTTTTACGTTGGCATAGATCGGATCTTTGATCTCGTGGATCTTATGTCTCGGAAATGCGTCCTTGACCGCCTTCTTGAAAAGGAACGCGCCGCCCCCGACCAGGATGATGTTCTGGAAGTTGTACGATGCCTCGATCCATTGCATCATCGAAGACACCGCCTGCTGCGCGATCGTTCGCGCAATGGGCATCAGACGCGACATGTCGTAGGGCTTCTGATAAATGACAGGGTTTTTGCCAGTGCGCAGCGCAGCATCAATCGCGTCGAAGTCCCGGTAAGGCGTGCCGATGTCGTCACTGATCTCGGTCGCGATGGCCTGCAAGACATCGAACATTCCGCGATTGATGGAATGACTTTTCTTTTGGACTAGGCGCATCCCTCTCGTGACCAGCCAATCGAAGGTCCGGGCGCCAGGATCGATTACCAGGCTCTGCTCATTCTCGATGCTTTGCAGCTTTTGGTGCAGCGAGGCGTAGTACACCAACGCACCTTGAGGTTGGGCGACAGCCAGGGCCTTGCGCACCGTCACGGTCCGACCATTGCCGACTTCGTGTTTGCCGGTCATCGCCTTTTCCAGGGCCGCCTTTTTGGCGGCGAAGGCCGCGACAGGCAAGCCGACCACCAGCAGGTCTACGGTACTGACCTTCATCAGATTGAGCGCCCCTCGCAAGAGGGCCGCATATTCCGGGGTCTCGGTGTAACGGTCGTGCATCTGGGTAGAACGGAATGTATCGGCGGCCAGGTTCACTTCAGGGCCCACTTCATAAAAAAGGCCATCAATCGGCACGGCCACGGTTCTGCGCCTCTCGGCGGCCGGCGTCGCCGACAAGTCCCTTGCGCTCGGATAGGCGATCGAAGGGAAGGTGGCGCAACGGATCTCGTCGCTCGATCCACTTGTCACGTACTTGGTATTGCCAAATCCAACATCCACTGCTCTGACGATCGGTTCCATAGGTTCTCCGGAAATGTCGATTCATATGAACAGCATCGGATATTCGATGCCGCGCCTCCATGCGAAACGCCCACGATTGGGACCGGATTTCGGCACCAGGTCCACGTCCGGTCGATCCGCAGTGTCATTCGGATAAAACCGGAACGACATCGGCCGCCGCCGAGCCCGGATCGTATTGGTTCGCATGTCACTACGGTCGCACCAGAAGAACACGCGTCAAGCCTCCAGATCGTCCGTTAAATCGGCGGTCAAGGCCGGTTCCGGAACCAGAGGCCACTTCCTTGCGAGTCAACCCCTCGCGCACCCTCGCGTGCCCGCCGGATCGGAAGAAAAACCGCCATCAAGGGCGAGTGCCGTCGCCAGCCGAAAGCGCCGGAAAGCGCTTGACGCGCCAACCGTCACGGTGTCAACTGGCAGTGCTCGAAAGGCTCCTTGCCCTGCTCCCATCGCGGGAACAAAAAGGCGTTGCGGTCGATACCCGTCCTGACTAACCGATCCTTGAATTGGTTTTGGCGCGATCCTCGAGGTCGCGCCTAGCAGTGATCCACCCCGTAGTGCAATCGGCCTTGACTGTTCAGCAAAGCTGCGCTGGCCTTCTTCGAGAAGGCGTCATGGCCGGGCAAATGGTCTTTTCGGCACCCGATGCCGGACCACTATTCCTCGTTACCCGCTGCGAGCATGCATGCCATGCACCGTACGGCCGTGCTTGCCTATTTAGGCTCCCCGTACGCATTCGCTCGACTACCTGACACGCCCCGGACTTTCGGTAAGGGACGAACCCACCCAGGTAGGGTGACGGCTACAAGAACTGATCCCGACAGCGCACGAGACCCGATCTCGTCGCCGATGTCTTGCCACGACCCTGGAGGTCGGGCGGCATCCCCTCCCCCGTACGCTGCAGAAATGCACAAGCGGGCTGGATTCATTGAACCATTTTTACGATTACCGAGCCGGCCTCCCAACGGGGGACTGGCGCAACCCTGGGTACTTTTTTGATTTTCGCAAGGACGCTCGTGGTCGCGTCCGGCGCGATGCAATGACCACTGAACGCGATGGCGACGGAATCCGCCATTCTGTTTCATCCCCCATCGATTCCGTGATGACTGAACCCGCCCGCGTTTCGAGCAGCGGGCGTTCAAGAACGGAGGACATCATGTCCAAGGGAACAATGCATGACCGCACCTCGCGTGCGGCAAATTCGCTCGTCCATCAACCGCGCCGCCACCAGGACTGGACAGGACTGAGCGCATCCGAAATCCTTACCCGCTACCGAATCGGCAAGACCCCTCCGCTGAAGGTGTTGGAGGTCCTGATCGATCTGTTCAACAGGCAGCACACGGCCAAGCACAAGGACGTGTCGTTCAAGACGCGCCAGGAACGGGCCGACTTCCTGCGCCGCTTCTTTCGCGACCTGAAGGGCAAGGCTGGATTCAAGCGACTGCCGGACCCGCGCAACTTGGGCGAGCGCCACATCAAGGCCATGGTCGCGGTTTGGCAAGCAGAAAAACTGGCGGCGGCGACGATACAAACCTATTTGAGTTTTCTGCGGGGTTTGGCCCAGTGGCTCGGCAAGCATGGACTGGTGCGTCAGCCACATTACTACGGCTTGCAAGTCGACGAGTACCAACGCCATGAAGTGGCGGTGCGAGACAAGAGTTGGTCCGCTCAAGGGATCGATATCGACGGCGTGATTAGCGAAATCTGCATGTTCGATCCGTACGTGGGCGCGGCCATGCGCCTGGTCCGGGCGATGGGACTGCGCAGGAAGGAAGCCGTCATGTTCCGCCCCCATGCCTGCGTGATGTCCTTCGACGCGACCGGGTTGCCGCTTCACAAAAGAAAGGCGGACTCGTATGCGCGCATCAAAGGCGGCAGCAAGGGCGGCCGCGAACGCTTCGTCCCTCTTGATTCAGTGGAACGCACTGCTGCGGTCGAGCATGCGCAGACGGTGGTCGCGACCCGCGATGGCCACATGGGGCACCCATCGCATACGCTGGAGCAGGCCCTGCGTCGGTTCAACTACGTTCTGGAGAAATTTGGAGTCACGCAAGGCGCACTGGGCGTCACCGCGCACGGCCTGCGCCATGAAGTACTGATTGAACAATTTCAGGTACTCACCGGGCACGCAGCTCCGGTGCGCGGCGGCGCAAGACTGCCGACGGAAATTGCCGCTCCCGCACGCCAGGAGGTGGCGGAACTTGCCGGGCACGCACGCAAGCGCGCTTCAAGCGCTTATCTCGGCGGGGTATTGGCGCACAAGCGGGCCAAGCATGAGGATGGCGAACCGCCTGAATCGGGGTCCGTCGAATGACTCGCAACTGACGATGTTGCGCATGCGGGATGCACGTCCATGCGGACCGGCATCCGGTCATGCGTCCACCTCGCCGCCGCCATCCGAAACACACAGGAACCAAGACAGGTTTCCACGTGGCGCGTGCGCAAACAGCGGCCTCCGGTCTTGAACGGCGTCGTCGGCGATGCAATACTAGAACCGCTATCTGTGAGCATCGTGCTTACGCAGCCTTCGCGATGGTCGATCGCCGACCTCATGAAGTCCGGCCTACCTTGTCGGCGTTGCGGTCGTTACCCGCCCTTGAAGAATGAAGTCGAAGTCAAGCCTCCGTCCGCAAGGACAGTGTGCCGTTTTCGCATGCGCCAGCAGTCAGCAATGTGAATTAAGTGCGAGTTAAATGTTAAATATGAGCGTCTCCGTTGGCAACAATCGGAGGCATCCTTGACGGGGAACATTGTTCCCTTCCGGGACTGGTGTTCCCCTTCTTTCATTGAAGGAGAATGCCATGTTTTCGACAGCCAATCCCTATCGTCAAGGTCGACCAGTCAGTGTGCTGCTCGGTGGCTCCGGCATCGACCGGACTTTCGAGCGCAAGCTGCCTGTGTTGGGAGCGTTACTGAAGCCATCCACCGGCGATGCTTGTCGGTCCAGGCAAGAGCATGTCGTATCCATGCGCTGCGAAATCGCTCGTGGAGATTGATCGCTGTCGTATTTTTCTGGAGTCATCGTGCATCGTCACAACCTTGGGGAACCTTCGTCGTTCCCTTCAGGGACGGGGTTCCCCATTTTTTTGGAGAACCTCATGTCCCAAGAGAGAACCCATCGGTCCCGCGCCAAGCGTTATGGCGTTGAATTTGAAGAGGAAAAGGTCTGGGTCGGCTTCTACCGCCGCGTGGTAGATCCTGCCGTCGCGGTCGAAGTGATGAACCAGCTCGAGTCCGATCCTGATATGAAGCGTACGCACGTCGCGCTCTACCTGCGTTGCAAGGAAAGTCTGCGTACGCAGAAGGCACGCCAGGCGCGTAACAAGCGTATCGGCCAGTTCGTCCGCATGTTGTTCAATGCAGTGTTCGTCGTTCCAGTCATCGCTATGCGGCGTCTGTTACTACGAAGCGGCGACCTTGCCGTCGAGTGCTTGCCAGAAGTTAGCAAAGAGCCGGCCACGCGACGCGTCGGTCAGCTATCGAAGAAAGCCGAATTTGAGCAGGCGAAAACGACATTCACTGCCCAAACGGAAGCTCAATGTGTTCAGGAGAATGACGGCGCGCCGCCAGCCTCCAAAGTCGCATGAGTATTCGCCCATCACGGCGAACAAAGAAACCGGCATCCCCGGTTGCGGCGCTGCGCGATCCTTATTGCGGCGCCCCGAACGCCGAACGTCCTCACGCCCACCGGAGACGGTGATCGCATTAGGCGTTCGGGCATTTTTCCTCACAGGAGAGCGTGAACCGGAGCCCGGCAGGCCGGCACGAACTTGTCCCAGGCTGGGAACATTTCTTTTTCCTAGCCTTTGCCGACACAGAGCGAGCGCTCCCGGTCAATAAGCCAATGCAGGAACTTGGTGTCTGTTGACACTCCCCAATAATGCCGCTTGCATTGCCCGATGTAGGCATCAAGGTCGTCGAACGTTCGGACGTGCGCGGGCACGAAGCCCGTGATCATCGTGAATCGTTCGACTTCCCTCCGTGTCAATCGAATGTTCTTTCCGAGGCGGATCATGATCGTCACCCTGTGTTGGATGACGATGATTTTCGCGCCGTTTTGCACGCCTGTCTCTAGTGTTCCGCGCTTTTTTTCACACCGGCTGGCGCCCATCTCTCCAGTACCAGCACAGCGTGAGCGCACTGACCATCGGTTCCAGGGCGCAAGATTGGCAGCAGGTTGCCTGCGGTTAGGCCGCAACAGCATCCGTGTCGGCCCCTGCTGCGCAATAGCCAAACCGACTCCATGCCACCGGGTCGATGTCGATGGGACCGCTTCGTTTGGATTCGAGATTGATCAGCACGCCATGCTGCCGAATCCGTCCATTGGAAAACAATTCGTACAATATCTGGGCCGCATAGCGCACCGCCACGTCATTGATGAACAGGCCTTGGCTTGCCAGCGACATGCGTACCGAACATGACGGCGTGTTCGTATCGGCCACCGACCTATCGAGCAATTCCGGAAACAGTTCCGTGACGCACGGCAGGCGCGGCGACTGGCCCGTACTGGAGTGGCTGCGTCGGCCCGGCGCTTCGCCCAGCACCACCTGTGCCGTCGCTTCGGTGTTACCGAGATCGAGCCAGTAGCGGCGCTGTCCGCTCCCTTCGAATAGGCGAGCATGCAGCGCCTGTCGGGCGGATCGGGTGTCAACGCAACTGACGATCAGGTCGGCGTCGGGACGGCGCAAGGCGCCATGCTCGAAATCCTCGAACCGGCACGGATGGGCGATCCAGTCGAGTCCATAAAATTGGTTGAGCCGATGAATGGTTACCACCGCTTTGTAGCGCCCGACATCGGCCGGGCTGTACAACTGGCGGCCCACGTTCGCCTCGCTCACCCGGTCCCCGTCAAAGGCGGTGATGTGCAGTCCGTAGGGATGCCCAAGCGCCTTGATGGCGATATCGAGCCGTGCCAAGCAGGTCGCCATCTGCGCGCCATTGCCGCCGACACCGATCAGATAGATCTGCACCCGCTTGTCCAGCAGGCTCGCGTCGAGCACGTGTTCCATCGTCTCCATGTTCATTTCCCTCCTCTCGGTATACCCAACCACTTAAGTATCGTCCTGTATGCGCCACCATCAAGGCCGTCACCTTGCGCATCCATGCGGTTTTTCTGCCTCTCCCACGGATGCTGCAACGACTGGTAATGACCGTTCACCGCGAGCCGGAACGCCGCGCTTGGCCGAATACGATCAAGATGGCCGAACACGCCGGCCACCTTGACGCCCCGGTCGTCCCGATTGTCGGTCGCCGACCAGAACGCGGCGGCCCGGCCATGCGTATGCAAGTCGATGGCAATGGTTTCATCGTCGGCCAGGGATGGCATCCTGTAGTCGATGCCATCCGGTGACGCGTCCAGGGCGTCGTAGATCGCCAAACGCAGGGAGCCGCTTTGCCGCGCATAGATCAATCCTCCCGCCACTTCGTTCGGCAGCCCCGCCCTGCCCGCTTCGATGATGGATTCCAGCAGGCGCACCGGGATCACGCCGAACGCGAAATCGATGCGTTCGTGCAGGCATCCGAAAGGCAGCGGCGGGCTCAAAGCGACGTGCGCGATGCGCACCGTGCAATCGAGCCAGTCGAGTTTCACCTGAACGAACACCCCGTTCGAGGCGACGATGACGCGCTGCCCGTTATCCATGGCCGGCAGCGGCCCGAAGCGCGGTGCCGATAGCGTCGGGCAGCTTCTCTGCAGCGCAGTATCACGCGGATCAGTCATCGCGCTCACCTTCGATGCCCAGCAATGCACCGAGCGAGGTCTGCGCATCGACCAGCACGCGCTCCGGAAACCGCTTGAACTTGCCATCGAGCATATCGCGCCAGAACGGATAGGCACCGCCCCGATAGCGCACCAGTTTCCCGTCTCCATTCGGATGAGTGAAGAACGAGCCCATGAACGCGGCGTTCCATGCGGCGATCTTTTCGGTCGTCGTCCCTTCCGGCACTTGCACGTTGCCTCGGCAGATGGCGCCCCCTTCCCACACGTTGAAGTAGGGCGACTGGAACAAGGCTGTGCGCAAGGTGGGACGCTCCCTGCCCTTCACCGCCCACACCTTCCACACCGTGCTCGACGCCGCGAACAACAGGCCCGGATGCGGAACCACCTCGCCGCGCTCCGGCGCGCCCAATTCCGGCGCGCGGAACATGATGTGGCGTCTGCCAGGGGGCACCCACCAGAGCAGCAGGTCCCCGTCCACGTAGAGCACCGTCGCGGGCAGGAAGCCGCCATGCCCGACATTTTTCGACAAGGCGCGCGACAACTGGTTTGCCGCGCGCGGCGTCATCGCCCGGCCGGCCATTATCACCGGCTCGCCATCGACCTGCTTGACGTCGTGGACGGTGGCCAATGCGCTGTCCGACGCGCCCCGATAAATCAGTACCGCCTGCGCGAGTCGCAAAACACCACTAGTCTGCGTTCGAATCTGAAAATGTGCCTGGTTCATATCGCTCCCCTTTCACTGCCAGTTTCCCCCGGCAAGCCGGTGTATCAAGCGGTCGATCAGTCGGATCGCCTTGAAGCGCAACCGCATCGCGCGTTGCCACGAGTGCATCGCCTGCGGCGCATCGAGCGCCATATCGAGTTCTCCGATGCGGTCGCAGAATTCACTCTGATAGGCCAGTTGCACCAGATCGTCGTAGACACGCACGGTCAGGTCGTCCTCGCGCCATGACAGCACGGCGCCCCAGCCAAGGAATTCACCTTCAACCGCCGGACTGAAAGCATCCTTGATGCGCATGCGGGCCAGACTGAGCGCATCGGCGGCGATGTCGCGCATCGCAGGATCGTGCAAGCCGCATGACAATCGCTCGATGACCTGCAGCGGCAGCGGCCTTGACGGCTTGGGCGGCGTGGCCGTGGCCCACGAAGGGAATGCCTCGTCGAGTTTGCGGCGTGTCACCATCTCGTCCCGCATCGCCTCGCGCGCCTCTACGTCGTCTCCCGCTTCCATGTCGAGCGCCGCCTCTTCGTCGTCTTCGCCGCACCAGTACACATACGACGCCACATCGCAGGCAAGGTCGGGCGTGAACAAGGGGTAGACGAAGCGGCTCTGGCGGCGCAGGATGTCGAGTGTCATCTGTCCCAATCCCGGGAATGCCCGCTCCAGCGCCTCCAGCCCAGCTCCCACCGGCCACTGCTGCAGATTGTTCTCATACCAGACCAGCTCGACGCTTGAATACCGGAAGGACGCGGCGTCGCGTGCCCCCTTGCGCGGCATCGACCCTCCATCCGAACCGCTAGAGGCCGTCAGGGTGAAGACGGGTTCCAGGCAATGCAAGGGACCTAGTTCGCGCCTGAGCCATGCGTCGAGAGCGCCTTGGCAGACCTCGATGGCGTCGTCCCATTTTTCTGGCACGTCGCCTTCACGGATCGCGCCGGCTTGGATCAGGAAGCGGGCGATGCTCGCGTTCGCCGTAGCCAGACGGGGCGGCACGACTGTCAGGGGGATGGCGCCAGCAAGGCGCGGCAGGGCCAGCGCGAAGACAGCGCCATTCAGGGCAGCGGCGGCAGATCCTCCGATGGGAGCAGTACCCGAAACGCCGGCCGCTTTTGTTCGGTGCCGCCGTCCACCTGCTGCGCAAACTTGCTCCATAGCTGAGAACATCGCATCCCCTCCCTTTTGCTCAAGGCCGCCGCCAGCGCGGGGGCCTTTGTTACCAGCATCTGGCCGTTCGCCGCAGCCTCGACCTGCGCCGAAAACGCGGCGAGCCTACCCTTTGGTGCCGACGGCCCGCTTGAACGTGATCTCTTGGATGCCATTGTGAATTTCCCCTGTTTCAATCTCCGCACTGACCAGTTCCGGGTATTGCGCGCTGTACAAATCGCGCACCTCACGCGGCGCCATGCCGGGCACGTCTGGAAGACTGATCCCGTTGTAGCGGTATATCCGCTTCACTTCACTCACTTCGATGGCCACAGTTCGCCTCCTTTGAGAAGCACCGGAAACCGATCCGGCATCGTTGGAACCATTGTCTCAATAGGGGAATGGCCTGCAACCGGTGATCGCGGAGGCGCCGCATCAATTTATACGCGGTGCAGGCTGGCATAATCGGGTTGCATGATCGATAGGTCACACGCGCCGCAGGCGCGCGGGAACGATCTGGCCGAAGCAGTGAATGTACTTTTGACATCAAATCAACAGGAGTCCGGACCGTATGGGCAATGGGATCAAGATGCGTTCCGCCGTGGACGCCACAGGCAGGCTTTACCCAATTGAAGAATTACACACCGCGCATGATGCGAACGCCGCCATCCCCAACCTGCTCTGCGCCGATCCGATCTGCCGCAAGCCGGTGCGTTACGTGCCTCGCCACCAGCAAAACCGCAAGAACCGCATTGAGCCTGTCGACGTTCCGGCCTATATCGGCCTGACAAGCGGGTCAATGCACGCCGATGGATGCAAGTTCGACGCGGTCAAGCGCATCGCACTGATCGTCGATGAGTCCGATCCTGATTTCGTCGGTGCCCTCGATGAAGGCAAGCGCGACCTGCGCTTGCTCGTCCTTCACAATGGGCTGAGCGGCAAACCGCTCTCCGGCAACGCCCTCGTGCCTCCCGGCGGGGCGGGCGCGGGTTCTGGCATGGGCACCAAGACATTCACACCGAGCGGGAAAAAACTGGACTCGTACCTACGCACCACGTCCGATCTGCTGGCGCTGCGCGAGTTATGCGAGTCCGACGCGGTCTTGGCGGCGCAACTGATCCTGCGCTTTGGCACCAAGCGCATTGCGTGGAGCAATTTCTTTTTCACGAAGGATGGTTACGACGAAGCGTGGGAGTTGCTGCACAAGGCCGGGGGCAACGCCCATCCACTGGCACTGGTGGCCGAAGTGAAGTCGCATTTTTCGTCCAAACCGGACGCAAAGTACAAGAGCACGTTTCTCAATTGCCGCTCGCTGTACCGAAAGACCGATATCGCCGATACGATCGAGTCGTTCGAAGTGAGCGTCCTGCATGCTGATGCCGCATGGCTGGGCAGTTTTCCTGTCGGTAGCAATATCATCATGTTCGGCATATGGGAATACAAGGCGGCGACGGAAACCCACAGGAAGGCCGCGAACGACGACACCCGCACGATCACCTACATCACACACAAGCTGACCCTCAAGCCCAGGTTCAAGCAGCAGATCCTGGCCGCATCATGATGTAGGTGACGGGACTGACGGCTCGCTAACCGAACAGCGGCAGCGATTCGCCCAGCGCTGGCGCGGGAGTTGCTGTCTGCGGGTTTGGCACCTGCACCGGATCTTTGCCATCCATATCCTTTTCGTCCTCCTCCGATTCGGCCGATCTGACGGCTGGCCTCTGCTTCGTTGTAGGGGACGGTGTGGATACCTTCTTCGTCGCCTCGGTCGCCCGCGTGGCACACAATGCCGTGGCAGCTTTTAGCGCTTCCCGAGTCGCCTCGGCCTGTTCGTTCAGGGTCGCGCGCGCCTCGCGATAGCCTTGCAAGGCTTGCACGAAGCCGGCATCGAAGTCCTCGGGACTGGCGGTCAGCGTCAAATCCTTCGTCAGCGCCGCCTCGCCCGTGTCCTTTCTCGGCTTCGGCAGCACACTGATCGTGAGCTTGCCGCTTTTCTCGTCGGCGCTCACGATCATCGTCAGCGTGGCACTTGTCGCCAGTGCATACAATTCCTGAAACATCGTCATCATCACTCTCCTTGTGAGGGACCACCTCTGCATACATGGTATGGCGGCTTCCCTCCCCGTCCAGTCCTCGGGCGCCGGCCAACCCCACCAGTGCCCCCGCCGGAGACGCCTCCGTCAATTCGGCCTCATCGGTCCGCTGTCGCCCGCCACCGTAACGCCTCCCGCCGACGCGACAACGGGGTGGCGAGTCGCATGGCGGGATTGCTGCGTCCTCTCGCCGATGCGACACTGAAGCTTCATTTCCGATCCGTTGATCGGCGCCTTCCTCGTGGAGGTCCTGACCACGTCAGGCGTAGCAGTCGTTACCTGCCTATCTAGCAACGCACGTAATTCGCGTGCGTCCCGAGCGGGAACCTCGTTCCCCTCGGAGCGGTGTTCCCGCTTTTCTTTTTTGGAGAACGCCATGAACGAAATTAAACGCATGTCGCGGGCCGAACTTGCCTGTGAACTGATCACGATGCCAGAGGCGTCGATTGTTGCCGACGCCATAGTCTTCTATGCTGCCGGAGCCGTAACGGCGTCGCCATCTTGCGAAGAGCAGGTATCACGCAAGCTGTCGGTGGCCAGGGAACTTCTAATGCGCGACCTGGCCGCCACGATGCGCAGGGGATCCGTCATGCGCTCGCCGGACACGGTGCGCGAGTGGCTCAAGTTGTATTGCGCTCAGCTTGAACATGAGGTGTTCCTTCTGCTTCACCTTGACGTGCGCAATCGCCTGATCGCGGCCGAGGAGATTTTTCGCGGGACATTGACCCATACCTCGGTGTATCCGCGCGAAGTCGTGAAGTCGGCTCTTGCACGCAACGCGGCCTCGGTGCTGCTGGCGCACAACCATCCCAGTGGCGAAACCGATCCAAGTCCAGCCGACCAGGTGCTGACGAGGCAACTGGCCTCGGCCCTTGCCATGGTGGACGTGCGGGTGGCCGACCATTTTGTCGTCGCCGGTGACCGCATCCTGTCCTTCGCCGAACAGGGCCTGCTGTAAGCAATATCGAAGTATTGATGGCAAGTCAGGAAAACGCTTCATCTCTTGATTGCTTCCGAGCCTGATGGCGCCCCATCCCGTTGCGGTGGGGCGCCATCTTGCAATGAACTGGCGTCTCGTCAGCCGACAGTCGGGAAGTGCTGCTTCGGCCCGCCCGGAATTTCCGCAATTCGCCTTGTGATGGGGTGGGATGGGGCAATGCTAAAATCACGCCCTTTGATTCCATCCGATAGACTTGAATATGAACAAGACTGACCTGATCGAGACCATCGCCAAAGAATGCGAACTGTCCAAAGCGGCTGCCCAGCGGGCATTGGAATGCATATTGAACACCATCGTCGATACGGTCGCGGATGGCGACACCGTTCAATTGGTCGGATTTGGTTCGTTTTCCGCTGGCAAGCGCGCCGCCCGTACGGGACGCAATCCGCGCACCGGCGAGGAAATCAAGATAGCAGCCACCAAGACGGTGAAATTCGCGTCGGGCAAGGCGTTCAAAGATACATTAAACACGAAGAGATAGTCGGCTCTATCCAGGCGTGCGCCAATTTCGGTCCAAAAGAGCCCGTTATAATCAAAGCATGAAACGCCTTGTCGACCGCCTGAAAGACCTTTTTGGCATCAGCCAGCCAGTATCCCCTGCTGTGCCAGTTGACCCATTGGACTACGAGCAGGCAATTTCTTTGGACGCTGAAAGCTTGGCGGAGCAGGGTATCCTGTCCGCTTATCGAGAGTTGTTGCCCCGGCTCAAGAAGTACACGGTGGCACCACTTGAAGTCACTGAAGCCCTTGACGACGACGGTCGCCGGTACACCGTTAGCGCCGGTGGCAGGCAATTTGTCGTCTGGGAGGTATTGGAAAACGGAAAGCAGAACACCGATGGCTGGGAGCGCGCCACGGTCGCCTTTTTCCAAATCGTGAATGCAAGTCTTAACGCCTCCACTCACCATTTTTACGCACTCTATGGCGGCAACGATCTTTTCGGGATGTTCCTGACCGAAGGCGAATTCACTGCCGCACGGCAAGGTATTGCAAAGCGCTCATACTGGCCGTGGTCGCCGGATGACAAGTCGCCGCACGATGGTTTTCCTGTCGAAGATGCGGACTGTTGGCGCCGACGTCAAATTGACCCAGGACGCCGAAATTTGTTGACCCACCCATTTTCTTCGAAGCCCAAGCCTCGTGTGGCGTCGTTCCGATTTCGCTGGGTCAGTCGAGATCGGCAGCTTGGGGCAATTTGACGTCGGCGTCAACAGCGGACTAACGAATGTTATTACGGTTTGAATTGAGCGTGGCTGATGCGGAATTTCGCGCGCCGATCCCCCATCAAGTACCGCAAGTCGCGAATACTCAGGCCGCTCACCTCATGCATGCGGATCAGCAGCGACGCGTCAACCGCCAGCCGGCGGTGGATCGTCACCGGACGTTCGCCGGGTAGCAACTCGTTGACGGCTGCGCATCCGACAGCGGGCTTCGCCCGGGGCTGCCTGGGGCCAGCGCCAGTGCATTGGCTACATGACGGCACCCGGCGGGTCCCGGCAGGCCTTGACGTCGTCTTGCCGCAGTGCGGCTGGGTTCAGCTGGCGCGCCGCAAGGTCTTGTTGGCCAACGGCACGTCCAACAATTGGCAGGGCCCGCCTTGTTCTTTGGAGCTCGACAGCAGGATCTTGCGCGCAGCCCGGCTGGCGCCGAGGTAGACGCGCGACACATAGCGCCGGCGCGTACCCAGGCCTTGGTCCTCGTTGTAGTCCGCACTATCGGCATGGATTAGGATCACGGTGTGGAACTGCAGTCCCGCCACAAATTCCGGCATGCTGAAGACGCATTTGCTCTTGGCGTAGCGTAGTTCCTTAAGGTCATCGCGCGTGGTGATCGGCACGAATTTGTCCCGAACGCGGCCGGCAAAGCGGATCTTGTCGAACAGCGCTTCGTTCAGGCACAGCACCGCCACCTGGCTGCCGCCGCCATCGATGTCGCGCGCCATGCGGGCGGCCTGCTCGAATACGCTATCGACCAGATTGATGTCGGTTTCGTAGACGGTCAGGGTCGGCGTTTCGCCGTCCTCCTGCTGCGACTCGGCCACGTAGGTCGCGTACTCGCCCTCAAGGTCCATTGCCGGGAAAGAAGCATCGAGGTCGCGCAGGAACGCCGTGATCTGGGGCGTAGAGCGATAGACCTGCTTGAGTTCGGTCAGCACGGATTCGCCTACGCCCGGGTTGCGGAACTTTTCCATCCCGCCGCTGATGGCAACGTCGTTGGTGCCCTGCTTGATGTCGTAGGCCATGAGCAAGGGCCAGCGGCCGCCGACCTGCGCCCGCGTCTTGAACAGGTTGTGGAGCAACATGGCCTCGACGCGGGTAAAGTAGTGGTACTCGTCGACGAACACTAAGTCAAAGCCATCGCGCTCACGCAGGGCCCCCCACTCGTGCGTGCCGAGGTAGCGGTCGAAGTCAGCGACCATCTGGTCCATGCTCAGCGTCTTCTGCGCCCGCAGTAGCGCACGATAGGTATCGTGAATCTCCAGGACCACGCGACGGTGGGTTTCGCTTGGCAGGACCATCTGCCAGGCCTCCCTGGAGCCACGCGCATAGCGGTGGGCCTCGTGGGTGTCCTTCTTGATGGATTCCAGGTCCAGCACACAGGCAAACTCGTTCATGAGTTCGTCAATGAGCGAGGCGTCTTCGGCGCGATTCTTCAGGCGCTCCTGCAAATCCGGACAGCCGGGGAACAGGTCCAGAACGATACGGGGATCCTGCACGATCTGGCCGATGGCCTGCTCAATGATGATCCGCTGGTACTCGCGTCCATCACAGCCGTCCAGCGATAAGGGCTTCAAGCCCTTTTTCTCGTAGCCCAGCTTCTCCTGCGCCAACTCGTAGATCGTGCCGATCCACAGCCTGGGTTGCCCGGAAGGTGTCTTCAATGACGTCCAGCGTTCCGTGGGGTCCAGTGCATGGAACATACCCCGCACGATCGTATGGGCCAATGCCGAGCTGTGGGTCAGGAATGCGAAGGTTTTGTCGCCGTCCGCGTCGGCATACAGATCGCGCAGGCACTTCACCACCATCGACTGCGTCTTGCCCGTTCCGGCGGCGCCACGCAGTCGCACGGGCCGGTCATGCGGCAGATCGACAAATGTGCGTTGCTCGCGGTTCAGGCGCTGCTCGTACCACTCCTGCAATGTTCCCGCACTCGCCAGCCGGACACCCAGGGGCTCCGACAGCAGGACGCCGAAGTTGCCTACGGGTGGTGCGACCGGAGGGGGCGTCAGCAAGGCATCGCAGATACCTTCCATCGCGCGCTGATACAGCGCAATGTCCTCCGGCACTCCATCCAGGTCTTCGGGGTTACTGGTGACTGCAAACGCGTAGAGATTGCCGCTGCCATCCGGCGATTGGTCGAAGTAGACCCGTTGCCTGGCGTCTCGGGAAGGCTGTGCGTAAACCGAAAGCAGGGAGCCAACGTGATACGGCTGCCACTGGATGGGAATCGCAATGCCGCGGTCGAAGTGACGCAACGCCACGCGGATCACCCGCTCAAAGGCCGTGCATGGCTTGGCGAGCCCGGCCGGAGGGACGAACACGGCAGTGTTGATTACCAGGTAGCCATCATCCAGATCGGCATCCTCGGACAGCAGGTAGACGATGTCTTTCGATTTCACACGGCGCAGGCCATCGGTGTTCTGCGGTACTTCGAATTCCTGCAGCCATGCATCCTCTACGAATGCCCGGTCCAGGATGCTGATGGCCTTCTGGTCAATAACGAGGGCGGATACGGTCGTCGTCATGGTCATGCCTCCTGCACGCTTTTCTTGAAGAATTCCTCGATCGTGAGTTCGGCCGCTGTTTCGCAGGCGGATTCGAAGGCCTTGGGCATGCCGATGCGGGAGAACAGGAATGCCAGCTTTTGAGTGATCGAGAAGCGAATGCCGTCGTTGAGGCGCCCCAAGCGATGGAAAGCATCCGGGCGGTTATGGATGCGCGCGTCCTGCTCAGTGAGATACAGGTCGGGGGCCATGATGGTCCACATCGAGCGCAGCATCACCACAAAGCCGAGACCAGTCTGTCGGGGCAACTCCGGAAGCACGAAATAGTCCTGGAAACCGCCGCCGTCCTTGAATGCATTGCGCACGCTTTCTTGCTGTTTATTCTCTTCGAGGCCGAAGAGTGTCCAGGCGGCTTTCAAACGGCTGAAAGCGCTCTGGGTTTCGTCGGTGCTCACCGTGAGAGCGAAGCCCTGGAGATCGCTCAGCGGCTTGCCATCTGCGGCTGGCGCCTGGCCGGTGGCGCTCGCCAGAATTTCTTCTGCAGTTTTGCTGCGCAGCCATTGCACCAGTGACTCATGTGTCAGTGCAGCAAGGCCAGGTTGCAGTTTGCGGATCTGGCCATTGAGATACTCGCAATTCGCCTTGGAACGTTTCTCGGAGAGCTTGCGCAACTGCTCCTGCGCCCAAGGGCCTTCGATATAGGCTGCCATGGGGACGATTTCCAGCCAGGTGTAGCGTTCGCCAGCTTTCCTTTGGGCGATATCGCAATCGGCCGTGATCACAATTCCCAGCTTCTCTGCTTCGCCGGTCTTGGGGTTGAGCTTGCGGATGATGTCGCCTTGGCGCACCTCTTCTGTGTCTTCGATCTGCGTGAAAAAGCCCGTCATGTAGTCTCTGTATGAGTCAATGGTGCCAATGTGTACACAGCATACTACATGATGGAGGCTTACCCATATTGCAGCCTGGGCACAAGACGAAGCGATGAGAAAGTCTTGCGCTGAGGTGAGTTCGAACAGTAGAGAAACGGTCGCTGGCGCGGCGCGACGCGCTGTCTGAAAGACCAACGGCCGCAGTACCTCGTACAGCCTCCATTCGGGGCGGCGCATGGCGCCGGGTCCAATGACCGCTTTACACCAGGCAGCGTAAAATAGGCTCGCAGGCGGCTACCGACAGAAACCGCTGCATTGCTGTCATTGGTAGTAAAAATTTGAGCGGCAGCATCGGATAGCTGCCGATCATCGGACACGATCCATCAGATCAAGTCTGAGTTCGTACAATTTATAACTGCTATAGACGTAACGCTATCGAAGCCAGACTCTGATGCCAAGCGCACTCAAGAGAATGAAAAACTGCTCATGGAAATGAGCCCAACTCGAGTCTGAACTGTCATCTTCCCGGAAGACAAAAGGCATCGAGGTCAATCATCGCATCGGCCGTTGCGGTCAGGTCGGGGTTTTGCGATACAAAAAATTCCTGCTCATAGCCACCCAGGCGCAACACCTCCCGTTTCATCGCCATGAACATCCGCTTGCGTTCGGGATCGAGCGGCCCGTCGGCCTCGTCGGAAAACAAGGTCGCATAGCGGCGCCCGGCATGTTGGGCGAGATACAAGGCCACCGCGCGCACCATGCATTCATTGATCCAGACCCGTTCGCCGCCGCTCATCAGGCCCACGCTCTTGCTTTCGGTCGACTCGGAATCGTGCACCACGATGTCGAATCCCTCGCGCGGTTCTCCTTTTCCCGTCTCGACCAGCGTTTTGATCGACACCGTGAACCTGCCGCCATAGCAGGCCAGCAGCAGGTCGTTCGCGAGGCCGGACAGCACGGGGCCAGCGTCATCGATCGCCAGCGCAATCACCCCGTCATTGCTCAGGCATTTGGCGAACAGCATCCAGTTTCCCAGTTCCTCCTCGACCGCAGCCGTCCGCTGCGCCCCCCGCGCCTTGCGCGCACACAGGTCGGCGGCCTGCCGGTCCACCAGTTCCAGCGACTGTGCATCCTGCACGGCAGCGACGTGCGCCTGCTCGGTCGCATTCACCGCGTTCACGGCCACCTCCACAGCACGCGCGTCGGCAACAAGCCGCTGCTCGTCGTACGGCGCGGGCAACCCGGCGATTGCGGTTTCAAGGCGCCGCAGCGTGCTACGCAACTGTGATTCTTGTCGCCCGCGCTCTGCGGCAATTGCCTTGCATGTCGACGCGATCTTCTGACGTTCCACAAACTCCTCCGTGGTTTCGCCAACGAAGCCGGTCTCGGTCATTGCGTTCAACTCCTGAACCAGGCCGGACAACGCCGCGCGCGCCTGCCTGATCTCGCCGGCCTGGCCCGCCAACACGGCGTATCGCGACGCCCGCAGCCGCGCACCTTCCAATCGGCGTTCCGCCTCAATGAGACTAGCCGGCGATTCGGCAAGCGCGGAGCGTTGCGCACGTAGCGCGCTCAGCTCATCATTGACCACCCGCTTCCTCTGGGACAGGTTAGCAATTTCCAGGTCGGCGCTGGGCATCAGCGTCTTCGCCTCTCTCGCATCGCCCAGCAGCTTGCAGCGTCCCTGCAGATCGGTACCAAAGCATGGCACTTCCTGCGTCAGGCCGAATCGCCGCGCCAGCTCTGCGGCCCTCAGCGATGCCTGTCCCGCTTCGCGTTCGATGGCGGCAATTTTTTGCAGGGCCGCCCTGTCGTGTCCTTGGAGTTCCGCCAGCCGCTGGACCGCATGACGACATTGTGTGACGCGCATGCTGTGGGCCGCGACGATGCGTTCCGCTAGGTTCTGACGTCGGCAAGCGCGCATCACGGCGCTGGCACGGGATAGAATTTGGTTGAGGCTCCTGCGCTTGTCCTCCAACGAATGCCGCCGCAACCGCGCCTGCTCGGCGCGCGCCGCAACCCGTTGTTGCAGTTGGGTCAAGCGTTGCCGCTCCCGGGCATCCTGCACGTCCAGCGATTGCACGGCTTCCCGTCCGGATTGGATCACTGCCCTCCGATCAGACAGCAAGTCCGATCGCCGCAGTTCTGTTTGATGTGCCTGATCCCTTTCTGCTGCTAGTTGCGTCTGCTTTGCCCGTGCGGCGTCGAGCGACTGCTGTGCCGAATGTTTTGCTACAGTCGCGCTCGTTACCCGCATCCGTGCGTCCGCCATGCGAGCCCGCTCGCCTTCCACCCGCCGCAATTCATCATCCAGGGTGGTCTGCGCTTGACGGATGGCGCTGAGTCCAGCCTTCAACAACCGTCCTGTCTCCGCAGCTCGCTGGCCAAGCTGTCGAATCTCGTCCAGTCCAAGCAGGTCTCCCAGCAAGGTTTTTATCTCCGCATTCTTGTAGGTAGTCAGTTGCCGTTTTCCCTGCGCCGAGAAAACCGACGTGAAGAAAGTCTCGGCCTTTCCCAGGATCGCTTCCAGGCACCGCTCGTAGGTTTCGACCTTGCCGTCCGACACGGTGCCGTCGTCCAGACACACCGGCCCCCATCCCTGAACGTCCTGTTTGAACAGGAAGGCCTCGGTCTTGCGTTTGCCATTGAGTCGGAAAACGATGTGCGACCGATAGCGCAGTCCCTCATGCTCCCAGATCAGGTCCTTTTCGCTCTCGGGCAGATACACATGGTCGTAGTAGGAAAACCCGCCCGGGCCGGCGACACCCGCCCGCGATGGCATGATCAGGTATGGATGCATATTGTCCATCAACGTGGTCTTGCCCCGGCCATTCGATCCCGCGATGGCTATCAGCCTCGCGCCGCTGACAAGAGCATCCAAATCCAGTGAAAGTTCGCCCCGGCCGAGGCCGTCGCGAATGCCCCGGAATCCTTTCAGAGTGAGCGAGAGCGGTGTCATGATGACTCCCTTACATTCGCCGAACGCATCGGCATTTCTAGCTGAGCAAGCTTGATCGTACCTATCGACATAGCTATCTCCATAATTGATCTGGAACCAGTGTCGCTCAGACATGGCACACTTCAACCCCAGCGCTGCCACCATTGATCTGACTAAACCAGATCTGGCATGGTGTCAGCGGCGACGTCCGATGGCGCCTGGTATGCCGTGGCCCGTGTGTCAGAAAAATCCCGAACAGTCGCCTCGACACCGCGCTCCAGAATCTCGGACACGATCTCCTCCGGTGCACACGTTTGAAGGCACTCCAGGCAAGCGAGCAGCGGATTAGCCTTTACCTTGGTCGCCCGTGCCCATACTTGGACCTTGTCGGCAATCGTCGCTGCCTGCGACAATCCTGTAGCTCGCGTCCGAACGACTGGCACGATGCGGCCCTCCAGCTTGACCTCCGCTGCGGCGTTCAAGATGCGCCCAATCGCATCGCGGTCGACCTGATGCCGGTCCTCGTCGGCGATGTTCCAGCGAACCCGAACGAAGGCACCCGCGACCTCCTGCGCGTTGATTGCTGCCTGCAGCGCTTCGATATCCGGCTTGCCCTCAAAGCAAAAATCGATCGTCCGGCGCGCGGACGTGGGATAAAGCGCCAGCCGCGCCGCTGTCGCACCGACCTCCCATAGCAGGAAGCCCTTTTCCCCCTCCTCTCCGTAGTGGAAACGGCCAATCGATCCGGCATACGCTATCCTCCGACCACCGTCCTCCCATTCCTGATGGCGGTGAATGTGGCCAAGCATGAACGCCTGGGCCTGCGCACCGAATAGAGACCCGGTCGTGAATTCGTGATCGAAGCCCGCCATCGGCACGCCGTGTTCGGTCATACAGCCATAGACCGTACCGTGCGAGACGCCAATGGTCGGGACCCCAGCTTCTCGTGCGGCCCGGTTGGTGGGGCCGAAACCGGACAGCAGCGCACCGAGTTGCTCGCCGACGGCAACCGCTGCAGACGTTGCACCGAACGCTGCGGCCACGGTCGCCTTGTTTACCGTCGGCACGCACGAGAAAAGCGCGCGCATGGCGCCGGGAAGCTGCGCGAAGCGCCAGCTCTCCGAGGCGATCCAGTTGCCGTCGTTTGATAACGCGACCTGGCCGATCCGGTCCGCGACATGCACCGGAAAGCGGCCACCGAGCAAGCGGAATATCGCCAGCGTCCCGGGTGGCTCGTGCGAATAGGTCCCTTGGAGCATGAGGACCGGGCAATGCTCCGCCAGGCGCCTGACGTTGCTAGCCAGGCGCAGGGCGGCCGGCGCATGCAAGTCGAGTGCGTGGTCGGTCGAATCGCCCGAAATCACCGCGGCATCGACGTCCAGGGCAATTGCCCGATCAACAGCGTGGCTGAAGCAGCGGTCGGCTTCCGCAAGATGCTTGCCGCTGTAGTGCAGGTCAGAAAACTGCGCAATGCGAATCATGGTCGTCCTCCCAAGTCGTTTCATCAAAGGCCGGTCAAAAGATAGTTCACTACCTGCCGCGTTCAACGTCCACCGCCTGGCTTGTGGGCAGAGAAGCGCATAACCATCGCCCGCCCCTGCGGTCGGGACTCAAGCGCTTCGCTTCCCGTTGGCCGCGCTGCTACTTCAATTGCGATGCGATCTTGTCGACGTATCCCTGCGGATCGTTGCGATAGCGTCCAAGCTCCTCCAGCGCCCGTCGGCGCCCATCGGCGTTGTGCTTCCATCCACTTCCCCAACTGCGGTCCGCGTAGGCCTCGAACGTCACCGCATCAATGCCATAGGACGAAGCGACGTCTATCACCTGGGCCAGGCTAGGACCGGCGTTGCGCTCCCTTCCGGCCGACTGCGCGCCAGCCTTCGGCGTAGCCGAAGCGCTGTCCCGCGTATGCGCTACATCAGGTCGCGCTGACTCTTGTTTGGCGTCGATGGCGCCCGCCTTGTCGATGTCGGACCATATCTGCGAGCGGGGAATGTCAGCAAGGGGCGCCGCCGCTTGGGCGGCCCCGGTGGGGCCCACGTCGAGCGGCCCCTCGAGAATCTGGCTTGCGATTTGCGCGTTGACGATTGCAGTATCCTCGTCGTCATGCGCGCGCAACAGCGCGGTCACGTCGATCGGCGCCTCGATTTCAATGATCCACTGCCTTACCCGCACCGCCCGTCCAGTTTCATCGATATGCGGCACGTCCATCAGCTTCTTGGTGATATAGAAAGGCGTTTGCTTGGCATCGAGAAAACCCGATATCCGCCCGCCGCGCATGAAGGCAATGGTTTCGAATTTCTGGATTGCGGCATTCATCGCGTAAAAACTGTTTGTGTGCAGTTCGAACGCGCTGATCGACTTGATACCCGGTATGAAGAAGATGAAGCGCCCAGACAGATTGCATTGCCGCTGCTGGTATTCGGCGCAGCCTTCCGGGTCGCACAGGCCACCGTTTTCGCTGCGCAATGTAGTTTTGCGACCGCCGAACACACGGATCACGCGCCTGCCGGTGTCATTCATCGGTACGGGAGCGAAGCACTTGCAATAGCGCACCCGGCCGTCCGGCGCATATTCCGACCAGAACTTCTTTTCACTCGCCCCCCAGGCGACCAATTCATGCGGCATCACTGCCTGCCACATGTCAGAGGGAAAGACGACTGGAAAACGATATAAGCGCTTGACGCCGTCGCCGCGCTCCTCGCCGAAGGTATCGAGGATCTGGCTTGCGATTTCGGGATTGGGGAAGTCCTGGCCACGGACCGTGAACCAGGCTACGTTCTTCGGGACCAACGGCGTTTTCAGTTTGGGCAGCGCCTCACCGATGAATTTTTCGATCTGCTCGAATGACTGGCCCGATGCGACGCCCTGATCGTAGATCTCTTTGGCTTGCGGGTTGTCCGCCGCTTTTTTTGTCAGTACCTTGATGCCCGCGCGGATCTTTCCGCCGGTCGCAATGCGCACCGGGCCATGCCCGAGCAGCGTTGGCGGCGCCTGACCGCTGCCGTTGATAGATACCATTGTGTTGCCCATGGAAGCGCTCCTTCATGAATAGCGAGACATCTCGCGAATTCATGATCTCCTGCATCCGCCTCACATCAACTGTGCCCCCCAAGAATAGTGCAACTGATGGCGCCAAAAAAGTGCAGCGGCAATTCGGCCGTGGCGTCAACGGCGCATTGCTGCCGGTTTAATTGCGGCGGGCAATGCCGGCATCGGCGTGTCGGTGGTCCAGGCCCATTCCCTGGTGCCGCTGGCTTTGAGTAATTTTTCCTTTAGCCCTCGCTCCTTGGCCTCCATGAAAGCGCTCACGACGTGTAAGGCCACCGGTGTATCGCCGGCGTCAAGCAGTAGCGCATTCGGAAATTGCGCGGCGCTCTTGGCGTCGTAGCGTAACGGCTTCATGAATCGACGATGGTGCGCGACCAGCGCATCGATCAAATCAATTTCATGGATGCCATCGACCGGAATCCATTGATCCGTAGTCAACAGGAAGCTGGCCTTGTCGATCTGATAGGTGTGCTCCCGCTTTGCGTATATTAAGGCGCACATGACGACGCGAGGTTTGTGGGATGTGTCCGCATCGCGCGCATCGAAAAGACTGCCGTAGACACGTTCTATCCGCTCCCATGCCTTGGTGTTAATGAACAACGGCGCATCGGGCATATGCTTGACCCATACCTTGCGCCCAAACGAGGTCGCCTCGCTGCATTTGAACTCCCCCAATACCAGGGCCATCTTGAATTGCGACTCGTCGTCGGGAGCATGGAGCACCGCGAGCTTGTTGCGTCTACGCTCCGCAGTATGCGACTTTGTCGCTTCGCTGAACGGTTCGGGCACGTAGAGGCGCTCCGACAAGCGCACGCCTTTTGTCACGACATCTTCGGCCGCTTCCATCAGATACCTGTGCAGTACGCCCTGATTGCGCTTGCCCTCCATCGCTGGAACCCAGCGGTTCATCCCTGCCCGCTCGAACAGGAAGTGCATGACGGCGCGCAGGCTCATCCTGCGTCTGGGAACACTGACCTCGGAAGGCTCGTGCTGTTCGCCGCAGGGAACGGTCCGGCCTGGAACGCGGACCAAGGGAAAGTCAACGCGCAGCTCCACGGATTCGGCAGAATGTTCGATGATCGACTCCCCCATCAATTCTCCCAGTCCCGATTGGTACAACTCCGACTCATAGGATGGACAGGATGCGTGGTGGCTTGTCCCCGTCTCAGGCATGCGTTTGACCACGAACAGTCGGTGCTTGGCGACGTACATTTCGATCCCGCCCGGGACGCACAGGCAGCGCGGACGCTCGGGTGTGTCGTAGACGCGCGCGAGCGCATCCTGCAAGCGCTCGTCATTCGCTGCAAAGGTAGATCCGTTGATGAAGAAGCGCTGGTCTTCCATGGCGGCGCTCACACCAGTTCCCGCACGACCAGGTGCAAAGGCCGACGCACGTCTGGAAGAAGCTCCCTCACCGACTTGAGTTCGCTGATCCCCAGGACTTCGCCAATCTGGTCCTCGGCGGCACCACGTTCGAGCAAGCGGGCGGCGACCGCCCGTCGCACGTTAAGTGCCGACAGCCCCTCGAGCCCGATGCGCCGGAAGATCTTACGATAGGTATCGAGAATACCTCGGCACAGAAATCGCGTCTGCCCCGCCTCGCCGTAGCTCACGATGTCGAATGCTGCACCTGTCTCGGTCAGAAACAGGCGGCTATGTGGGTCAAGGCCGCGATAGCAGGACGGATCTGCGACGGCATATCCCCGGCGTAGTCGTTCCGCCAAATAGCTATCGATAGATTCGGCGACCTTACTACTTGCAAAAAAGAGCGGCCTAGCCTTGTTGTTGATTGCCACCTCCGCGCGCATTGCCGACTGCTCCCGCACATTGCCGCCAAAGTCTAGATAATCACACACTTCCAAACGCGCGATTTCGAGCGGGCGCGCACCAGTGGACAGCAAAATATAGAGCAGTGCGATGTCGCGGTGTGGGCAACTGCTGCGTACACGCGTGCGCTGCACTGCCAGCCCAATTTCCTCGTCCGTCAATATTCGCCTTGCTGGTCTTTCGTGTGACAGATTTGGTGTGTACCTTTCAAGTGCCGCCGTGACACCCTCACTACATTTGCGGAGTCGCTGTACGAACGCCAGACCATCCTGGTTGAGCCCTTCGATACCCACTTCCTGGCACAGCTTCAGTGCCAATGCCTTGATGCGACGCTCGACCGCCGTACGCGTCACGCCGTGCTCACCGGCAACCACATCGTAGGTCTTGCCCGTGATGACGCCTTTGAGCATAGCGATCGAAATAGAAATTGATTCGGAATCCATGCTTGGCACCGTCAAAGAGTGGGGACCTCCTATATTCCTATCTCGGCCACCTTCCGGGCCAGTGCAAAGCCCCCCCGCAAACTGGGGATTTCGACACTAGTTTTGGGTGTTGGCTTGGGCGCGGCCTTCCGTTGCGGTTATGCTGGCGAACCGAGTCTCGAAGTCCACATGTTTGGTCAAACCGACCAGCGGATCGCCAATCTTGGTATTCCCTAATTAGTTAAAATAAATTTCGAACTATACGAATACTTTCAAAGCCTGCTCGACGACGGTAATCATCTGTGCCTTCAAAGCGCCGACCTTTCCCACAGACCGCATGCCTTGAATGCCGTGTAGACGCTGCCAGTCAGCAGCCTGACCGCGGCGCTGAGGTCGCAAATGGAGGTGGCGTGAAAACGGCGCTCATGAAATACCAGCACCCCTTGTCCAGCATCTCGCCCATGTCGAATGCGCGCCGACGCCCGGGATTGCGTGGGGTGATGGACGGTGGGTGAGAAAATGAGGTCATGCGCCCATTATAGGGAATATTAATTCCCTAATCAAGCCATACCCGAAAACAGGTATGGAACGCATGTGCTTATTCGACTTTTACATGACGGCCATTGGGCAAGAGCGATTTCACTTGGCGTCGCCCTTTGGTGCCAGGTCAAAAGGGCAGACGCGCTTCCATCCCATGTTTTCAGGCATGCCTTGATTAGGGAATGAATATTTCCTATAATGCGTGTATGACCTCTTCGTCTCATCCACCTTCCATCACCCCACGCACTCCGGGGCGTCCGCGCGAATTCGACATGGACGACATGCTGGACAATGCTGTGCTGGTATTTCGCGAGCGCGGTTTTCACGCCACCTCCATCGGCGACCTCAGCGCCGCGGTTGGGCTGCCTACTGGCAGCATTTATAAAGCGTTCAAGGATAAGCGCGCCGTTTTCCTGGCGGCCTTCGACCGGTACGTGTCGGTCCGCGGCGAGCAACTCCGCAAGCGGCTGTCCAAAGGTGAGACTGGTTACGACAAGTTTCGTATCGCGCTCACGTTCTACGCCGACTCAGCGCAAAGCCAAGAGGGTGTGCGTGGGTGCATGGTGGTGGGTACGGCCGCGGGCATTGCTACATTCGACGAAGAAATTACGACTAAGGTCAAGACTGCTTTTGAGCGTAACGAAAATATGTTGCGCGAGCTGATTCTGCTAGGACAGTCGGACGGTTCGATCGCCTCCCGCATCGACGCCGCGGGGGTTGCGCGCTTCACGCTCTGTCTGCTACAGGGCATGCGGGTGGTGGGAAAGGTCGGCGCTTCGAAAGCACAAATGAATGCCGTCGTCGAGCAGGCTTTGAAAGTACTCCAATAGTTTGAAATTTATTTTACCCAATTAGGGAACGAATGTTCCCAAAAGAAATCATGACCGAAACAACCATACCCTCGCCGCTCAATTCGCGCTTGACCATATTGCTAGCTGTCGCGTGCGGCCTTATCGCCGCGAACCTTTACTATGCGCAGCCGCTTACCGGCCCCATAGGCCAGGCGCTCGGTCTGTCGGCCGGATCGTCGGGATTGATAGTGACGATGACGCAGGCTGGCTACGGCCTAGGATTGCTGCTGATTGTGCCACTAGGGGACCGGTTCGAGAATCGTCGCCTTATGCTTTGTCTCTTGGCCATCTGCATTTTTGCGCTGGTTGCAGCTGCAATGTCGACTAACGCATACGCATTTCTCACTGCGAGTTTCTTGATCGGCGTCGGCGCGGTCGCAGTGCAAGTGCTGGTTCCATACGTCGCTCACTTGGTGCCGATTGCAACACGTGGGCGGGTAGTCGGAAACGTTATGGGTGGGCTAATGTTCGGCATCATGATGTCGCGGCCTATCGCGAGTGTAATTTCTCAATTGCTCTCGTGGCATGCAGTGTTCTTCATTTCGGCGCTTGTGATGGCCGCAGTAGCGCTGATTCTAAGGCTAAGCCTGCCTCAGCGTCAGCCCGCCCCTGGCTTGCGTTACGGTGCGATGTTAACGTCAATGCTTCATTTGGCCGCCACGAACCGAATACTGCAGCGTCGCTCGTTGTACCACGTTTTCCTGTTCGGCGGGTTCAGCCTCTTCTGGACAACGGTACCTTTCCTGCTAAAAACTACATTCCATTTGTCGCAGAACGGTATCGCACTGTTTGCCCTTGCCGGAGTTGCAGGCGCCGTTGCCGCACCAATTGCAGGCACGATTGCGGACCGCGGTTGGAGCGAACCCGCAACGGTATTCTCGATGCTCGCTGTGGCCATGGCGTTTTTGTTGAGCATGTTTACCGACTCTGGCTCCCCAGGCGAACTGGGCTTGTTGACGGCCTGCGCCATTTTGCTCGATTTCGGCGTCACCGCGAATTTCGTGCTCGGACAGCGTGCTCTTTTTATTCTTGGAGCCGACGTACGCAGCAGGCTAAACGGCTTGTACATGGCATTCTTTTTTGCCGGCGGAGCTCTGGGAGCATTGATTGGCGGCTGGGCTTACGCTAGGGCAGGATGGACTTTGGCGGCATCAATCGGCCTCGGCATGGCGTTGGCTGCAATCGCTTACTACTGCACCGGATTTCTTGCAAAGCCCTCCCCTCCCTCTTCTTTAAGCGACAAAGACACCAGTCCTCGGGGTTGATTTATTCAGATATTCGATCACACCGTCCTGCAAAATGAAAGGATTTATCATGTTCAAGAAACCTGCCGGCCTGCTCGTCGCTTTGCGCGCAACGCTGCACCTAGTCCTGAAACAAATTCTCAATTTTCGCCTGTTGGTGTTACTTCTCGTTATGCCCTGCGCTGCCGCGTTTGCAGCCGCTCCGACACAAAAACAAGCGACACTCGATCCGTTCTGGCAAACGTTTCATCATGCCGCCATCACACTCGACGGCGTTAAGATCCATTACGTTGAAGGTGGCCAAGGTGCCCCAGTGCTGCTGATCCCGGGCTGGCCTGAGAGCTGGTATGCGTGGCGGATGGTAATGCCGGCGCTCGTCGCTTCGGGACATCGAGTCATCGCCATTGATCCACGGGGAATGGGGGATTCATCCCATCCCCGCTCTGGTTATGACACCCGCACGGTTGCCGCCGAAATACACCGATTTATCGCCGCAACAGGTTTAGCACGTGACGCAAAGGTCGATGTCGTCGGCCATGACGTCGGCGCTTGGATAGCTTATGCGTTGGCGGCCGACTGGCCAGGGGACGTTCGGCGCCTTACGGTGATGGAAGCGGCACTTCCGGGCATTACGCCGCCTAACCCGGCTGGTATCCCAACCGACAGCGCCAATACTCATACCTGGCACTTCGCCTTCAACCGCCTCGACGACCTGCCCGAAATCCTCGTAGAAGGACATGAGCGTGCCTATCTGAATTGGATCTTTCAACAGAAGGCAAACCGCAGTTGGGTGTTCACACCGGAGGTGATGGACGAATACGTGCGTGTATATACCCTACCTGGCGGAACTCGCGCCGCATTTTCATATTATCGTGAGGCCTTCAGCAATGCAGGACTCAAGCAGAACGTCGAGCGTGCTCAAATTAAACTGGCAATGCCGGTGCTGGCGATTGGCGGACAATTCGGCGTAGGTGATGCAATGGCGAACACTATGAAGAGTATTGCTAACGACGTCAGCGGCAAGCGACTGGAAGGGTGCGGCCACTTCGTTTTGGAAGAATGTCCAGAGGCTGTCGCCAGCGCGCTGCACCCGTTTCTTAGTATGAAATAACGGCGTCGAAAAATTGGAAGCCTATTAAGTTGCAAACGCCAGAGATGTCCGTCGGTATGGAAGTAATCAACTACGAATTGGCGCACATTCACGCGGCCAGTGAGCAGCAGGCCGAGACTTTGACAGTCGCCAACGACATTGAATACTGGTTCTGCATGTTCTTCCAGCGCGCGCGCAGAAAGAGGCGTTCATCAACCACTTCGGCTGGGCCACGGACAAGTACATTGACGGCCTCGACGCCGCCGAAAAGTCGGGCGTCAAGTTGAGGACGCGCACCGTCAAGTTAAAGGTGGGGCGCGTAGACAGCAAGCTGGCGGACCTGGCGTAATGGCTTCCTACTGCCTACAGTGCAGCGTGCACGTGCTGGGTGCGGACTACCGAGACCTGGCCGGCATTGTCAGCGAGGAGGACACCGCCAAGGGCTTAGGCGTCCGCGTGGTGTGCCAGGGATGCGGCAACGCCTTCGTTGACCATGAGGGCCGCTGCCACTCGCATACCTGCACCGCGAACCACGGCGACCTCGCGCATGGACCTTCAGACGCGTCGAACATGTATATGAAGTAGCGCCATTTTTACAGGAACTGAGGTACTCGCCTCAGGATGACAGCGGGTGTTGCGCTTCAACACATTAGTTCATTTCAGGAGGCTATTATGACCAGTGAAACGATCCGAGACGCAGGCAAGGACCAGCTGCTTACTCCAGCCAACTCAGCCTTTCTTATCATCGACTATCAACCAGCACAAATAAACTCAATCGCGTCGATGGATCGACAGCTATTAATCAACAACATTGTCGGAGCGTCTAAGGCCGCACTTGCCTACGGCCTACCCATCGTGCACTCGACCGTCAACGTCAAGACTGGCCTCAATAAGCCGCCGATTCCACAGGTGCTCAAGGTGCTTGAGGGCGTTCCGACCTATGACCGCACCACCATTAACGCGTGGGAGGATGTTGAGTTCCAAGCTGCCGTGAAGGCAACGGGCCGCACGAAGCTCGTCATGACAGCGTTATGGACGGAGGCCTGCTTGACCTTTCCAGCTCTCGACGCGCTAAAGGAAGGTTTTGAAGTCTACGTCGTAGTCGACGCTGTGGGCGGAACGTCGGGAGCAGCACACGATGCGGCATTACGGCGCATCGAACAGGCCGGTGGAAAAATGATTAGCGTGGTGCAGTTGTTCTGTGAACTTCAGCGTGACTGGGCTCGGAGCGAAACCGTCCCCGCGTTCATGGAACTTTTTATTGAAACGGGCGGCACCGCCGGGATTCAGTTTTCGCTCGATAAGAGCTAAGGATTCGTGGTCTCGTCTCGCAAAAGGAATCTCTGAAGCCGTGTCTCTGAGGGGCTGGCCCGGCTGGGCCGGTCGCTCGAGCACTTTATTGCCGGTCACACGACTCGAGGCCGCTAAGGTCGTGCCGCGCGGCCAGCACAAAAACATCGGCACTACATCGCGCGGCGGCCGGCCCGTGCACCGTCCGTGCACCGCACAGACCGAGTTCGGCACAACCTGATCCGCGAGCGTACCCAGGCCAAGCTGGGCGCGGCGCGTACATGCAACCGAACGGGCGGGGGCTTTTGCAAACGATTGCCACGCTCAGCACCATAGATTCAGGCGGCCAGCACCTTGTCGAGCGTGATTGGCAATTCACGGATTCGCTTGCCAGTCGCATTGTAGACCGCGTTGGCCACCGCAGCGGCGACACCGGTGATGCCAATCTCGCCGACCCCGTGCACGCCCATCGGGGCGTGCGGGTCGGGGATGTCGGTCCACATCACATCAATCTCCGGCACGTCAGCGTGGACGGGAACGTGATATTCAGCGAGTGAGGGATTCATGAACCGGCCCGACCGTTCGTCGAACAGGCTTTCCTCGGTCAACGCTAGACCAAGGCCCATGATGATACCGCCGCGAAACTGGCTAGCGGCCGTCTTGGGATTAAGGACGCTACCGGTGTCGAACGAACCCAGGAAACGAGACACGCGGATTTCACCGGTGACGTCGTTCACGCGAACCTCGCAGAACTGCGCGCCGTAAGAATGCATTGAGTATTTCACGATCTCGTTCGGGTTCGAGGCAACTGCCTCCGCCTCGACCTGGTCGCGGCCCGCGTTGGCCAATATTGAGATATATGTTTCGCCTTGATCCGGCACGTCGTTAAGGTACAGGCCGCCGGCCCGCGAATGGACCTCGTCGGGCTTGGCACCGGCGAGCGGCGAGGTGTTGCCGGCCAGTTTGAGTAGCTTTTTCACCAGTGCCCCTTGCGCTGCGATCACGGCGGCTATGATGCTGACCGTCTGCGACGATCCGCCGGCGACAGTGCCGGTCGGCAAGTTTGTGTCGCCATATTCGAAGGCGACACGGTCAACCGGCAGGCCGAGCCGATCGGCGGCGTGCTGGGACTGCACCGTGGCGGTGCCCATGCCGAGCTCGTGGCTCGCCATCTGCACGACCGCGCGGCCATCGACGGTGAGCCGAATGCGCGCTATGCCGCTCGGCATCCGGTGATAAGGATAGTAAGCGGTGGCAACGCCTTGGCCGATCAGCCATTCCCCTTCCCGCCGCGATCCGGGCACAAGGTTGCGGTCCGCCCATCTGAAGCGTTCGGCGCCGGCCGCGTAAGCCTGGATGATGTTGCGCGATGAGAAGGGCGTGTTCTTGGTCGGGTCGATCCCGGGTTCGATACGTCGCCGCAGATCGATGGGGTCAATATTCATCTTGATCGCAAGTTCATCAAGCGCAGACTCGAGCGCAAACGTGCCGATCGACTCGCCCGGCGCGCGCATCGAGGTGTTGGCTACCATGTCGAGCAGGACGACGTTCTGTTCGAGCAAAAGCGTGTCTGCAGCGTAGAGGTGGCGCGCGGGAAAGGTGAACTGCTCGGGGAACTCGTTGTGGGCGGTCATCGCGGTCGTGCCGGTATGGATTAAAGCGGAGAGCGTGCCGTCGCGCTTGGCCCCGAGCGCGACGCGCTGTTCAGACAGCGTGCGTCCGCCGACGACGCGGAACACGTCCTCGCGCGTCAGGACGATGCGGACTGGCCGCCCGGTGAGCTTGGCCGCCGCGATGCAAAGGAGTTGGTGGCACGACACGGTCTTGTTGCCGAAAGCACCCCCAACGAAGGGAGCGTGGACGCGTACATTTTCCGGTTTCAGCCCAAATACCTTAGCGAAGGTATACCGGGCGCCCTCAAGCGACTGGGAGGCGTCGTGGACGATCAGCCGTTCGTTGCCGTCCCACAGTGCGGTGGTCGCGTGCAGTTCGATTGCGTTCTGGGTATTTCGCGAAGTGCGGTAGATTTGGTCGACGCGGAACTCGGCCGCAGCGAGAGCCGCCTCGGCATCGCCGCCGACGCTCACTGCAGCATCTTCACCCATGATGTGCTTGGGCGACTTCGCGCCGGACTTTAGTGTCCCGAACGACAGGTCGGCAGGCTCGAGGTCGTACGTAACGCACACGAGGGTGGCGGCGTAATCGGCCTGTTCCTGCGTTTCCGCGACTATCAAAGCGATGGGTTGACCGTTCCAATGAATTTTGGCGTCCTGCATGACAGGAAGGTTGCTAAACGATGCGGCCTTCGGGTCGGTGAACAACTGCGGCGGAGGCGCCATTTTGGGAGCGTTCTCGTGCGTCATCACGAGGGAGATGCCATGTGCACGTATCGCATCGGCGGTATCGAGGCGGCTGATGCGGCCCTTGGCGATCGTGCTGCAGATCATGGTGGCATAGAGCAGCCCGTCATACGCCACCTCGGCGGTAAAGCGCGCTGTACCCGAGACTTTGAGCGGCCCATCGACCCGCGACAACGGCTGGCCGACCGCGTCGCGTGTGGCAATCAACGGGTCAACGGGCGCATCAGGCAAAAGCTTTACGACGGCCTCCATCACTTTTTGTATGACGCTCATGCCCTTAGCTCCTTCGATCATGCAGATCCACGGAATCCGTTCAAATCCAACGCCCTTTGCACCGCTCCCACAGCTGCCTTGTGATCAGTACCCCATCAGGCTGCTATCAGTTTCCGCGCCCTTCCATCTACCGGCCTTGTCGAGGGTGATCGGCAAATCGCGTATGCGCTTGCCGCAGGCGTTATACACCGCGTTGGCAATAGCCGCGGCGGTGCCAGTGATGCCAATCTCGCCGACGCCACGAGCGCCCATCGGTGTATGCGGGTCGGGAATATCAGTCCACATCACATCAATCTCTGGCACGTCCATGTTTACTGGGACATGATACTCGGCGAGACTCCGGTTCATGACGCGACCGTTACGCTCATCGAACTGGGTTTCTTCCATTAACGCCAAACCTATACCCATAATCATGCCACCGCGAAACTGGCTAGCGGCCGTCTTGGCGTTTAGAATGCGGCCGCAGTCGAAGGCGCCCAGCAGTCTATTCACTCGGACCTCCGCGCTAACAACGTTGACCCGTGCTTCGCAGAAAATGGCGCCGAACGAATGCATCGACCAATGCCGCATTTCGAGAGGTGGCGGCGCGCTCGCCTCGACGCTGATCTCATCCCGCCCCGCTCCCTCAAGAATGGACGCATAGCTTTCAAAGCGCTGCGAATCGTCCAACTTGCCCAAGCCGCCATGCAAACAGCCAACCTCGTCTGCCTTTAGACCGGCGAGAGGGGACTCACCTCCGATCATCTCCAGCAGCTCAGTGACCAACACACGATGTGCGGCGGACACTGCCGCGCCAATCGAGGCGCTCTGCTGGGAACCACCCGCGAGGACAATTCCTGGAAACGCGGAGTCGCCATAGACAAAGCTGACCTGGTCCATCCGCAACCCGAGCCGCGCAGCAGCGACTTGTGTCTGAGCAGTGGCCGTGCCCATGCCCATTTCGTGTGCCGCTACCTCGACGCGGGCATGCCCTTCTCTTGACAGCGTGATTCTTGCCGCACCGCCTGGCATGCGGTAATAGGGGTAAGTGGCGGTCGCGCAGCCTATGCCTACCAACCATTCACCTTCGCGGCGCGTGCCAGGTTTGCTGCTCCAGTTTGCCCAGCCAAAGCGCTGTGCCCCCATGCGGTAGGCCTCATCCAGGTGCCTCGAAGAAAACGGGGTGCCAGTCAGCGGATCCTTGGCCGGTTCATTGCGCATTCGCAGGGCAATGGGGTCCATCCCCAGTCGCTCGGCCAGTTCGTCAACGGCGCTTTCAAGGGCGAAAGTGCCGACCGCTTCTCCCGGCGCACGCATGAAGGTGTTGGCTAGCATATTCATCGTTGCAACTTCCACATCCAGCTTGAAGCTGCCGGCGGCGTAGACGCACTGGGCCGGCAGGACAAACGGCTCGGGCAGCGCATTGTGCTCCGTCATGGCGACCACTCCGGTATGGATGAGCGCATCGAAGCGCCCGTCGGCCTGTGCACCGATCGCTACCCGCTGTTCGGTCACGGTGCGCCCGCCTACCACGCGGTACACGCCTTCGCGCGACAGCACGATCCTTACCGGACGGCCAGCAATCTTGCTCGCAGCCGCCGCCAAAACCTGGTGCTGCCACAGCGTTTTGCCACCAAATCCACCGCCGACAAAGGGCGAAGTAACGTGGACTTGCTCCTCCTTGATAGCGAACACTTCGGCCATCGACCAAGCCATGTGCGCCACGGCTTGCGAGGCATCGTGGATGGTCAGTTCGTCGCCGTTCCAAGCTACTGTGGCGGCATGCAGTTCGATCGCGTTGTGGTTATGACGTGGGGTGCGATAAATTTCATCGACCTGGTACGGCGCCGCTGCCAGCACGGCTTCGGCGTCACCGACCTCGGTTTTCAGCGGCTCTCCCTGAAAAGTTCCGGGCGCGGTGCCGTTCGCCTTGGCAACAGACATTGCTGTGACTGCGGTTTCGGTAAAATAAGTCGTGCGTACCAAGGTGCCGGCATGGTCGGCCTGCTCCTGCGTCTCGGCCAGTATGAGCGCGATGGGCTGACCGTTCCAGCGAACAGCGTCATCCTGAAAGACCGGTGAAGAAGAGCCGCCTAAGGCTTTTTCTCCTGTGAGGAACAGCGGCACCTGCTTCATCGGCGGAGCATTATGGTGCGTCATGACCATCACCACCCCTGGCGCCGCCTCAGCCGCGGCAGTGTTGAGGGTTGCGATGCGCCCTTTCGCAATAGTGCTGTAGACAAGCGATGCGTAAGCCATGCCTCTTATCGAAAATTCAGCCGCGAATCGTGCTTGCCCCTGCACCTTTAGCGGCCCGTCGAGGCGCGACACAGGGGCGCCGATCAAGCTATGGTCATCGTTGGCCAGAGGATCAGGCTTGGCACCTGGAATGTATGCGTCGGGTGCGAGCTCGACTGCTTTGGTCGACACAGCCGTGGCACCTGTTTGGACTATGGTCATCCGTTTTCCTCCTTCGCCTGTTGTTCCATGAGGCCATTCAGAACGGCGATCAGAACTCGCTGAGCCAATTCAACCTTGAAACCGTTATCGCGAAGTGGCACCGCGCCAGCCAATTCGATTGCGGCGGCGGCGCGGAAATTTTCCACTGTGGCCAACTGGCCTTTGAGCGAATGCTCGGCCTGCCACGCACGCCACGGCTTAGGGGCGACGCCGCCGAGCGCGAGCCGGACGTCGCGAATGATGCCATCCTCGACGTCGAGCGCGGCGGCGACCGAAACCAGGGCAAAAGCATAGCTGGCCCTGTCGCGCACCTTTCGATAGGTGGATCGCGCGGCGAACGGCAATGGCGGCAGTTCGACTGCCGTGATCAACTCGCCTGGCTGCAACATTGTTTCGTACTCGGGATGTTCGTCAGGCAACCGATGCAACTCGGTCAACGGCAGCACGCGGGTGCCACGCGCGCTCTGCAGATGGACTTTTGCGTCTAGCGCGGCCAATCCGACGCACATATCAGAGGGATGAGTCGCTACACAGGAAGATGACGCGCCGAGAATCGCATGATTGCGGCTGAAGCCGTCGATGGCGTCGCACCCCTGTCCCGGCGTACGCTTGTTGCAGCGCGAGCCGGCTTGATCGTAAAAATAGGTGCAGCGCGTGCGTTGAAGGACATTGCCGGCCACCGTCGCCATGTTGCGAATTTGCGCTGACGCACCGGCGACGATCGCGCGAGTCAATAGAGGATAGCGTGCGCGCACTAATCGGTGTTCCGCCAGCGCCGTGTTCTTCACCCCGGCACCGATCAGCAAGCTGCCGTCGTGCAGCTCTTCGATTGAATGCAGCAAGCCGCTGACGTCGACCAGCGCAACCGGACGCTCCAACGATTCGCGCATCAGGTCGACCAGGTTGGTCCCGCCACCCAGATATTTGGCGCCCGATTGCTCGCCCAGCAGCACGGCCTGCTGCGCGTCTGCCGCACGTGCATAGTTGAACGGGATCATGGTGCCGGCTCCCGGTGGGCGTCGAGGATCGCAGCGACGATCCCGTTATAGGCGCCACAGCGGCACAGGTTACCGCTCATGCGTTCGCAGACTTCATCCCGCGTCATGGAAATTAAGGCGCTGGACAGATCCGCAGTGACTTGGCTTGGGACGCCGCGCAGCAATTCGCTGGTCATACCAAGGGCTGAGCAAATTTGTCCCGGCGTGCAGTATCCGCATTGAAACCCGTCATGTTCGATAAACGACTGCTGCAAGGGGTGGAGCGCACCGTCCATCTCCAGCCCCTCGATCGTGGTGATTGAGCGCCCTGCATATTGCACTGCCAACGCCATACACGACAAGATGCGCTCACCATCTGCCAACACGGTGCAGGCGCCGCACGCTCCCTGATCACAACCCTTTTTAGTACCTGACAAATGCAAATCTTCGCGAAGCATATCGAGCAAAGACACGCGCGGGTCTGTCGGTACATCGTGCTCTACCCCATTTATATTGATTGTCATGCGCATAGTTGAAATCTCCCCAAGAAATGATGACGCCTTGCACGGACCATGAAGGTGTAGCAGTCGATTGGTATCAGGAAACGTATTTTCAGCGAACCTTGCTCATACATCTACCACTCTGGCAGCATAGAAAGATCGTCCGATGATCGCTTGCTTGCTTTCATCAGCGTTTCGAGTTCGTCAGGCCAGTTGTCGCGTATTTGGTTCCACGTCTGAGCGACGAGCAACGGATTCTGCAATTTAAAACTTGCGTTCGTCGCGAGCGTCACGTCAATAGAAGTCAATGGAATCGGCATTCGAACGATGCTACCTTGATATCGAAAGAGGATGATCTCGTCCATGCTACGCACATCGAAAAGCGCCGCCATGACCCCGTCGACTCTGCTTAAGCGTAATTTTTCGAAATTAGCCCAGATATCTTTGCCACCGTAATCAACAACAATGGTCTCGCTCGGCAACGCGTTAAAAACCTGCAGTTCCTTATAAGCAGCAAGTGCGTGCGACCTGAAATAAACTGAAGGAAGCACAACCGGCGATATTCCGTCTTTCGCGCGGACAAAAACCACACCCTTCAGATGCAGTGCCCGTTGCCTGTCTACATTGCCATTCGACAGGGTCGGAACTGCGATTTCGCGGCCCAGCTTTGGACCCAAACCGACGAATGAAAAGTCGACTGCTCCTTGGCTTAGCGCGCTGGCAAGCCGTGCAGGTGGATAGCGCTTGAAGTGAACGCGGCAATTGAGGGCCGCAAAGCTGTTTCTAATAAGTTCGACAGCCATTCCCGGCGGCTCTGGGGTCTCATGCCCGGAGCCGAGAAAGAACGGCGGGCGGGGTTGGTCGGTGTAGCCGACCTTTACTATGCCGCACGGAGCAGCGAACGCCGAGGACGAAATTCCGAGCAAAAAAACAAGTAAAGCGAACCACCTTTTCATCTAAGAATCCTCCTACTTCAGACGGGCGCTCACCTCTGAATTTTCCCAATTGAATGACCGCCCTTTTCGCTGATAATCCAGTCCGTCAAGTATGTAAATGCTTCGCGCTCCAGGCACGGTCAACCACTTCTGGGCCTGATTGGTCAACTGGGGCGCCAGATCGACAATTGGCTCTTCAACTCCCAACGCGGGACGCCTTCTACGCCAGTAGGATCGCAACCTTAAAGGTCAGTCCAAAGGTGGTCCGTGCAATTCGCTTGCAACGCACTAGCTTTCTATCATTGTGGCTCGTGACGCGACGACGGTCGACGCGGACTCGTGCTGTCGCGGTATGATTGTTGCGCAGCGTTTGCACGTGGGAAACCAGGTTTATGCTTCGCGCATTCTCTCGATATGAACACGCCAGTCGACCCATGTCAATGTTGTTTCGCGGCGCGCGCTGGGTAGTTACGTCCGGAGCTCAGCTGTAATTTCGATTGTCGTTGAGTCATCTTGGGTAAGCGAAACTGCCGAGCGCCAAGTTCGCAATGGCGCACCGTAGAGTAGATCTACGCGTTCAGAGGGCCAGCCGTGGCTGTCTTGACCCTTCGGCATGCATTTCCGCACATGGCAGACCACTGGCACAGCGCCTGGTACTAGCTGCGGCCTCCATACTTTGAGCCGGCCGCATCCAACATTGATCCGTAAGGACTGCCCGAACAGCGGTTGGCGGCATATCGACGGGCTGCTGCTATTGTGTGCCTGCCTGTTCGAAGCGACCTGCAAGACCTTCACGCTACTCACACGTCGGACGAATCCATGGCTGCCGAAAACCGGTCCATCCCGAATGAAGTCTACGGCATCTTGCTGGGTGATATTGGCTGGCTTCTATCTATGGTACTGGCGCGGGCACTGTTGCAGGCAAAAGTCAGAGGTGCTTAGGCGCGAGTTCCAACGCAGTCGGCTTGTCCCATTCGCATCGGGTCGTGCCTGTCACAGCAGAAAATCGGTGTTGCTGCAACCATCAGGCTTCTCCAAATACAAATCCAATGGTTCAGCCGCTTTCGCTCAGTTTATAGGGCATTTTTGGCTTGAGCCTCTTCAAAATGCCTTCCTTTTACGCTGTGGTCGGACGATTACCGAAGTAACTGCCCTAGCAATGCCGTTCTGCAGAGGAATCGCGCCTGACATTTCACAGATACAGTGTCGGGCCAAGCGAAACCGACCTCAGACGCGCCCTCAAACATTAGCACGTAGGACAGCGAGAAGCGCGGCGAAGGCTGACGGCATCAGTCGTTGCCGAGGATAGTAAATATAATAGCCAGGAAAGGCCGGGCACCAAGACTCCAGGATGCGCACAACCGATCCGTTCGCCAGTTGCGAAGCCACTTGGTCCTCGAACACGTAGCCAATACCTTGGCCCTCTTCTACGGCCGCCATTATGAGACCCAGAGTGTTAAAAACTAGTTGGCCATCGGGGCGGACTTCAACTTTACGCCCCCTCTTCTGGAATTCCCACGCGAATACTGCGCCGGACGTCGCAAACCTATAGCCAATGCAACGATGGCCACTCAGATCGCGGGGTTCATTCGGCGTTCCGTGACTTGCAATATACGCTGGCGACGCCAGGACTACGACGCGAGTATCCACGCTGAGGCGCAACGCAACCATATCTTTCTGAAGGTGTTCGCCACGGCGAATGCCTCCATCGAATCGCTCTGCGACGATGTCAACGAAACCATCGTTTGCATCCACCTCTACGTTTATATCCGGGTACGCGTCTATGAAAGACGGCAGAATTGGACGAATCAACAGCAGTGCCGCGTGCTCACTCATCGTCAATCGGACAGTACCTGCAGCTTTAGTCCGCTTAGCGCCAAGAAGTAGGAGAGCTAACTCAATCTCCTTAAATGCCGGAGAGAGGGAACGCAACAATTCTTCGCCCGCCTCTGTTGTTGCAACACGTCGAGTTGTGCGCGACAGAAGCGGCACTCCCAAACGTTCTTCTAGCGAACGCATGGCGTGACTCAGCGCCGACTGCGACATCGCTAGCCGTCCTGCAGCACGGGTGAAACTGCCCTCTTCCGCCACGACGCTAAAGGCGACCAAGTCAGCCAAATCTGCTCTCTTCATTTATGCACCGGTTTCATATGTTCATGCAGTTTATCCTATCTAGTCGCCGACTAAAAGCCTCTGTATATTGGACAAATCGCTGCAACCGCAGTCTAGGAGCTCACAATGCAACGTCGTACAACTATGGCCCTCGCCGCCTTTACCCTACTGCATTGCCTCACCGGCAGTGCGGCAGAGCCTGTCAAGAATATTGTCCTGGTACATGGCGCGTTAGTCGATGGCTCAGGCTGGCGCCCGGTCTACGACATCCTAAAAAAGGATGGTTATAAGGTTTCGATTGTCCAGCAGCCACTAACCGGTTTCGACGCCGACCTTGCCGCGACAAAGCGTGTGCTGGATCTGCAAGACGGCCCGGTCGTATTGGTCGGCCAAAGCTACGGCGGTTTCGTTGTGACCGCGGCAGGAAACGATGCAAAGGTTAAGGCCCTGGTTTATGTTGCAGCCTTCGCGCCGGCGGAGGGCGAGTCTGTTGGCGATCTTGGGCAGCGTTTCGTTTCCGCTTCGGGCAAGGATATCAAAGCGACAAAGGACGGCTACATTTACATGTCGCACGAAAACTTCATCAAGAATGTAATGGCCGATGTTGACCCTACGGTCGCACGCTTTGCCGCTGATTCGCAGACCCTTACTGACCCCAGCGCTTTCGGCGTGAAGATGTCGGCACCCGCATGGAAGAACAAACCCAGCTATGGCATTGTCACAACAGAAGATCGCACCATTGAGCCACGGCTGCTTCGCTTTATGTACGAAAGAGCGGGCTCGACCATCGTGGAACTTAAGGCGAGCCACGCGGTTTATCTTTCGCAGCCCCGAGCAGTTGCGAAAGTGATTGAGCAAGCAGCCCGTGGTAAATAGTGGGCGCATGCTATTTCGCTGAGTTAAAAGCGTGAAGCAGAAGAATTTATTCTAGATTGTGTCGGTGCTAAAGTCGGTCGGGAAAATTAGAGTTAATCGTTAATTTCCTAATTAATGAGGTCGCCGTGAGAACGGTCGATTTCAGTTCCACGACTAAAGTATTTTTTCACCCCACTGGGCAACCGCGCGCCCATGGCTTTGCGCAGCGTAGGGGTGTGGCCTATACTTAAAATGTTGGACTAGTAGAAATGTGTGAACACCGCGAAACAAAGTCAACGGGACCAGAATCGCATCGCCTATTTAGCGCCAGTCGTCGCACCCGCGCCATACGACCTCAGGCATAGCCGGTAAATAAATTAGCGCATAAAGGAGCAGGAAATGGCTTGTGAACTGAAACACATTTCGTTTAAAAACGGCAGCATCGACATCGCTGGTGATTTACGATTTCCCAACGGGTTTGACGCGAACCAAAAATACGCAGCGCTCGTCATCGTTACCCCAGGAAGCAGCGTGAAGGAACAAATCGGGGCCGTTTACGGCGAGAAGATGGCAGAAAAGGGGTATGTCACTCTTGCGTTCGACCCATCACATCAAGGCGAAAGCGGCGGGGAGCCAAGAGACTTGGAGGACCCTGCGGCTCGCGTTGAAGATATCCGATGCGCCGTGGATTTTCTGGCAACGCAGTCGTACGTCGGAGAAGATCGCATAGGCGTGCTAGGCATTTGCGCTGGCGGCGGTTATGCGGTAAATGCCGCCCTTACCGAGCATCGATTTAAGGCCGTTGGAACAGTCGTCGCAGTGAATTTAGGCAGAGCCTTCCGACAAGCCGAGCTTTCAGTTGGAGCGGTCCTTAAAACCATCGAAGCAGTCGGGAAGCAGCGCAACGTCGAAGCCCGTGGTGGGGATCCGCTTCGTGTCCAATGGATTCCGGACAGCTTGCAAGAAGCGAAAGCGGCTGGCATCGTGGACCCCGATACCCTTGAAGCTGTGGAATTTTATCGGACCCCGCGCGGTTACAACAAGAACTCGACAAATCGCCGATTCTTTAGAGGTGACGCGCTTGTTCTAGGCTTCGATGCGTTTCACCTCGTCGGGGAGTTGCTGTCTCAGCCTATTCAAGTGATCGTGGCTGGAAGACTAGGGACCACATTTTCTTTTGAAGATGGAAAGCACCTCTGGGGCCAGGCGACCAATAAGAAGGACCTTTTTGTCATCCAAGGTGCCGGGCATTACGACATGTATGATAAACAACCCTACGTCGACCAAGCCGCTGAGCGACTTGATAGCTTTTATAAAGAATATTTAAGTACATAGGATCCACCAAATTCGATCGCGGCTCGGTTAGCTACGTTGAAGACCGAGCGCGACTTAATGGGGCAATTCAATCTCTTGTTTGGAAATATATGATACAAGGTTATCTATACCTCAACTCGATACTGTATTTGCTACTAGCATTTTGGTCTACAGTTGCATCACAAAGCATGTCGACACGATTGGGATACATCACAATGTCGAACCGTGGCCACTCGGAATATCTGGTGATTTACGGTGGCTTGCAAGTTGGCCTCGCAATCCTTTTCTTTCTGCTTGCACAAAATAGGGACTTCCACCGTCTAGGCCTTCTAATCTCGATCGGGTTTTATGCTCCGATCGTAATTTATAGACTTGTGATCATTCTAGTGAAGTGGCCAGACTCTGGGTTTACGACAAGCACAATCGTTTTAGAGGCGTTTTTTTTACTAGCAGCATTGTGGCTTTATTTTTCAAAGGTATCTTGATCCATCGTTGTGCTCATCGTACGAACGCATCTTTAGTTTCCAGGCCCTCATCTGGCGAATCAGCGGTCATCTTAATGCCTTGCGAAAATTAGGCGTAATTTGGATCGAGATTATGTCATGAAAATGCAGGATAATTCCGGCAACGATTTTTCCGCATTGATCAAATGCCCCCACTCCTGCGTAGCAACTGTCAGAATTCGCAATTCGTTTGAACGCCTTAAATTTCCTCTTTGAAACATAGGAGAAATTTCCAGGGCGGAAACATGTTTGTGAGTCGAATTGTGGTGCGATGGGCGTTCATTCATAGATCCACTTTCGCCCGAACCTGTCGCTAGAGTGGCTGCTTCATCACTGCCTCTCTCGTGAAGATGTTGACGGGTAATGAGCTGTGCTCGTGTATGGCGAGCCACTTTCCGTCATTCTTACGCCAAATGCCGGTGACGCGGATGTGGACGTCGATTTTTGATCCATCTTTGGACTTCACCGCCACGTGCCCATACGCCATCGAGTATGCGAGGCTATCCGAAAGGATCCTGACGGTCACCTTGGGATACTGATTGGTGACCGGCCCATCCGCGTTCTCGACAAGGCGGCCAGCAGTCTTCTTGACCTCGTCGACCGTGGTCACACCCGGCGCCATGAAATCGAACAACACTACACTCGCGTCCTGATCGAACATGGCGACCACAGCGTCCAGATCGCCTTGCTCGGTCCCACGGCCAGCGCGCCGCAACGTCTCGATGATGTCCGCGATGTCCTGCGAATTACCGATTGACCCCTCACCAATCTCCATATCATCCTCCTCCGATCGTTACCAAGATCATTCGTTACAAACGAATTGAGATTCGACCTTACGGCTTTGAAATTGACTTCTTCGCGCAGCATTGCCGACGATCAATATTGCATTGTTTCGTAACACGCCATTCTATTGAGCCACAGGACCGCATAATGCGTGAGGCGTGCACCGTCAGCACGATTGCATGATGGAGACGCTGTTTCGATTCCAGTCCGTCCCGCCGATGTCATAGTGCGGCCGGCGGCGCCGCGTCCGATAATCGGCGGTATTCTTATAGCGGAGTGACATTGACGCCCTCATTTCCGCAGTGGCGGCACAATCCGCCGGAGTCACAGAAAGAGTGAACGGTGCCGCAACGCACCTAATTCATACCCGCGCTATTTTTTCGAACATGGTTTGTCGTGCGTATGACAATGGCAAGACCTGTTTGTTGCGTAACTGGGAGCGAAATACCACGCCAGATGGTGAAGTCTACATCAGATTGTCACGCTCAGATACTAAGTGCTAGCTCGAAAGCGCAAGCCGTCGATGAGCAAGCTGACCATGCGTTGCGCATAGTCGGTCTGATCCGCGCCGGCCGACATGCACAAGCTGCTGACGGCGCGCAACAGGTCGTAAGGCACGATGTCGGCACGGATTTCCCCGGTTGCGGACGCTGCTTCGAGCAATGTCCGCACTGCCGGCTGAAGCCGTTGATCGAAATATGCATGCAAGGTGCTGTAAGCCGGATCGCCAGAGTTTAGCGCAGCCGCAAGACCGCGCTTGGTGGCGATAAATTCCGCGTAGCGGTGCATCCAGCGGACGAGAGCCTCGGCCGGTGCATGCTGTTGCGCCAATACCGGTGCCGCGTCGGCACAGGCGTCGACCTGTTGGCGAAAAACCGCGACGACTAAGTCGGAGCGCAGCGGAAACCGACGATACAGCGTGGCGATGCCAACACCCGCCTTTTCGGCAATTTCGCGCACGGGCGCGTCAACGCCCAAAGTAGCGAATATTGACAATGCCGCGTGCAGCAAGGCGTCTTCGCTGCGTTGAGCGTCTGCGCGTAACGGTCGAAGTCGCGGTTTCGCGCGACCTCCTTCTTGATTAGGAGGAACAAAATCTTTCACCATTTTTACACTCATTTAAAACGCAATTGACAAACGGAACTTTGATCCATATTATACGGAACATTGATCCATTTTACGCCAAATCATTAGTTTGGGCAATGTCGCCAGCCGCAGTTTGACGAAGCGGACCGACTAGCAATTTACGATGAGGGTGGCGCAGGTCGATTTGTGATACCCGTGCCGTCGCGTCGGCGCTGTGGACTAAGGGTTCTACGATCTATGTTGCAAAAATTCTTAAAGGAGAAATTCATCATGCGTGTATTCGTCACCGGCGCAACCGGTTTCATCGGCTCTGCCATCGTCCCTGAACTGCTTGCTGCCGGCCACCAGGTCCTCGGCCTCACCCGCTCGGACGAAGGCGCCAAGGCCCTTATCGCCGCAGGAGCAGAAGTGCATCGCGGCGACCTGGAAAATCTGCAATCCTTACGCACTGGCGCGGCCAGTGTCGACGCCGTCATTCACGCCGCCTTCAACCACGATTTCTCGAAGTTCGCCGAGAACAGCACATTAGACCGACTTGCCATCGAGGCAATAGGTGATGAGCTGGCCCGTTCGAGCCGCCCCTTCATCGTCACGGCTGGACTTCCCACCACCCCCGGTCGCCCTGCAACGGAAGACGATGAAGTATCGTCTGACCCAGCGGACACGCCCCGGAGGTCCGAGCAAGCTGCGATGTCGCTGCTTAAGCGCGGCGTGCAGGTATGCGTGATGCGCCTGCCACAAGTGCACGACCGGAATAAGCAGGGGCTTGCCAGTTATCTATCTGCGCTGGCACGCGATAAGGGCATTTCTGCCTATGCCGGCGACGGCAACAACCGTTGGTCGGCAGTGCATTTGCGCGACGCGGCATCGCTCTACAGGCTAGCGCTCGAGAAAGGACATGCTGGCGCGAAGTACCACGCCGTTGCTGAAGAGGGTGTGCCGCTGCACGCCGTTGCTGAAGCAATCGCTCGCGGCTTGAAAATTCCCGTTGTGGGCTTGTCACCGGAAGAGGCAGCGCGTCACTTTGGCGGGCTCTCTTTCGCAGCCACCATGGATGCTCCCGCGACAAGCATATTGACGCAACAGCGCCTCGGATGGTTCCCTGCCCAGGGTGCCGGACTCATGGAAGACCTCGAACATGCAAGTGAATTCAACAAGCCTTCGTAGTCTGTCGGGCTCAACCATTTGAGCGAACGTACCTCAGCCGCGTGCGCGATTGGACGTCGCGCCTCTCGGCTTTTTTGCGAATGCGGGCGAATGCATCCAAACAAAGCCAGCGCGTCATATCCAACGCTGCCTGTTGGAATTTAGGCTCAGTTTTTCTGATGCGTCGCGGTCCATTGAAGCCATTTTCGGGTACCTTTTTCGCCTGAAATTTCGCGCCAAGGTGGTCAGATCCCACTCACGGCCGCGTTGCATTAGTCCGCTCATCAAAATCACGCAAATTTGGCGTCTGAGGTACAGTGGAACGATTATGCTCAGCTGACCGTAATCGTTCTTATGAAAAGTGGCTGCTTATGAAAAGCCAGGGTCACAGAACGCCTCACGTGTAGGGTCGAGAGCTGGTTTTACTTTACATATTATTCGTAGCCCCGCCACCCGCGGCACAGTCAGAGCGCGGAGCGGTCGGTGAAGACTCGAACGCCACCGTTGTGAGGATGACTCAGTTGTTGAATGAGCGTTCGCTAGCGGCCCGCGGCGGGCGTAAGCAAAGGTGTCGACGAGCAAACCACGACTCGCCTTGCGCCTCGCGTCAGAGCCACGTAGAGGTGTTGCGCAGTCATGCGCTCGGGCTCAAGAATGACCGCGACATCAGCCTCGAGCCCTTTTAGAAGAAGCGTGCTTCCAACCGCGCGCCGGCCCAGCGGTCGACCCAGATGGCGGTTTCGCTCGCGGGTCTGCATCGCCGCGCCAATGAACCCACCCTCGTCCCCGGCTGCTCTCAGCGCTGAGATACAGCCGTGCAGCACTTCGGGGCGGTAGACCCGCGCACCGCGTTGGTCCGCGAGGGACAGGAGGAGGTCAATCGAGGTCGTGTGGTTGGGAGTTGCCATGAATATCACTGCTGCCGTTTCTGCAGGCGTCGCGGGCGTGCGGGCTCGGCCGCCTCGTATCGTTTCGACCCGAGCGAGTAAGTTGGCAGTTCCCACCTCGGTCATCAGTGAAGTGGCGAACTCGGCAAGCAGTCGCAGCGCGTTGGGCCTCGCTAAATCGAACTGGCGGGCAAAAATCAGCAGGTCCCTGAGGTCGACCGCCTCGACGGAGGTGGCGCCCGGCGTCTGCATTGTGAGTTGATGGCGACCGTTGACATTCATAGAGTCGCCAATCACTAAAACGCGGCCATCTCGGTTTGGCGCCTCCGTCCGGGCGGCCACTAGCCGCTGCTGCACTTCCATGCCTTGGGTCAGTCGAACCCACTGGACGCCCTCTGGCGCTTCACGCAGGTCCACAGGCTGGCCCGCCTGCAATGATGTTCGGGCTTGAAGTAGCCAAGCACCTAGTGCATCCATGCCTGCGAGCTGCCATCGCCAAGGGGTCTGCAGCGAGCCGATGGGCGGGAACGCAGCCTGAGCCTCACGTTCCCAGTGGACAAGTGGGTCGCGGAAGCCGAATATCGCCTGCATCGGGTCCCCAAGAATGCAAGTGGGCAGCGTCTGCGCGATGGAGCAGACTATGGCATGCTGCACGGTATTGCAGTCCTGATACTCGTCCACCAGCAAGCGCGAATAAGTGGAGGCTATGGGGTCACAGATGTGACCTGCCTGTAGGAGTTCTTGCACGGCGACTCGGATGGCTGGGTAGTCGGCGTTCGGGTTGTCCAGATCAAGAACGCGCGCGTTGAGGCCCGCGCGGAGCGGAAACTTTGCCGCTAACCGCATGGCGAAACCGTCGATGGTTGACACTCTATACGCTGAGCTCGGGACGCCGCCGCGCTGGAGCCTGGCGCGTAGCGCGGTGACTCCGGCGTTGGTATGCGTCAGCACCAAGATTGGCTTGATGCCCGCGTGCCGACTCAGCGCGTCCGCGATGAGCTGGGTCTTGCCGCATCCAGCTGGGGCGGTAACTGAGCCTAAGCGCGCTTGAAAAATGTTAATTTCAGGCGGCCGCACTCGACCACCCCCAGAGTTGGTTCGTAATTTCGGCGAACCCCGGCTCTGCATTTGCAATGTGGGGGCCGACGATTTCCTTGGCGATTTCCTGGAAACCAGTCACTGACTTGAACCAGCCGTTCTTGTTGTTGCGAGCGGCAAGTCCGAGCAATGCTCGACTCGCAGGTGTGTAGCCGCCATTCATCCGTTCCGCCTCTATCGCATCCAAGGTGACTTGTCCGTTTGATTTCGACTTGATGTGCTCGGCCATGAGCTCGCGGCCGACCATCTCGTCCGCCTTATTCAGCAGCGCGTGCACCGCGTCATTGCTTGAATGGCGGAATAGCTCGTCCTCGAGGGCCAAGCCGGGACGCCATGTGACGTACTGACCGTCAGCCGCGACGAACCTCTCGATGAGTCCGACTGTCGAAACAGGTTTGTCCGCGTCGACGAAGACAAGGACGCGATAGCCCAACTTGAGGAACGCTTCCCCTCGTGTGAAGCATTGGTCGGGGCTTCCTCCGCCTGCGTCCACATATGAGCCTCCGTTGGCCAGGAAAGATGTCGCGCCACAGTGCACCCACCACTGGTCCATACCGCGAGCGAATCCGACCTCGCTGGCGCCCTCGCAGACGATGACGGACTTAGACAGGAAAGCCTCGGCGGCCTTGCGCAGTGTCCCCTGGATGCCGTCGTCTGTACCGGCACATGTGGCTGTGTGGATGCCCAAGTGCTGGCGCACGACGAAAAGCTGGTTGCCAGCCAGCTCCCTGAGCGTTACCGGTGAATGGGGTGTCATAAAGACCTGTAGCGGCTGGGTCGCATCCTTCGCTCCGAGTGAGTCGAGCAGACGCATGAGTCGGTGCGGCTCGAGTCCGTACTCGACTTCGTCTACTAGGGCGACGGTGGCGGCCGCCGCTGCGGCCCTTTGCAACCCCGCGACAAGGAGGCGCCCCGAACCGGTGCCGAGCGACCGCAAAGGAATGCCGGTCTCACTGTGGAGCGCGATAGCACCGTCGCCAATCGACACCGAGTGAGCATCAAGTAGCGCCTGAGCGCTAGCGCCGATGGCTACGCCCAGGGCGGTAGCGGTCTGGGTGACCACTTGCAGCGTTTGGGCGAGTTGAGGGCCAGCCTGCGCGCCGAAGGCGGCCCGGGCGGCGCGTGCGGCGCCGGCAAGTTCCAAGCCAAGGTTCGCGCGCTCTTCCGTAATCCGGTTCAACACCGAGCCTCTAGCCCAGGAAAGGTTCGTGTTTGCGTAGGTGCCGATTCGAGCTGGTGTCAGGAGGTTGCGGTCCTTCCAAGGCAAAGACCGTTCTATTTGCTGGCGGGCGGCTCGGTCAGAATGGAGCGTCCAACTCGGCTCGAGGTCGGCCTTGACCTCGAGCTTCAGCGTCAGAACTGTTTCTAGTCCTGCGCGGCTCGTCTTCAAGCAGCCCAGTGCCGAGGTCAAATCCGCGAAGGAACTCTCCGTACGTTTCGATGTTCTTCAGCGCGTCAGGTAGTGCACCGAGCGTGATCGCAATCACGATGGTCCGGCTTACGTCCAGGCCGAAAAAGTCCGTGTCGCCGAAAGGTGCGCTCCTCCGCGCTCCAAGGCAGAGGTCAATCGCATCGAGAATGGTCGACTTGCCGCTGTCACCCGGGCCAATAAGGCAGTTTACGCCATTGGACGGTAACCAATCGAGCGTCTGTATCGAACGGAAATTGCGAATTTCAAGGCGTCGGACACGAGTCATGTAACCTCTCAGTTAGTCGAGCAAATATTCCGACGCAACGTAAGCTGCCCAAGGGGTTCATGGGTCCTCGTCAGAATTCCTAACGCAACTGTCTCCGGAAAACCGGCGACCGAGAGTCCGGCTGCCGACCGACCGCAAGCAGCCTGCATCGGACGTTAAAGTTGACCTTGCGAACTTCCGCTTCCGGCCGCTTGCCGTCGATTGTACCCGACACAACAATGAGCGGCCCCGCAGGCACCCATCAACGCCCACAATTGGGTGTATGGATTGCGCGCCCGTGTGCATTACCTGGTCTTTAATGATGCGACCGAGCAGGACTGCCGGGTGGATACGCAGCGGAGCCGCGTCCGCCTTAGGCTAGCATCCCACGTTTTCCTGCACGCTCTGCTATCTTGTACCTGCCGAGAAAACTACTAGTCTTAGCGCCGGGTCATCGTTGGATTGGAAGCTAGCGTACTCATAATTCACGACACCCTTTTCGGGATGAATCAGCGACTTTCGGCCGGATGAGACTTTGCCGATTTCGTGGTCTCGCCACCAACTGGCGAATTCGGAATTGCCTTCACTCAGGCATTGAACTAGTTGTATAAAAGCTGGGTCGTCCGCCCAAGGCGCGTATGCGGAGCGAAATTCGGCCACCATGCGCTGCGCCTCCTGTGTCCATGCATTGCCAAACAGCCTTCGTGCGTTCGGATCGATCAACATGCCAATGAGGAGATTGTGTTCGGCCTGCGGCCGCCGGCTGGAGGCAAACAGTTCATTTGCCGCCGCGTTCCACGCCAAGACATCCCACCGCCGACCCGTGATGTAGGCTGGCTGAGGTATGCCAAGGAGCACGCGCTCCACCGCGGGCGGAACGGTTTCGCGGATGAAGGCTGCTCGCTCTGCCCGATTGTAGAGTTTGCGCGTCAACACCTGCAGGTGAGCGTGTTCCGCCTTGGTGAGCCGTAAAGCACGGGCCAGTGCGTCAATGGTGGTTACGGATGGGTTAACCGATCGTCCCTGTTCCAAACGGATGTACCAGTCCACTCCGATGCCGGCGAGCTCCGCCACCTCTTCCCGGCGAAGGCCGGGCGTGCGTCTTCTGCGGCCGCTGGCAAGCTTGAACGCTGCGGGGCTCAACCTCTCCCGGCGCGAGCGCAAAAAATTTCCGAGTTCGCGTCGACTTGGTTCAATGATTGTCAAGGTTTTTCCTTTTAGCCAATGTTTTTCAATCCTAGGATACCAGCCGTCCTTGCTCGGACTTGCCAGATCCTGAAGACTACAGACTTCACTGCCCAAATCATAGAAGGAAAAATCATGAAAGCAGCAATCTTGAAAGCCTTTGGTCAGCCTCTCTACGTAGAGGATATTCCCGCGCCAACTCTGGGCACAGGGGAAGTCATTGTCGATATGGTCGCAAGTGGCGTGCTGAATTACGCGAACGAAGTCTTTAGCGGCGAGCGCAAATTTTTGCTCGACCTGCCAGTGGTGCCGGGCCCCGGCGGCATCGGCCGGGTGCGCGAGTTCGGACCGGATGCAACCCATTTGGCGGTGGGCGACTGGGTTTATTGCGACCCTACAGTTCGCTCCCGAGATGATGCGCTCGATCCCGACATTACCTTGCAAGGGTGGAGTGCAGGTGGCACAGGCGGGTTGAAACTTCAAGAATATTTTCGCGATGCTTCGTGGGCACAGCAGATGCGCCTGCCGACCGAAAACGCCATCCGCATCGGCAACATTGAAGAAAAGGATGCCGCTGCCTGGCTAGCAATCGGCACTTTTCTTGTGCCTTTTGGGGGCCTGCTAGCCCTCGACTTGCAGGCGGGCGAAACGCTGGTAGTCAACGGTGCCACCGGTGGTTTTGGCGGCGCCGCCGTCGCGGTGGCTTTAGCGATGGGCGCTGGCTGCGTCATCGCCACTGGTCGAAACGAACATGCGTTGCGCGAACTGGAGCGCCGCTTCGGCCCCCGCGTGAGAATCACGAAGATGGGGGGCGACGAGCAGGACGACCGCGCGCGCATCTTGCAAACCGCCGCTGGCCCGATTGACTGCGTGCTGGACTTGCTGCCACCGGCCGCGACTGGCGTGCAAGTGCGTACCGCCTTAATGACCGTGCGGCCTCGTGGCAGAGTAGTCCTGATGGGCGGCGTCGGCGAACAGGGCGGACCTGGCCTTGAGCTGTCCTACCGGTGGCTTATGCGCAATGCTGTGACCGTTCGTGGGCAGTGGATGTATCCCCCGGAAGCGACCGCGCGCATGGTTAGGCTCATCCATTCAGGCTTGCTGACACTAGACCATTACCAAGTCACTGAATTTGACCTGGACCGGGTCAACGAAGCCGTCGCTCACGCGGCCGCTAACGCTGGGGCGTTTCAAAAAACAGTGATCCGTTTCTGACCACCGCAGGTTTCTTGGCTACAGATGAGAGTATTATTTTCCGTATGATGTCGTGCCCACGCACGACATTCCAACGGAAAATAGCTCGCATCAAAAGTACTCAGTCGTCGAGGCGTTAAGAGTGGTCGCAGCAAATACGAGAGATGGCCGCGGAATAAGCCGATCGCTTACTGTTGGCTGCCAAGCTCGATCCTCTGCCGTCTCGTTTAGGGGTGCTGAAGCGATGGCTGCAGCGGAGCAAATCAATTTTAGCTCTTCGTTCCCATCGCCTTCGTCAGCGCACCACCGCCCGACAGCTCCGAGCTCGCCCAACATCCAGATCTTTATTCCGGTGGCGCCTGAGCGCCCCCACCACGTACAGGTGGACGCACGTCAGGCACCCGGTTTCCGCGGCCTCAGCCATCAAACTGATGAACTACCATCACAAAGAGATAATTTCACGCTCGTTTCTTCATCGACCTTGTCTCAGTCGAGATATTTTGGAAAAGCCGGCATCGCGGCGAAGTCTTCGGGTGCGTGTTGAATAATCACGCGCGCATTGGTGTTCGTTTTGATTTTGGCAAACCGCTCCATCGATGCCAGCGTATCGGCGCGATCATTAAGGTGCGGAACCAAGCCCTTTTCATAATTTTGTCGGGTGTGGTACAAGTCGCCCGTGATCAGCAGAATGCCGGATTTAGGTAGTTTTACAATCAGCGATCTGTGTCCGCGTGTATGACCAGGTGTCTTGAGCATTTTAACGGTACCGTCGCCAAAAACGTCATAATCTTCGTCCACCGCAGTGACCTTGGCTTTCGCCAGAGGAGCGATCTGGGCAAGATCAATCCCAAACGGTGTCGGCTTGGCATGGGCTGCAGTCACTTCTGCCGCCGCGACAAGAAACGTAGATGTCGGGAACAAGGCAATATTGCCAGCATGGTCGAAGTGGAGATGCGAAAGCCCGACGTAGTGCACATCGGACGGCTTCAGTTTTAATTGCGCCAGTTGGGCTGCCAGCGTTCGTTTCACAGTGAAGCGTCCGCCAAATTTTTCCAGGACCCCGTTCGGCTGCGCCGCGATTTTATCGCTCAAGCCGGTATCCCAAAGTAGCCACTGCTGCCCATGCTGAATTAAATAGCAGGGCGTCGGCAGCGCCAGCGGTTTACCTTCATATTCGCCCGTATCAGAAAACACGTCCGCGTCTTTGAACTCGGTAAGTCCGCAATCGAGCGTGTAAAGTCGGATATCCGGCGCGGAACCGGATGGGTTGGCTACGGGCTGAGCAGCCATCGCGTTCACGCCGCCTAAAACGGACAACACTGCAAGCGCCGTCATCAAATGTCTCACGATGCGAGAGTCGGCCGGCTTTCCGACGATGTTACTTCGAATCTGTTTAACATTGACCTTAGTTTTTGAGGGTGCGGCGTCCTTGCGCTTTGCAATTGCGCCATATGCATCGAATCCAGTTGCGTCGTGAAGCTGTTCCATTGTTGTACCCACCTTTCTAATTTTTATAATGAATAAGCTGATTGCGCTCGCAAAATGCCGTGCGACGAATATGGCGGCACCTTGCGACTAAACCTTAACAGGAAGCATCGCGCTGCCTGTCGTGCGTTATTTAGTCCTATCTACGATGCGGTCGTGCACCTCGGCAAACCAGCTGCCGAGCTGCGAAAGATCACCGTCGACCCGCATTTCGCCAGTGCGTTGGAATTTGGCGAGTGCGTTTTGATAATCCGGGTCAGCGCTACGCAATATATTGAGCGCATGCGAAGCCGCGGCCGTTACTTTGACCGTTATATCGGCCCGCTCGCCCGGGACCGCGCCGACCCTGAACGACGGCTGGCCGCCAGCGATGTCGAAACGAAGTCCTTGAACAAGGCCCTCGGAAAGTTCGACGCCGTCCGTGTAGCACTCCACCAGAGCCAGATTGACGTCCGGCGAAAGTTTGGCCTGCGAGGCGGCTTCGCACATTAAAGTCGCTGCCATGTGGAACCAAGCGGAGGAGCCATGAAGTAGCTTGATCTCTGCGTTCATTTATGTGTTCCTTTCCGGCACGGTGAGGACTATCTTGCCTCTAATGTGTCCAGCGGCCGCGCGTTCGTGCGCAAGTCGCGCCTCGGCCAGAGCAAAAGTGCTGTCGATGGCGACTCGGATGGTCCCGGCATCGAGCAAATAGCCGAGTTCGGCAAGTTGAGCGCCGTTCGATCGCACTTGGGTCGCCGAAACCGTGAGGCCCAGCTTCGCGGCCTCGTCCGCGCCCGAGAAGCCCAAGGGGAAGACCGGAAACAATGCGCCGCCAGGTTTGAGTACCTTCAGAAAGCGGCCGGTGCTGGCACCGCCGACGGCATCAAGGACGAGATCAACGTCGTGCGCAGTATTTTCCGGCGCAGTCAGGTTATAGTCGATGAATTCGTCGGCGCCGATATCTCGCAGAAACGACTTATGCGCAGCCGAAGCCACTGCAATGACGTGCGCGCCTTTCCATTTCGCCAGCTGCACTGCAAAGTGCCCTACCCCACCCGCCGCGCCATTGATCAGCACCGTCTTTCCCTTGAGCGGCACTGGTTTATGCCGATGCGGTTGCAGCGGGTTCGGATGATCGTGTCCGAGCTCGATTAAAAACTGCCACGCTGTGAGCAAGGCCATCGGCGCGCCGGCGGCGTGCACATGATCGATACCGGCTGGCTTGATTGCCAAGTCCGACGCCGGCGCGGCGACATACTCGGCGTAAGCGGCGCTGTCGCCAAAGCTGGGAAAGCGCAACATACCGAAGACTGCATCGCCAATAGCAAAGCCCTGCACATCCGCGGCAACGGCCTCGACGATGCCAGAGATGTCTGAGCCTGGAATAACTGGTAATGCCATTGTTGGCCGCCAATCAGGCGGCAACATCTTGTAACCATCTCGCAAGTACCAGTCCGGCGGATTGACGCCTGCTGCCTGGACCCGCACTAGTACTTCACCGGATTTCAGCTCGGGAAGCTGCACCTCCTCGTAACGAAGGACCTCGGGACCACCGAACTCATGCAGCCGAACCGCGTTCATCGACTTTGAAATCATTGCTTTCTCCTTTGCCTCATATGGGCTATCATGAACGGAGCGCTGCTCCGAATAAATTCACTATACGGAGCACTGCTCCGATTGTCAAGGAGATTTATGCGGGCTGATGCTAAGAAAAACTACGAACATGTACTTAACGTTGCGCGCGCCGTCATCACCGAGCAAGGTGCCGACGCATCGTTACGGGATATTTCACGCAAAGCTGAAGTTGGACTCGGTACGGTTTATCGTCACTTTCCAACACGTGAGGCTCTGCTCGACGCTTTGCTTCGCGAGAGCTTCGACGAACTGACTGCACGCGCAGCAAAGCTTGAAACGGCGGACTCCTCGGCCGCCGCGCTTCAGTCTTGGCTGCGCGAAACGGTCGCCGTAGCACGCAACCTTCGCGGCGTTACTGCGTCGATGATGGCTGCCATCGAAGAACCCGATTCAGCACTCCATGCTTCCTGTGTAACGATGCGCGCGGCCGGCACCCGGCTTCTGGTTCGCGCGCAGGCTGACGGCATGGCGCGGACCGACATAGATGGTGCCGACCTGTTTGCGCTGGTGGGAGCGCTAGCGTGGCTCGGCGATCAACCTTCGCTTGCGCAACGGTCAGACCATCTCTTCGGCGTTATTGCGGACGCCATTCTCAGTAGCCCAGGGATGCAACGTTAGGGTCGGTTTGATCGAATTAACGGCAGGATTGCATATGATATGGCGCTCAGAAGGACACAATTAACTATAGTCCGGCGCCTCGCCCGTTCTGTGCGTTCGCCCACATAAGCACAAAATACCTCACGATTTCCCGGCACTGTACCGTTCGTATTTGCCTCAATATTTATGAAGGTGCGTTATCGGGAGCTTTGGCAGAAATATCTTCCGCACCTGTTTCATCCAGAAGCGCAAGGACGTCTTGCAGACTCTCCCAAATCATGATGCCTTGCTCCCACGGCGCAGCGTGCGGTCCGGTACACCGATGTCCTTCCACCACACGAACACCTTGCACCTGATGTAAGTTCTGCTCCAATCGCGTCCGCTGGTTCGTGGGTACAAGTTGGTCCTGCTGACTCTGGTCCAAAACGAACAATCGCGGCGCAGTGGTTTCGTTCACCCGCGCGGCAATGGACGCGGGATTGAGCAGCGCCGGACTGGCCTCCTCCCATTTTTGTTTGTCTGTGCCAAATGCATTTGACAGCAACGTCTGATATTCGTCGTGAAGATGCTGGTGTGAAGATCCAAGCCCATCCACAAGCGCGACCAGGTCATACAGACCGTTCAAGCCAATCAGCGCTGCAGGACAGGGGGCATCGCGGAGATTTTGCAGCCCGTAGTGCTGCGGAGATGCCAAAACAGCTTGCAGCGCTAGGCAAGCGCCGCAGCTGTGCCCCGACAAAATGTAGGACTGCTCTCTCAATCCAAAGGAGCGCAGCAGGTCGAGTCCATGGAAAACGTCGGCCAGATGTTGCGGGTGGACGGCCTCGCGAGCAGGATCGGCATGGTTCGCACTCGCGGCATCGTATGGCAGGGTCGGATGCGTCGGAAACTGCGAGACCGTGTAGTTGATCGAAGCAATGGCGATGATCGGATGTGAATCATCGTTGGCAGCGAAAGCGTGGGCGACGGTGGGTTCGATCGACTTGGCGGTCAGTTGTGGATCACGCCAGGCGCCGCCATGGATGTGGACTTGGTAGCAAGGCGCACCAGTCTGCGAATGTGGTGCCGGCAGCGCAGTGACCGCACTGCCGACCAGCTTTGCGTTGGCCAGAGTATGTGGCAGATAGATGTTGAGATTCTGCCGGCGATTGGCGTCACGAAGGCAGGGGATGTTTTTGGCGGCAATCACGGCGACGGGCGCGACCAGATTGGGGCTGGTCACTTCGGCGAGTTCCCACAACACCAGTTTTTGGTTTTGGACGCTCACCGACCGCCGCCCCTGCGGGATTACCTGGTTTTCGTCGACGTTCACGGTTGGCCCCATCTCAGTAAAATTCAACGCGGGCAGTAGTGCGGGCAAACGATGCCCTTACGCCAGCATTAGCCCGCCCTCGCCTAACGATCCTTGATCAGCTTGCGCTGCCGGGGGACGGAAGCGAGAAACTGTCTCCGCCGAACGGCGATGTGTCGAGCCACAGATACTGAAACGAGCGGCTGGTAAAGACCCAGCCGTTTTCCGAACGCTTCAGGCGGTCCAACGCCATGCAGTGATTGCGGTAATAGACTTCGCCAGGACCGCGTGCGGCTTCGGTGCAAACGCAACTGGTGGTGGCCTGGTCGCCGCTGATCTCAATAGCGCCTTGCACCGCGAACTGCACAAAGAATTCCTTCCCTTCCCGCAAGCGGCGAAGCATGGCCACGATATCGTCCATTCCCTGTGCCTGGGCTTTGGGCGGCGTGCCGATCGTCCACTCGCCATCGTCGGCCCACACCGTTCTGAAGCTGTCATAGTCTGCCCGGATCGCCGCGTCAGCGAAACGGGCGGTGGCGTTGCGAATCGACGCTTCGTCGAGCAGACGAGTCACCGAGGCTTGAATATCGGACATAATTTTCTCCTTGGATGGAATATGGAATGTGTTTCCCGCTCGGCAAGGGATGCCAGGGGAACTATTTAAAGGGACGGTCTGAAGGATGGCGGCGCCCTCACTTCGGCAACCTGGAAAGGCCGGGAAACTGTTCTTCGTGTCGTATCAATATAGCCCTGATCCAATTGAAAAATAAGAGGGCATACAGGGAACAGCTTGTTCGAAAAACAGGACACTGAAAAAAAGTCAAGTTCAGCCGTTACCTTTGCGTGTGAAAAAATCTTCGCATGGTCTGACCGACTGCCGGCGCCAAGTGCGTTTCACCAGGGGGATTTAGACATTCCTTCACCGGCCTCTCGGGTTTGCGCAACCAGATCGACGAACGCGCGCAAGGTGGCGGGCATCGACCGGCTCGAGAAATACAGCCTCGGACCACCAAACGTCTGCCACCAATCCGGCAGGACCGGTACCAGTTCTCCACTTTGCATGTACGGCTCAAGCCAGTTTTTAAAAGTATAGATGAGCCCACAGCCGGCGCGTGTCAGATTGATTGCAGCGGCGGCGGCATGTACGCCAATGGTCACGCGGCCAGGCGCATTGACAGTCACGACCTCGGTGCCGCGCTCAAACGTCCACGCTGTTAATACACCGCTGGAAAATCGCAAGCGGACACATTCGTGATCCGACAGCTCGCCGGGATGCAATGGGTGTCCACACCGTGCTATGTACGATGGCGCTGCGCATAGGGCCAGCTGCTGAATTTGCGGGCCGATCGGCACTGCGATCATATCTTGCGCCAGGTGTTCGCCATAACGTATGCCGGCGACGCAGCCATCAGCAATTGCATCGATTAGCCTATCTTCGACAACTATCTCTACCCGCACTTCAGGATGGACTTTCAGGAAACGCTCGATCAATGGTGGGAGGATGTCAACCATAACAGCCCCGCTTACATTTAATTTCAAAAGACCGCGAATTTGATGTTCCGAATTCGTCACCTCAAGTAGCGCGGCGCGGGTTTCAGCTAGCAACGGCGACATCCGGGCCGCAAGCGCACGGCCGGCTTCTGTTGGCATAACGCTGCGCGTGTTCCGAGTAAGCAGAGGCACACCAAGTTGCGCCTCCAATCGGGTGATCGTATCGCTGACTTTCGAGGGCGATAGACCGAGCCGCTTCGCCGCGGCTCGAAACCCTGCGGTGTCAAAAACGGCTAAAAAAACGGAGAGATCGTCTAGGGAAGGCTCGTGATTGCTATTCATAAAGCTCAGTCTATCCGATTTCAACCGGGCCACATATCCGTTCCATGTGGCCGACTTAATGGAGCGCCAGCGTTAGCCAAGCTTCTCCCAGCTTGAGTTAGCGTTGTCGGCATTGCCCAATTCTTGTCGTATTTTCCATGGCCGCGTTCGAGCGGGCGGAGGCAGCATTGATGTGATGCTCTTCCGCCTTGTTTTTCGCCGCGCGAAGATTGCCCTTCATTTGCGTCGGATCCGCCACGTCCATCTCCACCGAGGGAAATGTCGATCCCGCACGTGACTGCCTATCCAAGCAGGCAGGAATTGGGCTCCAGATCGCATGGCCGCAAGTGAAGCTCGATGCGCCCATGACGGCGACGACGATAGCAGCCCAGCAGTTTCGCTAGTGTCGCGATCGGTAACGATACCGAGTTGCCGGGGTAGACGAATAACTTCACCTTTGGTCACTGACAGCTTGCTGACCTACTAGCGCCGGTAGTGCTCGCAGAGCCGCTGTAGCGGTAGCCGTCCGGGTGGCGCTCGATGTACTCCTGCCACAGCAGGTCCGGCGGCGCGTATTTCTGGCTCTCCCTCCACGCAAGCGACGGGGACTCGACGTCGACGACCAGGAAAGGGGCAGCATTTTACATTCGATAGCGCGCCCAATACTGCACCGAAGGCGCCCGGACTCGCCGAGAGCAAAGCAATTCGGACTCCTATTCTCCAAGGATATTTTACCATCTAGGCCGCATCCTTCGGTGCATCAAGTTGTTGCTTTCGGCAAGGAAGCCGCCCCTACCGTTCAACTTTTTCGCGGTGTGGGGCGTGACGCAATATCAGCAATTTGTTCGGAACCCCTTTCGGCTATCTGCCGCGCGAGCATCGCATCGAAGGCGTTTCGCGTCAGCGGCTGCGAAATTAAGTAGCCTTGGAGGTAATCGCAACCGAACTGCGTCAAAATGTCGCTTTGCGCCTGGGTCTCGACACCTTCTGCGATTGCAGCGATCCCCAACTTATGCGCGATGTCTATGATCGCTTGCGTCAACGCCTTGTCGCTAGCGTCGCGCTCCAGATTTTGGATGAACGATTTATCGATTTCAAGTAGTCAAACGCAAAATTCTTGAGGTAGGAAAGCGCAGAATAGCCTGTCCCAAAATCATCCAACGACACTTTCGAACCATTTCTTTTCAACCTATTTAGGCACTGCCGGACATGCTCTGAATCGCTGATCAGCATACCTTCGGTTATTTCGATGGTAATACTCATAGGCGGCAACCCAGAATTGGCCAGCCGATCGATCCAGGCATTCGCCGCATTCTGTTCAAACTGGACAGGCGAACTATTGACACTTAATTCAATTCTGGTGCCGAAGTTTTCCTGCCAGTGCTCCACGCTGGCAATCGCTTGGTCGATAACCCAACTCCCGATCTCTACTATAAGGCCAGATTGTTCGGCCAACGGGATGAATTGGGCCGGGCTAATAGAGCCGAGCACCGGATGTGTCCAGCGTAACAGGGCTTCGGCTTTTTCAATTCTCCCGCTGGCAACATGGACTATCGGCTGGAAAAATACCTGCAGTTGCTCCCGCGCGAGTGCATGCCGCAATTCATTTAGCATCCTCATTTTTTCGAGCGCCGCCTGCTGCTGCGCTGGCGCGAAATACTGAAAACGCTTGCCGCCGGAGCGCTTTGCCTGAACCATTGCCTGTTCCGCCGCCTTAATTAGGGCCTCCGCATGCTCGAAATCATCCGGAAAGACGGCAATGCCGATACTGGCGGACAAGTCCATGCCCACCTTCCCGTCTACGTTCCATTCGTGGGGTGCATCGTTTAAGAGCGGCACCGAAAGGATGTTCATTATTGCTTGGGCGGTTATCTCAAGTTGAGCGCGCAGGCCATCGGAAACGATGACGCCAAAGCGATCGCCGGCAAGCCGGCCAACTGTCGCAGTTCCGGATAAACATGCACTTATTCGCGCCGAAGTTTCTACCAGGATGAGGTCGCCTCCGGAATGGCCAACCATCTCATTAATTTCACTGAAATGGTCCAGATCCAGGCATAGCAGGCCTACACAAGCGTTACTAGTGCGGCTTTTCTTCAGTTCCTGTTCCAGACGATCGAGGAACAGACTTCGGTTCGGCAGGCCGGTCAGCTGATCGAAATTGCTGCGAACCCAAAGTTGCTGATCTTTGCGTTTGTGCTCAGTCAGGTCTGCAATATGGATCGCGCGCCTGAACTCATTTTTATCACCCTCCCGCAAAATGTTGATATCGACAGAAACGTCGATAATCGTTCCATCACGGCGCCGGCAGCGCATTTCGCCTTCCCAACTCCCCTGCTCGTCGAGCACGCGGCGGAGCGTGTCCGGTACTTTTGAGGCGGATGACTCGGCAAGCAACTGACTGGCGGTCATACCAATCACGTCGCCGCGCGCGTATTTGAAAAGACGCAGAAATGCCGGATTAGCGTCAACTACTATGTTTCGTCGGTCTGCGACCAGGATCGCGTCGGATGTCGTGCGGTAGATAAGGTCGGCCATCTGCATCGATTCACTGAGCTTGCGGCGCGCTGTCGTGTCCTGCACCATCCCCCATATCCGCGTCACTTCGTCGCCGACGCTCGTCGCCCGCCAAAGTGCTCGAATCCATTTGTGCGCACCGCTTGGCAAAATCATCTCGACATCGAGGTCTTGAGGCGCTCCGGTTTTTAGCGTCTGCGCTAACGCGTTTTCGATACGGAGCCTTTCCGCGTCACCGTAGTGAGACAGAAACATCGCTAAGCTAAGTTCACGATCAGGGTCGAATTCGTGCAACCGCGCGAGCTCGGTGGTAAAGGAAAAACTATCCTCAGCCACATCGATTTCCCAACCGCCGATGTTAGCCAGAGCGCTCATTTCATGCAACAATTGCTCCTGTTCGTGCATCTTTTGCTCTTGACGTCGCCTTACGGTGACATCGCGCGCCACTCCAAGCACGCCCATCACCGTGCCGTCGGGACGCTCCACCGCCGTTTTAAGCATGTCAAGCGTCCGCGTTTCGCTTTTTTCTCCCTCTGGCACGAGCTGTTCTTCAACAACGCTTCGACGCGTAGCGATTACCTTCTGGTCGAGTAAGCGATGCTGGCACGCCACTTCCTTCGGAAAAAGGTCGGCATCGGACTTGCCGACAACTTCATGCTGGGCACGACCGAATAGCGCGGCCGCGGCTCGATTGCATGCAAGATAGACGCCATCAATGCCCTTCAGGAAAATTACATCGGGGCAGGTTTCGATGAGGGCATCGAATAACGCCTTGTCGTCGGAGCACGGGAACATCTTCGCGCTGCTCGCGTGCCGCGCCCCGCTCCACCAAGCCAGCGGAATTAGCAATGAAGCGAGCAACGCCATGTTTCCGGTGGGACTTGATGGACTTAATGACTTATGGTCCGAGGTTAATGATGGGGACACCTTGGCCTGACCACTCGACCGTAGAAGCATAGTTGAAAGGGCGAATGCCCCAAGTAGTATTCCGCGCATTTATCCTCCGTGAAATCTTTGCAATTGCTCACAAATTCTTCCTGAAGCTCGTATGACAATGTCGAACGGTACCCGTGAAATGTCAAGCAACCAAATCGCCTCCTCGTTAGCGCAATCTCGTATGCCATCGCCAATGCCGCTGACCTGCGCTAGATCGACGCTACATTGTGCCAGTTCAACCGCGCCAGTTGTGCTTGGCATGCGACGCATAACTGCCTATTTTAGCTTGCTCGAGGTTGGCCAGCCTTGACCCGGTGAGACCGTCTTGGTCTCAGGCGCGGCAGGCGCAGTCGGCGTGCTGATCGGACTGTTCGCTAACGTTAAGGGCTGCCTGCGGCCGGAATAGCTCGAGGCAGGAAAAGAAGAGCTACTTACATACGCTTGGATGTGATGAAGTCATCGATTACGCCGAAGGAGAAGAGCCTGAGCGCGCTGGCATGGACCTGTCCGGATGGCGAAGACGTCTACTACGTCAACGTAGGCGATGCGCTGAGCGACATGGTGTTGGGGCGTTCGGCATCAGAGCTGCCGGTCGACAGAATAGTGGAACGGTAACGCACCCACCTCTGCCTCGGGTGAGCGCGACACTCTGCATGCATGGCACGATGCAAGCCTCGGCGCCTTGACTCCGGCTTGCACCACGAACTTGCATGCACCGACAGTCAAGCCTGGTTAAGCCCAGGTCCTGATCCGTCCTGCTCATTGATCCAGTTGCGAATGTCTTCGGCGCGCCAGGCCGTTACTCGCGGCGACAACTTCACGGGCTCCGGGAACGTCCCGGCGAGCACCCTCCGCCATAGCGTCGATTTGGAGATTGGAACAAACGTCAAGACCTGCGGTTGCCGCAGAAAGCCCGTTTCGGGAAGAATTGCGTGGATCGAAATTGTAGTTGACATGACCTGCCCTAACACCGGCGCACTCGCCGGATAGAAATGGCTGACCCGCTTTGTCACGACCATGCGAGGCCAGGAATGCATGATCAATAGGGAACTGAACGCTTTACGTCATACCGCGGCTTCCCGGCCGATTGGTACCCGTGGTTGGGGAATAATCATCTGCATGAGCATTGGTCACGCCCGCCTGACATCCTCAGGTCGATGGTATTGGGGGAGCGCGCCGCAGTTCTCACTGCGTCGCGCACGGGCTTGGATCGAATTGAGATAGAAGGGGCAGGTATCGACTGCAACGCCGCCGGATCACATGGCGGATTCTGGGGCACTGGCCGCCGACTCCTCGTCTGGCATTTCGCGCTACCGGCTGACAGAGTAAGACACAGCGGGATGGCTTTCAAGCACCGCGATCAGTGCCGCCACCATAGACAGCGCAAGCATATCTGCCATGGGGAGATTTCGGTTGGCACCAATCCGAGGCGCCACGGCGCCTGCCAGATGCAATATCCATTTTTTTGGAACCCCGATCAAATCGCTTGCCGTGCAACGGTCACATCAGCCGGCTGACGACAGACCCAATGGAATGGCGGCGTTGGGAAAGGAGTTGGCGTGCCGACTTTTTCTAGATGATGCCCACAATTTCACCGATTATTTCTTCCGTGACGCCGCGTTTGAACATTCTGACTGCGCCCATTCTTCGAACATTGTCTGGCGCCCGCCTCCGGAAACACGATCCGTCTGAACATTTTTTGGTATACATCAAGGATTCCACGGCACAGGAAACGCATCTGCCCGCTTTGTCGGTAACTCACGATATCAATGGCGCGCCTTGCTCGGTCAGAAACAATCGGCTATTCGGATTGAGGCCAATCCACCGAATAGCTCTGCACATCAACACGGCTTCGGACTCCAGGATTTGTGCGGTTTCGCGCGTGCGACCCGAGGCTTAAATTTGATGATGCCAGGCCGGTGCAAATAGGTCCAGCCGCCGATCAATTGTAGTGCGTCGAGCAAACGCGCGGCGATGCCGGCGCCGAGCAGCAGCGCGGGCAGCAGCGGTTTCAAGATGGAGTGTACAGCGACGCGATTGATGCGCCGCGTGGGCGGCAACGGTGCCTCGCGAAGAGCCGTTTCCGTGGCTAGGGACTGGAGGTTGTCACAGACGATCTTCGCGACGAAGTCGTGCAACGCCGCCTGCTGCGAGAGGCCTGAGACGTGCTCGAGATTGAGCCGGTGCTAGATGTGTTTGACGGCCTCCTCAATGCACCAACGGTGGTGGTACAGGTCGCCGAACTCGTGGGCCGGAAATGTCGCCGTGTCCAGCAAATTGGTCTTCAGCACGCGCACCTTGCCGGTGCTGGCACCATGGCGCACCAGGCGCGCCGTTTGCGTCCTTGCCGGGCATTCGTAGTCGGCGGCGGCCCGCCGGTCGGGGGCCGCCAGCGTGACAACCAGTTCGTCGTCGTGCGAGCGCAGGAAGTCGCGCCCGCACGCGAAGCCAGCGTTGCCGGCCTTCTCGACGCGCATGCAAAAGCCGACGCCGCGCGCGTTGAGCACGGCGACCAACCAGCGCGACGGATAGCCGCGGTCCATCAATAGAAGGTCGCCGCCGGACAGGCGGTCGAGGTGCTGGAACAGCATCTAGCGCTCGCCCTCGTGGACGCTGTGCAGCGAGGCGGCCAGCACCATCTCGGCGCCTGGCATGTAAAGGCCAAAGCCGATCTGGTCGGTGCTGACAGCGTGCGTGACGTGGCTGGCGCGGCGCCCGAAACACTGGGTCGAGGGGGCGACGACGAGCCGCCGGTCGCGCCAGTGCGGCACGAAGCCCTCGGCGCCGGCGCGCGCGATAAGCCAGTCGTTGAGCGCCGGGTTGGCCGCGGGGGCCAGCTTAGAGCGGGCCTTGGCGAAGGCCTGCTCGGAAGCATCAATTCTGCCCAGCCAAAGTGAAGTTACATTGATTCAGTCAACTATTTTGTACGCTGGAGTCCATCGCAAATTCAGTGGCCGCCGGATTGCCATCGGCAACCATGAAGCGACCGTACTCGGCCTCGGACTCCCGTCCCGACATCGCATTCATGCGTCGTCGCAGTCCTGTGGCGAGATTGCGAGCGGCGACCGCCACCCCACGGATCGAACGTTTGAAGCCTGCACGCTGGATATCAGCCTCGCGCGCTGTGATCACCTCATGAATTTCCAGCGTCTGCAACAAGGGCATCACTTGATCGAACTTGTTCAATATTTCAAGGTAGCGCCGCCCGGTCGATGAAATGATCCCAACCTCAATCGCCAAGGGCTGCGTATCGTAAGTGGCAAAAATGGTAATTCCGTTGATTTTGAACAAGGCCTCGGCACCGTCGATCGCTTCGTTCAACTCTTCCGCTGCCGCGTTAAGCCGGTCCCGTATGACCGCTTCGACGCGCTCGACATCCTCATGCTTGAGCTTGGTACGCGCGATGACCGACACGAAATGGTTATTGAGTTGCAAGGTACTAAAGAAGCGCACGAACAGGCGCTTCGCTTCGGCGCTCGTAAAATGCGTCACCACCTTCACGCTGGCCTGCTCGACGCGCCGAAAATCCGCCTTGACCTCTTTCGCCAGGATGCGCTGGTTCACCTCGCTCTGGTCCATCTCCACGATTTTGGTGTCTGCCATGTTGAACTCCTCGATGTGTTGCCACCGAACCCATCGTCGCCTTTCGGGTCGATACTCGCCATCAGAAATGGCACACGGACAAAGGGACATTTCGGCACCAGCCCGGATTTTGTTCCGAATCCATATTGACATCGACGCACTGTCGAATTAACTTGGCGTCATGCAGCAGCTAGCCCTGCAAGCAGTCTGGCAAGCCCCGTTGTCTCATCTGCGTATCCAGGGACGCCATCCATGGTGCTTGTCGCATATCGCCACCGAAGATTGCTTTCGAGGCCGGATTTCTTTCTCGCGCCGAAAGTTTTCTCGCATCGGTAACTGGCACACCGATCAAACGGCTCTTGCCGCCACGCACTCAAGCCAGTCCAAGTAGCACCGGTCTCCGTACCGGCCATTCATAACCCGTGGGGGCAATCGCCTCCGCCTATGGTGTGCATTGCCCTCATTTTCTTTTGGAGGCAATGATGCAAAGTTCACTTTCAACACAGGCGGCACCACGATTCCCCGATCCGGCTTCTGGGCGGGGCCCTCCTGTTGCCAGCCAGTCCGCTCTGTCGATGATGATTAGCTCCATCGCAGAGGACGCGACGCCTTTCGACGACGCGACAATCGGCGAATGGGACGAGGAAGACATCGTATTTTTACACTGGCGTCTTCTCAAGGAAGTGGGCGGACTGCGCGACCCGGCAACGCCCCTTGAAGAAAAACTCGATACCTTGCGCTGGATTTTCACCGAGCGCGAGAAAGAGAGCCGGCCATTCTCGTTCGTCAATTGCCTCAAGGTTGTTGGCTGCAGCCCGCTGTCGCCACTGCCCTATTTCGGACGATTGGACGCCGACGAGATTCGCGACGCCATTCGATGCCAGGTCAAGTTCTGGCTCAATGCGACGCTGATGCGCTACCCGTCATGGGTACGCGAGGCTGTCCTCAGGAATCCAACGTGGATCGAAAGCCGATTGTCGAAGAATCCGCAGTGGATCAATGAGCAGGTCAAGAAACACAGCGTGCAAGGCGACTTGTTCGCCTGATCCGTTTTTTGCAACGATTCATCACATAGGAGATCGCCATGTTCACCGCAACCCATAGCAAACGCAGGCGTGGCTCGATGGTCAATGTCCACGCCTCGGAAGATATCGAATTTTTGGTCAAGGAGAGCGAAATCATCACCGGTCGCCTCGGACGAAAGTTCGTCATTTCGGGCGCCGACCAACTCGTTTACATGATCCAGTGGTATCCGGACGGTTACAAGGTGCAGCGTCTTGACAACGAGGGCAATGCCACGAGCACGCTCTACGTCCAGCCCGAGGAACTCGGGTCGCACAGTCTCGGCGAAGCCTTGCGCGCCGGGCAACTGTACACGCCTCAAGTGACTCACTAAGCCTGTTCTTCCCCCAACGCGGGCCATTGCCCCGCTTGGGGCAGTGTTCCGCCCATGCATTCCAGGAGCATTCACATGAACATTCAGATCCGCATCAATGAAGAAGGCGCACTGCGCAACCAGCGCTTTGCATTCACCGACAAGTTTACGCTCCTCTCCGAGCTAATGCAAAATGCCCGGCGCGCAGGCGCCAGACGCATCGAGATCGCCTACGACGACGCGACGGGCATCCTGCGCGTTGTCGATGACGGGCGGGGAATCGCAGACTTTCAGAAACTGCTGACTTTTAATGAGTCCGGCTGGGACAATGAAACCTGCGACGAGGAGCGCCCGTTCGGCATCGGCTTTTCGAAATGCCTGTATTCGGCCACGCGTTGCATCGTCATGTCGCGCGACCGGAAGATCGATTTCCTGACAAGCGAAGCGCTGGCGAGGAAACCGGTCGAGGTACAGGAGATCGCGCCGCAGCCGCATACGACGGTGGAACTGCACGAGGTGCAACTGCCCGACTTGAAGTTTCGGCTGCACGCGATATGCAGTGGTTTTCCAGTCCAGGTCTGGTTCAACGGCGTCGAACTGCCGCGCATTCACGCGGTCGATCAACTGCCGTTCATGAACACCAGCATCGGGCAGGTGTACCTGAGAGGCACTGGCAACGGGAACTACACGCGCAATACCCTGATGTTCCTGCAAGGGCTTTGCGTAGCTCGGCCATCGTTTTTTGAAGGCTTCCAGGTCAATGTCGTGCATCTCGATTCGAGGCAGTTTGTCGCCCGTCTTCCTGACCGCGATAAGCTCATCGATGAAGACGATCAAACAAAACGGGTCTATGCCTGCATGAAGTGGCTTTGGCGCCAAGCTCTGTGTGACGCGAAAAGCAGCTTGGATGCGTCGGATTTTGTCGAGGCGTTTTTCGACGTGATGCGCTACTGGCACCATGTTGATCTCATCAACGACGTGCCTGTATTGCCGAAATGCCTGACCCATCGCATCTCGGGTTATCCGATTCAGGAGGGCTACGAGGGCCGCTGCTACATCGCCGCTCCCGAGCACTGTGTGACGCGCACGGAAGTGGTGGACGGCAGCGTGCATCTGGTCGATCTCGATAGTGTGAGCAGCGAAAACGCTGCTGGCTGGATGTTTGCCAAGGCAATGGATTACACCGTCCTTTCGCCGCTGGAACTGCATCCGGAGCACTGGGTACACAGCTACATCGAGGTCATCAAGGAAGCGTCCATCCGGGTCAAGGCCCTGAAAGAGCAATGCAGAATGACACTCGACGGACGTTGGATCACGTCGCAGGTCATTCTGTGCGACGCCGTCGAAATATCGATCGGCGCCGATTGCGTGACTGTCACCGACGTCGGTGTGTATTGCGACGGCGCGATATTCATCCCGCCTGGAGAGTGGACAGGTGAAGCGGTACGGCAAGCATCGGATTTCATCGATCCAGACAACCGCTTCGTCGAGGAAGACCGCGACGCCGATCGCACCGCGCTCGCGGATCTAGTCAAAAGGCTGCGCTGCGTCGATCCCCAGTCGACGCTCGCTTCGCTACTGCAGGAATTGAGGCTGGAAAATTACCCGCTCTTGCGTGGCAAAGCCTTCCAACTCCAGATCGGGCATGTACGCGACAGCCATGTGATCGAAGCCCTCCCGGCGCCAGCGTCGCATGCGGCGATTCTGCAAGGGAGGTCTTGATGGAAAGCCAAGCCTTCGAAGCACGCGTCGCCGAAATCAAGGGGCGCGCCCATGGCCGCTGGAGTGAATTGCTGCCCATACTCGGCGTCGACAAGAAAATTCTCAACAAGCGCAATCAGCCATGCCCCCTTTGCGCCGGACATGACCGGTTTCAGTACACGGACAAGTTTGGCGAAGGGAACTACCATTGTCGCGGCTGTGGCCCCGGAGGCGGACTCAAACTGCTGCAGGGCGCGCTGGGCTGGGACTTCGGCACGGTGTTGACCAAGCTTGAGGAGTATGTCGGTCGCAGCGTCCCCATCAGCCATCAATTGCATCCAAAAACGGTCGAACCGTCCGCGGACTGGATGAAGAAGCTGGCGAAGCGGATATGGAATGAGGCGCAACCGCTTACCCAAGGCGACGAAGTCGATCGCTATCTGAGTAACCGGGGCATTTCGCTGAGTGCCTATCCGAAAGTGCTGCGCTATCACCCTGCCCTTGGCTTCTATGAAAAGGATGCATCGGGAGCTTCGCGCCAGGTGGCCGAATATCCGGCCATGCTCGCTTGTATCCAGGGAGCCGACGGGCATGCCGTCACACTGCACCGCACCTACCTCACCGATGGCCGAAAGGCATTGCAGCACGAGGCGAAGAAGGTGCTATCGGCTGGAATTGGCGGCTCGGCCATCAGGTTGTATAGCTGTGACGAGGAATTGGCGATAGCGGAGGGCATCGAGACGGCGCTGGCCGTGCACCTAAGTACCGGCAAGCCGGTCTGGGCGGCAATCAATGCGGGCAATATGGAAAAGCTGTGGCTGCCGGAATCGGTACGCCGCATTCGCATCTATGCCGACAACGATGGCGACACCCAGTTCGAGGGACAGGCCAGCGCATTTTCCCTGGCGCGGCGCTTGAAGAAGGACGCAAATGGAACGGACTCCCGGCAGGTCGAAGTCTTCGTACCTCGGCACGCCGGAACCGACTGGGCCGATGTCTGGTGCTCGCGTATCGGGCACGTCGGGAAAGTGGCGTAGTTTTTAGGCGCGGTACCGATACCGCGCCCGCTTTTTTCTTCCCACGCCCGAATGGATGAATGTTTTTCGTGCGCGATCTCGTCGAGATCGCGTTAGAAAGATTTTTCGCTGGTTGCTGTCACACCAGGATGCATGCTTCGCGCGCATCGAAGACAGCCCTGCCATTACACCCGCAGTAAATCGCGCATAGTCGACTCGGAATTTCGAGTCAGTCATTGACCCCAGCGGGAACGTGCATCCCGCCATGGGTCATGCCGTTTCCGCTTTTCCTTAGGAGTATTGCCATGAAAAACGGACGTTCTCTCATCAACCTTGCTCACGAACTCGAACGCCAACTCGCGAGCAAGCGGGACATGATCGTACCCTCCTCCATGATGCTCTGCCATACCGATGAGGGAGGCAAGTGCAAGATGATGATCGACGAGCCTGGCGGCGTCGGCAAATATGACATCACCAACCTCGCCCGCCGCCAACTGGCGGAAAAGTTGAAGATTCCCTTCGCATACTTTGAACGCATGCGCGCGGAGCAACCTGGCCTGCTCGACCGGAACGTGAACACGTGGCTGCAGACCGATAGCGAACGGCGCATGATCCGTACGCTTGATGGCCACGTACGCGCGGTCCTGTCGGATCGTTACCGCCGGCTCGACAATTATGACCTGGCCGAAAACGTGTTGCCAATTTTGCAGAAGCTGTCGGAAGTACGCTTTGAATCGGTCGAACTGACCGAAACAAAAATGTACATCAAGGTCATCACGCCGCGCACCCAGTATGAAATGGCGCCAGGCGATGTCGTGCAAGCCGGTATCGTGATCATGAACTCCGAAGTCGGTCACGGCACGCTATCGGTGCAGCCACTGATCTATCGCCTAATTTGCAGCAACGGCTTGATCGCGGCCGATCATGGTCTGCGCAAGACCCACGTCGGGCGCATTTCGCAAACGGACGAGGAAGCGATCACCGTGTTCCGTGACGATACGCTTGCCGCCGACGACACGGCATTCTTCCTCAAGGTACGGGACGTGGTCGAAGCGGCCGTGTCCGAGGCGAGCTTCCTTCAGGTCGCGCAGAAGATGCAGCGAACGCTGGGCATAAAACTGACCGGCGATCCGGTAAAGACCATCGAAGTGCTGGCCAACCGCTACGCCCTCAACGAGGTCGAGCGCGCCGGTGTCCTGCGCCACTTGATTGTCGACGGCGACCTGTCTGCCTATGGATTGGTCAACGCGGTGACCCACTACTCGCAGGATGTCGAGGACTACGACCGGGCGACCGAATTTGAGGTGCTCGGCGGGAAATTGATTGACCTGGCAGCCAGCGAATGGAAGGGATTGGCTGAAGCCGCATGAGAATCACACTGAAGTAAAATAGGCATCCCGATTTCTGGGATGCCTTTTTTCCTGCATCTGTTCCGTCCCGAAATGAAGAGCCTAGAACCGATCATCAATCTCAGGTGTAATTGCTCAGACTGCCGACACCCCAGCGGCTAGTTCAGCTGGTGTGACGTGCGGAGTCCCATGGGTGGCTACACTTGAATCACCGCCTCCATACGTTGTATTTCGAGACGTGACAGTCCGTGAAGTTGAGCTTCATCGCGCCAGCCAGCAAGTGCGCCACGCACCTCGTCAACGACGACCTTGGCGCGCGCCTCACTCAATCGGTACATGTCGGCACAACTGACTGCCGCCGGCAAGCTCGGCTGCGCGTTGTGTCCATCCAGGGTCAAGGCGTGGCTCGCCTTGCCCGGGTTGGGATTCACATCATAGGCGGGAGAGAGGCGCCAGCCGGTGGTTTCCCGAATGAACCCATGGTTGCGCATGTGGTCGTCCCGGTTGCCGATCAATACGTTGAAAACCACGCGCCTGAACAATTGCTCGAGGTCGGCATCGATATGGTTCCTGGCCCCCTGGTCTTCGATGAACTCGACAAGGTCAAGATAGCTGCCGCCAGGCTGGCCATCCCTTCGCTCGAGCAAGGTCATCGCGGATGCAAACATTCTGCGGCTGTCGCCACTGCGGTCGAAACGCTTGACGCAAAACGTGCGGTAGCGATCACCCAACAGTTCAATGCGCGCTTCGGTCACTTCAATGCCCGCCCTTGCGGCGAGTGTATGGGCCACGAACTCCCATGCGCCGACATCGTAGCGGTCGTCGCTGGCCGGGAACTTCGCGAACCACAGCAGACCATCGTTATCGGTGAAGTTCGCCTTGGGCCGTGCACCGCCCAAGGAACTTCCTGGCGCGATCAACATGGCAAGCCACTTTTCGTACTCTGGTAATCTCTCGACACCTGGCTCCTCGATGCGGCGGCTGATGTGGGCAAGTTCACCAAGACTTGTGGCGGGCGGTGCCGCGTACGGGTGGTTGTCCAGGAACGGGCCATCGAGCCCTTTTCTGAAGCGCAAGGCGCCCATGCGTGTCAAGTCGTGCACGCCCAACAGAAAGTCCACCTCGTGGAGCTGGCGCATCTTGCGCCCTTCCCGCTCGGCCATTGCAGCTTCGCGCCGCTCCAGCAAGACCCTGCCCCACCGATCCGGCGCCGAGTCCATGAATACGCCAAAGGCCGGCATGTCGACTTCGGGATGCTGCTCGCCCGCCCACAGTTCGAGGCGCGGATCGAGCATGAAACTATTTCCGCTCTTGAGCCAGCCGGTGTCGTAAGCGAAGCTGGCCGGCAATTCCAGACGCAAGGCGTCACGGTACATGGTACCAACGCGGGACTCCACCCCCAGGTCGGCTGCCCAGAGATAGACGTCAAACGCGTCCCGTGTGTCGTTAATCGGTTTCTTTGTGGCCATGGTTTTCAGTCCCGCTTTCGGTGTCGGATGACGTGGAGCGTTCCGGACTTCCCCTCGGTTTTCTGGCAACCGGCATCTTCAGGTCCTGCAGTTTGCGGCCAAGTTCGTCGTCCTGCGCCACCTTGTCGAGATCTTTTTCGACGCCGAGGACGCGCAAGGCCCGGACATAAGTACCCATGGCAATGCTGGGATCGCCCTTTTCGAGGCGATTGAGCGTATCGCGTGACACGTTCATCCGTTCAGCGAACAGAAGCGTGCTGATGCCTCGGCGCAGACGGGCCTCGCGCAGGCGCTGACCGAGCGCAGTCATCTGTTTTTCGATGGCCGGGAAGGGACGTGCTGACGATGTTTTCATGTCAGGTATATTGGACAAACCGCCTTAACTTGTCAATTTTATCGGACAAGCATTTTATTCATCTAGCGTGATGTCCGATAAAAGCGACAAAATAATCTATATTGTCCAATTTATCGGACAACATCGACATTACCTAACTACGAATGCCCTACCCCAAAGCGCCGAAAATTCGTGTCAGACAGGCGGGCCAGCGCCATGGCGTGCTGAAAAATACCTGTCCGTAGGCGTGTCCGTGGAGTATATATACTCCACGGACACGCCTATAACGAGGACGAGTGGGCCAGGAAGAATCGGCGCAACGACACCAAACGCTAAGCCAAGCACATGAGCAAGTCACGCATCCATAACGCCAAGCCCGCCATCGCAGCCTTTCTTGACGATTACCCCACTGGTATATTCAAGCCATCAGACATCGCGACGATCCTGGCGGAACAGCGTAGCGGATGGGCACTAGCCAAAGGTACCGGCGTCCAGGCATTCACCGACTTCCTGTGCAATCACGCCGAATTGGCCAAACTGACCTTCCCCTTTCCCTACCGCAGCGAAACGCGCTACACATGGGGGAAGGTGTCGCTCATGCAGGTCTTATTGAGCCTGAAGACGGGCGCTTACTTCAGCCATCTGACTGCCGCCAACATGCTCGGACTGGTGGCTCAAACGCCCTCGACCATCTACCTCAACCACGAGCAACGCCCCCAGCCACAAGATCCCCATCTAGCACAAGGGCGTATCGACGCGGCATTTGCGCGCCGCCCGCGCGCATCGAACAATGCCATCGAATTCGGTGCAATCCAGATTTGCATGATCAACGGCATGCACACAAATCAGATGGGCGTCATCAACAAGGCATCGCGCTACGACGGCGACGACCAGGGAGTATTGCGACTGACCGGCTTGGAGCGGACCCTGATCGATATGACCGTACGGCCAGTCTATTCCGGCGGCGTGGACACGGTGCGTACTGCTTTTGAATTGGCTCAGGGCGCCCTGTCGGTGAAGATCCTTGTCGACATGCTGCAAAAACTGAAATTTGTGTACCCCTTCCACCAATCGATCGGCTACTACCTGGAACGTGCCGGCTACGCTGGCGCATCTCTTGACCTACTGCGGCGCATGCCGACCGAGTATGACTTCTATCTGGAACACCAGATGCAAGAGACCAGGTACGAGAAAGGCTGGCGCCTGCACGTGCCCGCGAGTTGGTAGCGCACCATTCACCAGTCAATCCCTACCCGCCATGTAGGTACCTGCCGATCCAGTCAATTCATCCGGCAAAATTTCAGGATACGGATGCAGGCACGCGCCTTCCCCAGCACCTTCAATCCAAGGCGCTCGGCCGCCGCGGAATTCTTGACAAGCGATGGCTGGTATTTTTGGTTCGCGCAACTGAGCACCAGTCCTTCACCGATGCGGCTCTCGACATTGCGGACCATGACGCGCCCGTCGCATTCGACAACATAGATGCCATTGCCGACGATTTCCCGCGTTCCAAAATCGACAACAAGCATGTCGCCATCGTGGATGATCGGCTCCATATCATCGCCCGGCATCTTCATCGGCGAACACCCGGTCGCCGCACCAGAGAGGTCTTGCACAATGGGGGCGATCCAGATCGCAGCAGTTGGGCCATCAACCGTTCGCATTTCCGGGCATTCTTCGATTGCCAAGAGATTCGAAACCGTACGGTCCGGGGTGAGTCCAAGAAACCAGTTCGCATCCACCTTGAGTCCCTGACACAACAGCGCGAACGATTCCAGGTCGGGCAGACCCGGCTTGATCGGGTCAATCCACCGCCTCGACGTCTGGGGAACGCGACCGGTCAACGCCGACAAATGGGCCAGCCTGGCGTCCTTTGGCACCATCGCGGCATCCAAGGTGGCGATTAAACGATTTCGAAATCCATCGCCCACGCTAAATTCTGCAGCCCCACCTAACTTGCCATGCCCGTCCGCAGCACCGCGCCGCAGTCCGGCTTGATGGACAACATCCTGGCGTTGACGGCGCTCACCTGTTTCCATGTCCCTACTCCCTCTCGTTTTCTTATCGGATTCTGCACGGTCCGTTTTGATTTTTTTCGCCGCCCAGCAAAACACGCCGAAATTGGAGCATTTGCTTGTGGCAATTGAAGAGTTCAGAGCATTTGCTCTTGACGACAACATTACCGAAAATATAAATTAAAGCACATGTGCAATCAAGCCAGCAATCTTGAAGCACCCACTATTTCTCTACATCAATCGTCCGCGTGTGTTTGTTGCACGGCGATAGTGTCGATGGAACCTGCCGAAAGGAAATGAGTCATGGGTGATGTGCAATTTTCCGATGTGCAACTTCAGAATTTATCCATGCTGATCACGATGAAGGACAGTATCAAGCATGACCTGGTCTCCGGATGCTGCAAGTTCGGCTTGCACATCGACCAGGCGCGTTTCCTGAACGATCTCACCTTCGATCAGATTCTGGTCATGGTGGCCAATATCGGACATGAGTGCCTGTTCCCGCCGCGCCAGGACCTCGTCTCCCTGTTGAAACTGCCCGTCCCCCTCGCCGGGCCGATCACGTCGGTCCACCCGCCATACCAGACCCCGTCCAGGCCGAACACGCTTTTTCCCCGATGCTGCCGCGCGTCTTGAGCGCGAGCCATCATGACGACCAATACAACCTGCGCCGAGCGACATATCCGCGCGCTTGGCTTGGCGAAGGAATGCGCCTCGCTCGGCGCGCGCATCCGCACCATCGGCTATGTGACCGGCATGCCGCACGGGCAGTTGGGCGATTTATTTTTTCCCGATCGCCAGTTGGCGCCCCGCGGGCGCCCGCCCGACTCCCCCGACTGGTATTACAACGCGAACTTGCTTAATCGGGCCGAAGCGTCGATCCTCGTATCGGTTTATCGACGCGTTCGGGACCTTGGCTTCGGCCCCGCCGAGGCGCTTGTGGCGGCGTACAAACATTATCTGGCGGCTTGCCATATGGCTCCGCGTATCAATTTCGACCGCGCCTTCGACCTGGCATCCCATATGGACGGCATCTGGCTGGTCCGAGCGGCGAGCTTTTCGCTTGTGACCTGCCCGGTCTGCACGAGCCAATACGTCACCTCGATCGGCGTCCATCCGGTTGGCAATCACGCGTGCCCGTTTTGCAAACTGGTCAAGCGCTACAGAAGCGACCCACGCATCCAGTCCTCGTTTCCGGTCATCGCGCTTCCTGACCCGAACGCACTTCAATGCGGTGTGCTCGCCCTGCCGCGGCAGCGGAAGTAGACCCCTGATGTCGAAACCTCCATCGTAAGTCGTCCATTCCCATTGGTGGCGGATAGCGACCTGCGCGAACATCAAGCGTCCACCACCTTCCAAACCAACCATGCGCGCCCTAGATCGTCTTTTGGGTAGTTTCGGTCTGCGGCGCGCGAGCATGTCCGACGCCGAAAACCTCGCGCCGCCAGCATTGGCGCCCAGCGGCGCTCACGCGGTGGCCTATCCGCCGGTCGACCCGGGCATTCCAGCCTTGAGCGTTGACGAGCTACTTGCCTCGCACGCGGATCTGATCGACCGCATCAAGGTCTGCTACGGCATGGACCGCCCTACCTTCGAACAAGAGTTGCTGTCGCTGATACGCCGCTATGCCGAATTCGTCCATCTGCTGCCGGCGACACCGGACAATTATTTTAAAGCACCGGGCGGGCTGCTGCGCATGGGGCTGGAAACCGCGTTCTTCAGCCTGCAGGGCACGGACGGCTACATCTTTTCGGGACGTTCGACAATTACGACACGCCGTCATCTTGAGCCGAGGTGGAGGCACGCGACCTTCATCGCTGGCCTATGCAGCGAGATCCATCGCACCCTGTGCCATGTCATTGTCACCAACGAGCACGGCGACGAATGGCAGCCATATCTGTTGCCGCTGGCAAAGTGGCTGTCCGTCCATCAGGTGACGCGATTCTATCTGAAGTGGCTCCCAAACGTGCATGAGAGCCGCACGCTGGGCGTGTTCGCATTGCCCCATGTCGTGTCGGGGGAAATGCTGCAGCACCTCGCCACCGGCAATACGGTCATCGTGCCGCATTTGATGGCGAGCATCTCCGGCATGCCGATCTACCGCGACCGTAATATCCTGGACGACCTGGTGCGCCGTTCGGTCGCGCTTGTCATCGACCGGTATCTGCAGGCGACCGCGGATCGCTACGGACAACCGCAACTTGGATCGCACCTGGAGCGCTATCTGGTTGACGCATTGCGCCGGCTTGTCAGTTCCAATTCGGCCTGGGCCCCAAATGGCGAGAAATCGCGCGTCTGGTACGGCAGCGATGGCCTGTTTATCGTCTGGCCGAACGCGGCGACGGAAATGCGCGCCCTGCTCGAATCCGATCAACTGCCCGGGATACCCAAGGCGCCGGAAACGATGCTCGAAATTCTGATAGCGGCCGGCGTCTTCGAGCCACAAAATTCCGGCCTGAGCACATGGCAGATCGCTCCGCCCGATCTCAAGACGGTGATCCAGGCTGTCAAGTTGTCATCCCCGGCGATTCTATTCGCCGGCCTCGATCCCGAACCCAAACCGCTCTCTGTTCCACTGATTAACTCCGCCGCAAGCGCCAACCCGGACGCCAGCGCCGCACCGAATGCCGCAGCACATGGCGGCCCCACGCTGGTCAGGACAGACCAGAAGCCTTTACCGGCCTGCCAACTCGCCTTGCCAATCGAGACGGATCCCGCCCCGAACGAACGTTCCCGTTCCCCGGCAAAGACGGGCACGATCATCGACATCGCAGCGCCAGTGCATCCGGCCGACCCAGGGCCACCGCTGTCAGCGCCCCCTGCATCGACCGTAGACAAACACGCGTCAGCCCAACCGACGTTCAAGCTCGAAGCGCCGATGCGCCTCAATCCGGCGGCACGCGATGCGCTCGCGCAAATCGTCGATACCTTGAATCGTGACGGCGTCGTGGCGGCCGCTCGAACCGTCTCGTCGGGCCTATTCGTCCCGCTTGCCGAATTTGAGCGCCGCAAGATCGAACCATCGTTGGCGTTGCGCGCGTTGACCGATGTCGGAATGCTCGCGCATAGCCGCGGACCCAAGGGTTCGCCATCACAGACTGAGACTCTCGATTTCGGCGGCGAAAAAAAACTGGGACTGGTTATCCACCCCCGCTTCATAGCCGGACTTGACCCTGCCGATTTCAACCCCGTGAACGGCGGAGGAGGCTGACATGCTGATCCGAAAATATGAGATGCCATGGCGCCGTGCCTACGAAGCCTATGCCGCACTGGCCTGGTTCATCGCCCTGGTTTCCTTCGTTACCATCTCCGTTCTGGCGGCGCTGCCCGGACAATTCACCGGACCGCTCGCGGTCGCGTGCATGTGGATGGCACTACGACGCATGCACCAGGCACTGCGAATTTTAGTTATTCGCGCGTCGCTGTCGGGGCGGGCCATGCAGGTGCTGACCACCAAGGAGCTCAAGGCGCTATGCAGGCAGCCGGACCAGATCTTTCTCGGCTTCGGCTTCGAGTGGCTACCGGTGCATTCCCAGCGCCTGTATGAACTGTCAAAGATAAATTTCCGCGACTTTGCCGTGTCGCCGGTCTTGCTGCATTGCCTCGGCTACGAGGCGAATCCACAACCGGACAGCGAGATCGGTCTGCCTTACATTCACGGCGTCGAATCGCGGGAGCACGCGCAATATCGTCCGTTACAGAACTTCGAAGGCGGCACCCTGCTGGTCGGTACGACACAGTCAGGCAAGGGGGTGGCGCTCGCCAATCTGGTCACGCAAGCGGTGCGGCGCGGCGATGTCGTCGTCGTGATCGATCCGAAAAATAGCCGCCGCCTGAAAAGGGCCGTGGTGCGGGCCTGTGCGGACTACCGCGACGCCGACACCTTCCTTGAATTTCATCCGGCATTCCCCGAAAGCGGCGTGCGGCTCGACTTCACCTTTAACTGGCAAAAACCGACCGAGATCGCCTCGCGGATTCAATCGATCATGCCCCCGGACACCGCCGGCGCCTTCAGCGCGTTCGGATGGGACGCAGTCAATGTCGTGGTACAAGGCCTGGTCGATCTTGAGGAGCGGCCGAATCTGATGAAACTGACCAAGTACGTCGAGGGCGGCATCGAACCGGTACTGGAAGCGTCTTTGCGCCGCTTCTTCAATGGCATTTTCGGTGTGACCTGGCGCGATCAGCCGGAGATGAGAAAATTGCTGAGCGACGCCCAGCGTGGCAACCTGAAGCGCCCGTCGGAAGCGGCCAGCAATGACCTGCTCGCCTTCGTAGCCTTCTACGAGCATCACGTGCCGCAGAACCAGCACAACAAGGTCGTCGATTCACAGGTACGGACCTTCCGCCACAACCGGGAACACTACCAGAAAATCACCGCGAACCTGCTACCGATCCTGTCAATGCTCACCTCCGGCGACCTGGGGCTGAGCCTGTCGCCCGACCCATTCGACGCCGTTGACGTGCGTCCGATCATGAATTTCGAAAAGATCGAGCGCGGTGGCCACGTCCTTTACATGTGCCTCGACTCATTGCCCGACCCGTCGGTGGCGTCGGCGATCGGCGCGCTCGCGCTGGCCGACCTGGCCGCGCGCGCGGGCATGCGCTACAACCTGGGCGGCTATAGGCGCATTTCTCTCTTCGTCGATGAGGTCTCGAACGTGATCAACCAGCCGCTGATCGAAATCCTCAACAAGGGCGCGGAAGGCGGCATCTTCACCACCTGCGCGATGCAGACGCTGGCCGATCTCGCCAAACGGCTCGGTAGCGAAGACGCAGCGCGCATGGCGCTAGGCAACCTCAACAACCTGATCGCACTGAGGACCAAGGATAGACCGACGCAGGACTTCGTCGTCGAGACCTTCGGCAAGACGGCGATTCACACGGTTCGCGTCGGCTTGAGCGAGGCGTCCGATGCCCACCTTGGCGACTTTACCTCTGTGTCCTCGGCACAGTTGAGCGAAAGCATGGAAGAGTTGATCCCGGCCGACATCCTCGGCAAGCTGCCGAACCTGCAGTATTTTGCCTCGGTATCGGGGGGCAGGATCATCAAGGGACGCTTCCCGATCCTCAATCCCGATTTCGACCGTCCAACTTAGAGGTTCGCGATGATCCGCTTCGTATCGACCGCATCACTCCTGGCGCTGCTTGTGCTGGTACTGTATTTGCCATCGGCCTGTCCACCGCAACGCTTCTTCGATCAATTGCGGATCGAAGCAAGGCTGAACGCCGAGTTTTGGGGCACGGACCATGCGACGCGCATTTTGGCGCGCACGCTCGACTTTCAGACGACCACAAGCAAAGTCAGCCCCGTGCCGTCGATGAACCAGGCGCCATCCCCATCGGGTGTCGACGCGGCGGTCGCCAGCGAGATGGCCCAGGTCAATCACCGCCTGTTCAACAACCCATACTTTCGCTCGATTGACGCCCTGCTGGTATTGGCAACCTACCGGCTGTCCGCGCTGGTCGAATGGTTTCCCGTCCTGCTGGTGCTCATAGTGACCATCCTGATTGATGGCTTTCTGGTGCGCCTCGTCAGATCCAAGGAATTTATCCAGCATAAGCCGGAAATGTTTGCTTTGAGCGCTTGCGCGGCGATCATGGCGGCCTGCGCGACGGTGCTGGCGTTTGTACTGCCCGTCACAATTCATCCGCTTGCGCTTCCCTTTGTACCAATGGCGATAAGCATATTTGTCAGCCGCGCGGTGGCGAACTTTCACCGCCGCGGTTGATGGTTGTATGCCGCCGTTGGACGAATTGGACACTGGGACTGCGGCTTCGGTAGTTGAAGCAGTAGCTGCAGTCCCCGGCCTGGGACCTAGTAGTTATCCCTCCTGTACTTGGTCCGTTTCGCATGACGCCAAAGATCGAAAATGGACATCGGTTCGACGTGCGAAAATGGCCGTTCGAACATCTCCATCACCTCGGCGGACGTATGGGACAGGGAACTGCACCACCGAGGCACTTTTTTAATGGCCTCATGAAATCCGAGCGGCCTTTCGAAGACCAGTCCGTATTGTGCGGCCTCCAGAACGTTCCTCTTCCCGACCGCCTCGACCAATCCGAACATTCAGTCGCTTACCTCAAGGTAGAGCTTGCACTGACCATCCCCGGTGTCGGACCAGATGGCGGTGGTGACGAGATTCGATGCGCTGGACATGGATTGTCCTTGAACATCGAGCGCCAGGCTGAACCCCTCCTTATCGCCATGGCGCGAGACATCGAGTTCCATGATATATCGCTGATGCCCGAATTGCGATGTGTAACAGGAGAGCTCGTGATTGGCGACCTTCTCCAGCACCTCCGCCGCGAGCGGCACATGATCGGTCTTCACCACACAGAGCACCCGTCCGGCTTTCGGGACAAGTTCGACCTTCAACGCCATGTGGATATCCCATCGCGAGGCCGGCCTGACAAATAGGAAGGAGCGTGGACCATTGGCGTTGATCGATACGAGTTCGGCGGAGCGATCGCCCAGGAACGCACGTCGCAGCGACTGGTGATATTCATCGAGCCACTGATCTCCGTCCTCAACCGTTGCTGGGACATGGACCCAATCGACGCACACGGCTGGTTCGTCGATGACCGCGATTTGACTGTCGTTGCCTTCGTCACAGATCGCGTCAGCGCCAGCAACCTGCGGCCAAAGGGCGACACTATCGGGCGACGCCGGAACCCCAAAGACGAGATAGCATCCAGTCGATGTCACGACGGGAAGAAACGCCATATCCTTGTCGCCACCATAGCGTGACTTTTCATCCCAGAGCTGGAGGATCGCCTCAAACCAGGCCGCGTGGCGCTGCATCGCCTGGTCGAGTTCAACATGTGGAGGTTGCATCGGCACGACATCATCATCGTCGTCAGCACCGTCGAACTGGGACAGAAAGACATACGTCGCCTCATACCATGCTCTCGGACTCGACCACATTATTTCATAGCGGTCGCCGCCGTTGACGGCACAACTCACAACGCTTTGGAGATTCTCCCCGAAATCAAAATACTCGGGCAGATAGACACGCGTTCCGATGAGTTTAACCGGCAGGCCATTGGCCACGGTCGTGGTTTCGACGACGGCATGCGGGTCGGGACCGATGTTCGCGGGCCGCCACTGCAGGATCTCCAATTTGTCAGAAACATCCGCCAATCCCACATCGGCACCCGTCAGTTCGAAGACCCTTCGGACAATCTGATAAACGCCAGCCAAATTGCAGTTGGTCAGGACGCGCCGGCCAATTCCCAGCGCGACCCGCCGGATATGGCTGGACAGGTAGCTTTGCCCTTCCATCGACTCGGGCAGAAGCGCCAGCGACAGGGCTGGATTGTCCGACCCGGCCTCGATTTGATTCAGCAGATCGCGCCAGTTGGCACATCGATAGGCTGTCGTCGCCAGGATTTCTTTCGCCGGGGTGAGTGGTATGTCGAGTTGATGTTTCAGGCGCTTGGCCTGCCGCAGCACATTGTCCTGCATGCGCTCCGATGCTGATGAAATAGTCATGATCTCTCCGTTGCCGAAAAATGCTCGCATCAGAGACGCCTCCCCGCACTCCCCGATGCCCGGTAACGGTTTATTGTCATCGAAGGGAAAAACTCATGGTTGCATCCACTTGGCTGCGGTCCGTAGAGACCCGGAGGGTAGGCAGCACGCCGACCATGACGGCGTTTTGAGACATCATTTTAGCTGAGAGGCAAAGCAACCCGCAAGTGTGTCCCGATGCGATGGTTCTCGCGCGCCATAGATTGCCTTTACAGCCGTCAAGAGGCTAGCATCCTTGTCGATTCAACCACAACTCGACGGAACATCAGTTAGCCATGCCGCATCTCGAATCTTTTACGAAGTATCCGCGCAATACCGCTTAGGCCGAAATGCTAGATCGGTGCCCCCCACTGCGCGCGCCAACTAGAGAACATGCCAACTGTTGGCAATGGGCCGACTCGTTCATGCCAGCCAAGCCGGCAAGTAGCCCAGGTGCTTTTCCACCGCTGCGCGGCGCATGCCACCAGGCACAAGGCCATAGCAATTGACTGCATTATCGTAGAAGAGCGCGTCGAGGTTCATGTCGCTCAGTGCCCGCGCCAAGTCGCCCGCGTAGTCCTGCCAGTTGGAGGACTTGATCATCATGAACCAGTCCGAACCGTACATCAGCTTCTTCTCCACGCCGGGATAAGAGGCGATGGTCGCTTTCAGGCGTTCGAGCGCTGCGCAACCGCTGTCAGCCGTGCAGCCGCGCAAGTGCTTCCAGTTTCCGAGGTCCGCATACATTTTACTTGTGCCAGGGTCGGTCAGCAGGCTGGCGTACTTGGGCTGCCAGTCGTCATCGAATTTCTCGTCACCTGCAAAGTGCCCCAGATTGACAATGGGTGTCTGCTGGTCCAACGCCATCTGCTTCGCGAGCGCGATCCAGCCTTCTGGCTTGTTGCCGTTATCCCAGGCCTTGCTACGGCCCATGCTCTTGTTCGCATGCGCCATGACGGGAGCGCCGAGTTTGCCGCATTCGCGGAAAAGCGAAAGCATGTGTTCATCAAACTGACGCGCAGTCATCATGAAGTCTTTACCGTGTCCTTTGCCGAACTCCACGTTACCGTATGGGTAGAAGCCGACAGGCGGATAGATCTTGACGCCGATGAAGCCTTTATTGGCCAAGGCATCGAGCACGTCGGCCAACATCTTGCCACCGGAGTCCATGTCCGCCTTGGGATTGTACGCAGCCAGCGGCAAGAGGTAACCCTTGGACATGCCTGAAAGTAAAGCGTGCAGTTTTAGCTGGTCAGCGAACGGCGAACGGGCATTGTCGTAGAGGGCGTCGAAATTGACCATCGCACCGAATACCGCGTCGATACCGCGTCCGCGGAAGCCTTCTTCAAAGGTGCGCAGGTTGACCCAGCGGTCGTTCTTCATACAGCCGATAAAGCGGACAAGTCCCTTGTACGTTTCCCGCAATTTCTTAGTGAGCGCATGCTCGAGGAAAGGCTCTGGCGCGATAATGGCCGGATCGACGCTGACTGCCTCTTCAATGAACTCGCGCGAAAAAGCGGAAAATTGGCGGAGCAGCCAGCTTCAGCCGTTTCGAGTCCAGCGTCAGATTCTGCATCAGCTTCAGTGCCGTGCCGTCCGCCTGCATATGCGAATAGATGAATTCTGCCGTTTGCATCCGCTTTTCCCGAGCAAGCTGGTCGACGGCGATTGACATAGATGCGGGGTCGAGGGACTGCAACCGGTCCTGCAGTCGCAGAAGGTCTTCGATTTCTTCCGCTGCGGTACGAGCGCTGGCGATCACCTTTTTTAGCAGAGGGTTGAGGATGCCGACGAGGACTTTGCCTCCGGGGAGCTCGTGCGCGATCGAATATTGCAGGTATTTGATGGCATCAATGTCGGTAGCATTGAAGAAGTGCGCATGGACGTCAATGGCGCGGCGCGGCATGCCGGCAGGACGATCAGTTGGCTGCGCTGCAAGGATCGGAAGGAAGTGCTGTGGATTGATTTCCGCACGGCCGATACGTGGCAAGAGCATGCTGCCGCAACCAATACTGGCCAGCAGGACAAGGCTACGACGACGGGCCGCAGATGGCATTTCCTTCACGTTGTTCTCCTTTTGACAAGAGGGCCTACTATAGACCCTTATTTGTGCAGGGAAACTCACGCAAAGTCACACCTTTGGGCGAAGCAAGTCGGCAGTTGAGGTCGCAGTCTTTTATCCGGTGCGCTTTCAGTATTAACTGATGCTAGCGGCTGGTGTTAGAACGGATACCGTCGCAGGGTCCTGCAGTACCTGGTCGGCATCACTAGAAACGTCGAGTCATGACCGCGCGCTTGTCGATGCCAGCGCAAGAATGTTGCCTTTCACAACCTTTTACTGGATACTCAACCGCCTTCCGAGCAACGGAGCCCAAGCGCCCGTGACGTCCTTAGTCGGTTAAGAAAATGAACGCGTCCGCGCAGAATAAAAGAGATTCAGGAGCAAGTCGTGCAATTTTCAGCGCTTACACACGAGGGTATCCAAGCCGCGGCGGACACGAAGAACAATGCCGGCTCGATCAACCCGCCATCGGAATGGTCCCTCCGCTTGCCGCCCGCGATAGCTGCGACCAACGTGCTTGCTGATGCAGAAAGCGATTTTCCTTCACTGACCAAAGCGGAACTGGCCGAACTGTTGTTCGAGCATGTCGGCTTGAACAAGCGGGAAGCGAAGGACATGATCGAGACGTTTTTCGATGAGGTCTGCAACGCGCTCGAACGCGGGGAATCGGTCAAGCTGTCTGGATTCGGCAATTTCCAGCTGCGCGACAAGTCCGCGCGGCCTGGGCGCAATCCGAAAACCGGCGAAACGGTTCCCATAGCGGCTCGCCGCGTTGTCACATTCCATCCCAGCCAAAAACTCAAGGACATGGTCGTTCAATGCAGTCTCCCGGACGCACGCTTCTAAACTTGGCGCAATTCATGAGCGGATATCACATTCCTCGCAACGCCTGAGCTAGCTCGGTTTCAACATCCGCTGGACAAGTGCGCGCCGACCAAAATTTTTCAGACGGAATACTCGATGATTTTAGAAGTGGTAAGGCTATGACCGGAAGACTTCGGGGATGCTGAACAAGTTTTCAAACCCTAATCACGAAAGCCCGTCCTGGAGCGTCCCATTCTTTGCGGACATCCCTGCCAGCTGTCTGTAATCTGTTTCCTATCCGCCGTGCTCGCCACGGTTCACAGCGATTAAATGGAAAGGGACAGGCAATATGGACACCACGATCCCAGGCAAGCAAAGAGAGCCATCGCCGGTCGCCAAAGTCCACGGCCAGGCAGACGACACGATCGAAATCCGCTTGTGGGTCGAAGAGCACGAATGGCTCTACGGCGTGCACACGAGTGCAAAGAACACTTCGCCGACGTTCCGTTGTCCCGACCTGATCAGCGCATGCGTCGAAATCGTGCTCGCCGAAACTGGCGCGGCTGAAACTATCTTTACGTACTTGGGTACCGAATTGGTGTTGCGCCAGATTCATACGCCGCGCCGCGCGGGATCCCTATGGAAAGCTCAGCGCGACCTGTTGCAGGACCTTCAGCGCTCGCCATTGAATCGCCATCCGAATCCAAAATTCCAGCTGGACGAATTGACAACCACCTGCGTGGCCTTGTGCCGCCGGAGCGATCCGTCGGGCGAACTTGTCTTACAGCAGTGCCGCATCAACTTGGCGGATCGCTTAGCCAGGAGCAAGGGCATCCACCGTAGCAACTGAACACGCGTACCGCGGACGCATCTGGTCCGCCGACCATTCCATCACCGACCCCGCCAAGGCCCCTACGGCCCAGGCTTGACCCGAACACGACTGTGGCCGGCCGCACCGGTCCCGATATGACGCCCACAAACCCTGTGCGGCGCATCGGTCCTCGTTGGGGTGAGCCATGCGACATCTTCAAAACACGGCATTACTGATTCTGCTGATCCTTCCCGTACATGCCTGGGCATGCTGGGAAGCGGCGGCCGAGCGCTATCAGGTTCCAGCGCGGCTGCTTTACGCAATCGCCAAGGTGGAATCGAACCTCAATCCCCACGCAGTCAACCGCTCCCACCTGCAACGGTCGGGCACCTACGACATCGGGCTAATGCAAATCAACAGCTCGAACCTGCCCGCGCTCGCGCCGTACGGTATCCGGGAGAGCGACCTTGCCGACGCTTGCACGAGCATCCACGTAGGCGCCTGGCTGCTCTCGCGCAGTTTTGAGCGCCACGGCGCCACCTGGGCCGGTGTCGGCGCCTACAACGCCGCGTGCACTCAACTCAAGGGCGCGGCGTGTCAACAGGCTCGCGCCAAATATGCATGGCTGGTCTATCGCCAACTGCCGTCGCCGCAGTTGGCGCAAGCGACTTTGACTGCAGCAGCCGCGCATGTAGGCCGCAGGGGCCCATCGACCAGCACCGCTGCCGCTCCCGCCGCAGAGGTGGTGCAATGATGAAGCGCACTGCCCGGGCAATTTCACTTGCCGGCCTGACTGCGGCTAGCGCACTGCTGCTTGCCTCATGTGCGCCGCTCCTGCCACAACGACTCGACGTCGCCGCCAAGCGGATTCCTTCTGACGGTTCAAGCCGTCATATTGTCCAAACGGGCTTCGGCAGCATGGCCACGTATGGTGTGTGCGCCGAGCCGGCCTGTCCAGCCATTAGCCAAAAGACACTGGCCATCGTCGCCGATGACAGGACAACGCCGCCACAGGACACTGGCGGTCCCGCTGAGTCAGCGCTGCCGCCGGCAAATCAAGTCCGATCGCCCGCGCCAGCGGAAGGCAGCAGCAATCCCGCCGTACGCGCCGCTGTCCGCGACCATCACGTGATCGTGCGGTTCATGTCGGGCAGCGACCTGCTCGCCCAGTCGGGCAAGGACACGCTCGACCAGACGCTGCACCTCGCGCTCAAGGCCAGTCGCATTGTCATCCATGGCCGTACCGACAGCGTCGGTCCCGACGCCCCCAATCAAGCACTCGCCCTGGCGCGCGCCCTCAGTGTGCGCGACTACCTGCGCGAGCGCGAACCAACGATTCCCGCAGACATGATCCTCGACGCCAAGGGGCACTGCTGCTTCGTCACATCCAACGACACGCCGAAAGGCCGTCAGCAAAACCGGCGTGTCGAGATCGTCTTCAGCGTTCCCGAGTGGGTGGCGCCATGACGTTTTTCCATACACCCGCTCACCTGTTCGACATTTCTTGACCTACTTTTTACTGGAGGCATTCATGAGTATCGCTTTAATCAAGGTATCGCCCACCACATCGGCTCCGCGCTCGCATGCGGGGCGTAAGCCGATGACCGTCGTCGCGCTGCTATTGTCGCTCGTCGTCGGTCTGTGCGCCGCCTTCCCGGGCTATGCGCTGGACCTGGTCGCCTTTTCCGGCATTACCGGTCCGATGACGTCCGCGCTGACACAGATCTCGGCACTTGGACCAGCCATCAAGGCCTTGGTCGGCTTCGTCGGCTTTGTCGTCGCGCTGATTTCCCTTTCGGCGCTGCGCAACTTCGGACCGGTCCTGTTCTACGTCGGCCTGGCGATCTTCGCCGCGGTCGGCCTCGTGATCGCGGGCGCGATCATGGGCGCGGTGCTCTGACCGACTGCGCCACGGCCAGCGGGAGAATCGCATGCAGACAGATACCTACATTCCACGCCGTCTCGACGACCAGTGGAAACTCGGATTCTGGGACGCCGACGTGGCCGCCCCGATCCTGTTCTGTTTCATCCTTGGCTATCTGTCCGGATCGAAGATGTCGTTTGCCTTCTGTATGACGATCGGCATCTTCGTCTCCCGCTGGCTGTCCCGCATCAAGGCAGACAAGCATTCCGCCTTCGCTATGCACTGGATCTATTGGGCACTGCCGCCCACTCCGCTGAGCGCGATGCGCGCCACTCCTCCGTCCCACCTGCGCCGCATGGTCGGCTAATCCGGATTGGAATTCGACATGGACTTTGCCAAACTCGACAACGACCTCAAGGAGATGCGGCGCCGCAATCGCGGCCTCGGCCTGTCCGTCGGCGGCCTGACCACGGCCCTGCTCGCCTGCCTCGTCATCATCCTCAACCTGATCGGCACGGAGCGCACGATCGTGGTGCCGCCCTCGATCGACAAGACGTTCTGGGTCACCAAGGATCGCGCCAGTCACGAGTACCTGGAGCAAATGGGCAGCTTCATCGCCTGGCTGATCCTCGACGTCACTCCCACCTCGATTGACTGGAAAAAGGACGTCCTGCTCAACTACGTCGCCCCCGACCAGCATGGCGCCATGAAATCGCGGCAGGAGGTCGAGGCCGAGCGCCTGAAACGCATCAACGCCAGCACATCGTTCCTGCCGCAGCAACTCGTGGCCAATGAGACGAACCAGTCGGTGGTCGTTCGAGGGCGGCTGCGCACTCAAGTCAACGGCCAGGAAACCGCGCTGGAAACGAAAGCCTATCTCGCCGAATTCCAGTACACGGGCGGGCGCATTCACCTGAAAGCCTTCAAGGAATATCACAATGAATAACAAGCCATGGTTTCCACCGCTGCTCGCCGCGCAGCTTGCGCTCGCAGTGCTTTCGGCGCCATCCGCGCATGCCAGTCAAGTCATCGACGCGCGCGATGGCGTGACGATTGAAGCCGTCATCGCGAGCCGCGAGTCGACCCGCATCCGGATCGAAAATGCGCCGATCACAGATGTTTTCGGCAATCTCTATTCGAGCAACTGCGCGCCGCCAGCCTCGGGAGTCGCCGCAGCGCCGTCACCGATCGCACCCGTCATCAACCCGGCCGGCGAGATTGTGCTCGAGTGCGACCGGGACAAGGGCGAGATCTATGTGCGTCCGGTCGGCAATTCGAACAAGCCGATCAATCTATTCGTGGCGTCGGCGAATGCCACTTACACCCTGCTGCTGCGCCGCTCCGACACGCCTTCCGACACGATCGTCATACGCGACAAGACGGCGCGCCGACTGGACGGCGATCCTGCCGGCGCCAGACAAGGCCCCTTGGGCACGTCCGCCAACCACGTGCGAGCAATGAAGACTCTCCTGGTTGGCATGGCCACTGAGCGCCCCGCGCCGGAAGTGCGCGTGGAGGACATCAACCGGCCCATCCAACTTTGGAGCGAAGTCAGGTTCGCGCTGGTGCGCAGCTACACCACGCGCGGCCTGGTTGGCGAAAAATATCTGCTGACCAATGTAAGCGGACAAACGATGGTCCTGAGCGAGCAGGAGTTCGACCGGCCGGAGGGACAAGTCGTCGGCGTCGCCATCGACAACCTCAATCTGCGCCCGGGCGACAGCACCGCCGTTTACGTGATCCGGACCGGGAGCTGAGCATGGGCACATTCGACAAACTCAGGAGTGCAATTGAGCGGCTCACGCCGAAGCAGCGCCAGTACGCCGCGCTCGCGGCCATCATGGGCTGCGGCATCGGGGCACTGTGGGCAGTGTTCTCGTTTAATGGCGGCGACGGCAAACCGGCCAGCTCGCGGCCATCGAACTCTGCCGGGGCAGCAGCACCGACCAATATCGGCGTGATGGCCCCGGGTCAGCAGGTCAATCCGGTGGACCAGTGGGTTGGCACAGCCGGGCGCAAGCTGGCGCAATACGAGAACGAGCGCGACGAGCAGTCCCGCTTCAACCGGGACCGCAAGGATTTCGAAGACAGGACGATGCAGCGCTTTGGCGACCTGGAACAGCGCCTGACCACTGCGTCCCAGGCCAAGACCGCCATGCCGGCGCCAATGCCGCCTCCGGCAGCGCCAACCGCGCCCGCATCGTATCCGCCACCCGGTGCATTGCCGAACAAGTTGCCCCCGCCGCCCGGAACCGGCGTCCCCGCCGGCGCCATGCCGCCCGGGAGGCCAACCGATGGCGCGGATCCTCTGGTGCCGGGCTTGGTACCCGGGCTCGTACACGCGTCGATGTCTGAACCGGGCAAGGCGCCAGCGTCCCGTGCCCAAGCTGTGGCAGGCGCGAGCGGCGATGGCCCCAATGCCGATTCGATAGAGACTTTCCTGCCGGTCAGTTTCACGCGCGGCACGCTGCTCGGCGGGCTTGATGCGCCCACCGGCGGACAGTCGCAATCGAACCCGCATCCGGTATTGATCCGGCTATCCGACAATTCCGTCCTGCCCAACGGCTACCGAGCCGAGTACCGCGAATGCTTCGTGATCGCCGCCGGCTATGGCGACATCAGTTCCGAACGCGCCTATCTGCGCACCGAAAACATGTCGTGCGTGCGCGATGACGGCTCCACATTGGAGGTAAGGATACAGGGCAGCATCTACGGCGAAGACGGCAAGGTCGGCATGCGCGGACGGCTCGTCACCAAGCAGGGACAGATGCTAGCCAACGCGCTGCTGGCGGGCGTCGCCAGCGGCATCGGCCAGGGTCTGGCGACATCCGCCACGACCACCAGCACGTCGCCGCTCGGCACCATCGCCAGCGCTTCCGGCATGGATGCCTACCGCGCCGGAGTGGGCACCGGTGTCGGACACGCGCTCGACCGACTGGCCCAGTACTACATCAAGCTCGCCGAGCAGACCTTTCCTGTCATCGAGATCGACGCAGGGCGGGAGATCGATGTCGTCATCACCAAGGGCGTTCGCATCGAGTCGCCGCAACGGCCGCGAACCGGCCGCGCTTCGAATCTCGCCGCGGCCCGTCCCATTCCGGAAAACAGCTATCTGAAGGAGTCCCGCGATGAAAACTACTGATCCCGGCATGAAAGCCATAGCAATCGCCCTGCCTTGCCTGCTCGCTCTTTGCGTCGGCGCCAGCGCGGCGCCGACGAGCGCGGAGGAGGCGCGCCTGCTCGCCGCGCTGCGCCAGGCCCATCCTGCCACCACGTTCACCAGCATCGCGCGCACGCCGATCTCCGGCCTTTACGAGGTGTGGATGGGGCCAAACGTAGCCTTCGTATCGGACAAAAATCCGCGCTACCTGATTTTCGGGCGGATATTCGACACGAAAAAGATGACCGACCTGACCGGGCCGAAGCTGGCGAAGGCCGAGCGGACGCAAGGGGGAACCGACACGCATGCCACGGGCCCGACCTTGCCGATCGAGCAGTTTCCGCTGCACGACGCCATCAAGACCGTACATGGCGATGGCGGCAGTGCACATCGCGCCATTGTCGTTTTCAGCGACCCGGCCTGCCCGTATTGCAAGCGGCTGGAATCTGAATTGGCCAAGCTCGACAACGTCACCGTCTATACCTTTTTGGTGCCGTTCCAGGGATACCCGCTGCCGACAGCGATCTGGTGCGCTGCCGACAGGCAGAAGGCCTGGCGCGACATGATGCTGGCCAGCGATATATCCGCAGCGAACGGGCCGCTCGCCGCACAAGCCCAATCGGCATCATTGGCTTCGATGGCGCCCCCACCGACATGCGCGCATCCGCTCGACAGCAATCTTGCCCTTGCCAAGCGCCTGGCGGTCCAGGGCACGCCAACGATCTTTCTCGCGAACGGCCGTCGAATCGACGGCTACGCCGAGGCGAAGGAGATCGAATCCCGCATCGCGGACCGGGCGCTGACCGCCACAACCGCGCCACAGAACAAGGAAGCCGCTCAATGAAATTCACTCTCCATACTGCAGGAATGGCGCGCTCGCTGCCCATCCTCTCCGTATTGCTACTGTCGGCCTGCGCCAATATGAGCGGCGTGGGCGGCACGACCGAATACAGCTGCAAAGCTCCCAAAGGCGTGCAGTGCGATTCAGTGTCAGGCAACTACTACAACGCGATCCAGAACAATCTGCCCGCCCAACGGCAGCAGCGAGGCGCGACTGCCACCGGACGAGATCGCGCTGCCCTCATTGCGCGAAGCCCCGACGGCGGGCCGACACCCTTGTCCTCGCAGGGTGCCGCAGGACGGCCGTTGGCCGGGGTGTCGGCAATTAGCGCGGCCGGCGAGTCTCTGCGATCCCAGGCACGCGTGCTGCGGCTGTGGTTCAAGCCCTGGGAAGACCTTGACCATGACCTCTACGACCAGGGCTACGTCTACGTGCAGATCGACAGCGGCAACTGGCTAATTGGCCATGCTCAGCAACGCATCCGCGACGCCTACGCGCCGATTCGCCCTCCCCGTCCGTCGGGAAGCCGCGCCAGCGCGCCCGACAAGACGCGCTACCCGGGCGCTGGCGGGGCCAATGGGGCCGGCTCCACAGACGGCAACGCCAATCCTGTGGCGGCCCCCTTCCCGTCACCGGCCCAGGCAATGCCTGGCCCCAGCGTCCCCGGTGAAGAGCGCCAATAACCCGACCAACAAGGAGACCAATATGTTTGAATCCATGCGCGCCGGGTTACTCGGCGGCGGCAACGGCAGTGGCGGCTTTTTCGGCCTGGGCGGACGCGACGATTCGCCTGCGGAGCAATTCGCAAGCTGGCTGCCCTACTCCGCCTATATCGGCAGCGATGACATCTTCGTCAACCGCGACGGTCTCGGTTTCATGCTCGAGGTGATGCCGCAATCGGGCGCCGACGAGCGGATGGTCGAAGTACTCGTCTCGCTCTATTCGACATGCCCGAAAGGCGCGGGCATCCAGTTTCATCTCTTCGCGTCGCCGCACATCGGCGCCTTGCTGCGCCGTTACGCCAATCTGCGGATGGAGGACGATGACCAGGCAGAGAAGGCCATGCATTGGGGGCGCCCCGCGCGCAACGACAATCTGTTTCGCCGTCTCGCCCGTCAACGCGTCGGTCATCTGCTAAAAGGCGCGCAAAAGTCGATGACGACGGGCTTTCACTACACAATTAGGGACTTTCGGCTGATGATGAGCGTCGCCCTGCCGGGTGGCCCCGATGATCTGAACCGGATCGAAGAGCTGACCGCGCTGCGTGACGCCATGTCGACGACGCTGCGCGCGGCCTCGCTTCCGAACCGCGTCTGCAACGCGGCCGACCTGATCAACTGGTGCTCGCTGTTTACCAACCCGAACCGCATCTCGCGCACGGATACGCCCGATCTGCACTACGACGACGGGCGCGAGATCCGCGACCAGATCGTCGACTTCGACACGATCCAGGATGCGCATGCCAACGGGCTGCTCCTATGGAAGGAAGGAGACGCCACCGCGCTGGAGGCGCGCTTCTACTCGATCAAGTCGTTTCCGGAACGCTTTGCCCTGTGGCAGATGGGCTCGCTGATCGGAGACTTGATGCAGCCGGCGCTGCAATACAACGCGCCGTTCCTGTTGACCATGGGCGTCCATGTGCTCGATCCGAATGCGACCAAGGCCACCGTCACGGCAAACCATGTGCGGGCGACGCAAAACGCCCAAAGCAAGATGGCGGCGGTGATGCCGGACGTGGGCAAGAAGCTCAAGGACTGGAATGCGGCGGCCGACGCGATCGACGTCGGCGGCGCGCTCGTTTCCATGTACCACCAGCTTGCGATCTTCACCCCGGCCGACAAGGCGGCTTCCGTCGAAGAGACGGCGAAAGCCATCTGGCGTGCCCGTGGGTTCGAACTCAATGCCGACGTCTACATGCACCGCCAGGCCCTCATCGCCAGCCTGCCGATGACGCTGTCCGAGCGCTTCCATGGCGACCTCAGGAAAATGCGGCGTGTCACACGCAAGACCATGGCCAACGCAATCCACCTCGCGCCATTGATCGCGGAGTGGCGTGGGACGCGCACGCCGACGCTCGTCTTCGGCGGCCGGCGCGGACAGTTGACTATGCTCGACCTGTACGACAACGACCTCGGCAACTACAACTTCGCCATCATCGGCGCGCCGGGATCAGGCAAGTCGGTGCTGATGAACGAAATGGCCTGGTCGTACCGGGCCATCGGCGCCAAGGTCTGGATGCTTGACCTTGGAAGGTCCTTCGAAAAGCTGTGCCGCAAGGCGCGCGGCACCTACATCGAATTCCGTCCCGATGTCGACATCTGCCTCAATCCGTTCTCCAGCGTGCAGGACATCAACGAGGACATCGACATGCTGGTGCCGGCCATCGCGAAGATGGCTTCGATGCAGCACACGCTGGAAGAAGTGCAATACAAGGCCATTTCGGCGATGACCTTGAAGCTGTACCGGAAATATGGGCGGGACCTGACCGTGACGGGCCTGCGCGACGCGTTCAAGACCGGCACGATCGAGGAACTCGGCGTCGTGAACGATCCACGCATCCGCGACCTTGCGATCATGCTCAACCCCTACGCCAAGGGTGGCCAGTATGAGCGCTTCTTCGAGGGACGCAGCAACATCGACTTTTCGAACGACTTCATCGTCATCGAAAACGAGGAGTTGAAGCGCAAACCCGATCTGCACGCCGTCGTCAACATCCTGCTCCTGTACCGGATCACGGGCGAGATGTACCTGACCCGCAACAGCAAGAAGGTGCTGTTCATCGACGAACTCAAGCAGCAACTGGGCGACATAGGGGCCGACGATCCGGTCAAGGCCGCCGTTGTCGAGGAAGCGGCGCGCCGCGCCCGCAAATACGGCGGCGCGCTCGGCACCGCCACCCAGAGCGCGGACGACTACTACGGTTCGGCGCAAATGGAGGCGGCGTTCAATTGCTCCGACTGGGTTTTCCTGCTGCGCCAGAAAAAGGAATCGATCGAGATGCTCGACCGGAAGGGACGGCTGACGATGGACGAGCCGAAGAAGCGCCTGCTCAATTCACTGCGCACCGAGCCGGGCGTGTTTTCCGAGCTCTACATCTCGTCGCCAGTGGGCGAAGGCGTCGCACGCAATATCCTCGACCCGGCCACGCATCTGCTGTTCTCGAACAAGCTGGAAGACAACGCACCGATCGACGAGCTTCGCGCCCGGGGCTACAGCATCGACGACGCCATCACCGAACTATTACGCCAGAGGGGACATAACGTATGAGACCCATGTTCAAGTCCTTGCTCGTGAATTTGCTCACGAGCACCCTAGTCGTCGCGATCGCCCTTCCGATCGCCTTTGACTTCTACGACCGGACGGTGGCGCGTCCCGCGCGCCTGATCGGCGTGGTCGATGTCGGCGAAGTCTACCGCCTTAAAGAAACCGAATTCACCCAGATCGTCACCAGGACGTCTTCCGAAGACGAGCGCCAGAAGGCGCTGCTCATGGCACGCCGGTTCGCGCAGCGTCTTCCACTGGCGCTGGAAGAATTGCCAAGGGATTGCCGTTGCCTGGTCGTGGTCCGCTCGGCCGTCGCCGGCGTCCCGCCGAACGCCGTCGATCTGACCGCGTCGCTCAAACACAAGGTGGAGTTGCCATGAACGATAGAACATTCACTCTCGGGCCGCGCGATCCCGCCCGCAGTCTGCCGCGCCGTCTCGCCCTGGGTCTGGTCCGTCTTCCCGCCCGCTTGACTCGGCACGTGTGCGCGCACTGGATCGCCTATGTGCCCGTTTTCATCATCTGGGGCCTTGCGTTCACCCGCGTCTTCATCGATCCGACACCGCATCTGCCGATCCTGTTCAACTGGACGCCTAGTCTCGCCTACAAGGTCGCGGTAGTCCGCTACGGGAACCTGCAACCGTTCAAACAGGGCGACTACATCATTTTCGCCTTCGACGGCGACGCGCAGCGCATCTATCCAGGCCTGCGCGCGCAGACGTTCTTCAAGAAGATCAGCGGCATGCCGGGCGACCGGATTACCGTCGTCGGCCGCCAGGTATTCGTCAACGGCCATGGCGTCGGGCTCGCCAAGGCGAACACCTTCGACGGCCATCCGCTCGCCCCGATCGCCGAAATGGTGATCCCCGCCGGCAAGTTCTATGTTCAGGGAACCAGTCCGGACAGCTTTGACTCGCGCTATCGCGCCAGCGGCCTGGTCCGCATGGATCAGGTGCTCGGAAAAGTCATTCCCTTGTTTTGATGGAGACAAACATGCGCATAACCATTCTGATGACATTCGCCCTCCTCTGCGTCGGCACGGCGCTGGCGCAGGACACGTCCCCCTCCTCGGGACAGAGACAAGAGGCGCGCCCCCTTGCGGACGATATCGCACTGGACGCCTACCTCGACGCGCTGGCACAGATCTCTCCGGCCGCGCGCGAAGGGGCTGATGCCTATCTCGAGGCATTCAAACGCCGCTGCGGCCGCGCGCTCGGCGCCATCGAACTGCGAAGGGCCATCGCCGAAGGCAGCGGAGACCCGGTCTTAATGGCGATGATGCGCGCGGCCGCGCAGCGCGACACGGCGATGCTCCAGCGCCTGTCAGGCACGGTCGCTTGCAAGGGCGGGAGGTAAACATGTGGCGCCCACCGTTCCCGGCCTTGCTTGCCATACTAGTGCTTGCCCCACTTTTCCTTGCCCCCTGCATCGCAGTTGCGGTCGACCTTGGCACCATCGGGCCGGTCTATCCAATCGGCGAGCCGAACCTGCTCGATTTCATCCGGCAGCGTCTGCTGGCGAAGGAGCGCAGCGGCGAACTGGAGAGCCTTCAGGAAAGCGCCCGGCGACGAGGCATCGAGGCGATGACCCACCCGCAGCCTGTTGCAGGCCTGCGCACGGCCGAGACGGCACGCACCTTTTATTTCGATCCGACGTTCACGCTCGACCGTAACGTACAGGACGACAAGGGCCGGTTGCTGTTTGCTGCGGGAACCCGAAAGAACCCGCTGGAAATCGTGTCGCTGTCGAAGCACCTGCTGTTTTTCGACGCGCGCGACCAGCGCCAGGTAGCGCGCGCGCGCGACGTGATCGCGCTTTACCACGGCCACGTCAAGCCGATCCTCGTGGGCGGCTCCTACCTCGACCTGATGAAGTCATGGCGCTCGCCCGTGTATTACGACCAGCAAGGCTTGCTGACGCGCCGGTTCGGCATCACGCAGGTGCCGGCGATCGTCTCCCAGGAAGGCCTGAGCCTTCGTATCGATGAATTGGTGCTCCCATGAAGATCTTCATTCAGCTTGTCCTGCTGCTCACCTTGCTTGTCCGTCTCGGTATCGCCAATGAGGCCCATGCCGCCGGCGCGGCGACCTGTACCGGAAAATTCCCCAATCCGATCACGGATATCTGCTGGAGCTGCATTTTCCCGATCAGCATAGGCGGCGCGCAAATCGGCAACTTCGGCGGACAGGAGGACATCCCCAACCCGTCCAGCCCCATCTGCAGTTGCGGCAGCAATCCCATGGTGGGCTTGTCGATCGGATTTTGGGAGCCCGCGCGCCACGTCGAGGTCGTGCGCAAGCCATTCTGTCTGGTGTCGCTCGGCGGTGTCGACATGGATCCGGGCATCGCCGCGCCGGAGGCGGCGCGCTACACGCGTGCCGAAGGCGACGGCGACGGTGGAGCCTTCTACCAGGCCCACTTCTACGTCAATCCCGTCATGTACTGGCTCGATGTCGTCTCCGACTTCCCTTGCCTGGAGCGCGGCTCGTTCGATCTGGCCTACCTGACCGAGGTCGATCCCTTATGGAAGGACGACGAGCTGACCTTGATCCTGAATCCTGAGGCCGTGCTGTTCGCCAATCCGGTCGCGATCGCCGCCTGCGCCGCCGATTGCGTGGCGGCCTCCACCGGCTTCGGAATTCGGGAAATGTTCTGGTGCGCGGGCTGCCAGGGCGCCATCTATCCGCTGGACGGCCTGGTGCCGTACCACCTCGGCGGTGTGCGCACCGCGGCGCTGCTCGCGCAACGCCTGACCGCAAAGATGCACCGTGAACTGCTTGCATGGGGCTGGCACGGGCAATCAGGCCTGTGCGGCCCCTACTTCCTGCCGGTCATGGACAAGACGGCATACAAGACCCAACTGACGTACCCGATTCCCAACACGGACCAGGAAGCCGGGAAGTGCTGCCAGCCGTTCGGGCGCACGACCGTGATCTGGGGCGCGGGCAAGGAATATCCGGTGCGAGGAGAAGACTTCGCTTTCATGCTCTTCAGAAAAAGGAACTGCTGTGTTGGCTATTGAAACCATATTCGCCTCCGAAGAGGCCATTGTCCGCGCCGATTGCCGGCACCATCGGCGCGGCCGGCGTGGACTTGCCATGCTCGCTACTCTTGCGTTGGCGGTGTCGCCGTTGACGCGATCGGTGTTCGCCCAGTCTCCGGCCACTGCGAACGTGACGGTGACGGAGGCCGACGTCGCGCGGGCACAGCGCTCCCAGCCCGTGATCACCGAGCAGGACATGGAACGCGCACGCAAGAAATACGCGATGCCGTCCGATGCGCAGCTGCGGCGCGTGCCCTTGCCCTCCACCCCGAACATCGGCGCGCTGCCGCAGCCGAAGACAACGGCGCCGCTCGACCTGGAAGCGATCGCCAAGGGCTTCGAGACCAACGTCGGCATTGAAGCCCAGGCCCAGGGCTTGGCGGCCGGTCCAAAATTGCTGGTGTTCGTCAGTTTCGCCATGCCGGAGCCGACGCTCAAGCGCCTGGCCGAGCAAGCTGGCCGCGCCAACGCCACGCTCGTCCTGCGCGGCTTCGTCAACGGCTCGTTGCGGGACACTGTAGCGCGGGTGCAAGGGCTCATCGGCGCGCGCCGTGTCCCCTTCCAGATCGACCCGCAGGGGTTCGACCGCTTCGCCATCGACAAGTCGCCGAGCTTCGTCCTGGTGCGTGACGGCGCATCGACAAGCTCATGCGCCAGTGGACAGTGCTTCGCCAATGACGCCTTTGTGAAAGTGGCCGGCGACGTCAGCCTGGACTATGCGCTGGAAAGCATGGAGCGTGCCGGCCCCCGGTTCGCGGGCAGCGCCGCACGCTATCTCGACAAGATCAGGAGCGCGCGATGAAAAAATTCATGACATGGCTCACGTTGCTTTCGTTCGTGTCGATGGTGACGTCCCAAAACGCCATCGCCCAATCGAACAATGAAGGCGCCGCCGCCGGCCTTGCGGCCAATGCCTTCGCCCGCGGCAACGTCAATGCGCCACAGGCCGCCGCGAACGTGCCGGGCTACACCAACGCACCGCCGGAATCCGCCTACTATGGGCTGGGCAACCTGAGCACCCAGGCCAACGCACGCGTGCTGTATTGCCAGACGTTGCCAAACGACCCCGTATGCCAGGCGCAGACCGGCGCGATCGCGTCGGCCGGCACGGTGCGCCCGCCCGTCACCGCCACCGATCCGGCCGTCGCCGGCGCGAGCGCGGTCTTTCAAAACCCCGCGTCCCAGCTCGGCGCCCTGTCAAGCTACTACGCGGGCTGCACCAACGCGCCGGGAAGCCCATGCCCGTCCAATGTGTTCTGCCTTGGCCCCAGTTGCTTCAACACCAGCTACACGTCCGACGCCGACTTTGCCCGCTCCATGTCCATGATGGAGGCCGCGCGCGAAGCCGGCGTCTATCTCGACAAAAACATGGAAGTGTTCGCGGGCGAGGCGAACAGGTGCCGCGACCGCTTGCTAAAGAATTGCTGTTATGCCGACGCGGCCGGCGCCGGCATGACAAACCAGAGTCTGTTCGGAGTTGGGTCGCGGCTCGTATACGACGTCCTGATGAATTCGGACAACCGGAATTTCGTCAGTCAAGGCATCACCGCGTTGCTGACCAGCGGCGGCTTTTCCGGCAGCTTCACCTCCTATGGCGTCACGCTTGCCGTGAACGGCACCGCCTTGCCTGCCGGCTCGGTCACCCTGGCGGCGACCGACAGTCTCGTCATCGCGTTCGATCCCTGGTCGCTGGCCATTGCCGTCATCATCTACATCATCATGTCGATGACGTCATGCAACGAAAACGAGGGCAAGCTGGCGATGCAGGAAGGAGCGAGCCTGTGCCACAGCATCGGCACCTACTGCTCGTCCTGCATTCGCATCCTGGGGCATTGCGTCTCGTGCATCGAACACACCACGGGCAAGTGCTGCTTCAACAGCCGCCTGTCACGCATTGTCAACGAACAGGGACGCGGCCAGGTCGGCAAAGGCTGGGGCAGTGCGGAATTCCCCGACTGCTCCGGCTTTTCCATCGCCGAACTCCAGGCGCTCGACTTTGCGGCGATGGACCTGACCGAATTTTATGCGTCGATCGTTCCTACCCTTCCCAATGTGAGCGCGATCCAGGCCATCAACGCCGGACGCATTTCGAACTGCTACTACGGACAAGGACGCTGCCAATGAACGCCATCCAATCGACCATTGCGCCCATTGCCATGCTTCTCGCCTGCGCCGGCGCAGCCAGCGCGCAAACGCCGGAACGCATGCCAGTAACCGATGTCCGCCCGCTGCTGGTCGCGGCGCTCGACGCGCCCGGTGGCGAGGCCCACGGGGTACTCGTTGGCAGCCTGGCCGACGCGATCACGCTTCGCTTCAAGGCCACGTCACCGATCTATATCGATGTGTCTACCAGGAAGCGCTATCGGCAGACCGGATGCAGCCGGTTCAAGGTCACATTCTGGCAGGAGGGGGTATCGCTTTCCTCCTCCGCAGCTCCCAGGAAACAGACCATCGAGTTGGGAATCAACTACTGCCGCGATGGCCTGCCGCCCCGTTCCTTGTCCTGACACCGCTACCCCACAGGAGAAAAGCGCATGAATCAGAACAAGCGGTACTTCTTGCCAGCGATGGCGGCTCTTGCACTCACGCTTGCGCTAGCGCCGATCGTGTCGTCTGCCCAGGATCCTGACACCAGGACCACCGCTGTACGATCCGCCCCCGGCCCCGGCCCCAGGTATTGGTCCGATAACTGGCGCGGCTGGCACTTCTACGAGGAACCCGAGCCGAGCGACGAAACGGACCCGCCCCGCAAAAGGCAGCCATCGTCCGTACCGGCAGCGCCCGCGCAACGGCGCGCCCCCGAACTCGTCCAGTTCGAGGCCCTGCAGAAGACGCTGGAGCAGTACCGCAACATTGCCATCATCAAGCCGACCGAGGCCAATGTGCGCCGCTACATGGAGCTCGAATCGAAGATCGTCGCGCAGGCGTCGCATTTTGCCGATGTCGCGCAGCGCGTCGCCTGGGCCACGCCGGAACTCGATCCCACGCTGCAGGGCCGCCCGGTCAATGCGAAGGCGATCGAGGTATTCGAGCAGGATCAGCTGACAACGCGCTCGGCCGCGATGGCCGCCCTCGGCAAGGATCATGTGCTGTTCTTTTTCTTTCGCGGCGACTGCCCGTTCTGTCACGCTTTCGCCCCGACGCTGGAGGCGTTCCAAGCGCGCTATGGGATCAACGTCGTGGCGATCAGCGTCGACGGCGGCCCGATGCCGGGCTTTCCGAACGCCCGGGCCGACAACGGGATCGCGCGCACGCTCAAAGTGACGCAAGTGCCGGCCGTCTTCCTGGCACAACCTTATTCGGGAAAGATTTCGCCGATTGGCTTCGGGGTCCTTTCCGAGTCTCAATTACTCGAACGCATTTCCACCGTGGCCGCTCCGGCCACGCAGGAAATGGCGCCGGGCACGAACAAGCACATCGTTCTTCGTTAGGAGAGTCACCATGGCAAACAAATCGATCAAACGCCGTTCCTGCGCCATATTGGCCGTGGCGCTGTCGCTCGGACCTGTCGTCTGCACCCAGACGGCAAGCGCTGGTGACCTGAACAGCGAGGTGAACACGATGTTCAACAACCTCGGCACGATAGGCAACTACACGGCGCCCGGCGCCTTCCGCGGCCAGACGTTCAACACCTACACCGGCGGCAGTCTGTTCATGCGCGCGCCAAACAAGGTCTACCAGCTCACCGCCATCCAGTTCCCCAGCGCGAAGGCCGGATGCGGGGGTATAGACGTCTTCGGCGGTTCGTTTTCGCATATCTCGGCAACCGAATTCAAGAACATGCTGAGAAACATCACGGCCGCCCTGCCCGGCATCGCGTTCCAGCTTGCGCTGGAAGCCGTGTCGCCTCTGCTGGGCGGCTTGACGAAATGGGCAAAGGGACTGGAAACGTGGATCAACAACGCCCGCATCAATTCCTGCGAGACGGCCAAGGCCATCGTCAGCACGGCCGCGGAATCGGTCGGCTACAGTTCGCAGGAAACCTGCGCCGACCTGGCCATCGACATGGGTCTGGAGACCGACCGCGACGCGGCTCGGCGGCGCTGCGCCACCGACCGCCCAAGCGTCCTGGCTTCCGCCCGCGCCTCCAGCGATCCCAATGTGCGCAACAAGGCGCCGTTCGTCGGCAACCTGACCTGGAAGGCGCTGCAATACACCGGCTCCTATCTCGACGACCAGGAACGTGAGCTCATCATGAGCATGGTCGGCACGATTATCTACTACCCGGACGAAGCGAACCGCGATCCCGAACCGATTGCCCCCACGATCACTTCGATCAGCCAGTTGCTGTATGGCCAGGCTGCGGGGGCAGGCACCGACGTCGTGCAGCATGTCCTTCAATGCAACAACTACACGAACTGTGACACGGTCACGCTCAACACGGGATACACCCACACGCCGTTCACCGCCAAGGTCGAGAACATGATGCGCTCGATCGCCTCGAAGATCGCGACCCGCACCGCGATCCCGAACAACTCGGCGGAGGTGGGCTTCGTCAACCAGACCACCGAGCCGGTCTACAAGATGCTGTCGATCGGCTCGACGATTCCGGGCTCCGGACTGGCCGACAGCCTCATCGCTCAATACCGTGACGTGATCGCGGCCGACTACGCCTATGTCTTCCTCGATACCAATCTGCGCACGGGAATGGGCGCGCTCGACAAGGATTACAACCTTCAGCAGACACAGCGCGATCGGGCAAACGAAATACGCAGGCGCGCGCAAGCCATCCTGCTGCAACTGGCGCAGGAGAAGAACCTGCTCTACCAAAAGGTCGGATCGTTCAAGGCGGTCGCCAGCCATCTCGAGCAACTCGAACGGCAACTGCGTTCCTCCATGCCGCAGCACGTGATGGATTTGTTGGGGCAGCAGGCAGCGGGGTTGGCGAACTAGCGAACTGGCGGACTTAGCGGACCAGACTTCGAACTGAACGAAACACAGAGGGGCGACCATGTGGGAGATCTACGCATACCAGAACTCGGACAGCCTTTTCGGCATTTTCAATGCCATCGCGGCCATCCTCGGTTCCGGCGATTACATGAGTACCGTGGCGGCGGTCGCTTTCTGCGGCTTTGCCGCCGCCTTGATCGCCTACGCTTTCGCCCCCGAAAAGCTGCAAGGGTGGAAATGGCTGGGTTCGGTCGTCCTGGTATTCACCATCCTGATCGTCCCGAAGGTCACCGTCGGCATAGTTGACCGGACTGGCGGCGCCCCGGTCAGGGTGGTCGCGAATGTACCCTTTGGTCTTGCCCTCTTCGGTGGCCTGACGAGTACCATTGGCCATACCTTGACCACGCTGTTCGAGACTGCCTTCCAGGTGATTCCCGGTAGCGGCGCTCTGCCCAGTGAATTGACCTATCAGAAGAGCGGCCTGATGTTCGGCAATCGGCTGATCCGCGAAACGCGCAATGTCGTTTTCCAGGACCCGAATTTCCGAACCGATCTGGTCAATTTCATTCACAATTGCACCATGTACGATCTGATCGACGGCACGATCGATCCAGGCACGTTCTCGCGCTCGGATGACGTTTGGACCTTGATGGCCTCGCCAAATCCGGCCCGCTTCAGCACCCTCACAGTGATCGGAGGATCGGTCACGATCGATACCTGCCCAAACGTCTACAACAGCCTGAATACCCGCATTCCCGCCCAGATCACCCAGATCCAGGACCGATTGGCCTTCCAGCTCAATCCGACGCTGCCAGGCTCCGCTGCCTCGGCCGTCATCGCCAGCCAGATTCAGCAAGCCTATCTCAAGGACAATATCGCGAACGCCGCCGCCACGGCGGCCGACCTGATCCGTCAGAACGCGGTGATCAACGCCATCAACGACACCAGCAAGATCATCGGCCAGAAGATCAATGATCCGGCATCCATGATTCTAGCTGTCGGGCGGGCGCAGGCTGTGGCGCAAACCAACGCGTCGTGGCTGAACTACGGCAAGGTCGCCGAGCAGGCGCTGCCTGTATTCAGGAATGTTGTGGAGGCGCTCACATACGCCCTGTTCGCATTGTTCGTCTTGCTCCTGTTGCTTACCAGCGGGCGCGACACCATGCTCGCTCTTAAGTCGTATATCGCGATTCTGATCTGGATTCAGCTTTGGCCCCCGCTGTACGCGGTTCTCAACTACATGGCCTCGATCTATGCATCCTACGACCTGGCCGCCGCAGCCGACCTTGGTGGGGGGCTCAAGGCGCTGTCATTGCAGACGGCGTCAACAATCTATTCCACTGCGATCTCCGGGGAAGCGGTGGTCGGCTACCTGGTGATCAGCGTCCCGCTCATCGCCTGGGCCGCCGTCAAACGCATGGAAAATTTTGGCGCAGCGCTGGTCGGCGGGCTGTCGGGTCTGCAGGCCAGTCTGAGCAATGCAACTGGCGGCGCTGCTGCCGGCAACGTCAGCATGGGAAACGTGTCGATGGACCAGATGCAACTGGCGCCAAACCGCACGTCGGCATTCATGAAGTCAATGCAGGACAATGTGACAGGCAATACCATGACTTCGAACGTGTTGAATGGCCGCTCGGCCGTCAACCTGCTGCGCAACCAGGGCTTCGCGTCCCATGTGGCCTCCATGCGCGTGTCCGAAAACGATGTGACCGAAGCCAACAAGATGGCCGATGTGGCCCGCAGCGAGGCGGTTTCCGCAAATACGGAACGTTCGGCCGCCCTGGTCAATACCTTTACCAAGGGTCTTGCCAAGTACCGGTCGTCGCGTAGCAGCGGCGGCACGACATCCAGCAGTTTCGAGCAAATGGGAGAAACCCTGAATCGTCTGGACCAGATCAGCAAGGGCGTATCCGACAAGACCGGGCTGTCTCAGTCGCAAGTGGCGCAGATCGCCTTCGGCGCATCCGGTTATCTTGGCGTCTCCACGCCTGTCGCCGGAGCAAAAGCGGAAGCGCGCGCTGGCAAGGCATATCAGTCCGGTCTATCTGCGGAAGAACAGAAGGTGCTCGGAGCAATGACCAATGAGCAAATCGCCGAATTCAAGCAATTCGGCGATCGGGTTTCGCGGGACACGAGCATCACGAGCGCGATCGCTACCGACTCAAAAGAGGCAGGTGATATGTCTTCCCGCCTTGCAACCACCACATCAAGGGCATCGCGGGCCAGTGCCGCGCTCACCGAACGCATCGCCTTTGCTGAACGTGTCTCCGCAGCCCGTGAGCACGGCGAATCGATATCCGTCGATATGGCACAGGATCCGCATAATCTTGCGATGTTCCTGCGCTATGCGGAGCAATATGGCGGTGACAGTGCAGCTGCTTTCGCTATGTTCGACGCTGAACTGGCGCGCCAGGGCTTGCGCCCGAACCGCGTGTTCTCCGATGGCACGGCGCTGCCTGTGTCGTTCAACGATGTCCACGACAGGTTCGATCGAGAATCGAACGACTCGCGCTTGAATCCGGATATCGATGCAATCAATCGACAGCATCACGCCAAAGCCTCCCGCGTCAGTGCGCCGGCACCGGCGTCGGATGCTCCGACGTTTCCTTCGACCATTCGCAGTGACGTCCAGGCACAAGGCGAGAAAATACGCAGCCGTACAGGCTCCGCCGACTCAACCTTCGAGGCGAAAGCGCAGATCGTGAAGACACCAGACGGAACTCTTACGTCCAAGAAGTCGTTGTTGGCAGGGACCATAAGACAGACAGCAGACGATGCCGGCGCTACCATCGACAACGCGAAGGATATTGCGAAGGATCTACTGGAGAAAGGGCCAGCGAAGAAATAACCTGTCGTAATTTAGACTTGACCTGGCAAAAGCTGCCCGGCGTCTGTCGACTTCCTCCCCAGACGCAGACAATACGTATTCCTTGAATTGTCCAGTCAAGGTTTGAAGTAAGTGGGGGCTTGTGGAACGCCCCTTTACAAGGAGCTAGGCATCAGGCTGAGGAACCCCAAAGCATTGTTTCAACTACTTGCTGGTCGTGAAAAACGGAAGGCTTAGTTCTTGGAGGGAGCCGCATGCCTCAATCTCGACAGTCTTGGTCATCCTGCTCAGCATGGGAACTTCGATGTACTCCTCAAGAATCAAGGCCATGACGCCTTGGGCGAACAAATGTAGAGGCTTATCGATTGCGTTAATCTCGCCGACTAGTTTGGCAAATGCATCGGCCATGGTGGCACATTTCGTTAGCCTCATCAGTTCGGTGTTAAAGACGGTCTCGCTAAACGGATATATGCAATTGCCCCGCGATTCGCCTAGATAAAGGGAGAGATCGTGTTTGTTGAGCTCGCCCTGCGGTGTCGTGGCCGCAGTTTCTATAGAAAAATGGAATGCGAGGCCATTGCGAACGTCCGCGATTATGTTCCTCTTTGAGAAGTATCTCTTAAGATTGTCGAGTGCCTGGCCTTGGTCAGCGCTCAATTTTGCAGCGTACTTCTTCGAGAGTTTTGATCTGAAGTAGCCAGCATCAATGGCATTCCATGCCTCTAGGATCTTACCAACAAGAACTCGGGTGAGCGAATACATTTGAATAGACTGGGCGTACACCACCTGGGATGGTTCGTCGTCGAAGTTCGCAGCGGCGATTAATAGTTTATTGAAAATGTTGAACTCGTTGAGCGAATGACCCATTGCGACTAGGAACGCTCTCTCATCCTTCGGGATTCTTAGAAAGTCTTCTACTGGCAATGAAACTTGGCGGATCTTCATAAGATGTCTAACGAATAGATTTATCGAGACTTGAGTTTCTAAACATTAAAGGTGGCTCTGGATCTCTCGGACAGTCAGGCCGCGCGCGTAGAGAGAGTTGATCCTGTCTATCTCATCTGACACAAGTTGTCAGGCTAAAACAGAGCTCCACAAATAATCTTTATGAACAACTCCTCCATCATGCAGTCAGTGATCCGGATCGAACATTTGGCTGCCCCGTTCTGGTTCCAAACGCTCAGCCAGCGGAAGCCCGCCTTTGTCCCGCCAGTAATTGTGCATCAGGTCAGCCGGGGTTACCCCAAGTCCCACGAAGGCGTCATCGTCGTCATCAATCCGGGTTGTGTGCCGCCGTCTGTCTCCCATGCGCGCGATCGCACCTCCGACTGCGGTTCCAGCGAGCGCGCCGATCAACATCATCCCAATCTTTACCCCAATTTCGTCAGGGATAGTCGCAAACAATCCAACGCCAGCACCAAAAGCAATGCCAACAATGATGGGTGTGGTCTTCACGTCGCCTCCGGAACATACACGTCTGTTCTTCAATACTGTAGTGTATTCCACAGGCTGCTGCGCACAAGTGGCACCTGCAGGTCGATGCCGAGAGCGTCAAAACGAGTTGGTTGTTCGATTTCCACTTCTCATGATTGCCACGCAGATGGTTTCGCCACGTTTCGCCTTCGCCTATGAGGGTGGTCTTGTCTGCATGAACCTGAAGTCCATGCGAGAACCAGGCAGTTGTGCGGTTACCAGCAGCCGACAGCGAAGGAATTCTTCATTTTTTCGACAGTTATTTGTCACTTTTCGTTCGAAAACACACGCAATTATAGTAGAATATCGCCCGCACTAATGTAGAATAACTGTTGATCCCACGCGCAGCTAGACGCGCTTCCTTTAGGTAACTCTTGTCGATGCGCACTCTCATCATTACAAACTGCACAAATCGCAAACGCGTGGCAGATGTAACCACAGTGTGCGCGCGCGAGCTTTCCACCGGCAGTGTGAAGCAAGTCACTCATCGCTGGACACGAAAACTGCACGGGCAACTGACACCAAACAGGGCGAAAGACACTTACTGCGGTCGCGGATTTGGTGAGGCACTGCGAGCTGCGGAAATTCTCAGCGCAAAGTTCTTGGTCGTTTCGGCTGGCTTAGGCCTTGTTGACGCGGAAACGTTCATCCCAAGATATAGTGCCACAATCTCGCCTGGCAATGAGGATTCAGTATTGCAGAAACTGAACAATGGAACAGCCCACTCATGGTGGGTCGCCTTGAACGAGGCCAGCCCATTTTCAACACCACTGAGCACAGCCAAGTTCGACATTGTTCTCGTTGGGCTACCTCAACCATATTTCGCACTAATACAGTCTGAACTTGAAGCCTTGCCATCTGGCGAGAAAAAGAAGCTTCGCCTGTTCTTGCGTACGCCAGCATCGACCTTTCCTTCATCGTTGCGCCCGGCACTAATGCCATACGATGGCCGCCTAGATAGTCCGCTCGGTCCATTGCCAGGAACTCTGGGGGATTTTGCGCAGCGGGCGTTGCGTCACTTCGCCGAGTTTGTCCTTGTCGGCAACGAGGACATGGACTCAGCATCGCACGCAAGCGTCGTTGAAACGAATCTGCGTCCTCTCGGGGCTCCGAATAGGCAAGCCGGACAAAAAGCCTCAGATGAATACATAAGCGAACTGATTGTGGCCAACTGGGAGCAAGCTGGAGGGCGCTCAACATTGATGCTGCGGTTACTGCGCGACACCTTGCATGTGGCCTGCGAGCAGAAACGATTTCAAACACTTTTTTACGGCGTGAAAGCGAAACGACTCGCTGCGGCATCAGATGATAAACACTAACAGCATCATTACCAGGGCGCTTCGGACACAACAAGGTACGAATGTCGACGTCTTCGCATTTTTCCTGTTTGGCTCCGACATTACTCGCGTCGCGGACATCTCGAGAATTTCGCGCGATGAAGGCGACCATTTGCGAGGGTTTCAGCGCAAGGAAATCCGCAATCACGTAAATGCAATTGTTGAGTTCCTTGACAGCGGATCAATCCTCTTTCCGAATGCAATTATTCTTGCAATGTCGCCAGAGGTGGAGTTCAAGCAATCCAGAGGACCGACTCCTGCTGGCATGATAGAACTAGCCCAAAGCGGCACGTTAACCATTCCGCTCCGATCAGAAGGCAATAGAATTGCCTGGATTGTGGACGGCCAGCAGCGCTCGCTCGCGTTGGCAAAGGCAAAAAACAGTAGCATTCCGGTCCCAGTAATTGGTTTTGTCTCATCCGACCTTGAAATGCAGCGAGAACAATTTATTCTCGTAAACAAGTCAAAACCACTTCCTACGCGCCTGATCAATGAGTTGCTACCCGAGGTCAACGCAATGCTGCCGCGCGACCTCGCGATACGAAAATTGCCTAGCGAATTGTGCCATCTACTGAACAAGGATCCAAAGTCCCCCTTCTATCACATAATTCGCCGCGAATCCGACGAGAACATGCCTGCGGCCGTACTAATCGATTCGGCATTGGTTGAGGCAATCAAGCGCAACCTCAAGCCACCGATGGGCGCACTCAGCCAGTACAAGGGTACTCACGATTCTGATACGGACGCGATGTACCGCACCCTCGTGCTCTATTGGTCAGCCGTGCGGAACACCTTTCCAGAGGCATGGGGCAAACCACCAACCGAGAGCCGCCTCATGCACTCCGCAGGCATCCTAGCAATGGGGGGCCTAATGGATCAAATCATGATGCGGGCTGATAGTTCACCGTCGCCCGTAACAGAGATTCAAGAATCGCTCACCAGACTTGCGTCACATTGCTGCTGGATCGACGGCACGTGGGAGCAACTGGGCTGGCGCTGGAACGAAGTTCAGAATACCGGTGTGCATATTTCGAAACTGACGGAGCATTTAATACGTCTCGACCGTGACTTATCGAGGCCACAACGATGAAATTTATTTTTGCTGATAGCCTGGACATGGTCGATCCAGTGTATGACTTCATCGAGGATCGTAGCGCTCCCGAACGTAAGGCGTACTGGGACGATGTCTACCCACACGAAATTCTGGGCTACGCACCATATGATGGCATGCTTGTTTCAAGGGCCATCGTTGGCGACCATCGCATCACTGGAAAGTACACCAGTGCACAGGCTATGCGCTTCCGTCGAGTTGGCGCTAGGGCTTTCCTGCGTCTCGATACTCCGCAGTTTTCTAAGCTCGACGTCTTCGGGGATTGTGGCGCCTTCAGCTACGTCAACGAGTCTGTACCACCATATACACCTGAAGACATGGTTGAGTTCTATGACCATGGCGGCTTCACCCACGGTTGCTCAGTCGACCATATTATCTTCGACTATGACCCAACCTTAACCGGCATGAAGGGTGGATCCGAAGATGCACGCCGCCGTTTCGACATCACGCTCGAAAATGCCGACGCGTTCTTGAAAGCTAGTCAATACCTTTCAGGTCGATTCATTCCGATGGGCGTGGTTCAGGCCTGGTCCCCCGACAGCATGGCGGAGGCGTCACGCCGACTCGTAAAGATGGGCTACAAGTACTTGGCAATTGGAGGCATGGTACCTTTGCCCGCCGAGCAGATTCGCGCATGTCTCGCCGCCATTCGTGATGCTATCCCAGCAGACGTTCGAATTCATGTCTTAGGATTTGCTAAGGCCGACGAAATTGAGTCATTCTTACCGTTTAAGATTACTAGTTTTGACTCGACTTCACCGCTGATACGCGCGTTCAAGGACAACAAGAACAATTACTACATGCCAGCGCCGGGAAAAAAGCTGCAGTACTACACAGCTGTTCGGGTTCCTCAGTCCCTTGAAAATCTGAAGCTTCAACGCTTGGTCAAAATGGGCGTTTTCCAGGCAGAGGAACTTGTGGCGCTCGAACGCACAGCATTACAGCACCTGCGCGCGTACGACGCCAACGATGCTGATCTGGAGCAGACACTTGAGGCCGTATTGACATATAACGCTCCCCTTGCCACCGAACGTCCATATGCTGATGTTAGATCTTCGTTAAAAATGAAGACACTGGAAGCACAATATCGGCGAACGCTCGCGGATAGGCCGTGGAAAAAATGTCCATGCCCAATCTGCAAAGACGTCTCAATTGAGGTCATCATCTTCCGAGCAAACAATCGTAATAGACGCCGTGGCATTCACAATCTCGCCACATATAAGGCACTGGTAGATCAGTTAGATTTTACAAAGGAATTCTCATGAAACAAGAGCTAACATTCTTCGCCATTCGCGCGCAACAGAGTGCAGAGCACGAGGTTTTCTCGTTTGCCGCGGATGCCCGCGATATCTTAAAATTTTCCACGATCGATCGTATTGCTCGAAACGAGGAAGGACAACTGAGCGGATTTCAACGCCCGCAAATCGCGGCGCACATCCAGGAGATTAAGGACTACCTAGTTAAACCAGATGCGATCCTGCCAAATCCAATTGTGATCGCATTCACGGATGGCGTGACAGTGACTCCCTTCGACGGCAACAATGTATGTCGCGTGTCTATTGATATCACTAACGGTCCACCTGGACTAGTCGTCGACGGACAGCAGCGATTGACAGCCTTGAGTCGGGTCGATGAAAAGAGCTTTCAGGTATTTGTCTCTGCAATGGTATGCAAAGACGAAATGGAATTGCGCAAGCAATTTGTACTCATCAATAATACCCGACCGTTGCCGAAGTCTTTGATCTATGAATTATTGCCTACTGTCGATGGATTGCCGCACCGCTACCAGAGCCGCAAACTCGCGGCCCATCTAACCGCGCGCCTGAACTTTGAGAAGAAGTCTTCCTTGTGCGGACAGATCAATCACCATACGAATCCATTCGGCATCATCAGCGACACGTCGATTCAGCGCGTCATCATGAACTCATTGAGCGACGGCATGATGCGTGAATTCATGCAAGGCCCTGATGGCGAGGCGCGGTGTTTCGATCTGATCAGTGAATACTATAAGGCCGTTCAAAAAGTATTCGCAAATGAATGGCGCGATCATACGCCCAAAACTTCCCGCCTTATTCATGGTGCCGGCATGGTAGCAATTGGCTATCAGATGGAAGTTCTTGCCCTGCTTGATGGAGCAAGGACTTGGGAGCAGTTCGCTCTTGGTTTAGGCTGCCTTAGTGGACGCACCTCCTGGACCTCTGGAGAGTGGAAGTTTGCTGATGAAGTTCGCACTTGGCGTTCTCTTCAAAACATTGGACGTGACATTACTTTACTGCATAACCATCTCGACTCGATCCTCCGACATGACATTCGTACACGGCGCTCAGTACTCAGCGTCGTAGCGGCTTAGCAGGCAACCTAAATGACATACGCCGTAAAAGAGATCTTCAAGACGCTTCAAGGCGAAGGTGCGCACGCCGGCCGCGCTGCGGTATTTTGTCGTTTTAGCGGATGCAATCTATGGTCCGGCCGTGAGGAGGATCGAGAGAAGGCGCAATGCAAATTCTGTGATACCGACTTTGTTGGAACCGACGGGACACTTGGCGGGAAATACGCGACCCCGAGCGCGCTTGCGGATCGGATCGGGACTACTTGGGGGCCTGAGTCGATCGGCAGGTTTGTGGTGTTCACGGGCGGTGAACCACTACTACAGCTTGACTCTGCCCTCATCGACGCAATTCATGCACTCGGGTTTAGCATCGCCGTCGAAACAAACGGTACAATCGAACCGCCTCCAGGGGTCGATTGGTTGTGCGTCAGTCCAAAGGCTGGAACAGACTGGGTAGTGCGTCGAGGAAATGAACTCAAGCTCGTTTTCCCCCAAGCCACGATGGAACCGGAGGAAATGGCGAACCTCGAATTTGATCATTTTTGGCTGCAACCGATGGACGGTCTAAACCAAAAAGCCAATACCAAGGCAGCAATCGAGTATTGCATAAACCATGCGCATTGGCGCCTTAGCGTTCAAAGCCACAAACTCATTGGGATTCGTTAAATATGAAACGCGCACTTGTATTGTTTTCAGGCGGCCAAGACTCCACAACCTGTCTTGCATGGGCGCTCACCCATTTTGACGAGGTCGAGACAATCGGCTTCAACTACGGGCAACGCCATCATATTGAAATGCAGTGCAGGCTAGATGTCCTGCGGATGTTTCGCGACCGCTTTCCTGAGTGGGCGCCGCGCATCAAGGACGATCACGTCCTTGACCTTGGACTACTCGGACAAATCTCTGACTGCGCGATGACCGAAGAGCGCGAGATCGCCTTCTCGGAAAATGGGTTGCCCAACACCTTTGTACCCGGCAGAAATCTCATTTTTTTGACATTCGCAGCGGCAATCGGTTACCGCCGCGGGATCGAAACACTCGTTGGAGGTATGTGTGAAACTGACTACTCAGGCTATCCCGATTGCCGTGACACAACGATGCAAGCCCTTAGGCTCGCATTGAGTCTGGGGATGGATCAAAGGGTCAAAATTGAAACGCCACTGATGTGGCTGGACAAATCCATGACTTGGTCGCTTGCAGCAGAACTCGGCGGCACGCCACTGACGGAAATTATCAAAGAAAACACCCACACCTGCTATCTAGGTGATCGCTCGAAGCGACATGACTGGGGCTATGGCTGCGGCACGTGCCCCGCATGCGAACTTCGAGCGAACGGTTTTCAGAAATTTTCTCACCAAACCGCGTCCGCGTCGGATTGAAAATTTATGCTACAACTGGAACTCATGATTGCTGTAACCAGAAAACTTGAATCCGATGCTGTCCATAGAATTTTGAATCATCGCACGCCATGCCTAACACCGCATTGTTATCGAGAAGCGACGTGATCGACTCTCTGCGATAGTGGATCATTGGTACGGCCATAGAGGATATTTGGTATCTCTCTGGATCTGAAATAATTGCGTGGACTTGGAATGATTTGGCATTCACACCACGGCAGTATCAACAGTTAACTTTCTGAAGAATACTATGTTTGAACTCAGCCAAAATTTTTACTTCGACGCAGCACACACGTTGGATAGAGCGATCGAGACCGAAAGCAGCAAGAGAATACACGGTCACACTTACAATGCAGAAGTATCAGTCCGCGGCGAACGGGACCCTGAAACTGGAATGGTGCTCGATCTGGGGGAACTACGAAAAGCGGTGGAGGTGGTTCGATTAGAACTTGACCATCGGTTTCTCGACGATGTGCCAGATCTAGGTGCCCCGACGTTAGAGAACCTCTGCAAATTTATTCAAAATTCTGTTCGTCGCCAGGGCATCGAGTTATATCGCGTTGCAGTATGGAGGGAGCGTTCCGGTGATCGATGCACTCTACTCCCTTCATGACAGCACTCCATTCGGCACCTGGTTGGATTCCAGAAACTAGTGGTGAGAAACTATTCCTTTACCTGTATGGTGTCGTGGCACCTCACGTTCCAGAACTTTTTACAGATCAAAGTTGGGTCGTTTCGTCGCGAGGAATGAGTGATTTTTTTCGACTTACGGCGACAATGGAACTGACCCACCGGTGCCTTAACGAAGGTGTGGACCTCGTGTCAACCAACGAGAATGCATCGAGTCGGGCATTGGTGTATAGATTGCAGTCACGTGTGGGACTGACTGATAGCCGCTTGGAAATCTTTCGAATTGCGGAGATGACCAGAATAGCAGCACTTTCATATGTAACTCGGAAGCTTACAACGACACGAGCGGACGAAATACATAGACAGGCTAATAAACGATGTTGCTGGTGCGGGGCGCTTACCTCGCGCGCGAAAGCGACTCCAAAGCACGAACAGGCTACCGTCGAGCATTTGTGGCCCGAATTCTTAGGCGGCACTTCCTCTCCAGAAAACCTGACTATTGCATGTAAGGACTGCAATGAACGGCGCCAGCACGCGTTTACTTGGGCTTGGTTCAGGACCCAGTCTTTTACTGGTCTACATAGCGCAACAAATTTTTTACCGAAAGAAATGAAACTAGCTGCTGCCCTCCATAGGTTGGTACGAATCGCTAGCGGCCAAACGCATCACTCAACGAAGCGCACTACTTTGAAAGAAGCAGTTGGACTAATTCCTCAGGCGATCCCAACATTTGCATGCGAGCTCGATACTCGCTACACATTCTTCGAAATACTAAACCTAGCGACGGAATAAAATCATGGTAAAAAAAGTCGAAAAAGCCAGTACTGCGCCAAAAAAAACCACCTCTGCTAAGGCGAACACGAAGCCCACACCCGCAAAGGCAAAATCATCGCCAGTCGCTCCAACTAAGTCCGCAGCGAGCGCAGGCGTTTCAAAAACGCGAAATACCAAAGGATACGCCGCACTGGAAAATATCCAGCGGAAGGATTCGACGGATCTCAAATTTTACCTATTTCACGCGCCTGCGTCTGAGCTCTATCAATGGGGACTTATCGATCGCACGTCCCCTGACAATCCCAAGGCCATTCAACGCCGACTAAACAAAACCAAGGTTTTGCGAATAAAAGAATTCTTGTCCTACGAAAAGCATACCAACACAATCGCGACCTCGGTCGTAATCGTCTTCAATAAAGGCAGTGTCAAGTTTGTACCCGCCAAGAAGACAACTGCTAACGATGGTGGTCAAGGTACGCTTGAAGTATCGTGGACCACCAAAGGTCCAGCCGGTGTGATCGTGGATGGGCAACATCGGGTGATTGGCGCGCACGAATATACTGACGAAGACATTCATTTAAACGTTGTCGGAATAACGGGGGCCGACGACACCGAAGGGGCATTTCAATTCCTAGTAATCAACAATAACAGCTCCAAAGTCAGCTCCAATCAAGTGAAGGCACTATTTACATCCTATAAGGAGGAAGAACTTCTACGTCGGATGCTCGATAGTGGGAGCACAAACGTTGACGAGGGGAAGATTACAGCCCTAGATTACTTCGACGGCGGCATAGACAGCCCATTCAAAAAACAGTTGAAATGGGTGAAGAATTCAGATGGATTCGTCGTACCAAATGCCCTTGAAGCTGGACTAAACGAGGTTCAAAATAGAAGTAACCTTTTGTCCGTCGTCGACTTAGAGCTTGACACCTTCGTGGGTATTTGGGCCGCGATCAAGGAGGTGTGGGCCAGTTTATGGAACGGTGAGACGCACCTGCTTGAAAAAGCAAGTGTCCAAGCTCTCACTGCTTTTATCTGCGAGAACCTAGAGAATCAGTTGAACTTTGGAGACGTGGACGTCGACTATACCGACCCCTCCGCACTGCGGACATCTGCCCTGCGTATTCTAAAGAATCTCGACCCGAATTTCTTTGAAGTTGAGTGGGCCAAGACCGGCTTGGATACCAGGGCAGGACATGAGCTACTGGTCGGCGATCTAAAACAAATGGCCAGTAACGTCAGGAAGAAGGCACCTTGGTATAGTGCGTTGGAAACGGTCAACATCGGCGCCGTATCTGGAGATCAGACTAAGAAAGGTGCCCGCCCTAAAAAGGCAAAACCTTGACTCACCGCGATTGGAGGTCTTGTCGGAACAGGTTTAGGGCAAAATCGCAAATTCAAGGCAAACCCTCGGAATTTCCGAGGGCCAAAGAGAGCTCCATCTATGGCCGACGGCATGCCGAATTAAGAATCTGCGCACTTCCGCTGTCGACGGTCGGTAAGATAAATCAAAGAAGCGCCACTACTACTTGACTCTACGAAGAATCGCATCCTCAGCCGCCGCCAATGCCGCCTGCAGAATACTTGCGGAGCCTTTCCCCACAGGCATATGTATGGGACGCCCTTTCCTGTATTCTTTTATACAAAAGAAAGCTTGGTGCTTACTACTACGCCATGCGAAAACAAAAATGTCAGCCTTTGCAGCGAGATGCCGGAGGCGGTCAGTGGCGACACTGTCTCCATTGACTTCAATTTGTGCATTTGGAAGCATAGTACGCAACACATCACGGGCGCGCAGTCCAGCCTGTTCAGTTAGGGTGTATATCGCTATTAGGCCCGCAAAGGTCCCAACGTTTGCGCCTATTGCCGCGATGGGATCAGGCCAATCAGACAACAACTCTTGGCAGCCAAAATCCAATGATAACAGGCGAATTATGCTGCGTTGAGCGCTGGAAACTCTGTGACTACTCTCACGCATGAGACCTTGTACCGCAGAAAAAAAACGCAGGCGGCATTCCGAATCCGGGGCCGGATGAGTGGCAAGAATCTCAGCAAGATTGAGCGCCCAATCAATGTTGGTTGCGGCCCGATTTGCGGAAAGAATTTCTCCGAGATCTTCCACCACATCCGCATACGATTGCTTATCCGGACCTACGCTCAGAACAACCTGAACCAAGGATGCCACTAACTCAAGTTCATCCGGCGACGCGCCGCCGTTCCAGGTAACCATCTTCACCAGCATACCGTAGAGCGGCACGAAACCACGCACCGGGCGGGATGTGCGATGCACGAAGAATTCGACAAATTGGGGAAATGCGTCTCTAAACACCGCACCTGCGGGACTGTCGGCGTTGCCGACGATCGCCGCCAACTGTGCACACTTATCAGCCTCCCGCAGATAGTCTTCAATTGGCCAGCGTACCGCCGACTCGTTGAGCAAGGCGAGTGCGGTGCCACCGTAGCGGTGCTCGGCGACACCTTGCGCCCATTCTAGCCAATCACTCGCCGAAGTGATCGGCGTCGGATGAATTGAGGTTCCGCGCAAACGTGCTAGTCGCTGTTGATCGCGATCTCCAAGCATGGCAAAGATCGCATCCGGCGCGCCGTCAAAGAGTTCGAGCACTTCGGCGGTCAGCGCGGGGGCGCCGAACTCAACAGCGCAGCGCAGCAGTCCGGCATACCCGCGCTGGTCGGGCAGCACTTGCTTGTACCACGTCACGGCGATCTCATAGTTTTCGTCCGCCACCGCGAGGCGCGCCGCTTCCAACGGGTCAACCGCCGGCGAACTTTCCGGAAACGCCAGCAATTGATCCGACCACCGTTGCAGCAATGCCCGGCCGAAAGGGTCATCAGGGAATGCGGCAATGGTGGCAGCGCAACGCGCTTGATCAGGAACCTGACGCGTGGCCTCGTACAGGAAGAAGGCCTTTAGGACGTTCGCTTGCCGCACCCCCTTTCGCTCCTTGAACAAGGCGCCGAAATGCTTGCCGATGTGCTGCTCGAAGGCCGCCGCGACGCTACTTGCAGATTCCTCCTCGATGTCCTCAACGAAGGTCGCATACAAAGCGTCAACCAGGTCGACGATCGTTTGCGGCGGCAGCGACAAATCCATAACCGCCTTAAGCAGCGACGAATTGCGTGCAAGTTCCTGCTGCCGGTCCAGTCCCGCCAGCATTCTGACCTCGAAGTACTTGCGCTGTTCAGCGTTGACGCGTCCAGTGTCACACAGCGCTTCAAGCAACTTGGCCGCTGTTGCTTCGTTGCCAGCCAGTAAGGCCCGGTCGAAATCGGCGCGTAACTTGCCAAAGGGTTGCTGGGTGCGGTCCGGAGCATCGGGCCGCCGGCGCTGCAGTCCCAGATATGACGCCAGGGCACGAACAATGTCCGGCCGAACGTCGTCCGCATTCGGAACGATCCTAAAGACGAGATTGCCGAAACGCGCGCGCAGCGCCTCCTCGATTGCGTTTCCTGAATCGCATGGGTGAGGCTGCCCTCGGAAGTCACTGTAACTAGGCCCGACAAAGGCCATTAACTCCGCTGCCAGCGCAGTGGCCGCGGTCGAGTCGGTCGCCGCCGCGTACCAAATGCACGGCCCGTCCCGGTCGAAGACCGGAAGCACGATCACCTTCGCCTTGGGCTGCGAAAACAAGTCGATCCACGGAATGACCTGCTCCAGCCAAACCGGTGGGGCCGAGCGCGCGCTGAGCGCTTCCCAATGCATGGTGTTCGGGGCGCTGAAGAAGCGCTCCAGCCACGTTGGCTCAGGTGGCGAATTGGCCTGCATGTGACTCCTCACAAATACTGTTTAAATTCGAGCCTGGTCGCCGCCAAGTCTTCCGGGTCCAGCGAGAATTCGACCCATTCATCGTTGATCTGCATACCGTAGTAAGTCAAGTTCATCGACCCCATCAGTAAGCTGTTCGACAATAGCACCCCCTTAGTGTGTAGCTTTTCGCGCACCGTGATCGATACATAGTCCTCCAGAGCCAACTGCCGTGCCATATCCTGCAATCTGCCAATAAAAACCCGGTTGGTTTCGTCGCTGCGCGTGACCACATTGACGGTGGCACCGCGACTCATCAGCGCAATCAGGACATCAACCAGACGCACTTCGCGCCGCCCCCATTCTGGGTTCATGGAGTCGAAGTTACCGGACCTATTGTCGATCAGCACCACATTGCTAATCCACGGCGAAACGATCCATAAATCACCTTCCGACATCAGCATCTCAGCAACAAACATCGATTGCAGCAGTTCGGCGATCGTAGTCGCACCGGCAGCCTGCGACTTGAAAATCCGTCGGTACAAATAAGTCATTGGGTAGCCTCAATCAGTTCAATGTCGGCTTCGATGGCATCGGCCGATTGCCGCACGCCCTGCAATCGCGCGAATGCGCGCACGTAGCCTGCGTCGATCGGATTCGTGACCAGAGCGTTGAGGGCCCTGCCGAGCAATTGGCGCTGGCTCTCCCGGCAGGTGAGCGTCACCATGCGGCCGAGTGCCAGATGTTCGGCCGTTCGCTCCAGCCAGTCAAGGTCCGCCACCGGGATCCGCACGCGGTCGTCTGCCAGTACTTCGGCCACCAGCAGGCGCTCGACGGTCGGCAGTTCGCAGAACGGGTTACGCACCTGTAGGGCAGACTGACGCACGGCACGTCCTCGCGCCCAAAGCAGTCCGTACACGGCACTCATGCGCCACGCGCGCCGATCCGTACCGAGCACCGCACTCATTTCCGGAATTATGCGGTCGATATCGTCCGACTGGCTCAAAAAATAACTCATCACGCGCGGATCAATCTCGATTCCCAGTCGGTCCTCAAGTGTGTCCCATTGCGCCAGCACGGCGGCCAAGTACTGATCGCTAGCCGGGCCTGAACCCTGGCGCAGCACGCGGTTGCCCATTGATGCGAAAAAGCCGTGGAAGGGAACGAAGCCGGCCTTTACCAGAGCTGACCGCAATTGTGGCATTCGCAGCACCATCTCATGTTGGCTACTGGCGCAGCGATACGCCTGCACCGTCTCCCCGACCTCCGAGTTCGGGTCGTCGGCGAGCGAGCGGATCACCCCCTTCAACTGGTGGTCGATCATTTCAAACTCGCCCATATCGAGGTTCGCGCGCACAATCGAAAAGAAGCGCCGCGGATCTTCGGCGTAGCGACGCATAAACTCCTCCACCAGTCCGTTCCCGCCGGGGCCGCGTTCGGTGAACCAGATCTCTGCCAGGGCAGGATCGAAGCCGATCGCTCCCGCTTCGTCGACTGGCCCACGGTCCAGATCGAGGTGCAGTTCGTCGGGATCGATGGTGGGGCACAGGTCTGCAATCGAGCGCAATAAGGCGGCGGCGAACGTCGACTGGAAGACTCCACGCAACCACGGCTCCCATTGGTCGTTCACTTGCTCCCACAGCACCGCAGCGGCCCGTTGCAATTCCACCACTACGTCGGCGCGCTGCAAGAATTCCTCAAGGTCCTGGCGCAACCGATCCTGCGGCAAGTCTTCGGAATCCTCCCCCTGCCCTTCGACCACGTTGGACTGAAACAGCAGTTGCAGCACGCCCAGGAGGGTGACACTGGCCGTGCCAGTCGCGAGCGCGCGAGCCGCCTCGTCCAAACCGTGGTCGTTCTGAATTGCATCGAACGTGACCGCTGACAGGAAAATCTGCGCCAGCCATTCGCGCATGAACGGGCTGGCGACCATCGCCAGCGAGCGACCATGCCAAGCAGCGTCAATAAAGCGTGCGGTGCGCAGCGCGCGCCACTTCTGCCCAGTGCCGCAGCGCGAGTACAACGCCTCGGGGATTCGAAGCCGGAACAGCACCGCATCGGCCGAAAAACTTGCCCCGAGTCCGACCGGTTCCTGTTCAGCCGCGAAACTGGTATCGATCCGACGCCGTTCCTGCCCCACGCCTACATCGGCGCGGGCGCCAACAGCGAAGCGGCGCACCTCTAGCGGCGAGTGATGCGCATGGCTGAAAAAGCCCAAGTTTTCAACGAGTTCAGGCCAGAGTCCGCCCGCAGGCGGCTGCAGCCACACCGGCTCGGCGCCGACGACAAACTGGGTATGCCAATTTAGCGACGCGTTCGACGAATCCTTCACGTTCTTCGGTGGCAGCACTGGGGCCAGTGTTACTGGGCGCCACACCGGCAGCGCGACCACTTTGTCGTCCTGGCGCATCAGGAAACGTCCGATCGGAACGTGGGTACCTATCGCGCTGATCTCGAGGTCGACTGCCCCCTCCACAAGATCCGAACTTGACTGCACATCGTTCGACGGCGGCAACCAGTGGCGCTCTGCCCGATGTTTCACCCCGTAGCGGCGGCTGACGCGGCCGGGCGCAAATTCGCGCAGCGCGGCAAAGACCGCCATCGCGTTCCGGTCGCGCAATCCATTGGTGCTCGAACCAGGCAAAGCGATTTCCACCTCAGCCAGGCTCAGGTTGGCAAACAGCGTCGCCGGGATGAAATCGGGGAGCGGATTGTTGGCGATGGTGAAATCGGCGTTCGGCTGTCCGCCAGCGCTCCATCCCGTCGCCAGGCGCCGCAACGCGGTCGGCAGCACGGTCGTCATCAGTGGTCGCGGATATTCCCACAACAGCGCCGACACTTCCTCCGCCGGCAAGTCCAATGCCCGTCTCAGATGATCCGCCAGACGCTGCGCGGCATTGTCCGACTCGAGAATCGTCCGCAGATGGTACTGCAGTTGCACCCGCCGCGACTCCTTCTTGACCGGGCCACTCAGGTCGGTCCAGACGCTGCCGCCCGCCCCACCCTGCAAGCTGGCGCCGAGGTAATCGATGGTCGCGTATACCGCCTGCATCCTCGTCAAGTAGCGGTTCGACAGCGGCAAGGTCCGCACCGGCAGTTCCGGATCGAACAGCAAATCGTAAGACTGGTAGGATGCGCGGTCGCGCCCGTAGTCGGACAGGACCACGGCTGTCCATGGGCGCATGCCGCGCGTGCGGCCAGCACGGCCCTTACGCTGCAGGAAGTTAGCCATGCCATGCGGCGCCTTGTGCTGGATGACCGCGCCGACGGACGGATCATCGAACCCGACTTCCAGCACCGCCGTGGCCACCACGACATCTGCGCCTGGATCGACGCCACGATCCTGCGAACTGACCCGCTTGACCGCCAACCGGCGCTGTAGATTCTGGTCACGCAACGACTCACAGAAGCGCCAATCCTGGCCATTCGCGTAACGCATCCGCGAACTGCCGGGAGAACGCAGCAATGCCAATCCGCCCGCAGGAGCATTACGGGTATCCGGCGCGCCTGAACTGGTGCGTCCCTCCGCGCTTAGGAGGTCAAAATACAGGCGATTGATGATATCGAGGTTGTCGGCGAAGACGAACGTCTTGCGCCCGAACGCACCCAGGCTCACCGAGCGCTCGCTATCCGCAGCCTGCGGATCAAGACAACGTTGCAGGAGCATCGTGGTCTGTATCGTCGTCGATAACAACGCCGTGCGCGACACCGGGTCACCTCGCAGCGCGATCAGGTACTCGGCGCCCTCGGCCTCGATCTCATTCGACAACGGCGAGACTTCGTCAACCAGAGTCCGCTTGCAGTTAGTCAGCACGGCGAAGAAATCGGCAGCCTCGCGTAGCGTGGCCGACAGACCGACGAAGCGTAGCGGGCACTTGAGCAGGCGCTGCCAACGACGCATTAGGTACGCAACCTGTGCGCCGTGCCGCCCCTCGTACGTGTGCACCTCGTCCATCAGCACCAGTTCTGGTGGGCGCAACGCACCGGGGCCAATGCCGAACAGATGCGACATCGAGTTGTCGGCCATCCGCTGGTTGAGCATTTCGGTCGTCGTGAAAAGCAGGTCCGGCGGGCGCTTCTTGATCGTCTCGCGGGTCAATGGGAATATCTCACCATCGAGCGTAAAAGTGCAGTCGGCGCACTCCAGTCGCTCGCGCCCAACGTTACGGTCCGCCGCGCGCCAGCGCATTTCGCCCGAACAGTGCAGGCAGGACAATACCGGACACACTTGATCGTCGCCCACTTTTGGCCATTCACAAAAGCGAGCCGAATGTGGGGTATCGCCAAACAGCGCCCCGACCCGCAGAGTGACTCGCTCGCGCATGGGCAGTGCCTCGGTCAGCGCCAACGATCGCCCCAGCACTTCGCGTAATTGGTCCTTCAACAATTCGGTACGCGGATATAGCGCCACCGCCTTCACCCATGGCCCCGCATGCAAGCCCGAAAGTAAGTGACGCACGATCGACGCCAGCGCCGGCAGGTAGAACGCCAGCGTCTTGCCGCTGCCAGTACCAGCGCAGACGATTGTCGCCAACGCTTGGTCTTCTTCGATACCGCGAATGATGCGCTGCGCCGCGCGCAATTGGAATCCGGCCAACGTCAGCGGCCGCCCACCAGGGCAGAGCAAGGCTCGCGCGGCAACCAGCATTGCGCTGCTCGACGTTACTTCTCCCAGTTGCCGCAGCACTGATTCGGCCGACACATCCCGGCGCGGGTATTCGCGGCGTCGGCGAAGGAAGCGGAAATCCGCCACCAATGTCGGCGCGAGTTGCCATCCTGCCGGGCCGGCGTGTTTCGGAAACAATTGGCGCAGGCGCTGCAGCAAGCGCACCGTCTCTGCCATTCGCGAGCGGTAGCCGACCTTACCGTCGTCAAGTTCTACAACGGTGACCCACCTGCGCTCAAGCATCACCTCGATAACATCGTCGGCAGTCAAGAACACGTCCATCCCCGCGTCCAGCGCCTCGTCGACCAACGGCTCGATCAGCTTTACTATTTCGGGCTGGCTGAGAAAGCCGTCGACAATACCCCATGTCAGCAGGCGGGCCTCGCCATGCTCAACAAGGTCGAGTACCTTGGACAGGAATTTTTCGCGGTCTGCCGACATAATGATCCCCTCAGGCGCGCGCGCGCACCACAAAACTACCGAGCAAGCCTTGTACCTGCAGCCATTCGATGACCTCGGGCGTCAGCAAATTTAGGCTTGCGCCAGTCGGTACCGCGTTAATAAACAATTCCACGGCCTTAGGCACATCCTCGACGAAAGTGATGCTCTTCAGCGCCTCCGAGCAACGGTGCACCGCATTGAGTTCCTCCACGGTGCTTGCGACCGTGTTACGGTAGCGCACGAATTCCTCAAATAGTCGGGCATACTGGACAAGCGCAAGCTTGTTGTCCGGCGTTTGCACTAGACCGACTTTGCGCTGCTCAGGCGGCAAACCGCCGAATAGGCGGGTGGCGAAATGGTTCTTCCAATCCTGTCGCTGCTCGACCTCGATTGCGGCAATAGCGCCGTCGAGAGCCGTCTGCAGTGCCTTCCAGTGCTGTCCCTGGGTCAGAGTGCTGGAATTGGTTTTCTCATCGAAGCGCTTACGTAGATTGGAAATCCCCTTGCGCATCGCTTTCGTGTCTGGGCTTGGCGTCAGGACCACGCCGTGCTCGCGCAGCAGAACTGCACGGGCCGCCAAGGTGTGCAGTTTCGTCGCCTTGGCTGAAAGTTCTTTGTGCAGGCCTAGCAAGGCGTCCGCCTCGTCCAGATTCTCCCGAGCCGCATTGGCGCTCTGCAGGCGCTCATGGGCCGCTTTTGCGTTCTCTAAGAGCATTCCTTTTCCTCTTTCACTTCCAGTGCATCCAAATCGCTGATAAGGCTATCGAAGGTGGTGCGAATCCCGTCAGCCTGCGCACCTATGTCGAGCCCCTTTGTCTGCCCCTGAAGCATGTCGGCGTGACGTCGGGCGGCAAATGCCACTTTACTTGCCGTCGTCACGAAATTAACTGCGACTATCAACGGATTGACATCCAGTTGCGCAATCCGACTGAGTGCCTTCCCGTCGTTTTTCTGTTCATCGAGTTGCGCCGTAGTCAATGTGCCGAGCGCTTCTTTTAGGGCGCCGGTGCGAAAGTCCTCGCACAAGCGCAGGAAATCCGCGACGGTCATGCCCAAATCATCTTTGTGCCAGATAGCTAACTTCTTCATTCCCTCCGTCAGTTCCTTTAGCGCGCCAGCTACCTCCGCCTTGTCGAAGCCTTCGCCCAATTCGGACAGCAATACTTGCTGGAGTCGGATCGCCTCCTTCAAAACTTTCTTAGCCCGGGTGTCCACAGCAATTTCGCGCATGTTTTGCAATACGACGCGCAGCGCAGCATCCACCTCGAGAACATCGAGATCGACTCGTTCATCATCGGCGGGGAAATACTCCAGAATGCGAATAATGTCGATCCCATTTGCGTTGCTGCTGGTTCCCTGGAAGCAGCCGCAACGCTCAAACAACATGTCGCGCAACTTTCCCCGAATTGATTGAGCGCTATCCTGCAAGGTCCGCCATTCGATGATCGCCGGATCCGCATTTTCCGACGGCCGGTTACCAAGTGTCGCCTCTGAGTATAAGAAGGCCGACAGTGCGGCCGGCGTGCGGCCGAGTTCGAATAGACCCAGCACACGGCTGTTAGTCGCCAGGAGCTTGGCAGCATTTTGCAATTGGACCTTTACCTGCCCCCTGACAAGTGCCAGCGCTTGCGGCATCAACCGCCTCACCAAATTACCGATCCGAGCAAGGTCGTCGTCGACTTCCTCGTAGTCTGTCTTCCGATTATTGAATTTGTAGAACCGCAGAAGTGCAACTAGATCCGTCCGTAATTGACCATCTGGGTCGTGATGGTCGGGCGCTAGCCGGATCGCATCGTTGCGTATGCCCGCTTCTCCGCCGGCGTGAGGAATTGAAATCCGGTTGGCGCGAATCGCCAGCTTGACGCAGCGCTCAGCATTCCAGTCGATGCGCTCGGTGATCGCTTGTTCCAGCGCCGCGCGGATTTGATTCGCGGTGTTTTGATCGAGACGAACCTCTTTTTGTACCCAGTTCTCCAGCGCCGTCCTTAAATCGGATACCTGTTCAGTCTCTTGCGGCGGCGCCGCGATAGTTCTTTCATTGTCGCGCGGTGCGGTCCGCGCCGGCAATACCGGGCGCGGCGGCGGCGCCGCGATTCCAGGCGGCTCCAATCCGAACGCTTTGAACACCAGTGGCTGGATACGTCCGACTTCGGCTCGGGTAATTGGTCCATCGCCCCAAATCGTGACCAATCGTTCATACCTGCGGCGCTGATCGGTCGAAACATGCAGACTCGCTAGCCACTGCGCCACTTCGGCCGATGGTACCGGCGCGACAAGGTTGATCGGAGGGAACGACCCGCTTTCATACGCTAGACGCCCGACTAACAACACATTGCGCAGTATGTGGTCAATGACGAAACGGGGCGTAAATACTAATGCGTTCCCCTGGGTAAGTGCCATCCGCGCCAACCGCTCGATGGCCAGGTCGTTAAACGGGAACAACGATACGCCGTCGATGGCGCCGAATGCCGCCAGTTCGTCCGAACCGGCGGCATCGTCGTCGACGAATGGTTCGATCCATGCGGTATCCCCCGACCAGTTCTTTCCCTGCTTAGCATAGCGAGTTTCAAGTTTCAGGTGCCCCCAACGCGCCGCATTCAGGTAGGAAGCGACAAGGCGCTTAGTCCGGTCCAGAACTTCCTGCTCGCTGGCCAACTGACTTTCGACGATCCACTCGCGCTTCGCCCGTGTAGCGATCGTGTCATGTCCGGCGAGATAGCCGTCGGTGACCGCAATCGCCGAGCGCATTGTCGCCAGTTCGCGCCTACCGTCGCGTACCCCTTCCTGGATCAGTACGTGCAACAGAGTATCTTGAATTCCGGTGAGAGCCTTGAAGTCTTCGACGAGAATTACCAGTTCGCGCCCGTCATGCAGCAACAATTTTCGGATCTCGATGATAACGTCCTGCAGGGACATCCCCCCGATAGCTTCATGCAACTGGAACAACAAGCGCATCGCTTGGTCCACAACGCGGCCGTTGAGCAGGTCAGCAGCAACCTGCATGCCGGCTCCGCCGTTGGCCCGCAATACGGACTGATAATATCGTTGCGTGGATTCGGCTGCCTTGCCTATTTCAATGGTATCTGGCAGATTGAAGTCCGTGGCCGTAAAGTCGACGACCCGCGGCATTCCTTCCTCTTCGCGATGGCCTGCAACCACTCGCTTAACGATCTTCGGGAACACATGCTGACGAAAATATTCGACTACCATCGGGTCAGCCATCAACTTAGGCAGCGCAAGGGCGTGGCCAAGCTTTTGTTTGCAAAGTTGGTTGGTTGGATTCGCCAACGCCTCTTGGCGCAGGTCCACAGCAAGGTCGCGTAGCGCAATTTCCAGGTTCGCTTGGAAGCTGATCGCGGCGGTGTCGATGTCCACGTCCGCCATTGCCGTCTTAAATGCCTGCTTTACCTGTGCGAAACCATCGTCAGGCAATGGCTCGAGGATCAGTTCGACGACTCGACGCAGGCTGGCACTCTTCGGAATCCGAATCACGACGAAACGGCGCGCGCTATCGTCACTTTTCAGGCGTGCCGCCAACAGGCGCACCAAGTGCGATTTCCCAACGCCGGAGGCACCCGTAATCGGCACCAAGTGTGCTCCCATGGGTACGTCAGGGGTAGTGAAATATTGGTACAGTTCGTCTTCAGTGGTGGCGATTTTCTCTGCAGAACCGATCCTGTAGCTCAGCGGCGAAGGCTGGTGCACCGCTAGCAGCACCGCATCCTGCGCGCCTTCCGCTTCCGGTTTGATGCATTGATCCACTTCGTCGGAAGTGGGCCAGTATCGTGTCAGGTTCATGCCCTATCTCCCGCCAGTCGCACTTGCGTGAACGATGCCCAGGTGCGGTAATCCCGTCCGCTTAGCTTGACCACTGCACCGGCATCGGCCAAGGTCTCGAGCTTGATGGTGCCGTCCAAATCGAGTCGCCGCAATGCAAACGACAGCGACATAGACAAATGTCCCGACTCCGGCCCACGCCAACGATCGGAACGAAGGTTTGCCTCTACCTCCTTGCGATAGGTGCCACCATCGAGGACCGGCAGACGCGCGCCCAGTGCACCGATGAAAGCTTCAGCCGCCATCGCTTTCCCATTTCCTATGATGTGCGGCAATTCGTCGCGCACTGCTTCGGTTGGGTCGAACAAGAAACTACTGCCATCACCGTTGCCGAATCCGAGGTAACGGGCCCATGGCCGTAACCCGGGCCAACGGCCGTGATTTAGAAAGATGAATCGCGCCGTCGTCGCCTGGGAACGATCAAGTGCCTCAATATCTTTTCCGCCCTCGGGCAGACTGTATATGTCCTGGGCCAGCGCCCAAGCCAAGCCGCGCGCAAAATCGGCGGCACGACCGACACCTTTTTCCGTTGGGTCCTCACCGGTTCCCCACAGCGGCAGGCAATGCTGATCCTGCAAGACAAGCCGCCGACAGGTTGCAGGCAGTCGGTCGGTCAATTCGTCGATGGCGAACCCTCGTTTTAACTCGAGATTGACGCGGATCGCGTCAGCCTCTTGAATGAAAAGACCCAACTCAATCCATCGCGCCAGTGTGGTCCGCAGTCGAGCCACATCCCGATCTTTGCCATCATCGCCCGGCGCGGCGCACACCCGAATGAGTTCGTCCCTGTTAATCGGGCCGAACTTAGCCGCCACGCGAGCCAGCACAATGAGCTGCGCATGCAGTCCGTCGTTTGTGAGATTAATGATTGTCATTGGATTATCACAGGTAGCAACTGCTGAAGGTAGGCCGCATTCTGCATGACGTCCGCCAGCTTGCGCAAAGGGTTGGTCGGATCAAGTAGGCCGCGCGGCAGTAACACGATGTGGTTCGGCCGCTCCAGAAAGCGTACGCGTTCAAGTAGCGACATGGCTGATTCAGTGTCGAGCACGGTCACGCGCGCTAGCGGCGTATATGGTTCGACATCGAGTTCGGCGAAGCTCCGATGCAGAACCACGCCGTCCGGTGCGCGTCGGTAAAGCCGATTCCATTCCTGTGATTTCGCCAACGCACTGTCCGCGCGCACGGCGACCTCCCGTACGCCGCATTCCTGAACTAACCAGCTTACAAACTTCAGGATCGCCGTGTTGATCTCCTTCGCCGGCTGATCGTCATCGTAAAACACATAGACAAATGTAGGGTCGAGCCATGGGAAGAGCCGCGTCCAGCCTTCGAACCGAGCCGCCTCAGTGACCTGCAGCAACGTCGGGACGGGCATCCGATACTCGCGCACCATGTCGCTGGCGCAACGGTCCTGCGGGCAGCCTCCACAGACGCGCGTTACTGGCACGAACCAAGGTCCGGAATTGACTTGGTACAGTTCGGCCAATGTTGCGCCAACTTCGCGGCCATCGTTAAGAATCCCGCTCATCAGCGCCAGATTGTGTCCCGCCGCCATCAGGGTGGAATTACGCGACATGGTCACACGTTTTTCCCACACCTCGGGCAGTCGATGTCCATCATCTTCGAAGCGAACGCGGATGCTGGCCATGGCGGCTAGCAATGACGAGGCTTCGTCCAGGTCAGCATCGTCTGCCTGTACTGCTGCACCGACGTCGAGCGAGATCAAGCCGGCGCGCGCCATCAGGATTAGGGTGCGCATGTTCCAGTTAACGTTGTATTCACTGGTTCCGCTCAGCTTTGCCCGCCGCGCTTCGATGTCGATTTCGAATACGCTACCATCCTCGGTTGCACGGCAAGTCTGGTACATCGCCTTCCAGCGGTTAATTCCAAGTTCCTGAGTCACTATCGTCGGCCGAGCCAATCGTTTCGGGAGCCTCCAGTCTTGATCGTCGTACACTAGCAGGCTAACGCACGGACGTCCGTCTCGTCCACCGCGTCCAACTTCCTGGTAGTAGCGGTCAAGCGTCTCGGGAATAGTGGCGTGGATTACGGTGCGTACGTCGCTTTTGTCGATGCCCACGCCAAATGCGGACGTTGCGATGATGCCATCCAGTCGATCGCCAACCCAGTCATGAATGATTTTTGCGCGTTTGCTGGCTGGGGTGGTTCCGTCAAAGCACGCAATTCGAACTAGTCCGACCCGCTTAAGCAGCGCTCCCCATTCGCGGATCTCCGCATGGGTTGTCACGTACAGAATGAACGGTCGCGGGGCGTGGCGCAGCGCTTCGAGCACACGCTCCTCCTTCTCCGCGCGCGACTCGGCCTTCGAGAACCAATATTGCGGCTCCGGACGAAGGTGCACGGCCGAGACAATATGCACGCGCTCGCGCGGGCCAAATAGCGTGGCCAACGTATCAATTGTCTCCAGCGTGAACGTCGCGCTCAGCAACACCGTTCGGAAGCCATGTGGTGAAACGCGCAATAGGTTATTGCGCAACCCGGCCAATATCTGAAACGCGGGACGAAACGCATCCCCCCATCCGGTAACTAGATGCGCCTCATCGATCACCAGATACTGCAGCATTCCCGCACGCGCAATGTCAGTGATGGTGCCAAGCAGTGTCGTCAATAACGACTCGGGGGAGGTGAACAGGATGCGCTGGGTGCCTTCACGCAGTCGGGCGCGAATCTCGGCGCGCTTGTCGTCGGCTAAACCACCATACCAAGCCAATGGCCACACCTTTTTCACGCCGTCGGTGCGCCTGATGTACTCGCCCATCGCTCTTTCCTGGTCCAACGCAAGCGCAACGGTAGGCACGACGAATATCGTCAGTACACCTTCAAGCTTTCGCACCAGCGCAGGCGCCTGCCCGACCAGGCTCTTGCCCGAACCAGTCGGCAAATTGACCAGCAACGTATCGCCCTGCTTCATCAAGAACACCGCGCGAACCGCCTCCCTCTGGCCCGGCGACGAGTACGAGGTGAAACCGGTCGCCTGCTGCACGAAGGGATCGGCGACGCATTCTCCGGGAGTGCGCACCTCTTTATCGCAGTACGCGTCCTGAAATACACCTTCGTCGGAAGTGAGCCAGTCGGGATACCATGCCTGCGCCGAAAGAATGAACGCGCAGGCGCCCGCCCCTATAGGTTGAACGCCATGCTCCTCCCACGCCGACGCCGACGGCCAGCCATGATCGGAGGGCACCCGCAAAACTGTCATTTGGCCGCTTCGTGCACTCTCCGCCAGCAGGCAGTGACGCACCAACGGTTGGAGGTCAGCCGCCAACGGCGCCATTGAACCGTGTTCACGCGCCGCGTGCAGCAGTTGGGACAGGCGCGCGTATATGCCATCCTGAAAATCGCAGTCTGGGATAGGCGCGCTGCTATCGTCGATCAGCGCTTGCAGGTCAGCAAAACCAAACGTCATCGCCCATTTCCCATCAGGGCGTCAAGTACCGAAGGTGACTGTTCTGCCAAAAACACGACGCCGGTCACGTCCACCTTCACCACGGGGTTAGCGATCCCTTCATACAAAGCATCGTTCAGACGCTGCTCCAACTCGAACTCAACACTTTCCGCTTCTGCTTCGGCGCCTTCCAGCGACCGAATCCGAGTGCGCATCTGTGCGTGACGCACGTCGTCTTCGGCGCGAGCCCGCGCAAGCGCGGCGCGCTTGCGTGTCGCTAGTTCTGGCCGCGCTAGGACCAGAACGTAAGCCCGGTCATTCATCCGCAGGCAGCGTTCGTGCCAATTCCCGAATACCTCCGGTGCTTGCCGCTTCAATGCGCGAAAATGTTCCGCGCCCAGATTCTTGTCGATGTAGCCAGCGCCCCCATCCTTCGCATATTCAGGTGTGAGGAAACGGTCAACCACCTCCCGGGTTACTTCGTCGCCGTCCTCATCGAGCCAGACATGGATGATGAACGGGGCAAGTAGGCCATCGCCGCGGCGGACCAAGACGGCCCGCGCCGCCATTTGCTCCTCGCCAAGGTGCTCGGCCATGACCGCCTCGGCCTTGTCCAGTGCCGTCTCCACCATGAAATCGAAGCGGAAATACATCTTGAATTCACCCGGCGTCAACCCGTCGTGCATTTGACGCCACAGCGCAAAACTTCGGCCGCGATCATCGAGATCGGAAAACGCCTTGACCGCCTCGACGAATTCGTCCCCATAGCGTAGTAGTCGCACGCCGCGTCTGACCGCAAGTGTTCGGTGCGCCATGTGGGCGAACGAACGTGGCTCAGCAGCCCGACTGCCCGGCGCCTCGTAATCAATTGCTCCCAAAAAGTCATTGAGGAAGTCCCCCAACGGGATCAAAGTGGCTTTGTTCTGCGACTCAGGCGGATGGTAGTGTAGACGCACTGGCCGTTCTATCGGTACCGTACCCTGCCCTTCTGGTTCCTGTACCGCCGAAAACAGCAGTGTATCTACAATCCAGAACAGCATCGCATGCCGGATCTTTTTCCAGTCGCCGTCGACTTCAAACAAATTCTCCGTCTCATTCTCGGATAGGGGCGACAACTCGTCCAGCGCATCCTGCTGGTCGATAAGTTTCATTTCGGATGCGACCAAACCATCTGGGCCTGCGAGGCGCGCAGTTAATTCTTGCAGCGCCTCGGGACCGCCGGCAAACAAGTGGCCCTTCAGACGACCGAGTTCGTCCTCTACCAAATACTGCAAGCTGGAAATCGACCGATTGAAAACCCCCCAGCCTTCTCGCAGCACGCTGAACCAGGCCTGCTGCAGCGATGCGCCTTCGTCGCAAAGCACGTACGAATGGACCTGGTTCCCTGCCCCGTAGCGATCGACGCGTCCCATTCGTTGCTCGATGCGGTTCGGTTGGAACGGTAGGTCGAAGTGGATGACCGCTCTATCGCCGCCTTGCAAATTGAGTCCCTCCTCGGCCGCCTGGTCGCAGACAATAACTTTGACCTCCGGATCGGTCAGGAACGAGGCCCAGGACTCCACTAAGTCAAGATCAACATCCGGGTCCAATTCAACCTTGTGACGCACCGCATTTTCCCTGGCGGCATTGAGCTGACTGAATACCGCATCGGCCGTGTACACACTTGAACAAAAAAGGACTACCTTAATCTTGCCCGGTAGCGAACGAAGCCTCTCGATCAAATGGGCGCAGCGCGCGGCCAGCCAGCGTTCTCTGTCCCATAAGGTGGCGATGTGTTCAAGGTATTCGTCTTCGTGCTCGAAGCGTCCGTCGGTTTGACCGCCGGGCCAGGCCACCAGCGCGCGCCGTTGCGCGCATAGTTTCGGCAACAAGTCCGGATTCTCGACACAAGCAGCCACAAGCTCCCAATAAAAATCGCCCAGCGCCTGCCCTGCTGACGTAGTGGCATCTGTGCCCAACGCGACCATTGCAGCGATGCGCCACGTTTCCAATGCCGATTCGACGCGTACCAGTGGCGACTCCACAACCGGACAATAGTCCCCGCCGCTGCGGTCAGGAGTTAGACCCTGGACTTGCTTGCGCCGATTGCGCAGTATCCTCCGGTTGAGCCGGTAGGTTTCTGAAATGTGCGCGCGCAGTCGACGGATCCCAGCAACCAAATCGGGATCGTCCTCCTCTGGCATCGCCAGAAGTTGATTTTTCAGTTCAACAACGAGGCAACTCAACCGTTCGTCATTTGGAATGCGGACCAAGAGGTCGTCAAGTGATTGATCCATGAACAGCGCGTGTTCCGGAGACAGCAAGGCCACAACTTCAGCAAGCGCTTGGCGGTGGTCGATCTTAATCTTGAAGCGCTCATAGTCCTCGAGCGGGTAGACCACCGGATCGAGCAGGTGCAGCATACGCAAGAACCCGGCCTCATTACGCACAATTGGCGTGGCCGAGAGCAGCAGAAGACGTTCCGTGGTCCGCGCTGCACGCTGGAGCAATGCGTATAGTTTTTGAGTCTCCGCTGAGCCGTTAGGGTCAGCTACGTGATGCGCCTCGTCAATCACCACTAGCGTCGCACCCTTAAGTCCGGCGGCCTGCTCCACGCCAGCAACATGGGGCAATACAAACACGGAATCATCGAGAAAGACCTTCATCCCGAATCGGAACACCAATTCGTGCCGCCACTGCCTCACCAGAGGGGCAGGCACCAAGATCACAACCCTGTGCATGGGATTGTCGAGCACTGCCTGCCGGATAACGACGCCAGCTTCAATAGTCTTTCCTAAGCCAACCTCATCGGCTAGCAGGTAGCGCTGCGACGAATCGTTCAGTACGCGCCTGACAACACCGATCTGATGCGACTCCAACTCGATCGATGATGACAGCAATGCCTGAAGCCCAAACACCGCGCCGCGTTGATCGATATAGTTTTGCAAAAAATCAGAGCGCGCTTGAGAGTACTGTGGGGTTTCTGTGATGAAGCGAGCGAGATACACCACTGGATTGTCGATCGGATGCTTCCACCGAACGAAAACGTCGCGGTAATTTATATACCCGTCTTCCTTGTGCGTGAACCTGACGTACAGTCCCTCGCCATCGTCTTCCGTAACGCGGGCGACCCTCCAGCGACTATCGAGTTCGCTGAACACGTAAACCCGTGTATTGCGCCCCAGACGCCGCAGGAATACCGACGATTTGGATACCTGCCGCCGCACTCTGCCGTCCTGGGCCGGCGAATCGAAATATTCGATGGTGCAGACGTTACCTACGGTCTCGAGCAGCTTGCCCAGTCCATCACTCTCGTGTCCCTCAATCAGGCAAAACATCGTTCAATCCTCTTACTCTGTATCGCACTGTTTGCACGTGCCTAGGAGGTGAACCCAACCAAGCCGCTACAAGGTTTGAACAAAGCATAAGATTACCATATGTCAACTCAATTTAATCAATGATGATGGCTGCTGGAGGTCTTTTAAGCGGCTTTAGCCCCCAAGCTTTCGCTCCCCCGACTTGGCCATCCTCCGCGTGGCAATTTATAGAATCCAAATATCTCGCCTGGACTTCCAGAAGTCGATGGGCCAAGTTCGCTCGATGCTCAGTTCGCCCACACAGTTCGTACGCGCAGTGCCTGCAGGCTTTTCTCAAACGCCGAACTTCCGCCATATACGTTATGATCTTGGCGACGAACTTTGTAGCTACTGTGCACCCTTTTGATGTTTTAGGAAAATTTATGGATACCAAGTCTCAGGCTTTTTCCTCCGAGGAAAACGTGCAGGAAATTGCGAAAGCGATCATCCGAGTATCAGATGCAATCCATCACTCACTGAGGCGCATGTCTCCACATGTCATAAGTAACAGCCAAATCACCTCATATGCCCTACTTACTGAGGAGTACGCGCTTCGAGCGAGAGCCAATATCTTACTTATCGACGCAAGAAGATTTGTCATCCCGGACTTTAACTTTCCTCAAGGCGAGCTAGTGGACTTTTTGTCCAAATTGGAAATGAAGTTTGGCGAGATCGGCGACATCAACGAATTGTCCGAACTGCTTGTTGGGATGATGCTTTTTGCAAACTCAATTGTTTCGCGCAAGAACAGCGTCATCTTTTTCTTGCTCGAGAACCTAAGAAGCCATATGTAACCACTTAGTTTTGGCTGATACTGCCGCGCGTGACTCCAACAAGGAATATACAGTGGGCGCGCTAAAAAAATCCGCACTCTTCGCCTCTCGTGCGAAGAATTCGTTACGACTATTCTTGCAACTATACGCGTAACCGGTCTTGAAGACCCTGAACACTTGGGAGTCTGAGGTTCGCAAAGGGCCAGCACGGTCTTCCGAGACCACGTGATCTGCGCGGCACAGCGAGTTAACGATATAGCGGTACTGTAAACAGCTCATAACGCTGTCACATGTAGGCTGACGCGCGCGATCTCATTGACGCTCGCTCCTCGCCCGACGAGATCAATATAGTCAGCGTAGGCTTGCATCATTCTCTTCCGCTCATCAATGAATTGTTCCCGGTCGTAGGCTTCGCCGTATTCGTCATCCGACCCGTGCGAAAGTTGTCGATTGACGATTTCATGCCGGTAGCCGAGCTTCGCCTTGATCACGCCCATTGCCAGTGAGCGAAATCCATGTCCGGTATGCCTTCCACGGTATCCCATCCGTTTTAGCGCTTGTAGAATGACGCCGTTGGACGCTGGCTTCGTATGGTCGTTGCGGTTTGGGAAGAGGTAGGTGCCGCCGCCTGTAATTCTGTATAGTTCACGCAATAGCTCCCACCCTTGTCGGGGTAGATTCACGTGATGATCAAGTTTGCGTGGATTGACTTTCTTCTTGCCCATCTTCATGCGCTGCCATGGGATCACCCAGGTCTCGTTCAGCAAGTCAATTTCGGTCCAAGGCGTTTCCACCAATTCGCTGGTACGAACGAACACAAGCAGCATAAGGCGCATCAGGATGCGAGTAGGCAAAAACATCTCCGCCTCGTTCAATTGCATGGCCTGCAAGAATACCGGCAGTTCGTCGGTTCCGATGGCGGCGTGGTGCCCTCTCGCTCGTGGCTTCAGTGCACCGCGCAAGTCCGGCACAGGGTTGTATTTCACTACGCCTTTTGCAATGCCAAAGCGGAAAATCTGACTGCAGAGCTGGCCCAACCTGGCTGCCATGTCCACCGCGCCACGTTTCTCGACTTGCCGCAACACGTCGAGCAATAGCGGCGCATCTACCTCAGTGATTGGCCGGCTTCCTATCAAAGGGAAGACATCGTTTTGCAGGCGGTTGATCGCCTCCTTGGCCGTGTTTTCTTTCCAGGTCTCGGACTTGTTCGCGTGCCATTCCCGGGCAATTGCCTCAAACGTGTTGGCGTTCGCCGCCGCTTTGATTTTCTTGTCGATCCGCTTCGCTTGCGCGGGATCGATCCCGGCCATGCGCTTCTTCTGTGCATCCATGCGCAACTGGCGTGCTTCCATGAGCGACACTTGCGGGTAGTTACCAAACGTCAATCTGGTATTTTTGCCATTGGGCTGGCGATAGCTCATCCGCCAGACCTTCGCCCCGGTCGGCTTGACCTCGAGATACATGCCCCCGCCGTCGGCGAGCGTGTAGGGCTTGTCCCTAGGCTTCGCGTTCCTGATCTGGATGTCTATAAGTGGTTGAGCTAGCTTCGGCATTTTGCATCCACGCTCCTGGCGACCCAGCGCCCGTGGATGCAAATATGGATGCAAAAAACAGGGATGTCAAGGTGGCGAATGAGACGTCAAGAAGCAAAAAACCCGCGCTCTCACTATGAGGACGCGGGCTGATGGGACTTGATGGGATGGTATGAAACACATCATTGGCGGAAGCGGTGAGATTCGAACTCACGAACGGGTTCCCCCGTCGGCAGTTTTCAAGACTGCTGCCTTCAACCACTCGGCCACGCTTCCTGAAGTCCGGCATTATACATAAATCACTCTGTTGGGGGCAGGCAATCGGTAGGTTGCGGCGTCGGCAGTTCAAAGTTTGCGTATCAACGCGTGGACGGGGACCCGTCCACCCTACACCAGCAACCAGTTCTCCCGCAGGCATTGCTCAAACCTGGCCGCTGGCAGTGGCGCCGCATACAGGTAGCCCTGCACTTCGTCGCAGCCCGACGCGCGCAGGAATTCCAGCTGCTCGAGCGTCTCGACCCCTTCCGCAATCACGCGATGCCCAAGCTGGCGGCCGATGCTGATGATGGTGCTGGCGATCGCGCAATCGCTCGCGTCCTGCGGAATGCCGGTCGTGAACGAGCGGTCGATCTTCAAGGTATGGATCGGGAAGCGCTTCAGGTACGACAGGCTCGAATACCCGGTGCCGAAGTCGTCGAGCGACAGCGCCACGCCCAGCGCATTGATCCGGTCCATGATGCCGATCACGCGGTCGATGTCGTGCATCAGCGTGCTCTCGGTGATTTCCAGCTCGAGCCAGCACCCATCGAGCTCGTAGCGCGCCAGGGTGGCGGCAACGCGGGTCGGCAGCGACTCGGTGAATTCGCGCGCGGAGACGTTGACGGCGAGGCGGAACGGGCGCAAGCCGGCACGCTGCCAGACCGCCGCCTGGGCGCAGGCCTGCTCCAGCACCCATTCGCCGACCTGCACGATCAGGCCCGTGGTTTCGGCCAGCGGGATGAAGTCGATCGGCGGCACCAGGCCGCGCTCCGGATGGGCCCAACGGACCAGGGCTTCGGCGCCGATCAGGCGGTTGCTGCCGATCTCGAATTTCGGCTGGTAGTACAGCAGCAGTTCGCCGTGGCCGAGCGCGTGGCGCAGGCCCGACTCGATGCGCATGCGCTCGTGCATGCCCTGGTTCATGTCCAGGCTGTAGAAGGCAACGCTGTGGTCAGGATTCGCATGACCCTGTTTTGCGCGCGCCATCGCGATGTCGGCGTTGCGCAGGAGAGTGTCGGCCTCGATCCCGTCCTGCGGGAAGACACTGATGCCGACGCTGGCACCCACGCGCAGGTCGTGGCCTTCGATCAGGAAGGGCGCGTCGAGCGCAGACTGCAGCTTCTGGGCCACGGTCGTGGCCTCGAAGTGCTGGCGGATGTCGAACAGGCCGACCGCGAATTCGTCGCCCGCCAAATGCGCGACCACGTCTTCCTCGCGCAGCGTGGCGCGAAAACGCGCAGCGACCTGGCGCAGCAGTTCGTCGCCGATGCGCCGTCCCAGCGTGTCGTTGACCAGTTTGAAACGGTTCAGGTCGATGAACAGCACGCAGCCGGTCGCCTCGTTGCGCTGGACGACCGTCAGCGCCTGGTCGACCAGGCGCGTGAAGAGGGTCCGGTTCGGCAGGCTGGTGAGTTCGTTGTAATAGGCCAGGTGGTGCAGGCGCTCTTCGGCCAGCTTGCGCTCGGTGATGTCGGTCAGGTAGGCGATCAGGCCGACCGGGCGCTCCTCCAGATCGCACAGCGGCGTCAGCGACAGGCTGGCCCAGAAGATCTCGCCCGATTTTTTCCGGCGCTGGACTTCCATCATGCGCCCGCCCCCTTCGGCGAAGGCGTCGGGCAGGTTCTCGTCCTCGTCGACGTACAGGAACAGGATGCTCTGCCCCACCGCTTCGAGCGACGAGTAGCCGAACAGGCGCTCGGCGCCGCCGTTCCAGCTCGTGATGTAGCCCATCCGGTCGAGCGTGAGCACCGACTCGTGGATCTGGTCGAGGATCTGCGACTGGTGCGCCAGTTGCGCTTCGATGCCGGCATAGGCGTGGGTCGCGCGCCGGGCCAGCGAATGCACCTGCAGCAGCGTGCCGGTGAGGGTGGCGAGACCGGCCAGCTTGCGCCGGTCTTCGTCGTCGTAGTCGCGTCCGCCGACCTCGTAGCAGCCATAGTAAGCGCCGTCGGTATGAATCTCGTGCACCAGCTTGCCGGGCGGCGCGCGGCACGGTTCGGCGCCGTTGGGGTTCAGCGGATCGACCGCCAGGAAGCGCCCCTCGGGACTGGCCAGCAGGGCGCGCACGATGCGGCCGAGTTCCTCTGACAGCGCATCGCCGCGCAGGCGCAGCACGGCCTGGCTCAGCGCCGCACTGCAGGCCACGAAATCGTGGGTAGGAAGAACCAGGACGTCAGACATTGCGGCCCACCTGGATCGCCCATTGATACGCATGCAGCTGGCTGTCCCACCATGTGGCGGCATCGACGCGCGCGCGCGCCAGGGCCGCCGCGTCGGGACCGCGCTCGGTCATCAGCAAGCGCTGGCCCAGCACGCCTTCGCGCTCCAGCAGTGCAGCCGCCACGTGCTCGGGCAAGCGCAGTTCGGCGAGGATCTCGGCCATCGGCATGCCGAGCAGGCGGTCGAGCAGGGAGAAGGCGCCGGTCATGAAGGCCAGGTCCTGCGCGTCGCGCTCGCCCCCTTCGCGCTTGCACAGCAATTCCAATTGGGCGGCACGCAAGGCCGCCAGGGGCAACAGCAGGTTCGGCAAACCATCGGCTTCGTTGCGCGCATACAGCAGCAACTGCAGCCAGCGCTGCAACTGGCGCCGGCCGAGCACCGCGATCGCCTGCGCATAGCCGGTGATCGCGGTGTTGACGGCAAAGGCTGCCGAGTTGACCAGTTTCAGGAGGTGATACGACAGCGCCGGGTCCTGCTTGAGCAGGAGTTCGAGTTCGCGCGAATCGGCGTCCGTCGCCAACAAGGCGAGCAGGCCGAGGATGCGCCGGCGCGAGGCGCCGTCCTGCGCACGCTCACCGGTCTCGATGGCCAGCGGATAGTCGCCGCTGAACCAGGTGAAGCCGGCACGCGTGCATTCATTGAAGCGCGCCGCGCTGTCGACGCCATGCGCCAGGTGCGGCCCGCAGGGCGCCGGCAGGCGGGCGGCGGGCGGTGCGGCGGCGCTGCAATCGAGCGACACGGCACGCACCTGTGCCGGACGCGCCGCACCTGGCGGCAGCGGGCCGTCGAGCATCAGCCGGTAGCCGGCGTCGATCAAGGCCGCCAGACGCTGCGCAGTGCCCTCCTGGGCCAGTGCGCCGACGGCAAAAGCCAGCACAACCCGGTTTGGCGGCAGCAAGGTCAGCAAGTTGGGCGTGAGCTGGACCGGGTCGGCCAGTTGCAGCACGCAGTCGAGGGGCGCAATCTCCGCCAGCACGCCGGGCGCGCCGAACAGCGCCGGCACACCTTCCGGCACGCTGCCGGCCCTCAAGTCCATTCGGAGCGCCACCCACTCGTTCTGGCTGTTCGCCACAGGATGCAGGCGCACCATCGGGAGGGCATTCAAGTCCAGCAAAGCCATCGGCGTCTTCGAAGTAGGTAGTCCGACAATATTAGTCCAGCAGATGACTAAAAGCAATGTCGATGTTTCCGTGCGGATACTTTTACTAAGTGATAATACGTAGCGAATTGCTAACTCCATTGCTATCACTCACGGTTAAAATCACGCGCTTGTTTTTTGCATGATAGTGCAAGATACCGGGTCGGATTCCTGTCCTTTCACACTGCCGTTCCCAGCAGTGCGACGGATGCGCCGCACCCTTACGAGAAAACCTAAGGAGCCACCATGAAAAGTCTTGGAAATCGACTCGGCTGGGCGGCGCTCTCACTCTTCGGCGCCGGTGCGCTCGCCTACGTAGCCTTGCGCCGCGGCGAGTCCATCAATGCCGTCTGGGTGGTGGCGGCGGCCGTCTGCGTCTACCTGATCGCCTACCGTTTTTACAGCCTCTACATTGCCACCAAGGTGATGGGGCTCGACCCTACCCGCCAGACCCCTGCTTATAAATACAACGACGGCCTCGACTATGTGCCGACGAACAAGTATGTGTTGTTCGGGCACCACTTCGCGGCCATCGCTGGCGCCGGTCCCCTGGTCGGTCCCGTGCTTGCGGCCCAGATGGGTTATTTGCCGGGCATGATGTGGATCCTCGCCGGCGTCGTGTTCGCCGGCGCGGTGCAGGACTTCATCGTCCTGTTCATGTCGATGCGGCGCGACGGGCGCTCGCTGGGCGACCTCATCAAATCCGAGATGGGTGAGATCCCGGGCATCATCGCCCTGTTTGGTACTTTCATGATCATGGTCATCATCCTCGCGGTGCTGGCGCTGATCGTCGTGAAAGCGCTGACCGGTTCGCCATGGGGCAGCTTCACCGTGATGGCGACGATCCCGATCGCGCTGTTCATGGGTGTCTATTCGCGTTACGTGCGCGTGGGCCGCATCGGCGAGATCTCCTTCATCGGCTTCATCCTGCTCATGCTCGCCATCATCGGCGGCCAGTGGGTGCACGAGTCGCCAACCCTGGGCCCGATGTTCACCTTCACCGGCACCGAGCTGACCTGGATGCTGATCGGCTACGGCTTCGTTGCCTCGGTCATTCCGGTATGGTTGCTGCTGGCCCCGCGCGACTACCTGTCGACCTTCCTGAAGATCGGCACCATCGTCGCGCTGGCCATCGGCATCCTGCTGGTCGCGCCGCACATGCAGATGCCGGCCGTGACCCGTTTCGTCGACGGCTCCGGCCCGGTATGGTCGGGCAACCTGTTCCCCTTCCTGTTCATCACGATCGCCTGCGGCGCGGTGTCCGGCTTTCACGCGCTGATCGCGTCCGGCACCACGCCGAAGATGATCGAAAACGAAAGCCACGCCCGCCTGATCGGCTATGGCGCGATGCTCATGGAATCGTTCGTCGCCATCATGGCCCTGGTGGCTGCCTCGACCATCGACCCGGGCATTTATTTTGCGATGAATGCCCCGGCCGCCCTGCTCGGCACCACCGCGGAATCGGCCGCAGCGGCCGTTTCGAGCTGGGGCTTCGTGATCACCCCGGACGCGCTGACCCAGATGGCCAAGGACGTGGGCGAGCACACCATCATCTCGCGCGCCGGCGGCGCCCCGACCCTGGCGGTCGGCATGGCGAACATCCTGTCGAACGTCATCGGCGGCAAGACGATGATGGCCTTCTGGTACCACTTCGCGATCCTGTTCGAGGCGCTGTTCATCCTGACCGCGGTCGATGCCGGTACCCGTGCGGGCCGCTTCATGCTGCAGGACTTGCTGGGCGCGTTCGTGCCGTCGCTGAAACGCACCGAGTCGCTGCCGGCCAACCTGCTGGCAACCGGCCTGTGCGTGGCGGCCTGGGGTTATTTCCTGTACCAGGGCGTGGTCGATCCGCTGGGCGGCATCAACACCCTGTGGCCGCTGTTCGGCATCGCCAACCAGATGCTGGCCGGTATCGCGCTGATGCTGGGCACTGTCGTGCTGTTCAAGATGAAGCGCGGCAAATACGCGCTGGTCACGGTCGTGCCGACCATCTGGCTGCTGATCTGCACCCTGACGGCGGGCTGGCAAAAAATCTTCCACGAAAACGTGCGGATCGGCTTCGTCGCCCACGCCCAGAAGTTCCAGGCCGCGCTCGACCAGGGCCAGGTGCTGGCACCGGCCAAGTCGCTCGACGAGATGCGGCGCGTGATCTTCAACGATTATGTCGACGCCGCGCTGGCCGGCTTCTTCATGGTCGTCGTCCTCGCGGTGCTGTGCTACGGCATCCGCACGGTGATCAACGCGCGCAACAACAACAGCCCGACGGTCAAAGAGTCGCCGTTCGTCGCTGCACCAACGCCGCAGGTGCCGTAATGTTCTCCACCCTCGCCCAGGCCGGCCGCTATCTCGGGCAAAGCATGCGCCTGATGGTCGGCCTGCCGGAGTACGACACCTACCTGGCGCACATGGAGCGCGAGCATCCGGACAAGCCGGCGATGACGTACGAGGAGTTTTTCCGCGAGCGGCAGGAAGCGCGGTACGGCTCGGGGCGAAGTGGGGGCTGTTGTTAATCTGATGCCGCAGGCAATATCGGCGGCTTGAACACTTGCGCCCGGCGTGCGCTGTCACGCCGGGTAAGTCCCCCCTTCCTTCCTGCTTTGCGGCAACGCAAAGCCCCCCCCTCCCCTCCCACGTTATATTTTTTCTTGCAGGAATTTTCATTTCTGCAAGGAGGGCATGCGCGCACCCTTGGCGCCGGCCCGTATCGCCACGCCGCTCCTGCACATCGCCTCCATGCCGAACTTTGCGCGTTCCAGCCTGTACCGAAAACTGACGATGATGTCGCTGCTCTCGACCGGCACCGCGCTGCTCTGCGTGTTCCTGGCTTTTTCAGTCGCCTCGGTGGTCAACAAGCGCGAGAACGAAGGCCACCACCTGTCCTCGCTGGCCGGCGTGGTGGCCACCAGCAGTGCCGACGCGCTCATCTTCAACGACCGCGTCCTGGCGCTCACCCTGCTCGTCTCGCTCGAAGCCAAGCCCGAAATCTCGCGCGCCACCCTGTACGACCGCAAGGGCAAGCTGTTCGCCACCTATAGTGCGCCCACGCATGCCGGCGAGGCGCCGGCACCGAAGCTCGACGCCATCGACGAGGACACGCTTGCGATGGCCAACATTGAAGGGGGCAGGCTCACCTCGCCGCGCCTGCGCCTGTACCGGCCCGTGATCGGCGGCACGGCCCAGGTCGGCGTGCTCGTGATCGAACTCGACCTGCTGCCGATGTGGCGCGACATCCTGCGCAGCGTCGGCGTGCTCGCGGGCGCGATGTGTGTCTCGCTGCTGGTGTCGATGGTGCTGGCGCGGCGCTTCACGCGCAGCATCACCGAGCCGGTGACCAAGCTGATTCAAGCGGCGCAACAGGTGTCGGAGAGCCAGAACTACACGCTGCGCGTGCCGCACGCACGCCGCGACGAACTGGGCACCCTGATCGACAGCTTCAACGACATGCTGGCCCAGATCGAGGGCCGCGGCGCCGCCTTGACCACGCACCGCGACGAGCTCGAACGCCAGGTGTCGGTGCGCACCGAGCAGCTCGAGCGCGCCAAGAACGCCGCCGAAGCGGCCAGCCGCGCGAAGAGCGCCTTCCTCGCCACCATGAGCCACGAGATCCGCACCCCGATGAACGGCGTGCTGGGCATGACCGAGATGCTGCTCGGGACAGCGCTCACCGAAGCGCAGCGCAACTACACGCGCCTGGTCAAGCGCTCGGGCGAGCACCTCCTGGTGATCATCAACGACATCCTCGACTTCTCGAAAATCGAGGCCGGTAAACTCACCATCGAATACATCAACTTCAACCTGTGGGACCTGCTGGAAGACATCCACACGGTCTACACGCCGCAGGCCCAGAACAAGGGCATCGCGCTCGACTTCGACATCGCCAACGACATCCCGGTGGCGATCTGCGGCGACCCGAACCGGTTGCGCCAGATCATGGCCAATTTGCTCGGCAACGCGATCAAGTTCACCGAGCAGGGACGGATCGAGGCGCGGGTGCGCGTGGCGAGCGAGGACAGCCAGGCTGTCATGCTGCGCTTCGAGGTCATCGACACCGGCATCGGCATTTCGCGCGAGGCGCGCGGGCGCCTGTTCGAGGCTTTTTCGCAGGCCGACGATTCGACCACCCGCAAGTTCGGGGGCACGGGCCTGGGCCTGGCCATTTCCAAGCAGCTGGTCGAACTGATGAAAGGCGCGATCGGCGTCGACAACGGCGCGAAGCAGGGTTCGGTGTTCTGGTTCACCGTCAGCTTCGACAAGCGCCGCGTCGATCCGGACGCGCCCGGCGGACAGCAGCACACCCTCGACGGCATGCGCGTGCTGGTGGTCGACGAAGACGAGACCACGCGCATCGCGCTCGAACGCCACCTGGCGGCCTGGGACCTTGCCTGCGAGGGCGCGGAAAGCAGCCGCGCCGCGCTCGACCGCCTGGCGACCAGGGCGCGCGCCGGCCAGCCGTTCGACGCCGCCATCATCAACATGGAACTGACCCAGTCGAGCGGCCTGATGCTGGCCGCGACCATCAAGGCCGACCCGCTCACGCGACCGACGCGCCTGATCCTGCTCAGTCCCGAGCGCCTGGCGGCCGACCCGGTGCAGCGGCGCGAGGCCGGCGTGGCTTACCAGCTGATCGAGCCGGCACGCGCGGCCGACCTGTTCGCCTGCCTCGGCACCCGTCCGCGCGGCCTCACCGCGCCCGCCCCCCAGTTCCTGCCGCCGCCACAGACGCCGCGCGGCGAAGGGACGGCGCGCATACGGCGCGTGCTTCTGGCCGAGGACAACCCGGTGAATGTCGAAGTGGCCAAGGCCATGCTCGAGAGCCTGGGCTTGCAGGCGCAGGTGGCGCGCAACGGTCTCGAAGCGTTGGAGGCCGTGCGCAGCAAAACTTTCGAGGCGGTGCTGATGGATTGCCAGATGCCGGTGATGGACGGTTTTGCCGCCACTGCGGCGATCCGCAGCGAGGAGCAGGATGCAGGCCGTCCGCGCACGCTGCCCATCATTGCGATTACCGCGAACGCGCTGCAGGGCGACCGCGAGGCCTGCCTCGCCGCCGGCATGGACGACTACCTGTCGAAACCCTTCAGCCAGGCCGAACTGGCCGGCGTGATCGGACGCTGGATCGCATTGCCCCTGTCGTCGAATGTGCACCACGACGAGGCCACGCCGACGCTGCCGCCGGAAGCGCGCGAAGTGATCCAGCGCGTCGTCATCAACGCCCGGGCGCTGGAAAACATCCGCGCGCTTAGCGAGCATGGAGGCGACGCGCTGGTGCAGAAAGTGGTCCGGGCCTATGTCGGCGACGTCCCCCAGCATCTGCGCACACTGCGCCGGGCCATCGGCGGGCAGGACGCCGATACCGTGCGCCGGGTCGCGCACAGCCTGAAGTCGGCCAGCGCCAACGTCGGCGCCGAGACCCTGGCCCGCCTGTGCAAGGACCTCGAACAAATGGGCCGCACCGCCAGCGTGACGGGGGCGGCCTCCCTGCTGACCGACATGGAAGAAGAGTTCCAGGCGGTGCGGCAGTCACTGAATGCCACGATCGTCTAGAGAAGGAAACACGATGCCAGCCTCCCCTTCCCCACAACGCGGTGTCGTGCTGGTCGCCGACGACGATCCGGTGATGCGCCTCCTGATGCTCGAGATGTTGCAACAGGTCGGACTGGACGGCATCGAAGCCGAGGACGGGCGCCAGGCGCTGGCGCTGGCGCGCGAGCGCAGGCCCGACCTGATCCTGATGGACGTCGAGATGCCGCACCTGGACGGCTTTGCCGCCTGCCGCGCGATCCGCCGCAGCGACGGTCCCGGCGCTTCGGTGCCGATCGTGATGGTCACCGGCGGCGATGACATCGAAGCCGTGACCAGCGCCTACGAGGCCGGCGCCACCGATTTCGTGTCGAAACCGATCAACTGGCCGATCCTCGGCCACCGCGTGCTGTACGTGCTGCGCGCCAGCGACGCCATCGCGCGCCTGCGCATCGCCGACGCCCAGAATCGCGCCGTGCTGGCCGCCATTCCCGACACCTTCTTTCGCATGAACCGCGACGGCTTCTATCTCGATTACGAACCGGGGCGCGGCTTCCCGAGCCGCGAGCGCGATGGCGCCGTACCCTTCACCAGCGAGCGCTGCGTGGGCCGCCACATCAACGAAGTGCTGCCACGCGATATCGCCGCGCGCATCATGGAGCACCTCATCGAGGTGCTGCGCACGCAGCAAATCTGCTCGATCGAATACGAGCTGCTGCGCTTCGGCGCGACCCAGCATTTCGAGGCGCGCCTGGTGGCTACCGGTCCGTCCGAAGTGCTGGGCCTGGTGCGCGACATCAGCGAGCGCAAACGCAGCGAAGAGCAGATCCGGCGCCTGGCCTATTGCGACAGCCTGACCGGCATCCCGAACCGCCAGGCATTCCTGGAGACGCTCGAGCGCGAGCTGCAGCGTTCGAAAGTCGGCAATAAAAAGTTCGCCGTGCTGTTCATGGACCTCGATGCCTTCAAGCGCATCAACGACACACTCGGGCATAACGTCGGCGACCATCTGCTGAAAATCGTTTCCGAACGCCTGCGCGAGACGATCCGTCCGAGCGACCTGGTGTCACGCAGCGAAGCCCTTCCGGACGCCCTCGCGCTAGCCGAACCCGCTACCTCCACCACCAACCTGGCGCGCCTGGGCGGCGACGAGTTCACGATCCTGATTCCCGACCTGGAGCGGGTCGAGCATGCACTCAATGTCGCACACCGGGTCAAGGAAGCGATGCGCCGCCCCTTCCTCATCGACGGCAACGAGATTTTTGTCACCGCCAGCATCGGCATCTCGCTGTTTCCGGAGGATGGCGACGATTGCAATTCGCTGCTCAAATTCGCCGACACAGCCATGTACCACGCCAAGAACTGCGGCAAGAACAACGCCAAGCTGTACAGCTCTTCGCTGACCATGCAGATCATGAGCCATGTGAAGCTCGAAGTCGGATTGCGCCGCGCCTTGCAGAACAACGAACTGTACCTGCTGTACCAGCCGCAGCTCGATGTGCGCACCCTGGAAATCGTCGGCGTCGAGGCGCTGGTACGCTGGCGCCATCCCGAGCGCGGCATCATCTCGCCGACCGAATTCATCCCGCTGGCAGAGGAAACGGGCCTGATCGTGCCAATCGGCGAATGGGTGCTGCGCACCGCCTGCAATCAGGCGCGCGCCTGGCAGCGGGCCCTGCACCGCTCGGTGCGCATGGCGGTGAACCTGTCGGCCAAGCAGTTCAAGGACGAAAACCTGTCGCAGATCGTGCTTTCCGCGCTCGATGAAACGGGGCTCGACCCGAAGCTGCTGGAACTCGAACTCACCGAAGGCACGCTGATGGACGATGCCAAGGCGACCATGGTCACCCTCGAGCAGCTGCGCGGCATCGGCGTCTACCTGTCGATCGACGACTTCGGTACCGGCTACTCGTCGATGAATTACCTGAAGCGATTCGACGTGCGCGCCTTGAAGATCGACCGCAGCTTCATTTGCGGCCTGCCGCAGGACTCGGAAAATGCGGCGATCACGCGCGCCATCATCGCGATGGCCCATGGCCTGAAAATGGCGGTCGTCGCCGAAGGGGTCGAGACCGACGAACAGCTGACCATGCTCGAGCAGTACGGCTGCGACCTGGTGCAGGGCTTCTTCCTTGGCCACCCGTCGAGCGCCGACGCAATCACCGAGATGCTGGGCCCGATGCGCCTGATCTTGCCGGCCTCCTGAACCATCCGGCCTCGTCCGAAGGTTCAGCGCGCCGGCGCTAGCGTCAGCGTATGCCGGGCCGGCCCCGGCAGCAGCGGCAGCGGCCGGCCCCGCACCCAGTCGGCATGCCCATGCAGGAAATATGGCGATAGCGGATGGCCGCTTTGCCCGCCCGGCATGTTGTAGAGCCCTGCCTCCTCACGTCCCGGCGACACCGTCATCCGTTCCGATTGACCGAACTTCGGGCCGGCCACGCGCGGCATGTGGGCGTCGCCGGCCAGCTGGTCGGGCGGTACGCCGAGCCAGGCTTTCAGCGCGGGCATCGCCAGGGCGATCGGATGGGCAAACGCAGCCGTGTTGCGCGCACCCCAGGTGGCCTTCTCGATTGGCACACCCTCGCGTTCCAACTCGGCGATCACCCGGTCGACCGCCGCCAGCTGCACCTCGCGCCAGCTGCGCTGCCCCGGCGGCAACCAGCCTGCGGGTTGTTCGTCGAGGAGACGCGCCAGCACCGCCGGCCAGCGCGGGTTCGCCAGCGCCATCGTCGCCTTCGGGTCGAGCGCCGCCATGTGCGCGTTGGCGCCGGCGAACAGCAGGTCGTGCAGCGCCCACATGAAGTCGCGCGCCAGCCGGTAGCCGACCGACTCGACATCGGCGCGGCCGTTCCAGCTGGTCGCGAGCAAACGCCGGAAGACGGCGCGGCGCGGCTGCTGCGCCACGCTCGCCTTGTCTAGCACACCCAGTGCCCGCTCGCGCCAGCCGGCGATGAAGAGCGCGCGGTCGTCCAGCGCCACCGCAAAGGCGCCCGCCTCGTCGGTGCGGGGACCCAGCCGGCGCAGGCGGTCGCGCAGCTGGCTGCTGCGGGCGCCGAGATCGAAGCCGCCATCGCCCAACAGTGCGCTGCCGGAGCCGAGCAGCTGGCGGCTGTTGGCGCTCGACAGCTGGCCGTCGGGCGGATTGACGACACGCGGATACTGTTCGGGCGCGAGCAGGCCGTTCCAGGTGGGGTGTGCGGCGCCAGCCTGCAACGGAAAACTCGCCTCGCTACCCGGACTGTCCCGCCGCGGCAGGCGCCCGGCAATCGTCCAGCCGATATTCCCGGCAGCGTCTCCGGCAATGAAATTCTGGGCCGGGATGCCGTCGATGGCGGCAATGGCCAGCGCCGCCTCGACCGTTCGGGCCTGCTCCAGCCGCAAATGATTCAGGTTCAGCGCGCCCGGATCGTGCGCGACCCAGTGCAGCGCCCAGCTCTTGCCGCCCACCTCGCGCAGCGGACCGAAGCCGCTCTCGCGCACCACCAGCCGCTGTGCCGGCCCGCCCTTCACCGCGATCGTTTCGACATGCTCGGCGGGGCGCTCCCATCCCTTCGGGGTGCGCACCTCGCCCGGCCGTCGGGGGTCGAACTGGACTTCGACCAGGTCCAGATAATCGCCATAGCTGTTGGTAAAACCCCAGGCGACGTTGCCGTTGCTGCCGGCAATCACCAGCGGCGGCGCGCCGGGCAGCGTGACCCCGACCAGGCGCAGCGTGCCGCCCTGCCCGTCCGGATAGCGCAAGGCCAGCCGGTACCAGATGTTCGGCAGCTGCAATCCGAGGTGCATATCGTCGGCGACGATCGCGGCGCCGGTCGCGCTGCGGCTGCCTGCGATCGCATAGTTATTACTGCCGACCATGTCGCCGCGTTCGAGCATGGCAATCGGCGCTGGCCGCGCGGGCACGCTGCCCCACCAGCCTGGCGCCGAGGCCGGCAGCGGCGCATCGGGCGGCGCGGCCATGCCGTCCAGCGGCGCGTCCCAGCGCGATGCCTGCGGAAGCAGGAAGGCCAACTGCGCCGCATCGCTGTGAGAGCGCAGCCAGCCGCGCGCCAGTTCGCGCGGCTCCTGGCTGCCCTGCAGGTCGATGAACATCGCCCACACCGCCAGCAGCGAATCCTCGGCGCGCCAGGGTGCCGGCATGGTGCCCGTCAACAGGTATTCGAAGGGCCGCGCACCGAGCGCGTCGAGGCCGTGGTTGACCCCGGCGACATACCTGTCGATGAAGGCACGGTCCGCGCCCGGCAGCGCCGCCAGGACGCGTGCAGCCCGGGCGCGGAAGCGGTGCAGGCGGCGCGCACGGTCGAGCGGCAAGGCGCGCGGACCGAACAGCTCGGCCAGCTCGCCGCCGGCGGTGCGGCGCAGCAAGTCCATCTGGAAGTAGCGCTCCTGGGCGTGCACGAAACCGGTGGCGTAGGCGAGGTCAAGCCGGTTGGCACCGCTGATGGAGGGTACGCCCGCGACGTCGCGCGCGATCGTGACGGGCGCGGCCAGCGCGGCAGCGGTGCGCTTTCCGTCCAACTGCGCCAGGCTGGCGCGCAGCAGGAGCCAGGCGCCCAGCGCGGCGAACAGGGCGAGCGTCAGAAGGACCAGTACCAGACGCCGGGTCCAGGTTTTCCAGCTGCGCGGCCGCATCGCTCCCCCTGTTATTGTTCTTTATCCGGATAATCTTGCCTGAAAAACCACACCAGGGAAAGCCGGTTGCATGGTTTCATCCGTGTCGCATGGCGGCCTGAGGGGGCGTGTCCGATTGGATCAGATCGAGCAATGTTCTGCTTCTTGCGCTAAGCTCGAAACCAGTGATATTCACCGCAAAGGAGTTCGCAATGCGTACAACCATCGTACTGGCGGCGGCACTGCTGCTGAGCGCCTGCGCCACTCCGCAAGAACGCGCGGCGCGCAAGCAGGCGGAGATGACGGAAATGATCGCCGTCTACGGGCCGGCCTGCGACCGCCTCGGCTATGCCCAACAAACCGATCAATGGCGCAGCTGCATCATCAGCCTGAGCACGAAGGACGAGGTGCAGCGCTATGGAAGCCACGCCGGGTATGGCGGGCCCTGGGGCGGACGTCACTGGGGTAGCGGGTTCTGGGGGCGGGGCTGGTAAGTCGCCGCCACCGAAGCTGGAAACGCCGAGCTGACGTAGGGTGGCTCGCAGTCCCCTACCTTACGCCACTGTGCGGGGCCGACGGCTAAGGCACCGGCGACAGCGCCAGCAAGCGCCGCGCGCACTCGGCTTTCGTGATGGCCTCGCGCGTAGCCAGCACGCGCTCGACCAGGCGCTGTGCATGCGCGACCAGGCGCGGGTGGCGCACGTCAGGCGGATGCAGGCTGAAGCGCATCAGCGGCGCCTGCGCCATGCAGCGCGCGGCCAGGCTGGCGGCAAGCGGCGACAGCGCCCGCCCGGCAATGTTGCGCGCGGTATAGACGAGCGAGGGCGCGAGCACCGATCGTCCCTGGCGCAGCAAATGAAAGCGCGCGAACGTCGTGGTGTAGGAAAACGCGAACTCGGGCAGCACGCGCCACGACGCCTCCCCCAGTAGCCACGCCGGCGGCACGAAGCCCGAGACCGGCCAGTCGCGCTGTCGGAACCATTCGAGGCCCAGCGCGATGCGCTCACGCGCCTCTTCGGCTGCCAGCGCCGCGAATTCGCCTTCGCGCTGGGTGTAGACGCCGCGCAGGAAGCGCTGGCGCAAGCTGACCGTCCGCTCCCCCGTATCGAGATGGGTGTACCCATGCAGGGCCAGTTCGTCGCCGCGCGCCAGCGCCGCGTCCAGGCCGGCGCGCATGGCACGCTCGTCGCGCTCGTTACCTGGGCGCCCGTGGTAGCGCGGCACCACCAGCCAGGTCAGGCGGATGTCGGCCGCCTGGCGCATGGCCCGCGCCAGACGCGCGCATTCGTCCCAGGTGCAGGGCGCGACGTCATGGATCGACACGCACAGCATGGACGGCTCGGCCAGGGCGGAATGCGCTTCAGTCGGTGACACAGATGCTCCTCGTCCCAAGTTCATCCTGGCCGCGCGTGCCAAGCACGCCCTGGTAGCGCCGCATCACCTGCGGCAGGATCTCGTTCCAGTCGTAATACTCGGCCGCCTTGCGGCGCGCGTTGGCGCCCACCAGGCCGAGGTCGCGCTCGTAGATGGCCTCGATGGCGCCGGCCAGGCTGTCGACGCAGTTCGGCTGCGCCAGGATGCCCGTGTGTTCGTCGACCAGCTCGGCCACCCCGCCCTGCGTCGTCGCCACCACCGGCAGGCCGCAGGCCATGGCCTCCAGCACGATCAGGCCGAAGGTTTCGCAGTCTCCGGGATGCACCAGCATGTCGCAACTGGCCAGCAGGCGCGCCAGGTGGCGCTGGTTGCGTTTGAACGGGACATAGGTGATCTGCGGATAGCGTGGCAGCGCGAGACCGTCGCCGACCATGAGCAGGTGATAGGGCCGGCCGAGTTTGCGCACGGCTTCGATCAGGATCGGCAGTTTTTTCTCGTGCGTGAAGCGCCCCGCGTATACCAGCAGGCGCGCATTCTCGGGCAGGCGCAGGTGGGCGCGCAGCGTCTCGACCCGGCGCGACGGGTGAAACATGCTGCTGTCGATCCCGAGCGGCTGGTGGCGCGCGTCCGGCACGCCCATCTCGTGCAGTTGTTCGACCATGGTGCGACTGGGCGCGAGCACGAGGTCGAACTGGCGGTACAGGTGGGACAGGTATTTGCAGGTGACGCCTTCGGCCGCCTGGCCGAAGCGCGGGCGCACCAGGCGCGGCAGGTCCGAATGGTAGAAGGCGATCGCCGGCACGCCAAGCCGGCGCCGCAAGCGCAGGGCGGCCCAGGCGCTGTGGCCGGCGTCGCCGGCCTCGATCAGGTCGGGTTCGGCCTGGCGCAGCAGGCGCGCAGGTGCACGCACCGAGGTGGGCATGCGAAAGCCGTTGATGCCAGGCAGCGCCACGGCAGGCACGCGTACCAGGGCAGGTGCTGCGCCGCCGCTGTCGACGTTCGGGCTGAGGATGGTGTGCTGGACGCGACCATGCTGTGCAAGCCAGCGTGCCTTCGCATTCAGGTAGGTGCTCACCCCATTGCCTTCGGTGGCGTAGAACATCGTAATATCGACGAGGTGCATGCTTGCAGGTCCGCTGTAGTTCAACCCACGATAGCAGCGGACTTTTGATGCGGATTGCGCGCACGCAAACGGCCACCGCCGTCGCGGGCTATCGGGTTCTTGTCAGAAGATTATGCACTGCGGCGATCCAGCATGGCGCGCGCTATCGTGCCTGCATCGACATACTCGAGCTCGCCACCGACGGGCACCCCACGCGCCAGGCGGCTGACCTTCAGCCCGCGCGCCTTGAGCATCTCGCTGATGTAGTGGGCGGTCGCTTCGCCCTCGTTGGTGAAATTGGTGGCAAGCACCACCTCGACGACGACGCCATCGGCCGCGCGGCCCACGAGCTTGTCGAGGTGCAGGTCCTTCGGACCGATACCGTCGAGCGGCGACAAGCGTCCCATCAGTACGAAATACAGGCCCTTCCAGGTCAGGGTCTGCTCGATCATGATCTGGTCGGCCGGGGTTTCGACGATGCACAGCAAGCTGCGGTCGCGCGCCTCGTCGGAACACATCTCGCACACTTCGGTGTCGGCAAAGGTATTGCACAGGGCGCAGTGATGCACCGAGTCGACCGCCTGGTACAGCGCGCGCGAGAGCATGGCGGCGCCCTCGCGGTCGTGCTGGAGCAGGTGAAAGGCCATGCGCTGGGCCGATTTCGGGCCAATGCCTGGCAGGCGGCGCAGCGCCTCGGTCAGGAAGTCGAGCGACTTGGACATATCAGGCGTGGCCCCGCGCACTCGCGTGCATCAGAACGGCATCTTGAAGCCAGGCGGCAGGCCCGGCATGCCGGCGGTCAGTCCGCTCATTTTTTCGGCGGAAGTCGCTTCGGCCTTGCGCACGGCGTCGTTGAAGGCGGCGGCGACCAGGTCTTCCAGCATGTCCTTGTCCTCGGCCAGCAGCGACGGATCGATCTGCACGCGCTTGACGTCGTTCTTGCAGGTCATCGTGACCTTCACCAGGCCGGCGCCCGACTGGCCTTCGACTTCGATGAGGGCCAACTGATCCTGCGCCTTCTTCATGTTGTCCTGCATGGCTTGCGCCTGTTTCATCAAGCCTGCGAGCTGGTTTTTCATCATGGTGTGGTTCTCCAATAAATCGGTTGAAAGGGGGTGGTCAGACCGGTGGGCGCACCGAGCCGGGCACGACAAACGCGCCCAGCACGCGCTCCATCTCCTGGACGAACGGGTCGCCGGCGACGATCGCCTCGGCCAGGCGCTGGCGCTCTTCGCGCGCGGCTTTGGCCTCGGCGCTGGCCGTGTACCAGACCGGACCGATTTCGGTCTCGACGGTGATGCGTTTGCCGGCAAAGATATCCTGCAAAGCCGCCTGCAGCTTTTCGCTGTTGCCGCTGGCGCGCAGCGTATCGACCGGCACGCGCAGGCGGAACACGGCGGAACCGGCATCGGCATCTGCGTCGGCATGGCAGTCGATCAGTTCGGTCTGCAAGGCCAGCTGCTGCGACACGCCACGCAGCGGCAAGGTCGCCGCCAGCGCCGGCCAGTTGCCGTCCCAGTCAAGGCCCGGGACCGGCGTGACGACGTATTCATGCGCCGGCCTGGCCGGCGCACGTGCGGCGACCGGGGCGCTCACCGGCGCGGTGACGGCTGCCGGGGCGGCTTCGTTGGCGACAGCGGTATTGTCGGAAAAATCGGTGGCCCAGGATGGCGGCTCGTCCTCGGCCGCCGCGTTCCCGGCCGGGCCACGGGCCTGCGGCTGCTCGCGTGCCTGGGCCTGCGCGCCCGGTTGGTCCCAGGGCGGCGTGCCGCCCTGCTGCTGCACGGCAGCCGGGGCGGCAGGCGCGCCCGGCGCCGCGATGCGTGATCCGGAAGGGGCGGACGGTGCGGCACCCGGGCCGACGTTGATGGGACGTACCGATGCGGGAGGAGCCGCCGACGCCGGCGAACCGGCGGAGGCATCGGCGCCGGGCCGCTTGGCCGGTGCACGCTGCCCTGAGGCCGCGCGTGCAGCTTCGAGCGCCGCATTGATCGCGGCGCGGGCGGAATTCATGGCTGGCGCGGGATTGGCGGGCGCGGGATTGGCGGGCACGGGCGCGGCGGCGGCGGGCGCTGCCGGGGCCGGGGGAGCCGGACGCACCGGTGCAGCGCTGGTATGACTGGCCGCGCTAACCGACGCGGCAGCCGACGCGGGACGCGCAGCCGGCGCACTACTGCGCGGCGCGGCGGCCGCAGGCGCGGCGACGCGCTCGGCGCCGCCCTGCCCCGGGCGAAACGCCAGCATGCGCAGCAGGGTCATGGTGAAACCGGCGTACTCGTCCGGCGCCAGGCCGATCTCGTTACGGCCGTGGACGGCGATCTGGTAAAACAACTGCACTTCCTGCGGATCGAAGGACCCGGCCAGGCGCAGGATGTCGCCAAGCTCAGGCAGATCCTGCGGCACCGCGTTTGGCACCGATTGCGCCAGCGCGATCCGGTGCAGCAAGGTACCGAGGTCCTGCAGCGCGCCGTTGTACGACAGGCTGCGGCTGGCCATCTCGTCGGCCACGGCCAGCAAGTCGGCGCCATTTTCAAGCGCCAGCGCATCGAGCAGGCGCACCAGGTAGGACTGGTCGAGCGCGCCGAGCATGCCCTGCACCGCTTCCAGCGTGACCGCGCCGGCCGCATAGGCGATGGCCTGGTCGGTCAGCGAGAGCGCGTCGCGCATCGAGCCGTGCGCGCCCTGGGCCAGCAGGCGCAGGGCAGGCTGTTCGAACGTGACTTCTTCCTGGCCCAGGATGTTTTCCAGGTGGCCGACGATGTGACCGGGCGGCATTTGCTTCAGGTTAAACTGGAGGCAGCGCGACAGCACCGTGACCGGGATCTTTTGCGGGTCGGTGGTGGCGAGGATGAACTTGACGTGCTCGGGCGGCTCCTCGAGCGTTTTGAGCATCGAGTTGAACGCGTGGTTGGTCAGCATGTGCACCTCGTCGATCATGTAGACCTTGAAGCGTGCATTGCTCGGTGCATACACGGCCTGCTCGAGCAGCTGGGCCATCTCGTCGACGCCGCGGTTCGAGGCGGCGTCCATCTCTATATAGTCGACGAAGCGGCCGGCGTCGATCGCGCGGCAGGCTTCGCAGGCACCGCAGGGCTGGGCCGTGATGCCGCCCGTCCCGTCAGGGCCGATGCAGTTGAGCGACTTGGCAAGGATACGCGAGAGCGTCGTCTTGCCGACGCCACGGGTGCCCGTGAACAGATAGGCATGGTGCAGGCGCCCAGTGTCGAGCGCATGCGTGAGCGCGCGCACAACGTGCTCTTGGCCAACCAGCGTGTCGAAATTCTTGGGGCGGTATTTGCGGGCGAGGACTTGATAGGACATGCTGCGATTTTACCGCAGATGGCCCTGGGTGCGAACTTTCCCGGCTGAGGGAAAGTTCGCACGGCAGGCTTGACAGAACAGCAAACCGGCTGGCTTGTTTCGGATTACGCGGCCAGCAAGGCCGTGCGCTTGGGGGCAATTTTTTCTGCGCCCTTGACAGCGTCAAGATGGAACACCGCCACTACCTCGGCCAGGTGGGTCGCCTCGTCCTTGAGGGCGCCGGCCGCGGTCGCCGCGTCGCGCACCATGGCCGCGCTGTTGCGGGTGTCGTCGTCCATTGCGCCGATCGCTTCGCTGACCGCCGCAAGCTCCTGTGCCTGCTCGCGGCTGGCGCTGCTGATCTCGCCGATGATGCCTGACACCTTGTGCACGCTCTCGACGACTTCATCCATCGTGCGCCCGGCCTGCTGGGCCAGCGTGCTGCCGGCGCTGACCTGGGCCACGGACTCGTCGATCAGGGCCTTGATCTCGCGCGCGGCGCTGGCCGAACGCTGCGCCAGGTTGCGCACTTCGGAAGCGACCACCGCAAAGCCGCGGCCCTGCTCGCCCGCCCGCGCCGCTTCGACCGCCGCGTTCAGGGCCAGGATATTCGTCTGGAAGGCGATGCCGTCGATCACGGTGATGATGTCGGCGATCCGGCGCGAAGAAGCGTCGATCGCTTCCATGCGCTCGACTACTTGCGTCACCACCTGGCCGCCGCGCGTGGCGACGTTCGATGCCGACCCGGCCAGCGCGTCGGCCTGGCGCGCGTGCTCGGCATTCTGGCGCACGGTAGTCGTCAGTTCCGCCATCGAAGCGACCGTGGCCTGGATCGAAGCGGACTGGCGTTCGCTGCGCTGCGACAGTTCGGCATTGCCCTCGGCGATCTGGTGCGAGGCGGAACTGGTGGTGTGCACGCTGTGCTGGACGCTGGTCAGCGCCCGGCCGAGTAGGGCCACCACCTCTTGCAGCGCACGGCCGCTGTCGCTTTGCGCCGGCAACTGGGCGCGCAGGTCGATGGCGCCGTTGGCTGCCTGCAAGGCCGCAACGCTGACGCGCAATTCGGCCGACTGCAGCGCCTCGCGCTGGAGAATCCGGGCCAGGTAACAGAGCACAATTGTTTCGGCGACGACATAGCCAGCATGCACCAGCACCATGCCGATACCCGGCTCGGTCAGGCAGCGCACGCCATAGCCAAGCTCCTGCAGGTAATTGAAGGACAGGTGGTGGACGGCGATCAGCCCGGCCGCGACGACGATCACGCTCCAGTCGCGGTAGCACAGCAGGAAGGCCAGTGCCACGAACAAGCCGAAGTGCAGCTCGTCGCGCCCGCCGCCCTGGTGGATGTGCAGGGCGCACATGACGACCAGCGCGAACGCGGTTGCCATGCGGGTGACGCGGGCGCCGCCGGCCGTGAGCGTCAGCAGCGTGGGAATGGCAGCGGCGGGAATGCCAACCGCGAGCGCCAAGCCGAACGTGTCATGCATCTGCGAAAGTGCCAGGGCAATGCCCAACATTGCCCACAGAATGATGACCATCAGGCGGTCCGCCTTGTGCGCATGCTGGCGCAGTACTTCGTCGACGTGCAAGTTGCTCATCCCGGTCCCCGACTCAATGAAATTATTGGAATTGGGCAAGATTACAGCAAATAGTATTTACGATCAGCAATAATTGGTGAGAATCCGGGTCATTGTGTCCCGGAAACTACGCAATTTGATTATGCTGACAATTGTTTGTCGTATTAAAACAATTGTTTGGAAGGCGTGACGAGACTCGGCGGCTGGAGACTGTCAAAAAACGGGGAGGGAAAGTAAAACGAAGGAGGCGAGCCTGATCTGCGGCACTTGCGGTGAACGGCTTTGGCTGCTTCGTTCCCGACCTGACCAGGTAAACCATGCCACAATGCGCAGGGGCCCGCCAGCCCGCATTATAACCGAGACCACGCGCTTGTGGCGCCGTTTTTATTCTGACGAGAAACGGGTGCTGACGAGCCACCCTTTCGATTAAATACCCAGCTCCTGCCAGATAGCATCGACCCGCGTCTTGACGTCCGCCGACATCGTGATCGGCGTACCCCACTCGCGGTTCGTCTCGCCCGGCCATTTATTCGTGGCGTCGATGCCCATCTTGCTGCCCAGGCCGCTGATCGGCGAGGCGAAGTCAAGGTAGTCGATCGGCGTATTGTCGACCAGCACCGTGTCGCGCATCGGATCGACCCGGGTCGTGATCGCCCAGATCACCTCTTTCCAGTCGCGCACGTCGACGTCCTCGTCGACGACGACGATGAACTTCGTATACATGAACTGGCGCAGGAAACTCCAGACCCCGAACATGACGCGCTTGGCATGCCCGGCGTACTGCTTCTTCATCTGGACCACGGCCATGCGGTAGCTGCAGCCTTCCGGCGGCAAATAGAAGTCGGTGATCTCGCTGAACTGCTTTTGCAGCAGCGGAATGAACACTTCGTTCAGCGCCACGCCCAGCACTGCCGGCTCGTCGGGCGGCTTGCCGGTATACGTCGAGTGGTAAATCGGATCGCGACGCATCGTGATGCGGTCGATCGTAAATACCGGGAAACTGTCCTGCTCGTTGTAATAACCGGTATGGTCGCCGTACGGACCTTCCATCGCATGCTCGAAGCCCGACGGGTGATTGGCATCCGGATAGATATGGCCCTCCAGTACGATCTCGGCGGACGCGGGCACGCGCAGCTCGCTGCCGATGGCCTTTGTCAGCGTCGTGCGCTGGCCGCGCAGCAAGCCCGCGAACTGGTATTCCGACAGGCTGTCGGGCACCGGCGTGACCGCGCCGAGGATGGTGGCCGGATCCGCGCCCAGGGCAACCGCCACCGGGTAGGGCTGGCCCGGGTTGGCGATCGCGTGCTCGCGGAAGTCGAGCGCGCCGCCGCGGTGCGCCAGCCAGCGCATGATGACCTTGTTCGGCCCGAGTACCTGCTGGCGGTAAATCCCCAGGTTCTGGCGCTTCTTGTTCGGTCCCTTGGTGATCACCAGGCCCCAGGTGATGAGGGGCGCGACGTCGCCCGGCCAGCAATGCTGGATCGGCAGGCGCCCCAAATCGACGTCATTGCCTTCCCAGACGATTTCCTGGCAGGCGGCGCCCTTCACTTCCTTCGGCGCCATATCCCATACCGCCTTGACAAGCGAACCGAGGCCCATCAGGTCTTTGAAACCGCGCGGTGGCTCAGGCTCCTTCAGGCGTGCCAGCACGTGGCCGATGCGGCGCAGCTCGCTGACGCTGTCGGCGCCCATCCCCATCGCCACGCGTTGCGGCGTGCCGAACAGGTTGGCCAGCACCGGAATCGTGTGCGCTGCGCCGCCCGGCCCAGTCGGTCTTTCAAACAGCAGCGCCGGTCCGCCGGCACGCAGGACGCGATCGGACACCTCGGTCATCTCGAGATGGGTAGAAACCGGGGCGGTTACACGCTTTAATTCGCCTGTTAGTTGCAATTGGGACATAAAATCCCGAAGATCTGAATATTTCATCAAGTTTTGCTTGTTTTTTCGATTGCTTGAGGTTAATCAAATTGCGCCGCCAAGTGATTGATTTGGCAAGGTATTACTGGGCTCACGGCAAGAAGTCAGATCTAAAAGTAATAAAGCGCAGTCGTGCTAGTATTGACTTGGTATAAACGACCTCCTACAATCGCACCTACTTGATGAGACGGCCCTTTTAAAAGCAGATTGTAGCCGCTCTCATTACTTCACGGGGTCGGGGCCCCAACGACATTTGTAAGGAGTGTTTTCCACCAGGCGTCTGCCTGAACCCCCGACACAGTTGTTGAGCCACTGGTCCGTACCCGCCCTGGGCGTCGGCCAGCTGAAGCAAAGCAATGACGGCGTTTTGGTCTTCCTGCTGGAAGCCCTGACGATTTTTCTGATGCACGGCATTGGTACCTCCGTAGCGCTTAGCGCGCCACGACGGGATCCTTTTCGCCGCGACAAAGGGGACTTCGATGATCAATCGTATGTTCGGCACAAGCGCAAAGCTTGTCCAATCCATGGCCAACCAGCCAGTCACGTTTTCACACGTGAGCAAAACGGTACGTGGTCTGTTGACCACAATGCAACACACCCTGACCGTGTTCGGTCTCTCGGCAGTGGCGGTACTGGCCCTGCTCTACACGAACCCGGATGCAGCTAAAACAGTGTCCGAACTGCTGCACCCCGAAGCCGTCGCATCCGCGCCCGCCCATGCCGTCATCGCCACCGCTACAGCAACGCCGGCGCAGGACCTTGCGGTGGATACGACGCGCGCCCAGCTCGAGGTCAAGCACCTCGGCAACAGCAAGCAGCAGCAGGACGTCACCTCCTGGCTGGCCAAGCGCTACCGGGTAGCGGGCGACGCTGCCAACATGCTCGTCTCGACGGCCTACATGACGGCGCACGAGATGAAGCTCGACCCGCTGCTGATCCTGGCCGTGATGGCGATCGAATCGGGCCTGAACCCGTTCGCGGAAAGCCCAATGGGTGCCAAGGGCCTGATGCAGGTCATGGCCAAGGTCCACCACGACAAGTTCCAGGAAGTCGGCGGCGCCCAGGCTGCGCTGAACCCTGTCGCCAACATCCGTGTCGGCGCGCAGATCCTGAAGGATTATGTGAAGCGCACCGGTTCCGTCGAAGGCGGCTTGAAGACCTACGTCGGCGCTGCCGACATGGACGATGATTCGGGTTACGGTGCCAAGGTGCTGGCGGAATATCACCGCCTGAAGCAAGTTGCTGGCGGCAAGAAGGTTCCGACCACTAACGTGGCACGTCCGTCACAGATGGTGGTCAAGTCGACGCCGGCCGCTGCCCCAGCAGCCCCGGCAACGCCGAAGACTGAAGAACCGGCCGTCGTCGAGCCGCACACGGAAGCGCTGGCGACGCTGTAAAGCAAGGAAGGTTCACTTCTATTGTCACTGCTCGCCGTGGCTTTTTTGTTCTAGCGTGGACTCCCGAGTCCACGCGGTACGGCGCATGAAAGCCAGTACAGCCTGCCGGATACGTCGTGCCAACGCATCGGCGTCACCGCGTGGAGTCAGGACGCCACCCTACATCGCCCTGCCATTCGCCTTCACCGATGTCGGTTGCGCACCTGCCGACCAACAAAAAAGCCACCGCGCCTGACGGCAACGGTGGCTTTTCGCCATCCCTACTATATATATAGAGAGAAATTAACGCCGCGCGTCGGCGCCAACCTCTTCCGGACGCAGCTGCGAGGCCAGCTTGTCGAGCACGCCGTTCACGTACTTGTGGCCGTCGATGCCGCCAAACGACTTGGTCAGCTCGACCGCTTCGTTGATGACGACGCGGTATGGGATGTCCGGCTGGTTCTTCAGCTCGAACGCGCCCAGCAGCAGCACGCCGTGCTCGATCGGCGACAGTTCGGCCACCGTGCGGTCGATCAGCGGGGCGATCATCTCGCGCAGCGCGACCGAGGTCGTGATGGTGCCGTTAAGAAGCGTCGAGAAATACTCACCGTCAGCCTTGTCGAAGCCGTGGGCGGCGCGGATGTTGTTGGCCACCTGGGACGATGGCTCGTTGTTCAGCAGCCATTGGTAGAGGCCCTGGAGCGCGAACTCGCGCGCGCGATGGCGCGGGGTGCGGTTCTTGCTCGGGTTGGCGTGGGTGGTCTTGTCAATCATCGTCGTCCCTTACTCTTCTTCTTCCTCGGGGTGCAGCTCTTCCAGCGCCAGCAGCAGGTTGGCCATCTCGACCGCGACGCGCGCCGCATCAAGGCCCTTCTCCGCCATGCGCACTTCGGCCTGCTCGTCGGTCTCGGTGGTCAGCACGGCGTTGGCGATCGGGATGCCATAGTCCAGGCCGATGCGCGTGATGCCGGCGCCCGACTCGTTCGAGACCAGCTCGAAGTGGTAAGTTTCGCCGCGGATGACGGCGCCCAGCGCGATCAGCGCGTCGAACTGCTGGGTCTCGGCCATCTTTTGCAGGGCCAGCGGGATTTCCAGCGCGCCCGGCACGGTCACGTGCAGGATGTCTTCGTCGGCCACGCCCAGGCGCTTCAGCTCGGCCAGGCAGGACGACAGCAGGCCATGCCCGACGTCGGCATTGAAGCGCGCCTGCACGATCCCGATGCGCAGGTCCTCGCCTGTCATGTTGCTCTCATAAGTTCCTACCGTCATGACTGCCCTCTTCTTAGTGTGTTCGTATTCATAATATATAAATGGTACCGCGTCAGGCCGTCGGATTGGCGATGTATCCGGTCACCTCGAGATCGAAACCGGTCATCGACGGCATCTTGCGCGGATTGGCCAGCAGCTTCATCTTGCCGACGCCCAGCTCCTTCAGGATCTGCGCGCCGATGCCATAGGTACGCAGATCCATCGTCGCCGCGCGGCCGGTCGGACGCGCGCCCGGCGCATCCAGCGAGCTGAACTGCGCAAACAGCTGTTCGGCCGTCTCGCCGCAATTGAGCAGGACAAGGACCCCGCTCTCGCTCTTCTTGATCGCTTCCATCGCCGACGCCATGGTCCACGAGTGGGTCGTGGCGCGGTGTTCCAGCACGTCGAGGATCGAGACCGGCTGGTGCACGCGCACCAGGGTTTCGAATTCGCGCTTCAGTTCGCCATGCACCATCGCGAGGTGCGCGCAGCCGCTCGGCTTGTCGCGGTAGGCGATCAGCTGGAATTCCCCGTGCGCCGTGTTCAGGGTGCGCTCGGCAACGCGCTCGACCAGGCTCTCGTTTTCGCTGCGGTAATGGATCAGGTCGGCGATGGTGCCGATCTTCAGCTTGTGTTCTTGCGCGAATTCGATCAGGTCCGGCAGGCGCGCCATGGTGCCGTCTTCCTTGATGATTTCGCAGATCACCGAGGCCGGGGACAGGCCCGCCATCTCGGTAAGATCGCAGCCGGCTTCGGTGTGGCCGGCGCGCATCAGGACGCCGCCCTTCACCGCGCGCAGCGGGAAAATGTGGCCCGGCTGGACCAGGTCGTCCGGTTTCGCGTTCCTGGCGACGGCGACCTGGATCGTGCGTGCGCGGTCGGCCGCCGAGATGCCGGTGGTCACGCCTTCGGCGGCCTCGATCGAGACTGTGAAGTTGGTGCCGAACGAAGTCCCATTGCGGCTCGTCATCATCGGCAAAGCCAGTTTGTCGCAGATCTCTTCCGACAGCGTCAGGCAGACCAGGCCGCGCGCATGACGAATCATGAAATTGATCGCCTCGGGCGTGACGAAGTCCGCTGCCAGGACCAGATCCCCCTCGTTTTCGCGGTCTTCTTCGTCGACCAAAATGACCATGCGGCCGGCGCGAAGTTCGGCAACGATTTCCTGGGTGCTGGAGATAGACATGCGGATTTCCTTGAAACGGTGACGCGTCATGCGTAATCCGCTATTTTAAAGGATTTACCGGCTTCCAACCGAGTCGATGCGAGGATGCCGGCAAGACGATGCCGCCGGCGAGCTGTACTAGAACATCCTGAACGTTGCGTAAAGGCAACAACGTGCATTTGTTCAAGAACAATTGTTAAATATTATGTTTTAATAAGCAACTTTGTGATGTTCACGACATTCACAGGATTATGATTCATCGAGCTTTGGTCAAACGTATCGGTGTGCTGCCGCCGGTGCATTCATGGAGTCGTCATGTTGGTACCGATATTTGCTGAACAGTTCACCACTGCAGCCAAGGTGAAGCACTGATGGCCACCATCCTCATTGTCGATGACCGCCCGAGCAACCGCGCCTACCTGATGGCGCTGCTCGGCTTCACCGAACACCGTCTGCTGGAAGCCGAAGATGGCGCTGCCGCCCTGCAACTGGTGCGCGCCGAGCGGCCCGAGCTGATCATCACCGACATCCTGATGCCGACCATGGACGGCTACGAGTTCGTCCAGCGCCTGCGTGCCGACCGCGCACTGGCCGCCACCCGCGTGATCTTTTATTCGGCCGTGTATGCCGAGCGCGAGACGGTGGCGATGGCGCGCAGCTGCGGCGTGCATACCGTTCTCTCCAAACCGTCCGACCCGCAGGACATCATGGATGCGGTCAATGCCGAACTGGGACTGTCGGCCGCGGCGGCGCACAAGGCGACGCCCGAGGTGCGCGGCGCTCCGGTCGCGAGGGGCGCCGTGCAAGCGCCGGTAGCGCCTTCCGGCGACAGCCGCCTCGGTGCGCGCCTGGCCGCGCTCGAGGACATGTGCCTGCGCCTGGCCGGCGAGCGCCGGGTCGAGGGCCTGGTCGACGTCTTCCTGCAGGCGGCGGCGCGCATCCTCGACGCCGACCAGCTGGCCGTGTGCCTGCTGGAGAACGACGAACGCAGGGTCGCGCATCTGGCCGCACGCGGCCTCGACCCTACGCTGCTGCTGCCGCATGCGACCGGCACGCGCCTGCCCGGCGCGCTGCTGCAAACGCGCCAGGCCCTGCTGCTGGCCGAAGGCGACCCGCTGCTGGGCACCCTGCCGCCCGGCCTGCCGCGTTGCGGCTCCCTGCTCGGCCTCCCGGTGCGCTGCCTGCGCCACCTGTACGGCTGGCTGTATTTCGTGCGCGCCCCGAGCGCGGCGCCGTTCGGAATCGAGGACGAACGCTGGGCCTCGGCCCTGGCGGCCCATCTGGCGGTCGCCTATGAAAACCTGAACCTGTATGGCGTGGTGCAGCGCCACGCGGCCCAGCTGCAGCTGGAAGCCACAGCCCGCGCCCAGGCCGACGCCGCACTGCGCGAGAGCGAGCACCGGCTCGAGCTCGCGCGCCAGGTCTTCGACAGCACCCAGGAAAGCATCATGATGACCGATGCCTGCGCCAACATCGTCGCGGTCAATCCGGCGTTCGAGCGCATCACGGGTTTCCGCGAAGTCGAGGTAGTCGGGCTGAACCCGCGCTTGCTGCGCTCGGGCCGCCATGAGGCGCCCTTCTACCGCGCGATGTGGGAAGGCCTGGAACAGAACGGCCAGTGGCGCGGCGAGATCTGGAACCGCCGCAAGAACGGCGAAGTCTACCCGGAGCGCATGAGCATCAGCGCGGTGCGCGACGAGGGCGGCAAGCTGACGGCCTATGTCTCGGTCTCGACCGACTTGTCGGCCCTGAAGGCGGCCCACAACCAGCTCGACTTCCTGTCGAACCACGACGCGCTGACGCTGTTGCCGAACCGCTCGCTGTTCCATGACCGCCTGCAGCAGTCGATCGCAGCGGCGCGGCGCGACGGCAGCCAGCTGGCCCTGCTCTTGGTGAACGTCGACCGTCTCTCGCGCATCAACGACAGCCTCGGGCATGCCGCCGGCGACGCCCTCTTGCGCGAAGTGGCGCGCCGCGCCAGCGAAATCGCCGGCGCCGCCGACACCGTTGCCCGACTGTCGGGCGACGAATTCGTGCTGCTCACCAGCTGCGAGGATACCGAGGACATCATCCTCAAGGCCCAACGCCTGATCGAAGGCATCGCCCAGCCGTTTTCGGTGAACGGTCACGACGTGGTCGTCACCGGCAGCATCGGCATCAGCGTGTTCCCGCGCGACGGCGATGTCCCGGGCGACTTGCTGAAAGCGGCCGACGCGGCCCTCGCGCACCAGAAGGACGCCGGGCGCAATGGCTTCCGCTTTTTCAAGGGCGAGATGAATGCCCAGGCGATGCGCTGGCTGGCGCTGGAAACCCGCCTGCGCCGCGCCATCGGCCAAGCCGAACTGGCGCTGCACTTCCAGCCGCAGGTGGCGCGCGTCGATGGCCGCGTGCTCGGCATGGAAGCGCTGCTGCGCTGGCACAGCTCGGAACTGGGCCGCATCTCGCCGGCCGATTTCATCCCGCTGGCCGAGGACACCGGCTTGATCCTGCCGATAGGCGACTGGGTGATCCGCCAGGCCTGCCTGCAGAACAAGGCCTGGCAGGATGCCGGCCTGCCCTGCGTGCCGGTGGCGGTGAACGTCTCGGCGCACCAGTTCAAGGCCGGCACCGTGCCCGCCGTCGTGCGCACCGCCCTGGCCGAATCGGGCCTGGAGGCGCGCTACCTCGAGATCGAACTGACCGAAAGCGTCATGATGGGCGACACCTCGGCGGCCGAAGCCCAGCTGGCCGAACTGCGGTCGATGGGCGTGTCGCTCTCGCTCGATGATTTCGGCACCGGCTACTCGTCGCTCGGCTACCTGTCGCGCTTCTCGCTCGACAAGCTCAAGATCGACCAGGCCTTCGTACGCAACATCACGACCGACCCGCGCAGCGCGGCGATTGCCCAGGCCACGATCGCGCTGGCCGAAGGCCTGTCGCTGAAAGTAGTGGCCGAAGGCGTCGAGACACTGGCGCAGCGCGACTTCCTGGGCAAGATCGGCTGCGAAGTGCTGCAGGGTTACCTGTATAGCCAGCCGCTGCCGGCGCGCGAAATGGAGTTGCTGTTGCAAGTGGGACGCGTGACGGTGTGAACCGCTGACGAAGGCGCGGGCGGCCGTTACAATGGCCGCTCGACGCCCTCTCAACGGAATTCCGATGTTCGTTCAACTCGTGCTCAAGGCCTGCCTCGCCGCCGTCCTTCTCACCCACGCCTTTGTCGCCGACGCCGCACTCAAACTCGATGCGCCGATCCCGGTCGGCCCGCAGGTCAAGGTCGGCAAGCTGGCGAACGGCCTGACCTACTACATCCAGCAAAACGCTCGCCCCGAGCGCAAGCTCGAACTGCGCCTGGTCGTGAAAGCCGGTTCGATCCAGGAGGACGACGACCAGCAGGGCCTCGCGCACTTTGTCGAGCACATGGCCTTCAATGGCAGCACGAATTTCAAGAAGCACGAGCTGGTCGACTATTTGCAATCCATCGGCGTCAAGTTCGGGGCCGACCTGAATGCCTACACCTCGTTCGACGAAACCGTCTACATCCTGCCGATCCCCCTGGACCGCCCGGAAAACCTGGGTAAGGCCTTCCAGGTGCTGGAAGACTGGGCGCACGGCCTGTCTTTCGACGAAGCGGTGATCGAGAAAGAGCGCGGCATCGTGCTCGAGGAACTGCGGCTCGGCAAAGGCGCCGGGGACCGCATCGGCAAGCAGCTGTACCCGAAGATCTACAACGGCTCGCGCTATGCCGAGCGCCTGCCGATCGGCAAAGAAGAAGTGCTCCGCAACTTCAAGCCGGACACGCTGCGCCGCTTCTACCGCGACTGGTACCGGCCCGACCTGATGGCGGTGGTCGCGGTCGGCGACATCGAGCCGAAGGCGATCGAAAAACTCATCAAGGCGCACTTTTCAAAGCTGAAGAATCCGGCACCGTCACGGCCGCGCGTGTATGCTGACATTGCGCGCCGGGAAGAGACCGAAGCGGTCGTCGTCACCGATCGCGAAGCGGGCGGCAACAGCATCCTGGTGCGCTATCCGGTGCAGCCGGTACGCGAGCCGGACACGGTGCGCGGCTACCGCGAGCAGCTCGTCGAAAGCCTGTTCACCGGCATGCTCGGCGCCCGCCTGCAGGAGATGTCGCAGCTGGCCGAGCCGCCCTTCCTGCGCGGCGGCAGCGCCCTCGGCAAACTCACGCCCTTCTACAAATCCTTCAACGCCAGCGCGGTCATCGGCCCCGGCGGCGCGCCGAAAGCCATCGAGGCCCTGGTGCGCGAGAACGTGCGCGTGCGCCGCTACGGCTTCGGGCAAGCCGAACTCGATCGCGCCAGGAAGAACATGCTGCGCAGTTACGAGCGCCTGTACAACGAGCGCGAGAAAACCGATTCGGGTGCCTATGTCGCCGAGTACCTGCGCAACTTCCTGCAGCAGGAGCCGATTCCCGGCATCGCCGCCGAGTACCGCTACGCCACCGAGATGCTGCCGGGGGTGACGCAAGAGGAAATGAATGCCTACGCGCGGCGCACGATTCCGGCCAACTCCGGCAAGCTGGTGGTCTATACCGGCATCGAGCGTGCGGATAGCCCGCCCCCGCAAGGCGAAGCGCTGCTCGCCGCCCTGGCCGCGGCGGAAAAAGCCGAGGTCGCGCCCTACGAAGAAAAAACGCTCGGCACGCAGTTGCTGGCGCAGCCGCCGAAAGGGGGCAGCATCATCCTTGAAACCCAGGACAAGGCGCTGGGCCTGACGCACCTGACGCTCTCGAACGGCGTCAAGGTGATCATGAAGCCGACCGACTTTCGCAACGACCAGGTCGTGATGAGCGCGGCGCGCTTCGGCGGCCAGAGCCTGTACGGCGACGCCGACATCCTCAATGCCCGCTTTGCCAATTCGATCGTCGCCAGCATGGGCCTGAAGGAGTATTCGCCGCTCGACCTGTCGAAAGTCCTGGCGGGTAAAGCGGCCGCCGTGACGATGGGCCTGGCGGGCTACAGCGAGGTGCTGGGCGCCTCCTCGGGCGCGACCGACATCGAGACCATGCTGCAGCTGCTATGGCTGCGCTTCGACGCGGTGCGGCGCGACGAGGACCTGTTCAAGTCCTTCATCGGCAAGCAGGTCGAAGCCGCGCGCAACCGCCTGGCCCAGCCGGGCGCGCGCTTCAGCGACACCGTGGTCGCCGCGCTGTACGGCAACCACCCGCGCGCGCCGCGCCCGCTGCGTCCCGAGGAATTCGACCAGATCAGCCTGGACCGCAGCATCGCCATCTACCGCGAGCGCTTTTCGAGCGCCAAGGACCTCACCTTTGTCATGGTCGGCAGTTTCGATGCGGACAAGGTCAAGCCGCTGCTGGCCACCTATCTCGGCAGCCTGCCGACGCCCGACCTGCCGACCACCTGGCGCGACGTCGGCCTGCGTCCGGCGAAGGGCGTGGTCAAGCGGGCCGTGTACAGCGGCACCGAACAGAAAAGCACGATTTCGCTCACCTTCACCGGCGAAGCGGCGTTCTCGGAGCTCGAGCAGATGCGCCTGCAGGCGCTGGTCGAAGTGCTCAACATCCGCCTCATCGAGGTGCTGCGCGAGCAGCTCTCGCTGATCTATGGCGGCAGCGCCGGCGCTTCGCTCGGCCGCATCCCGTATGGGAACTACACGCTGGCGGTGACGCTGCCGACCGGCCCCGAGAACGTCGACAAGGTGCTGGCCGCGACCTTCGCCGAGTTCGAACGCCTCAAGCGCGAGGGGCCGACGGCGGCCGACCTGGCCAAGGTCAAGCAGAACTGGATCCAGAATCACCGCAAGGCGCTGCGCGAAAACGGCTACTGGCTCGGACGCATCCAGTCGGCGCTGTTGGACGGGACCGACCCGGCGGCCATCCTGACGCATGACGAGCGTGTGAATGCGCTCGCCGCGGTCGACGTGCAGGAGGCGGCGCGGCGCTATCTGAATACGGAGAATTACGTGCAGGTGGTCCTGTATCCGGAGAAGAAGCCGGAAGCTGTCCAGCAAGCGGCGGCGCCCGCCAAACTGGTGCATTAAGCCTGAGTCCGGAGCGCAACAATTTGCATGCAGGAGGCATAATCTTGCTTGCACTTAATAAAATCGATGGCGGATCGTTGACGCAGAGCTAGAGTGGAAGTTCGACCTCAGCAGGAGTTGACAATGATCTACAAGGATAGCGACAACAAGATGCCGGTCGTCGCGATTTTGCAGCGCATGCTGGCGCTGGCAGGTCCCGACAAGCGGCCGCTGATCGAGCGTGAGCTGCGCATGATGCGGGCGGGGATCGCCGCCGAGCGCGAGGCGGCCGGCCTGATCGACGTCTACCTGAAGGATTCCACGCGCACGGCCGTCGTGCACGACCTGCGGCTGGTGTCGAACGATGGCGAGGCGGCGCAGATCGATCACCTGTTGATCCACCGCTCGCGCCGCTTCTACCTGCTGGGCACCAGGCATTTCGCGCATGGCCTGAGGATCACCGAGGACGGCGACTTCCTGCGCTGGAACGAGGCCACCAAAAGCTTCGAGCCCATGCCGTCTCCGCTGGACGAACTGGCGCGCCAGGTCTCGGTGCTGCGCGACGCGCTCGAGCCTTTCGGGCTGGACGATGCGCCGGTCGATACGCTGGTGCTGCTGGCGCCGAACGCGCGCATCGAGCGCCCCCGCCGCTTCGACAGCGGGCGCGTGATGAAGGCCGACCAGTTCATGGAAAAGCTGAACAACGGGGCGGACAATGCGCCGGCTCTGGCGGCGCTGGGAAATTTGAACCGGACAAGGATGTCCGATTCGATCGGCGACATCGCGCACAAGCTCATTGCGCTGCACCGGCCGTCGACGGCGGACACGATGTCCCGCTTCGGCCTGCGGCGCGAGGCGCCGTTGCCGCAGGCATGTGCGGGCGCGGCGGTCGGCAGCGCGCAATAGCGATTATTGAAGTTTTCCGCGGATGACCGTCGCGGCCAGCATCAGGAGTTGCGAGCTCAGTCGCAGGCCGGCTTTTTCGGCAGACTCGAGCGAAATGTCGAAGCGCATCCGTTCGTCTACCACACGAAAATTGACGACACTGCCACGCGCCAGTGCATCGTCCGATTCCGAGACGATCAGGATCGAACGCGCGGCTGCCCCGTCAATCATGGCACCGGCCCGGGCAACATAGCCCTTGCCCAGATACAGGATATGAATGTGCTCGAGTGAATCGCCGTTGCGCAGACGCCGCACCGCCAGCGTACCCTTGACCGGGTCGCGCACGGCCGCCATCTGGGCCAGGCTGTTCGCCACCTCCTCGGCACCCACGATGCCGATCACAGTGCGCCCATTGGCGGGCGGCGCGGCGTGCGCCGGCCAATGGACATAATGACCGAGCTTCGACAGGTAAGCCGCCTTGACGACGTCTTCGGTCGGCGCACCCACTTGCGCATACGCGTTGAGCGCGAACAGGCCTGCCAGCACCATCGCGCATGAACGGAGCATGGTTACAAGCGCCACACCAGGTTCACCCCGATATTGCGTTCATAGACACTGCGATTTGGCCCGCCGCCGTATTCCGGATGCGCCGCGTCCAACAGGTTACTCCCCCTGACCGAGAGGTCGACATCAGGCGTCACGCGCCATGTGTAGTTGATATCGAGCGCTTCATAGCTTGGCACCGCTGGACGGCTCAGCTTTCCCTGGTGGCGGAGCAGCACGTCGAGCGTCTGGCCGCGCGCGATATCGTACGAAGCGCGCAGGGACCAGTAGTTGCTCGGGTCGCTCGTTGCCAGGCCGGTTGCCGCGCTGGCGTCGCGGCTCTCCGGCTCGGGCGTGGTACGGATGCGCTGCGCCACCAGGCCCGCCGACAGCCGCAGCGCCTCGCTCGCTTCCCAGGTCGACCACATCTCGACGCCCTTCGTGCGGCCATTCGCCAGGTTGCTGAACACCGATCCGGATCCGCGCGGGTTCGGCTCGAGCGTGCGCAGGCGGTCGTAGTCGCTGGCGAAAGCGGTGACCGAATACGACAGGCTTGGGGTGGCCTGGATGCGGTAACCCAATTCCAGCACAGCGGCCACTTCCGAGCGGAATTGGGGGCCGCCGGCAAACCCGTAGCGCGGCACGCCGCCCACGATCGGGGGATTCGAGGGGCTATAAAAATCCCGGTCGATGCGCGAAGGCGCCCGTACCGTGCGCGATGCCGATGTCCAGACCAGGCTGGTGCCGGTCGGCTTCCATGCCAGGCGCAGGGTGGGCAGGAATTCCAGGCCGGTGTAATTGTTATGTTCGAGCTTGGCGCCGGCGATCAGGCGCACGGTATCGGTGACGTCGATTTCGTCCTGCACGAATACATTCCCCCAGTGCAGGTTCAGGTCGCCCGGCAGGAATGCAAACCCGGCGCCGTTGTCGAGGCGGTCGAAGGCTTTGCGGTAGCCCGCGCCCCACACGATACGGTGGCGCTCGGCCAGCGTGACCGAACTCTGGAGCTGAAGGTCGATGGTATTGAGGTGCTCGATGAAAGCGCCAGGCTGGTTGCGCTCGGTGAAATCCCAGTAGGCCTGCGCCGTGAGCTCCGAGCCCCCTGGCAGGCGAATCGCCTTACGGCCAAGCAGGTTGGCGCCCGCGATGCGGATGTCGCGCGTGCCTTGCTGGTGCAGGGCGCCGACGTAGGCATCGCCCTGGACGGTCGCCGTGTCGGCGCCCTGCCCCCAGTCGGCCCGGAACCCGGCCTGCGAGCGCTTCCACCCGGTCAGGTTGTCCATGCCGTTTTCGCGTTCGATATCCTCGTGCTCGGACGACTTGAGGTACATCCGGTAGCGGGCGCCGCCGGCAAGCGCGCCGCCATGCCGCACCGAGCCCGTGATCAGGTCGCGGTCGTAGCTCGCGCTCACTTGCGTGCCCTGGGTGGCGCCGGCCGCCTTGGTGATGATGTTGATGACGCCGTTGACGGCGTTGGCGCCCCACATGGTGGCGCCGGGACCGCTGATGACTTCGATGCGCTCGACATCTTCCAGTACGACATCCTGCGCGTCCCAGTAAACGCCGGAAAACAAGGGCGTGTACACGCTGCGGCCATCGATCAGCACCAGCAGCTTGTTTTCGAAAGCGCTGTTGAAGCCGCGTGCAGTGACTGCGTAATTGCGTGCGTCGACACGCGCAACCTGCAAGTTCGGCGCGAGCCGCAGCGCTTCAGGCAGCGTCGACACGCCTGCGCGCTTGATGCTGTCGCCGGAGATGACGAAAATCGACGCGGCTGCGTCGGCCACAGGTTCGGAGCGCCGCGATACCGAGGTGACGCGGATATTCGACAAATCCTCCAGGCTCAGGCTGGCAATATCTTCCGGATCCGTCGCCATGGCGTGGGATGGCAATGCGAGAACACTGGCTGCTATACAGACTGCTCGGTAAAAATTGGCCATGGGGACGTAACGATTCTTTATGATGAGGACACAGATTCCTGATTGTATCATTATGTATAACGAGCTTAACACTAGGGGAAACACCAGACGCAGCCTCGCCCGAAACCCGTTGCGGGAATGCGTATGGAAAGTGGTAATCAGCTATTATTCCGAGCAGGTGCGGAACCTGTCACATCACCGTTATTCAACATATTGATCGGAGCAATTCAATGAGCAAAAGCCAGGACGCGAAGAAGTCGACCAAGAAAGAACCGGCGAAGACCGACAAGGAAAAGAAGGAAGCCAAGAAGGTGAAGAAGGAAGAGAAAAAGCGACAGCAGTAAGCGAATTGACCCTTTCGCACTGCAGGATGTGATCAGGGCCCTCTCGTTCGAGGGCCCTGTCGCATGCGTCTTCAGCTGCGGATGAGATCAGGCGAAACCGACAGCATGCGCTCGACGTAGCGCGCAATCAGGTCGATCTCCAGGTTCACTTTCGACCCCGCGCGCAGGTGCTTGAGCGTGGTGACGTCGATCGTGTGCGGAATCAGGTTGATCGAGAAGCGGCAGAGTTTGACGCCATCGACCGACAGGTCCTCGACACGGTTCACCGTCAGCGACACGCCGTTGACCACGACCGAGCCTTTATAGGCAAGGAACCTGGCCAGTTCCTGGGGCGCATCGACGATCAGCTCGCGCGACTCGCCCACCGGCTCGAAGCTGTGCACCTGGCCCAGTCCATCGACGTGGCCCGACACCAGGTGTCCGCCGAGGCGCTCGGCCAGGGTCAGCGCTTTCTCCAGGTTGACTTCGCCCAGCCCATCGAGACCGGCAGTCTTGCTCAGGCTTTCGCGCGAGACGTCCACCGAGAAGGCAGTATCGGTTTTTTCGACGACCGTCATGCAGGCGCCGTTGATCGCGATCGAGTCGCCCAGCGCGACATCGAGCAGCGGCAAGCCGCCGGCGTCGATCTGCAGACGCACGCCGGCGTCAGGGCCGCCCGCCAGCGGCGAGACCGAATTGATATTGCCGACGGCGGCGACGATTCCAGTAAACATGCTTCTTTTTCCTCAGGTTAGTTCGTATTCAATCTTGCCAGGATGCGCAGGTCGGCGCCGACCTGCCTCACTTCGTGAAAGCGCAGGGCGATCTTGTCGGCCAGGCGATCGAGAGGCGGTAGCGCGAACATGCCCTGCCCCGCGCCGATCAGGCTTGGGGCCAGGTAGACCAGCAGCTCATCGACGCAGCCCTCGCGCACCAATGAGGCGTTCAGCTTCGAGCCGGCCTCGACATGCACTTCGTTGATCTCGCGCCGGCCCAGTTCCAGCATCAGTGCCGGCAGATCGACTTTGCCGGCACTGTTCGCCAGCAGGATGACTTCGTGCCCCGCGGCGCGCAGCAGCGCCGCTTTTTCAGGGTCAGGCACGGCCGCGACGATCCAGCACGGCGCTCCTTGCAGGATGCGGGCGTCAAGCGCGATGTCGAGCCGGCTGTCGACGATCACGCGGCGCGGTTGCCTTGGCGTGGCAATGCCGGGCGTCGCCACGCCGGGCGTCGCTACGCCGCGCACGGTCAGTTGCGGATCGTCCGCCTTCACGGTGCCGATTCCGGTCAGGATCACGCAGGCGCGTGCACGCCATCCGTGGCCGTCCTGGCGTGCCTCGGGCCCGGTGATCCACTGGCTCTCGCCATTTTCCAGGGCCGTCATGCCGTCCAGGCTGGCCGCCGTTTTCAGGCGCACCCAGGGACGGCCACGGCGCATGCGCGAGAAGAAGCCGATGTTCAGTTCATAGGCTTCATCGGCCATCACGCCTGACGCGATCGCAATGCCGGCCGCTTCCAGCTGCGCCATCCCGCGCCCGGCCACGAGCGGATTCGGGTCGCCCATCGCTGCCACCACGCGGCCAAGGCCCGCTTCGATCAGCGCGTTCGAACATGGCGGGGTGCGGCCATAATGGCTGCAGGGCTCGAGCGTGACATACGCGGTCGCGCCGCGCACATCGTTACCGCGCGCGGCGGCGTCGCGCAGGGCCTGGATCTCGGCATGGGCCTGGCCGGCCGGCTGGGTGTGGCCGGCGCCGATGACGCTACCCTCGCGCACGATCACGCAGCCCACGCGCGGGTTCGGGGCAGTGATGGTCATGCCTTTGGCGGCCCACTCCAGGGCCAGCGCCATGGCGTCGATGTCGGTGTCTACCTTGGTCACAATATTCTTCAGGTGGTCTAAGACGGCGCGGCGGCGCCGTCGCAGTTGTCGTCGCGCGCCGGATTGCAGGCGCGTGCCCGGCCCAGCATGTTGATTTTAATACGGCGGGTCGACCCGCCATGAAACAGCGACAGCGTGCCCCAGCGCGCCGCGCCGCTATTCGTGGCGGTGCAGCTGCGCCCGGCGCCATTGTAGGCGATGTAATACGGGGCTGCAGGACTCGTGAAGGCAAAAGCGGCCTGGAAGCCGGCCGGGAGCGCCTCGTGCACGGCGAGGATGGCGTCGCCCGGCCCCGGCACAGCGTCGCCGTCGCGGTCGACGAACACGGTCCAGCCCTGCGTCCAGTCGACCCCGAGCGCGTCGCGCGGCATCACGCTGACGCGCTCGTTGCGCGCAATCGCCTGCGCCCTTGCCAGGCCGATTGCGCCGAACAGGTCGTTCGTCGCCGTGCGCAGTTGCTGGGCGCGCAGCAGCGCAGCCAGGTCCGGCAGCGCGACGCCCAGCAGGATCGCGGCGATGGCTGTGACGACGAGCAGTTCGGGTAGCGAAAAACCCCGCGTTGCGTTCATGGCCAGCAGCGCGCCGACGGTCCGCTGGCACCCTGCTCGCCGGTGCTGCGCAGGGTGAGCGCGCCGCATTCGGCGTCAAGGAAGCGGACGTCGACATGTGCCGTACCGGGACGCGCGCGCAGCTGCACGCAGTCGCGCAGGTCCTGGTCCGGGCAGGCTTGGGCATCGAGTTCGTAGGCGCTGCCGGCGGCCGCATTCCCGGACCACCAGCGCAGGGACTCCACCGGCGCCTCCCGTGAAAAAGCGACATAGGTGTGGGCAATTGCATGGTGCTGTTCCTGCTGCTGCATGGCGGTGATCAGCGCGACCTTGCCTTCCATGCGCCGCGTTTTGGTGATGTAGCCGGCATAGCTGGGCCAGGCCAGGCTGGCCAGTAGCGACATGATGAGCAGCACGACCATCACTTCGACCAGGGTAAAACCGCGCGCGCGCGACATCGTTGTCTCCTCGGATACCTTGAATCAGGATGCAGCCTTGTGCAGTTCAGGCCAGTTGGCGATTTCGCGCCAGCCCATGCGCTTTCCCGGCCCGCTGGCGCTGGCACGTCGATAATGGCTCTGCAGGACGACCATCGTGGCCCGGTCGGCGCCGACGCCGAGCGCCGTGATGCGAAACATGGGCTGGGGGCCCGCCAGCAGTTCGACCAGATAGCGCGGGGCGGCGGCCGGCAGCGTGCCCGCGCCCGTCGGCAGCGAGCGGCTTGTAAAGCGGCCGTATTCGACGCCGGCCTCGCCCGCCAGGTCGGCCGTCTGCCAGGCCGGCGGCGCAGTCCCGGTGCTGGCCTGGCACAAGCCGGTCTTCTCGGCCTGCCCAAGGCAACGTTCGTCGAATGCGCTCGCGTCCATGGCCGCGAAGATGGCCGTGCGCGGCGAAGCTGGACCGGCCGCGCCCTCGATGTCGCGCTCGGCGTCGAGCAGCGCCGCTTCGGCCGCCGCATGAGCCACCTGGCGGTCGCGTTCATGGCGCGCCGATGTCGCATGTGCGAGCGCGGCGCGCGCGGCCGACAGCGACATCATCAGAAGCGCGAGCATCAGGAACAGCATGGTGACGAGCGCCGCGCCGCGCTCGGAGTGACGTGCCCGCATGGCCGCCTCAAGGCTGGGCTGCGCCGACTGCGAACACGGCCGTGAACAGCCTGCGCGACGGCGTCTGGACGCGGCCGTGCAGGTCCGCAGCTGCCAACTGTACGCCCTCGTCGCCCGCCGCCTGGGCCGCACCATAGGCCGCGCCGAACAGCGAATACGCGCCCGGCTGGACCGGCGCGGCCGAGGGACGTTCGCCATGCAGCAGCAAGGCCACCTGCACGCTGGCGACGCGCTTCCACCAGGTCTTCTCGTTCAGCTCGGCCTGCCCACCGCCCGCCAACGGCAGCGCGGCATCGAGCGCGGCCAGCGCGCTGGCGCTCACGTAGCGGTTCGGGACACCATCGGGCGCGGTGTCGGTATCGACCCCATACAGCACCTGGAAGCCGTCGACCCCGGCGACGATTGCGTCCGCGCTCCAGTTGCTCGTGCCGCGGTACTTGCAGCGCAGCTCGGCCAGGCCGTCGCCATTGCGCGCGACATAGAAGATGCTCCAGCCCTCCTTTGCCTCGTGCACCGGGAAGCCCGCGCAGTTGATGACGCTGCCGTCGCCATCGGGCGCAGCACCCGCGCCTGAATAGCGTACGGCCAGCACGTCGCTGCCGTTGACGGCAGTGCTCACCGGATTGTCGATGCCGGCACTCGTCTTGACGAGCGAGCGGCTGTCGAGACCTGCGAGCGGCGCCGGCAGGTCCCTGGCGGGTGCCGCGCCGGCCAGGCGCTCCCAGTCGACAAAGGCGCCCTGCCTCACGGCGCGCCCGATCAGGGCCAGCGCAAAGCGCCCGCCATCGTCGATGCTTGCCGCGTCTTCATGGGCCACATACGACCTGTTCGCGCCGATCATCAAGACGCCGCCGGCCAGCAGCACGCCCAGGCCCAGCGCCAGCGCAACGAGCAGCTCGGCCAGGGTCATGCCACCTTGCCGCGCCAGGGGGCGGGGCGCGTTCATGTCGCGACCACCATCGTGATGAACGGCGTTTCCTGCGACCTTGCCTCCCCTGGCCGCGCCGGCAGGCGCCAGCCCAGCTTGACGACGACCGGTGCATTCGCGCCGCCGGTGCAGGCCCATTCGAAGGCAAGCAGCGCGGCGTTCCAGCCGCCGGCGTCGCGGCAGACCGTGATGCGCCCGCCGGGAAAGGCGGCACGCACGATGCGCGCCGTGTCGTACAGGTCGTGGGCCGCCATCCGGGCCGGGTCGCAATCGGCCGTGCCGAAGCAGTGCATCGGCGGCGGCGCAGGCGCGCCGTCACGCGCGTCGTACGCGAACTGGAGGTATGGATTGGAGGCGTCGGGCAGCGCCATCTGCGCGGCGTTGACCCGCATGCGTGCGCCGAGCGAGGCTGCCAGTTGCACGGCTTCCGATTCGAGCGCGGCCTGCTGGCGCAAGCGCGCGCTTGCCACTTGCGTGGCCGCCGCACCGACGACTCCGAGCGCCAGCACGAACATGGCGACCAGCACTTCGACCAGCGTGAAGCCGTTTAACCGAGACCATTGCAAGGAACACCTCCGCAGTTCAGGCGCGACAATTCGCGCGAGCTGAGAAGTTATCAGTGCAAGCCGGTGCGCCCCTGCGCTGGGTCAACCGTGCGCGGGCTGCCTGAAAAGGCTTGATTTACTTGCGCGAGTGGCCGACTTCCACCAAGGCCTGCTGGAACTCGGCGAGGTCCTTGAAGTCTTTATAGACGGAGGCAAAGCGGATATAGGCGATCTCATCGAGACGCTTGAGTTCCTGCATCACGAGTTCGCCGACATGGCCGGTATCGACTTCACGCCGCCCGCTGATCAGCAGCTTTTCCTCGATCGAGGCGACGGCGGCGTCGATGGCCTCGGCCGACACCGGGCGCTTGCGCAGCGCCAGCATCAGGCTGCCGCGCAGTTTATGGCTGGCGAATTCGGTGCGGCTGCCGTTCTTCTTGACGATGATCGGCATCGACAGTTCGATGCGTTCGTAGGTGGTGAAGCGCTTGTCGCATTGCACGCAGCGGCGCCGGCGCCGGATGGCGTCGCCCTCCTCGGATACGCGCGTATCGAGGACCTGGGTGTCTTCATGCTGGCAGAACGGACATTTCATGGGGCGCTCGATGGTGATGCGCAGGAAGGGCATCCGGGCGGACGCCGTTCCTGGACTCTACTACGTTTGAAGCTCGATGACGATTAGGCCGCGTACACCGGATACTTGTCGGTCAGCAGCTTCACTTGCGCCTTCACACGCTCGATCGTCGCAGCGTCGTGCGGGTTGTCGAGCACGTCGGCGATCAGGTGGCCGACTTTCGTCGCATCTTCTTCCTTGAAGCCGCGCGTCGTGAAGGCCGGGCTGCCCAGGCGAATGCCCGAGGTCACGAACGGCTTTTGCGGGTCGTTCGGGATGCCGTTTTTATTGCAGGTCATGTGCGCCTGGCCGAGGATGGCTTCCGCTTCCTTGCCGGTCAGGCCCTTGGCGCGCAGGTCGACCAGCATCACGTGCGACTCGGTACGGCCCGACACGATGCGCAGGCCGCGTGCGATCAGCGCTTCGGCCAGGGCCTTGGCGTTCTTCACGACTTGCTGCTGGTAGGTCTTGAATTCGGGCGTCAACGCTTCCTTGAAGGCCACCGCCTTGCCGGCGATGACATGCATCAGCGGACCGCCCTGGATGCCGGGGAAGATCGCCGAATTGATCTGCTTTTCGAACTCGGCCTTCATCAGGATGATGCCGCCGCGCGGGCCGCGCAGCGACTTGTGCGTGGTCGAGGTGACGAAGTCGGCGTGCGGCACCGGGTTCGGGTATTCGCCCGCGGCGATCAGGCCGGCGTAGTGGGCCATGTCGACCATGAAATAGGCTCCGACTTCCTTGGCGATTTTCGCAAAGCGCTCGAAGTCGATGCGCAGGGCAAACGCCGAGGCGCCGGCGATGATCATCTTCGGCTTGTGTTCGCGGGCCAAAGCTTCCATGGCGTCGTAGTCGATGTCTTCTTCCGGGGTCAGGCCGTACGACACGACGTTGAACCATTTACCGGACATGTTCAGTGCCATGCCGTGGGTCAGGTGGCCGCCTTCGGCCAGCGACATGCCCATGATGGTGTCGCCAGGCTTGAGCATGGCGAAGAACACGCCCTGGTTCGCCTGCGAACCGGAGTTCGGCTGGACGTTTGCGCTTTCCGCGCCGAACAGTTCCTTGACGCGGTCGATCGCCAGCTGCTCGGCGACGTCGACGTATTCGCAGCCGCCGTAATAGCGCTTGCCCGGATAGCCTTCGGCATATTTATTCGTGAGCTGGGAGCCCTGCGCTTCCATCACGGCCGGCGAGGTGTAGTTCTCGGAAGCGATCAGCTCGATGTGATCTTGCTGACGGGTGTTTTCCTTCTGGATGGCGTCCCACAGTTCCGGGTCAACCTTGGCCAGCGTGTGATCTTTTGCAAACATGAACAAAACTCCAATCGATAAGAGAACCGGACAACGGCGGTGTTGGATCGGCATGAGGCCGGCAAACGACAGGCGCGCTGCAATCAAGATGCGCGCGAACCCATTGTCGGTTGCCCAGGCGAACGGCGGGTGAAATCTCACGCTCCCCGGTGGGTGCCCACCTTGCCGCAACGCCAGGAAGACGTTGTGGATTTCGCCAGTCACGTGAGACATAAATGGACTGAGGATTGTATGTGAACTGCCCGCTTAGGGCAAGGAATGCACTGCCAGCCTGGCAACGATGGCAATGGCCCGGACAAGATGGTCATTTCGGCTACAATCGGGGGACGCCACTGCAACCCGAGGAATTCCATCATGATCGTTTTCATCACCGGCGCGTCCGCCGGATTCGGCGCCGAAATGGCGCGCACCTTCGTTCGCAATGGCCACCAGGTCGTGATGGCGGCGCGCCGCATGGATCGCCTCGACGCGCTGGCGGCGGAATTGGGCGAATCGGCGCTGCCGGTCGAGATGGATGTCACCAGCAAGGCCTCGATCGAGGAAGCGCTGGCCATGCTGCCGCAATCCTGGCGCCAGATCGATGTGCTCATCAACAACGCCGGCCTTGCGCTCGGCACCGCGCCGGCCCACGAGGCGCCGCTGGAAGACTGGGAAACCATGATCGCCACCAATTGCAAGGGCCTGGTGACGATGACGCGCGCCCTGCTGCCGGCGATGGTCGAGCGTGGCAGCGGGCTGGTGATCAACCTCGGTTCGGTCGCCGGTCACTACCCCTACCCCGGGGGCAATGTGTACGGCGCGACCAAGGCGTTTGTGGAACAGTTCACCCTGAACCTGCGCGCGGATCTCGTCGGCACCGGCGTGCGCGCGACCAACCTGGCGCCGGGCCTGTGCGGCGGGACCGAGTTTTCGAACGTGCGTTTCAAGGGCAATGACGAAGCGGCGGCGAAGGTGTATGAAGGTACGACGCCCTTGAGCCCCAAGGATATCGCCGAGACGGCGTACTGGATCGCGACGCTGCCGGCGCATATCAATGTCAACAGCATCGAGATGATGCCGACCTGCCAGGGGTTTTCTCCGTTTACCATCAAGCGCGTGTAATACTCGGCGTTTGCAAGATGCCCATGGGGCGGGCAGGCGTCTCCGGTTCGATAATTGTGAGAAAGTGTTACAGTCATTGTCCTGACAACGCCATCTCGGTCTACTACGCCGCGCCTGACACGTTTTCAGGCACATCCACTGGCCGCACTGCCGCGGCCCGTGTGTTCGCTATCGCACATAGACGCGAATCGCGTAAAATGGCTCCTTTTATTATTTATGGCAGAACAGATGCCTTCGCTTTTCACCTGGACAGTCCGGGTCTACTACGAAGATACGGATGCGGGCGGTATCGTGTTCTACGCGAACTACCTGAAGTTTTTCGAGCGCGCGCGTACCGAATGGCTGCGCGCCGCCGGCGTCGACCAGCAAGGCCTGATCGACCGTGAAGGCGCTGCCTTCGTCGTGAAAAGCGCCAGCATCGATTATCATGCGCCATCCAGGCTCGACGATGAAATCACCCTGACGCTGACCATCGAAAAGCTGGGGCGCGCGTCGATCCAGTTCGCCCAGAAAGCGTACAAAGGCGACCTCCTGCTGGTCGAGGCAATCGTCAAAGTCGGCTGCGTCGATATCGCCACCGTACGCCCGCGCGCCCTACCCGTCGACGTGGCTGATAAAATGCGGACCGCCTGATCCATTCAACACTACTGCATACCCGATGACACCAACCCACGACCTTTCCTTCCTAGCCCTCATCAGCAACGCGCACCTGATCGTGCAGCTCATCATGCTGCTTTTGTTGGTGCTGTCCGTGGTCAGCTGGTTCTACATCTTCCGCAAACTGTTCGCCATCCGCGCCGCCCGCCGCCAGACCGAGCAGTTCGAGCGCAGCTTCTGGGCCGGCGGCAACCTGCATACCCTGCACCAGAGCGCCAGCGCGCAGCGCGACCAGAGCGGTCCGCTGGCACGCATCTTCGAAGCAGGCATGGGTGAATTCATCAAGGGCAAGCAGGCCTCGCGCGACGCGCTCGACATGGGCGCCGTGCTCGACGGTTCGCGCCGCGCCATGCGCGCCGGTTTCCAGCGCGAACTCGACGGCCTGGACCTGCACCTGAACTTCCTGGCCTCCGTCGGTTCCGTGTCGCCCTACATCGGCCTGCTCGGTACCGTGTGGGGCATCATGAACGCCTTCCGCGGCCTGGCCAGCGTGCAGCAAGCCACCCTTGCCGTCGTCGCGCCCGGCATCGCCGAAGCGCTGATCGCCACCGCGATCGGCCTGTTCGCGGCGATTCCGGCGGTCGTTGCCTACAACCGCTTCACGCACGACATCGACCGCCTCGCGACCCGTTTCGAGAGCTTCGTCGAGGAATTCTCGAACATCCTGCAGCGCCAGTCGCGCTGATTCGAGAGGATCCATCATGGCATTTTCCAGCAGCATGCGCGGCGGTCGCCGCAGCAAACTGAAAGCCGAAATCAACGTCGTGCCCTACATCGACGTGATGCTGGTACTGCTCATCATCTTCATGGCGGTGCCGGCCAATGTGACGCCGAACGTGGTCAACCTGCCGAGCGCCGAGAAATCGGCCCTGCCGCCGGACACCTATATCCACGTCACGGTAAAACCGGACGCCACGCTGTCGATCGGCGTCAGTGGCAAGGAAACGGTCGCCGCCGAATCAATGCCCGACCGCGCCGCCTTGCTCGAACGCCTGCGCGAACTACATGAGAGCAACCCGGATTACCCGGTGATGATCTCCGGCGACCGCGAAAGCAAGTATGCCGACGTGATCGAACTGATTTCCGCATCGAAGAAGCTGGGGATTACCCGCGTCGGTCTCGCAACCCAGTAAGCAATGTCGCCAATGAAGCCAGCCACCCACGGCGCCCCCTACACCCTGCCGCCGGAACCGAACAAAGTGCCCGCCATCGTGCTGGCGCTGGCGGTGCACGCCCTGCTGCTGGCTTTCCTGTGGGTTGGCATCAGCTGGCAGAAAGCCGAGCCGCCCGCGGTCGAGGCCGAAGTCTGGGACATGAAGGTCGAGTCGGCCGCCGCGCCGGCATTGCCCCCGCCGCCCATGGAAGTAAGCGCACCCGAGCCGACACCGAAGCCCGCACCGCCACCACCGCCGCCGCGGCCAAAAGTGGCCGAGCCGGAACCGGTGAAGCCGGCCGCACCGGACATCAATCTCGAGCGCGAGAAAAAACTGGCCGAGCAGAAGAAGCAGCGCGAACGCGATGTGCTGGAAAAGAAGGAACGTGAGCGCGAGCTGGCCGAGACAAAGGAACGCGAAGAACTGAAGGCCAAGGAACTGGCTGACAAGAAAGCGGCTGACCAAAAACTCGCCGATAAAAAAGCGGCCGAGAAAAAAGAACACGACAAGAAAGAAGCCGAAAAGAAGCTCGCTGCCGACGCCGAAAAGAAAAAACTCGCCGCCGAAAAGACCGCGAAGGCCAAGGCGGAAGCGGCCGACCAGGCCAGGCTCGACAAGCAGCGCGCCGACGAACTTAAACGCATGATGGGCGCGGCCGGCAGCGGTGGCGAGGCGCAGAAGTCGAGCGCACCGAAGATCGACGCCGGTTACGTGGGTAAAATCACGGCGCTCATCAAGAGCAACACGACGTTCGCCGGCAGTCTCGACGTGCCGGGCAATCCAAAGGCCGTGTTCAAAGTCGAGCAATTACCGACCGGCGAGATCCTGTCGGTTCGCCTGAGCAAGAGCAGCGGCGTGCCGCAATTCGACGACGCAGTGGAGCGCGGCATTAACAAATCGTCACCGCTTCCAAAGAAAAAAGATGGTACGGTGGAGCGCACTATCGTGGTCAATTTCTCCATGAAAGACCTGGACTGATCGCACTGAATAATCTTTGCCGAGAAAAGAACGCATGAAAAAACTTCATTATTTATTATTTTCCGCCACCCTCATGATCGGGTCGGCGGCCAATGCCCAACTGCAGGTGGAAATCGCCGGCGTCGGCAGTAACCAGATTCCGGTGGCCGTCGCCGCCTTCGCCGACGAATCGATCGCGCCCGACCAGGTCTCGGCCATCGTGCGCGCCGACCTCGAGCGCAGCGGCGTGTTCAAGGTCATCAACGCCGGCCAGGTCATCAGCGACAGCGCCAGCATCGATGCCGCCGCGTGGAAGGCCAGGGGCGCCGATGCGCTGGTGGTCGGCAGCGTGCAGAAGCAGCCGGACGGCCGCTTCGCCGTGCGTTATAAACTCTACGACACCGTCAAGGGCAGCCAGCTGTCGCAGCTGGGCGGCGAAGTGCAGCCGAAGTACACGCGCCTGCAGGCGCACCGCATCGCCGACGACGTGTACGAAAAGCTGACCGGCACGCGCGGCATCTTCTCGACCCGCATCGCGTATGTGAAGGAAAACCGGGCCGGGCGCAGCTATGCGCTGGCCGTGGCCGACGCCGACGGCGAGAACGAGATCGTTGCCGTGCGCGGCAAGGAGCCGATCATCTCGCCCGCCTGGTCGCCGGACGGCGGACGCGTTGCCTATGTGTCGTTCGAAGACCGCAAGCCGGTCATCTACATGCAGGACCTGGTCACCGGTAAGCGCCGCGTGATCGCCAACGAAAAAGGCAGCAACTCGGCGCCGTCGTGGTCTCCCGACGGCAGCAAGCTGGCGATCGCCCTGTCGAAATCGGGCAGCTACCAGGCGTATGTCGTCAATGCCGACGGTTCCGGCCTGCGCCGCGTATCGAACAGCAACGGCATCGACACCGAACCGCAATTCTCGGCCGACGGCCAGAGCCTGTATTTCACGAGCGACCGCAGCGGCGGCCCGCAGATCTACAAGATGAGCGTCTCGGGCGGCAACGCCACCCGCGTCACCTTCAACGGCAACTACAACATCAGCCCGCGCGTTTCTCCGGACGGCAAGACCCTGGCCTGGATTTCGCAGCGCGACGGCGGCTATTCCCTGTTCGCGAAGGACCTGGCCAGCGGCCAGGAACTGCGCCTGGCCGATGGCGCCACCGAACCCAGTTTTTCGCCGAACGGCAAATACATCATGTATGCAGCCAAAGGCAACGGGCGTGCCGCGCTGGCCGTCGTATCGACCGATGGCCGGGTCAAGCAGCGCTTGACCACCAACGCGGGAAATATTCGGGAGCCCAGCTGGGGTCCCTTCATGAAGTAAAGAACTTCCTTACTCATCAATTACTAACCAAGACCAGGAGAAAAACCCATGCGCAACGTTAAGAGTGTGTCCTTCATCATCGCCACTGCAGCCCTGCTCGCAGCCTGCAAAACGCCAACGCCAGCCGTCGAGCCGACCGTTGTCGAGCGTACTCCACAAGGACCAGTCGCCAGCGACACCCGCGACATCCGTCCTGTGGAAACCGCCACCGTCGATCCGCTGAATGACCCGAAAGGCGTGCTGGCCAACCGCAGCGTCTACTTCGACTTCGACAGCTATGTCGTGCGTGAAGATGGCAAGCCGGTCGTCTCGAACCACTCGAACTACCTGAACCAGAACAAGAGCCGCAAGGTCCTGATCCAGGGTAACACCGATGATCGCGGCGGCAGCGAGTACAACCTGGCCCTGGGCCAGAAGCGCGCCGAAGCCGTGCGTCGCTCGATGTCGACCCTGGGCGTGGCCGAGAGCCAGATGGAAGCCGTGTCGCTGGGCGAAGAAAAGCCGAAGGCAACCGGTTCGGGCGAAGCCGCCTGGGCTGAAAACCGCCGCGCAGACGTCGTCTATCAGTAATCCTTAAGTTTCGGCGAATTGACAGCGGGGCGGGTGCGGTGCAGACTGCACCCGCCCCGTTTTTCATCGCAACACCCGATAGAAAGAGCTACGACATGAGTAAATGGTCCCCGTCCCGTCTTGCCTGCCTGGTCCTGGCCGCCTGGTTGCCGCTGCAGGCCTCCGCCGGCATCCTGGACGACGATGAAGCGCGCCGCGCCATCCTCGACCTGCGTTCGAAAGTCGACGCCATCACGCGCGACCTGACCACCCGTCTCGACGCCAAATCGGACAAGACCGCAACGCTCGACATCCTGAACCAGCACGAGCAGACCCTGGCCGAGATCGCCAAGCTGCGCGGCCAGATCGAAGTGCTGGCCAACGAAGTCACGAAGGCACAAAACAACCAGCGCACGCTGTACGCCGACCTCGACGCGCGCATCAAGAAGATCGAGCCGCGCGCCGAAACCATCGACGGCGAAACGGCGCAAGTGCTGCCATCCGAAAAGCAGGCCTACGACGGCGCGATGGAAGTCTTCAAGAGCGGCGACTACAAGCGGGCAGCGGCCGCCCTGCAGGACTTCGTGAAGCGCTTCCCGGAATCGCCTTACGCGTCGAACGCCCAGTACTGGCTCGGCAACGCCTACTACGCCCAGCGCGACTACAAGAATGCCATCGCCGCCCAGGAAGTCGTGGCCAGCACCTACGCCAGCAGCGCCAAGGCGCCGGACGCGCTGCTCAACATCGCGACCAGCTACGCCGAGCTGAAGGACAAGGTCAAGGCGAAGAAGACCCTGCAAACCCTGGTCTCGAAGTTCCCGGATTCGCAGGCAGCGCAGTCCGCCAAGGACCGCCTGGCGGCCCTGAAGTAAGGCCGCATAGAAACATTCGGGCGCCGCATGTTCGACTGCGGTTTGACAGCAGGACGCCAGCGCCCTATAATCTTGCTTCTTCGGGTCGTTAGCTCAGCTGGTAGAGCAGCGGACTTTTAATCCGTTGGTCGCAGGTTCGAATCCCGCACGGCCTACCACGAATACCCAAAAAGCCCACGAATTCACGTTCGTGGGCTTTTTGCTTTTCAGGCGCTCTGGAGTCGCTTCGGAACGGTCTGGTGCGAGCATCTACGGATGCTCGTTCGACTGGTCAGCTCTGAACTGGGCCTTGGACGTGAAAAACAGATTCTTTGAGAAACTTAGCAACTGTCTTGAACGAGGTCCGATGCTCTTTACGGTCATCTTCCCAGTCTGCACTGTTCAGTTCCGGCGTACCGTAAACGCGCGTGTTGTTGCATAATGTTCTTAAGCAGATGCGATGAGGCCAGCGTGCCATCGCATCTGCCACGGCTGCCTCACCATACGCCATAGCCTGGTTTCTACCGCCCATGAGGCTGAACGATGCGTCGGACATGACATCACGCGGTCCATCCTCCCTGCCCGCCACGCCGCCACTGCGGCTTGGCCCCTATTCGCTGGCCAGCCTCGGTGCGCTGACCGCGCTCCTGATCCTGGCACTGGTGCTCGGCACCGCCGCAATGCTCAACGTAAGTTACCAGGATACCCTGCGCCAGCAGAAGACAACGCTGCGCAATCTGGCGATTGCGTTTGCCGCGCAGACGGAAATCGTCGCCCGGGCCGTCGACCAGGCGCTGCGCCAGGTCGAGCGCAGCTACAAGCCGGGCCAGGGCGCGGCGCCCGCACGGCTCGACTATTTCGACGAAGGGGGCGCGGCCGAGGAGTACCTGCTGGGCCTGTATGTGTTCGACCTCGACGGGCGCTTGCTGGCGGCCGGCACGCCGGCCGGCGCCGGCCCGGCGCCACGCCTGCCCGCGCCGTCCGCGGGCGCGGTGCTGCGCAACGGGGCGCTGCACATCAGCATCAAGGCTGTGGACCCGCATACCGGGCGCGGCATCATCCATGTCGTGCGTCCCCTGAACGATAGCGCCGGACGGCGCGTCGGCTCGCTGCTGGCACAGGTCGATTCCGAGCGCTTCGAGCGCATCTACAGCCTGGTCGAACTGGACGAAGGCGGTTCGGTGACCCTGTTCCATCGCGACGGGACCATGCTCGTGCGCGGCCCGAATTTCCCGTCCGGGATCGGGCGCTCCTTCCACCAGACCCCGCTGTTCCAGGCGCACCTGCCGGTCAGCGAACGCGGCGCCTTCGAGACCACCAGCCCGATCGATGGCCAGGAGCGGCTGTACGGGTATGACGCCGTCAGCGATTATCCGCTCGTCATCATTACCGGCATGAACAAGTCGGTGGCCTTGGCGTCCTGGTACGGCCGGCTGTGGACGGCCGTGTCGCTGCTGGTCCTGGTCTGCGTGGTCGTCATGTTCATGGGCTGGCGTGTGGCACGCGATACGAGGCGCCAGCGGGCACTGATCGCCCGTCTGGAGACGAGCGAGGCGCGTGCCGGCAGGAGCGCCGATTACCTGGCGGCCATCCTGAACGCGGTGCGCACCCCGATCTGGGTGCACGACAGTGCGCACCGGCTGGTGATGTGCAACGACGCCTTCGCGCGCTTCGTCGGACGCCCCGCGCCAAGCATCGCCGGGCGCGCGGAAGCGCAGCTGCTCGACCCCAGCAGCGCCTTCGAGCGCGAACGGCGTTACGCCCTGGTGCTCGGCAGTGGCCATGCGGAAGAGACACTCGCCATTGTAAAAGACAGCAGCGGCGACGCGCGCACCGTGATCCAGCAGACCTCTCAGCTGCTGGACGCGTCTGGCCAGGTTCAGCTCGTCAGTTTGCTGACCGACGTCACCGAGCGCGAACGGGCCGAAGCGCACTTGGCCTACCTGGCCAATTTCGATGCGCTGACCGGGCTGCCGAACCATGACCACTTCCGCCACCTGCTCGGCGCGGAGCTGGCCGATGCCGCCGCCAAGGGCACGCAGCTCGGCACCCTGGTGGTATCGCTGGCGCGCCTGCACGAAATCAGCGACCTGCTCGGCCACGAAGCGGGCAACGCGGCCCTGCGCGACATCGGCGCCCTGTTCCAGTCGCAGCTGCCGCGCGCCGCCGGGGTGGCGCGGATCAAGGACAACGAGTTCGCCATGGTCGTACACGCCCACCATGGACGGGGCGAGCTGGAGGAATTCGCCATCGCGCTGCACCGGCGGCTCTCGAACGCGCTGATCGTGAATGGCCGCGAGTTTTTCCTCGATGCCATGGTCGGGGTCTCGATCTTCCCTGAAGATGGGCAGGGTGCGGACGACCTGTTCCGGCGTGCCGACAGCGCCCGCAACCGCTTCGCCGGCGGCGACACGATCCATTTCTTTTCGGAGAGCGCGCAGACCGACCTCGACGAGCGCCTCACGGTCGAGGCGCAACTGCGGCGCGCGCTCGAGCGCGGCGAGTTACGCATGGTGTACCAGCCGAAGGTGGCGATCGGGTCGGGACGCATCGTCGGCCTGGAAGCGCTGCTGCGCTGGAACAACGGCAAGCTGGGAGAAGTATCGCCGGTGCGCTTCATTCCGCTGGCCGAACGCACCGGGCTGATCGTTCCGATCGGCGCCTGGGTGTTCGAGGAAACCTGCCGCCAGATGGCGCGCTGGAATGCCATTGGGGTAAAGCTGCATGTATCGGTGAACCTGTCGCCACGCCAGTTCGACCAGAAGGACCTGATTCCGATGGTGGAGCGCTGCCTGCGCGAAACCGGCATCGATCCCGGCTGCCTCGAACTGGAAATCACGGAAACGGCCCTGATGCGCCAGGAGGGCGAAGTCGACGCCCTGATGCACGCGATCCGCGCGCTCGGGGTCGAACTCTCGGTCGACGATTTCGGCACCGGTTACTCGAGCCTGGCAGCCCTGAAACGCTTCCCGGTGCAGCGCCTGAAAATCGACCGCGCCTTCATCCGCGACCTCGGCCGTGACGACGACAGCGCCGCCATCGTGCGCTCGATCGTCAATCTGGCGCGCAACCTGAAGCTGGCGGTGGTGGCCGAAGGCGTCGAGACCGAGGAGCAACTGGCCATCCTGCGCACGCTCGCTTGCGACGATTACCAGGGCTTCCTGTTCAGCCGCCCGCTCGAGGCCGATGCCGTGCCCGCACTGGTGGAGCAGAACCGGGCGGCGTTTGCCTGAACGCCGCCTTCACATCCGTAGCGCGTGTGAAAAAAACTCCAGGGCAAGGCGCATCGTCGAAGACAGTACGCTAGTACGGCGAGACGAATGCAACGCCGCCATGGAGGATTTTTTCACACGCGCTCAGAACTCTTCCCAGCCGTCGCTCGCTGTCGTGGCCGCAGTCTTGTTGTCCGCAACACGCGGCTGAGCGGCACCGGTCTGGACGGCGGGCTTGGCGAGCTGCTTGCGTGGCGGCGTCTTCGGTGCCGGTACCGATGCTTTCGGCGCCGGCGCTGGTGCTGCCGCCTGTACAGCGCCAGCGCCCGCGATACGGAAGGCGCCCACCGTACGCGCCAGCGTCGCCGCTTCGTGCTGCAGCGACTGCGCCGCGGCCGAGGCCTGCTCGACCAGGGCAGCGTTCTGCTGCGTGGTCTGGTCCATCTGGACGATCGCCACGTTGACCTGCTCGATGCCGGCGTTCTGCTCCTGGCTGGCGGCGCTGATCTCGGCCATGATATCGGTGACGCGGCTGACGCTCTCGACGATCTCCTTCATCGTCGCGCCGGCCTGGTCGACCAGCGCCGTGCCGTGCCGCACCTTGCCGACCGAATCGTCGATCAGGCCCTTGATTTCCTTCGCGGCGGCTGCGCTGCGCTGGGCCAGGTTGCGCACTTCGCCCGCCACGACCGCAAAGCCGCGGCCCTGCTCGCCGGCACGCGCCGCTTCCACGGCCGCGTTCAGCGCCAGGATGTTGGTCTGGAAGGCAATGCCGTCGATGACGGCGATGATCTCGACGATCTTGCCGGCCGAAGTATTGATGGCGCCCATCGTCTCGACCACCTGGGCCACCACCGCGCCGCCCTTGCCGGCGATCTGCGAGGCCGAACCTGCCAGCACATTCGCCTGGCGCGCATTGTCGGCATTCTGGCGCACGGTCGAGGTCAGCTCTTCCATCGAGGATGCGGTCTCCTCGAGCGAAGCGGCCTGCTGTTCGGTACGCGAGGACAGGTCGAGGTTGCCGTCGGCGATCTCGCCCGAGGCGGTGGCCATCGTATCGGTACCGGCACGCACCCGGGAAACGATCTCGACCAGCGAAGCGTTCATGTCGCGCAGGGCGCCCATCAGGCGGCCGGTCTCGTCGTTCGAACGCACGTCAATGCGCTGGGTCAGGTCGCCCTGGGCTACGGCGCCGGCGATCTGGATCGCCTCTTCCAGCGGACGCACGATGGCGCGCACCAGCAGCCAGCCCAGTACCGCCGCAAACGCCAGGCCGATCACGAGACCGATGAAGCAGACGATGCGCACGATCTCGACGGTCTCCTGCGAGCGCTTGAAGTCCTTCGCGGCGACATCGGTCTGGATCGCGATCAGGCCGGCGAGTTCCTTGCCCATCGGAACGGCCAGCTTGTGCATCGGCCCGTTCATCCGTGCGCCAGCGCGATCGGTGTCGCCTTCGCGCAGGGCCGCCATGATCGGCTTCATGGCCATCTCATGGAAGCGCGCGCGCGAGGCCGCGAACTGCTCGCTCAGGCGCTTTTCGTCAGCGTCCATCTTGGTCGCCGCATAGGCCTGCCACGCTTTATCGGCCACGGCCGTGTTCGCGGCTACCTGCTCCAGGATGGGCTCGGCAGGGACACCGGTCTGGACCACCTTCCCGACCAGGATCTGGTTCAGCATGACGGCACGCTCGACGTCGGCCAGTTGCGACAGCGCCACCAGGCGGTCGTCGTACATGCTCTTCATGGTGTCGTTGGACTTCTCCAGGTTCAGGATGCCGATGGCAAAACCGGCAATGAGTTCGATCCCGAGAAAGCCGATGACAAAGATCAGACGCGTCTTGATGGTGATGTTCTTGAACATGATTCGTCCGCAAAGCGGTGGTAAATGGAATCGGAGGCGCCGGGCCTTGTGCTTGATTTATTGAAATTTATGAGTCCACAAGGAAATACTATCGAATATTCACGCTTCCCATCCGGTTTTCCTCCTCTTCGTGGCCTCCCAACAACGAAACGATGCCACCGAGGCAAGCCAGCGAATCGTATCGACAAGATTGCTTTTATGCAGCGCAAGCGCTTTCTCTATAAAATGCGCGGACGAACTCCGCCATGCCTTTGTCAACAGAAAACCTACCATGACCCTGCCCCTGATCCTGAACCTGGCCGTCGCCTTGCTCATGTGCGCCCTTCTGTACCGCATGCAGGCCAGCCACGCCTCGTTCACGAAACGCGTCTTCACTGGCCTCGGGCTCGGCGTGCTGCTGGGCGCGGCGCTGCAGGCGATCTACGGCGCGGGCTCGCCCGTCGTCGCAGCCACGAATGCCTGGCTCGACGTGTTGGGGACCGGCTACGTCAAGCTGCTGCAGATGATCGTCATTCCCCTGATCATGGTGTCGATCATCGGTGCCATCCTCAAATTGCGCGACGCCGCCTCGCTGGGCAAGATCAGCGCGCTGACGATCGGCATCCTGATCGCCACCACCGCGGTGGCGGCGATGATCGGCATCCTGATGGCCAAGCTGTTCGGCCTGACAGCCGTCGGCCTCACAGCCTCGGCTGCGGAAGTGGCGCGCGGGGAGTACCTGCAAGGTTCGCTGGCGACGGCCAAGGACATCTCGCTGCCGTCGATGCTGCTCTCCTTTATTCCTGCCAACCCTTTCCTCGACATGACGGGCGCGCGCAAGACCTCGACCATCGCGGTCGTGTTCTTCTCGGTGTTTGTCGGCATCGCCGCGGTCGGCATCGCGCTCAAGAAGCCGAACGAGTTCGCCTCCTTCAGCCATTTCGTGCACGTCGCCCACACCATCGTGATGCGCATGGTGACGCTGGTGCTGCGCCTGACGCCCTACGGCGTGTTCGCTCTGATGGCCAAGGTCGTGGCGGGCTCGAGCCTGCAGGACATCCTGAACCTGCTCGGCTTCGTGCTGGCCTCGTACAGCGCGATCATCCTCATGTTCTGCGTGCACCTGCTGCTGGTCACCCTGGCCGGGTTCAACCCGGCGCGCTACCTGAAGAAAATCTTCCCGGTGCTGGCCTTCGCGTTCACCTCGCGCACCAGCGCCGGCGCGATTCCGATGAGCGTGGCGACCCAGACCACGCGCCTGGGCACGCCCGAAGGCATTGCCAACTTCGCCGCCTCGTTCGGCGCGACCATCGGCCAGAATGGCTGCGCCGGCATCTACCCGGCAATGCTGGCCGTGATGATCGCCCCGACGGTCGGGATCGACCCGTGGACGGCCAGCTTCCTGCTGCCGCTGCTGGCGATCGTCGTGTTCGGCTCGATCGGCGTGGCCGGGGTCGGCGGTGGCGCCACCTTCGCCGCCCTGATCGTGCTCTCCGCGCTCGACCTGCCGGTGGCGCTGGCCGGTTTGCTGATCTCGATCGAACCGCTGATCGACATGGGCCGTACGGCGCTTAACGTGAGCGGCTCGATCACGGCCGGGACCCTGACCGCGCGCGCACTCGGCAGCACCGATATGCGCGTATTTAATAGCGACGCGGAAACCAATCTGGACGGGGAAGAACAAGCCGCCTGACCTGCGAAAAAAGTTAATAGTTTGCGCACGGAATCGTGCGCGGACCCCTTGTCGAATCCGTCTATGATGATGTCATGTCAACATCAACGACGGGCAAGTAATGGATCAAAAGTGGCCACAGGAAATCTGGCTCATCAGGCACGGTCAAAGCGCGGGAAATGTTGCACGTGACATCGCCGAGGCTGCAGCCGGTCACGTGATCGACATCGCCGAGCGCGATGTCGACGTCCCCCTGTCCGAACTGGGCATCCGCCAGTCCGAAGCCCTGGCTTCCTGGTTCGCCAGCCTGCCGCAAAACGAGCGCCCGAACGTCGTCCTGCATTCGCCGTATGTGCGCGCGGCCGAAACCGCGAAGATCCTGATCCGTCGCCTGGAGCGCGATACGCTGCTGGCCATCAATGCCGACGAGCGCCTGCGCGAAAAGGAATTCGGCATCCTCGACCGCCTCACCACGCACGGCATCGCCCATAAATATCCCGACCTGTACGCCCAGCGCCAGCACGTCGGCAAATTCTATTTCCGCCCGCCCGGCGGCGAGAGCTGGGCCGACGTCATCCTGCGCCTGCGCAGCGTACTCGATACCCTCAGCCGCGACTATCGCAACGAACGCGTCGTCATCGTGGCCCACCAGGTGATCGTCAACTGCTTCCGCTACCTGATCGAGCGCCTCGACGAAGCAACCATCCTGGCCTTCGACCGCGCCGGCGACGTGCCGAACTGCTCGGTCACCTCATATGCCTTCGACTCGATTCAAGGCAAGCACGGTCGCCTGGTGGTTCGCCTCGTCAATTTCGTCGCCCCGCTGGAAGACACCGGCGTCCCGGTCACGGTCGGCAAAGACGTGCCGAGCGCACCGAAAGCCTGAGGACGCCGCCCGCCATGAACCCCATTCACGCCATCCACGCCGCGCCTGCGGTGCACGACGTCAGCACGCAACTGCTGCGCGACTGGCCGCTGCCCATGCCGGGGGCAGAAGGCGACAAGGAAACACGCGGCCATGTGCTGGTGCTGGGCGGCTCGCGCGAAATGCCGGGCGCCGTCATCCTTGCCGCCACGGCCGCACTGCGCGCGGGCGCCGGCAAGCTCACGATCGCGACCGGTGCCAGTGTCGCACAGCTGGTCGCGCTGGCCATGCCCGAGGCGCGCGTGATCGGCCTGGCCGAGACCGAGGCCGGCGGCTTCCTGCCCGACGCGATCGCCGTCCTCGACCCGCTGGCCGACCGCGTCAATGCCGTGCTCATCGGACCGGGCATGCAGGACGAAGCGGCCGCCGCCGAACTGGTGCATGGACTGCTCGAACGCCTGCACGGCAGCGACACGGCCGTCGTGCTCGACGCCTGCGCGATGGGCACGCTGCTGCACGCGCCAAAGGGCGGCGCGCCGGGCCTAGCCTTCCGTTTCCAGCAACCGGTCATCCTCACGCCGCATTGCGGCGAAATGGCGCACCTCACCGGCAACGACAAAACCGATATCGTCGCCGGACCCGATGCGCTCGCCCGCGCCTCGGCGGCGGCATGGAATGCCATCGTCGCGCTGAAGGGCGCGCGCACCGTGATCGCCTCGCCCCAGGGAACAATGTGGCAGCACGAGGGCGGCAATGTCGGGCTGGCCATTTCCGGCTCGGGCGACACGCTGGCCGGCATCATCGCCGGTCTGGCGGCGCGCGGCGCGACGCTCGAACAGGCCGCCTGCTGGGGTGTGGCACTGCATGCGCGCGCCGGCGAACGCCTGGCCGAGCGCATGGGCGTACTGGGCTATCTGGCGCGCGAGATCCCGAACGAGATCCCGGCGCTACTCGAATTCATTGCCGGCGGCGAAGCCGGCAAGCAAAAGGAGCCTGGACAGACCGCGTTCCTGTAACGACCATCCGGCACACGCCGGGGGACTGGTTGAAATGCAAGCCGTTTGACCGGTATCAAACTCCGCAATCAGCATCGCGGAACAAAGCAAGAAGTGCACGATTTGACGAACTGACGGACATCACGGCAGTCTAATTTTCACAGTCGAATTCGTGCACTGAATGGGGCCGCGTGTTGCGTCGGTTCCCTAAGGGTTTTTTCTAATGAACACAGGGGGCCTTGCTCCTGACAAGAGGTTCATAGGAAAACCGACATGGCGCTGTTATTCTCCACCGCCTCACCTGGAGAGAACGGCACAAGATAGACGTGAACGAGGAGTGAACACAATGAACGCAATGACCAAAGCACCAAAAATCCTGCTGACCGCAGCCCTGCTGGCAACCATGCTCGGCGCATGCAAGAAGGACGATACGGCTGGCACCATGGGCACCGCTGGCGACACCTCGGCCACTTCGCCGAGCTCGACTTCCGGCACAAGCGGCACCACCGGCACCACCGGCACCACGGGTGATACCGGCGCAGGCGCGACCGGCACCGGTACCACCGGCACCGGCGCAATGGGCACCACCGGCGACACCACCGGCACCACCGGCACCACCGGCACCACCGGCGCCGCCGGTACTGGCGCCATGGGCACGACCGGCACCATGGGCGAATCGAGCGGCACCGGTGCTTCGGGCACTGGCGCTACGGGCACCACCGGTACCAGCGGCATGTCGGGCACCACCGGCACCACCGGCCCTGGCGGCACCACCGGCAATACCGACTCGACCGGCACCGGCAGCGCCGGCACCGGGACCACGGGTACCGGCACCACGGGCACTGGCCGCTAATCGGCTTTTGTCTGCGCACAGCGCGGAGCCCCACAACGCGGGCTCCGCGCTTGCATCTGGCCGGCAGCTTCACGCCGGCGTTTGCCGCAGCTAGTTGCCCCGTTGCGCCCACTGCCCCGTTCGACCTGCCATCCCCCATCTGCCCGTCCTTGCGCTTGTCCGTCCCGCCGCCGTCCGCAGGTTCTCCCCCCCTGATCGATCCGCCGCCTCCTGCAGAGGAGCTTCCTTTCCGCTCGTTGTTTCGCTTTGTCAAACAGCGCACAGTGGCCTCCAGCGGTCCATGCCACAATGCACGTCATCGAATAAGGAGTTCCACCATGAACACAATGAAAAAAGCACCGAAAATCGTCCTGACCGCCGCCCTCCTCGCCGCCATGCTCGGCGCCTGCACCAAGAAGGATTCCGGTGTCGGCGGCGCCGGCGACGCCGCCGAGGTGACCAGCAGGACCGAAGGCTCGGGCGCCGGTGCGGCCGCCGGCGTCAGCGGCGCGACCGGCAACGCAGGCAACGCGGGCCTGTCCGCGACCGAGTACAACACCAACAATACGCCACGCACCGTGGGCGACAGCGAAAGCACGAAGAAAGACAGCCTGGGCGCCTCGGGCGGCGCCAGCGGGTTCGACGGCGTCAAGCCGGTCGACAGCAGCGGCGCCACCACCGGCGGTCCCAACCCCGCCGGCGCGCCGATGCAGGCCGCCCCGGCATCGGGCACCCAGACCACTGGCCACACCGGCAACACCAGCGGCACCGGTCCGGCGTCGACCAAGCCAGGCGCCGGCGGCGCGGGCAGCATCCATTAAATCGGCAAGACCACGAACGAAAAAAACCCGCTTGCGCGGGTTTTTTTACATCGTTTTCCTGATCACACCCCTTCGCTGACCTTGGCCACCGGCGCCTTGGCCAGCGGCACCGTCTTCACAGGGGCGCGGCCGGTCGCGAAACGGAAACCACGCACGATCAGGCGATATACCAAACGCACGAAGGTCAGCGTCAGGATCGCTTCCACGAAGGTGACCAGGAAGGCCAGCAGCGCGGGATAGCGCTCGGCGCGGCGACCGAACTTGGCCACCATGCGGTCACGGGCGATCTCGATGCTGTCGTAGAAGGTCGGCACGACCAGCAGCGTCAGGAAGGTCGAGGTGATCGTGCCGCCAATGATGGCGACGGCCAGCGGCTGGTAGAACTTGCCGTCCGGACCAAGGGCCAGGGCGACGGGTAACATGCCGGCGATCAACGCGAAGGTCGTCATCAGGATCGGGCGCAGGCGCATGCGGCCGGCCTTCATCAGCGCGTCTTCGCGCCCGTAACCTTCCGCTTCCAGGCCACGCGCCGCGTCCAGCAGGAGGATCGCGTTCTTTGCCACCAGACCCATCAGCATGATGATGCCGATAAAGCTCATCAGGTTCAGCGTCCCGCCCGTCAGGAGCAGCGCCACCACCACGCCGATCAGCGACAGCGGCAGCGACAACATCACGCCCAGCGGTGCCGTGAAGGAACCGAACTGCATCACCAGGATCAGGTACATCAGGCCGATGCCGGAAAACAGTGCAATCGTCATTTCCCGGAACAGGTCGGCCTGGTCCTTGCCGGCGCCGCCCAGCGCCAGGCCATAACCCGGCGGGAAGTCGAAGGTCTTGGCCAGCTTCATCGCATCGTCGGTCACTTCGCCGCTCGAGCGGCCCTGGGCGTTGGCCGAGACCGTGATCACGCGCTTGCCATCCTTGTGCTTGATTTCCGACGGGCCTTTGCCCATGCTGATGCGAGCAATCTGCTCGAGCGGCACCAGCATGTTGGTCCCGGCGATCGCGATCGGCAGGCGCTCGATGTTTTCGATGTTGACGCGGTCCTCGGGATGCAGGCGCACCGCGACGTCGCGCGTCTCCCCGGTTGGATCGACCCAATCGCCCACTTCGATGCCGGCAAAGGCCACGCGCAGCGCGGTCGCCGCGTCGCCGACGGACACGCCCATCGAATTCGCCAGACCCCGGTCGAGCTCGATCTGCAGCTCGTTCTTCGGGTCCTGCTGCGACAGCGTGACGTCGACTGCACCTGGTACCTGGCGCAGTTTATCCATGTAGGCCGAGGTCAACTCCATGAGTTTGCGCGAATCGGCGCCGGTGAACTCGATCTGTACCGGCTTGCCGTTGCCGTTCAGGTCGTCGAGTACCGTGTATTCGGCCCCGACCAGGCTGGCCACCTTGGTACGCAGTTCGGTGGCGATGTCGGCGGCGCTGCGATCGCGCGTATTGCGCTTGCCGATCTCGACATACACCTGCCCGCCATTCGGGCGCACCACGCTGTCGGTGGAACGCGTCTCGGCGAGCGAGCGCGCCATCGTTGCAGCCTGCTCCATCTTGATGCGCGCATACTGCAGGCTCGACGATGCCGGGGTGCGCACCTCGATCATGATCTTGTTGCCGTCGCCCTTGGGCAAGAAGGCGGTGCCGCCGAAGGTCGACTGCAGCGCGATGGCGCCGATGAAGCTGGCCAGCGCAATGAAGCCCATCCAGCGGCGGTGGTGCAGCGCCCAGGCAATCACATTGCCGTAGCGGCCAGCCTGATGGTCGAACCAGTCATTGAAGCGGGCCAGTACCTTCGAGATACCCTTTTTCGGTGCGTGGTGATGGCCTGGAGGGTCGCCCCAGTAGGCAGACAACATCGGGTCGAGCGTAAAGGAAATGAACAGCGACACCAGCACCGAGCAGGTCACGGTCAGCGCGAAGGGACCGAACCATTCGCCCGACACGCCCGGCATGAAGGCCACCGGGATGAACACGGCCATGATCGAGAAGGTCGTCGACGCGACCGCCATCCCGATCTCGGACGTGCCGACCAGCGCGGCGGTACGGCGGTCTGCTCCGTTTTCCATGTGGCGCACGATATTTTCGCGCACCACGATGGCGTCGTCGATCAGCACGCCGATCGCCAGCGACAGGCCGAGCAGGGTCATGAAATTGAGCGTGAAGCCGCACAGCCAGACCGCGATGAAGGCCGCCAGTACCGAGGTCGGCAGCGACAGCGCCGTGATCAGGGTCGAGCGCCACGAATTGAGGAAGGCATAGACCACGAACACGGTCAGCACGGCGCCGAATACCAGCGATTCGATCACGTTGTTCAGGCTGCTTTGAGCTTCCGCGCCGCCGTCGCGCGTAATCGTCAGTTCGGTGCCCTTCGCCAGCTCCTTGTTGATCGCGGCCACTTCTTCGCGCACCTTTTTGGCGATCGACACGGTCGAGGCCTCGCGCGAGCGGATGATCGAAATGCCGACGTTCGGGTTGCCGCTGTGGAGCGAGGCGCTGTCGATGTCGGCAAAGCCGTCGGCGATCTCGGCGACCTGGTTCAGGCGCACGATGGTCTCGCCGCTGCGCTTGACGACGATCTGTGAAAAGTCTTCCGGACGCTCGATGCGGCCGATCAGGCGGATGCCCTTCTCGTCCATCTCGCCGCGTACCTTGCCTACCGGGGCATTCGTGTTCTGGTTGCGCAAGGCATTCGCCACTTCGCTCACCGAGACATTGTATTCACGCAGCTTTTCGGCACGCAGCAGCACCGACAGTTCGCGCCGCAGCGCGCCGTTGACGTTCACCGTGGCGACGCCGTCGATCGCGCGGAAGCGGTCGGCCAGCTCGTCCTCGGCCATGCGCGACAGTTCCGAATGGGTCTGCGCTTTTGACGACAGCGCCAGGCTCATGATCGGCTGCGCGGACGGGTCGACGCGGCGCAGGATCGGCTCGCGCATTTCGATCGGCAGCTTGTAGCGCACCGCCGAGATGGCGTTGCGCACGTCGTCGGACGCCTCGATCAGGTTGCGGTCGAAGTCGAACTGCAACACCAGCGTGGCGCTGCCTTCGTTCGCATAGGACTCGACCTCGGTCACACCCTGCACGCTTTGCAGCTGCTTTTCCAGGCGGTCGACGATCTCGCGCTCGCTCGTTTCGGGCGACGCCCCAGGGTAGGGAATGTTCACCACGATCACCGGGATATCGATGTCCGGGTTCTGGTTGACGCGCAGCTTCGACAGGGCCAGCAGGCCCATGCACATCATGCCGAGGATCAGCACGATCGTCGCGATCGGCTTCTTGACAGCGAAGTTGGAAAGGAACATGGCTTAGTTTCCTTTGGCGGGCGCGGTGGCGCTGGCGACACGGGCAGGCGCGCCGGTCGCGGGAGCGACGCCCGTCAATTCAACTTTTTGGCCATCCTTCAAGTTCGAGCTCGGGTTGCGCAGCACGGTGTCGCCGGCGGCCAGGCCCGACTTGATCTCGATATTGCCGGTGCGCTGGTCGCGCATGCCGGTCTGCAGGTCGACCTTCGACAACAGGGCGCCCTTGACGCGCCAGGTATAGGTCTTGTCGCCGGCTTTCACCATGGCGCTCTCGGGCAGCATCAGTGCGCTCGAGGTCTCGGCATCGATCCGCCCTTCCGCGTACAGGCCGGCCACGCGCGGCTGCTCGCCGGTCAGGCCGACGAGCACCTCGACCTGGCGCGTGATGTCGTTGGCCGAGGCGTCGATGCGTTTCACGACGCCCGTGAACTGCTGGGTGCCGTAGCCGTTGATGTGGTACTTGACCAGCTGGCCGACCTTGATCGTGCCGATCTTGTCGGTCGAGACGCGCCCTTCGAAGCGCATGCTGGTCGGATCGATGACTTTCACCAGTTCCTTGCCGATGGTGGCGGTGTCGCCGCTGGAGACCTTGCGCTCGCTGACGATACCGTCGAACGGCGCGCGCACCAGCGTGCGGGCGATCTGCTGGCGCGCCAGTGCGGCGCGGCTCTTGGCAGACGACAATTCGCTCTGCGCACTGTTGCGCCGCACTTCGGCTTCGTCCTGGGCCGCGGCCGAGGTCATGCCCGAGGCGCGCAGGGTTTTCAGGCGTTCGAGCTGGCGGTTGGCCTGGTCGAGTGCCTGGCCCGCCGCGCGTACGCCGGCGTCGGCCGAGACCAGGGTGTCGCGGATCGCGGTTTCATCGAGTTTTACCAGCAGGTCGCCGCGCTTGACCGTTTCGCCATTTTCCTTGAGTACCTGGAGTACCACGCTGGACACCTCGGCGCGCAGGTCGGCGCGGCGTTCAGGCTGGATCGAGCCGGTGATCACAGGACCGGAGGCAAGCGAATCATTTGATACCGTCAGCAAGTCCTGCGGGGCGACCAGCAGCTGGCTCGGCCTGGTGTCCTTCAGGTCGGCCGAGGCTGAAGCTTTGCCTTCGGCCTTGGCAGGGTCCTTGGCCTCCTTGTTGCAGGCGCCCAGGGCGGACGCGATGGCAAGGACAAGTAAAGTGTTGCGCAGCATTGGAGAATCTCCCGGTTGGACGTTGACGCGTATTTATTTAAATTAGATGGAACCTGTCAGCGCGCAGTATCTAGGAGGCGGCCCGACCCGTCAATTGACGATCCCGCCCGTTGTTATTTTGGAGGGATGAACTGCGAAATGCTGCGATGAACTGCATACGACGATGACGCGATGCGGCGCGAAGGCCGCACGGATGGGGAGCCCGGGGCATTGCCCCGGGAAAAATATGATCAGCCCTCGAACAGGTAATACACCACGAACCCCATTCCGATACCGGTGACGATGCCGCCACAGATTTCAACGAGGGTGTGTCCCATGCGCTCGCGCAGCGTGATGTGGTCACTATTCTTGCCGGCCAGGCGGTTGATCGCCGCCGCCTGGCGTCCCACGTGCTGGCGCAGGCTGTTGGCGTCGATCATGACGATGAAGGCGAGCGTGACGGCCACGCCGAAGGCCGGGTGATCGATCCCCTCGCGCAGGGCGATCAGGGTCGCCATGCTCGTGACGACCGAGCTATGGTTGCTGGGAAAGCCGCCATTCCCGACGAGGTTGAAGGTCCAGCGCCGCTGGCGCGCACTGCTGATCAGGAATTTGATCGGTCCGACGATTGCCCAAGTCAGGAAGGGCGTGATGAGGTAAGCGAAGTCCATGGAATCCTTGTCCGGGTAGATGCATATGCCGGGCAGAATTATCGCAGAAGCAATGCTCCACGGCGACCTGCGCTGCGCCGCCCTGCCCCGTCACCGGTTAAGATTCCGGAAACTGTGGCATTTCAACCAAGATGGGACCGAGGTCCCGGCGATGAGGAGTCGACATGCGGCACTTCAGGATATCCATTGCTGTTACTGTCGTGCTGATGATGTTGGCCGGCTGGTGGGGGTACGAGCGCGGCGGCATGGCCGGCCTGGCCAGCGCCCTGTGGATTACCGCGGTGCTCGGGGTGCTCGAAGTCTCGCTCTCGTTCGACAATGCAGTCGTCAACGCATCGGTGCTGCGCCACTGGAACGAATTCTGGCGCAAGCTGTTTCTCACCGTCGGTATCCTGGTGGCGGTGTTCGGCATGCGCCTGCTGTTTCCGCTGGTGATCGTCTCGGTTGCCACCGGCCTCGGCCTGACGGATGTGTGGAGCATGGCCATCGAGACCCCTGACGAATATTCGCGCCACCTGACCGAGCATCACGCCGAAGTGTCGGCCTTTGGCGGCGCCTTCCTGATGCTGGTATTCCTGAATTTCCTGTTCGATGACCAGAAGGAGTTGCACTGGCTCGGCTGGATCGAAGAGAAGGTCGGCAAGTATGGTTCCGAAGGCCTGGCCACCCTGTTAACCTTGCTGGCCGTGTTCTTTGCAATGCGCCTGATGCCTGAGACGCGCAAGCTTCCCGTGCTCATTGCGGGCCTGGTCGGTGTGCTGGTGTATATCGGCGTCAACTGGATCAGCGGCCTGCTGGAAGAAGAGGAAGAGGACCCGACCATTGGCAAGATGATATCCCAGGGTAGCATCGGCGGATTCCTGTACCTCGAAGTGCTCGATGCGTCCTTCTCTTTCGATGGCGTGATCGGTGCTTTTGCCATCACCAACGACGTCGTCATCATCATGCTGGGCCTGGCGATCGGTGCCATGTTCGTGCGGTCGATGACGGTGTTCCTGGTCTACAAGGGTACGCTGCAGGAATTCGTCTATCTCGAGCATGGCGCCCACTATGCAATCGGCATCCTGGCGCTGATCATGTTTGCCAATGTCCACTACCACATCCCCGAGTGGTTCACGGGCCTGTCAGGACTGGCATTCATTGTCGTGTCGCTGTGGTCCTCGATTCGCCACCGCAAGCGCAGCGAGCTGGAAAACACGCGCGACAAGGCCGAGATCGCTTGACCCCCGTGACGGCATTCGCCCTGCCGTTTTGACAATCGGGCGGCGCGTGGCAGAATGAGGCCCACCGCGCCGCCGAGCGCCCTTTTCTACTCTACTACTGACTGCACCGACCAATCATGCCGAAAGCACTGCCGCAACGCGCCCCCGCCATCCTGCTGTCCCTCGTCGCCGCTCTGGTGGTCATCCTTGGCATCTACACCTGGTTCACGCTGACCTGGTCCTACTCTGAAGGAACCCGTGCCGGCTACTTGCAGAAGTTCTCGAAAAAGGGCTGGCTGTGCAAGACCTGGGAAGGCGAAATCCTGCTGTCGAGCATGCCAGGCGCCATTCCCGAGCGCTTCACCTTTACCGTGCGCGACGACAGCCTGGTGCAAAAGCTGCAGTCGACCATGGGCCAGCGCGTCGAGATCAGCTATGAACAGCACAAGGGCGTGCCGACCAGCTGCTTCGGCGAGACCGAGTATTTCGTCAGCAGCGTGAATACCGGGCCGGTGTCGCCGCTGTCGCCAAGCGAGGCGCCGAAAGTAGCGCAGTGATAGGAAAGGCGAATCACCGATATCGGGTGATTCGTCCGACGTATTAACTACTCGCTTCCCGAGCGCCGCTGGTTCATGATCACCTCCGCCAGCCTTGCCGCCGCCTGCTGCGCCGACGGCTGCTTCTTCAAGCGCCCCAGCACTTCGCGGGTGATGTTTTCCGAGGCGGCGCGCTGATTGGCTTCGGCCTTGCGTTCGTCGATGGCGTCCTCGGTCGCCGACAGCTCGGCCGCCTGCTCCTCCAGGCGCTTCGTTTCCAGTGCCAGCAGCTCGCGCCGGGCGTCGGCCATCTGATACGTGGTCGCGGCCGTGCGGCGCTGCATCTCGGCATGGGCCTGGGCGTGCGCGAGCAGCGCGCGCTGGGCGTCGCGTTTGTCGAGCGCCGCCTGGGCGGCGGCGCTGTCGGCCAGTTCCTGTTCACGCGCCAGGCGCGCCGTTTCTTCTTCGGCGTCCAGGCGTACGCGCGCGGCCAGTGCCGCTTCCTGTTCGGATGCCAGGCGCGCCGCTGCCGCGGCATTCGCCCGGGTGTCGAAGTCGAGCTGCTGCTGTTGCGCCACCAGTTGCTGCTCGGCCAGCGCCAGCGCTTCGCGCCCTGCCTCGACGGCCTGGCGTTCAGCCGCCAAGGCCGCTCCCGTGGCAAGCAGGCGCGCCTGCTCGACAGCAGCATGTTCGGCCTGCACACGCGCCAGTTCGTCCGCCGCCTCGGCCTGGGCTCCCGCCGCCGCCGCCGCTGCCTCTTCCTGCGCCGCCGCTTCGATCAGCTGCGCCGCTGCCAGCTGCTGGGCCTCGATCGCCCCCTGGCGGGCGTCGGCCATGCGCCGTTCAGCGTCAAGCTGCTCGCGCAGGGAGGCGGCTTGGGCCGCGTCGGCCTCGGCGCGCGCGGCGGCAGCCCCGGTCAAGGCATGTTCGGCCTGCAGGCGTTCCTGCAGCTCGGCCAGCGCGGCGCTTTCCGCCTCATGCCGGGCGCGCTCGGCGCTGGCCAGGGCGTCGGCCTCGCGCGCGCGCAGCTCGGCCATCTGCGCCGCCTGCTGTCCCTGTTCGAGTGCTTCGGCGGCCAGGGCCAGTTCGGATTCCTGCGCTGCGTTGGTGCGGGCACGGGCGTCGGCTGCCGCCTCGGCTTGCAACGCGCGTTCCTGGGCCAAGGCACGCTCGCGCTCCTGTTCACGCGCGTCGACTTCGGCCGCCAGTGCAGCCAGGCGATCGGCCTCGGCGCGCGCTCTTGCGTGTTCGAACGCAGCCGCTTCGGCCTGCAGGCGCACTTCCACCTGCTGGCCGGCTTCGTGTTCGGCTTCGGCGCGCGCCAGGGCGATCTCGCGCAGCCTGCGGTCGGCGTCGATGCGCGCTTCGGTGGCAACGGCAATCCTCGCCTCGGCTTCGCGCCGGGCTTCGGCGGTAGCGGCGGCGGTTTGTTCGAGGCGCTCGCGGTGCAGTGCGGCGTCGCGCAATTCCTTTTCCAGCTGCAGGCGCGTGCGCAAGGTGTCGGCCGCGTTTTTTGACGAGTCGGCCTCGGATTGGGCGATCGATTCGCGCTCGTGTTCGACGTGGGCCAGCGCGCGCGCCTCTTCCAGCGCGCGCGCTTCGGCAATCGCCCGGGCAAAGGCCGCGCTGAGCGCAACCTGGTCGGCGCGCTCGCGCTGCACGGCCAGGTCGAGCGCTTCGGATTCGACCTGGGCCAGCTTTTCAGCGGTCTGGCGCGCGGCCTTTTCGGCCCGCTCGCGCTCGCGCGCCAGCACGGTGACGCGCGCATCGGCGCTGGCGCTATGCAGCACCTCTTCCCGGGCTGCCTGCACGGCGGCGACGCGTTCGGCGGCCTGGCGCCGCGCTTCCTCGGTCTGCACCAGCAACTCGTCGGCGGCGCGCGCTGCGACCAGGGCCATCGCCGCTTCGGCTTCCATCTGTTCGGCCGCGCGGCGGCGGGCTTCGTCGGCCGCGCGTGAACGCGCTTCGACCGCGAAGCGCCCTTCGGTGTCGGCCTGGACGCGGGCGCGCAGCTCGGCGGTCTCGATGCGCATCGCTTCCAGGCGCTCGCTCGAGGCATGGGCCGCGGCGCGCAGGGTTTCCAGGCGGTCGCGGTTGAGCTCGATGACTTCTTCCGACGCCTGGGCGTTGGCCAGGGCTGCGGCGGAGGCGGCCGCATCCAGGGCTGCACGCTCATCGGCGAGCGATCGGGCGCGTGCCTCGGCGTGGGCGCGTGTTTCGGCGGCCACATTGGCTTTGGCCTCGGCTTCCACGCGCGCGATGGCTTCCATGATCGCGGCCTTCTCGAGCGGGCCGCGCTCGAGCGCGGGCGCTGGGACGTGCTGGGCCTTCGAGGCCGGCATGTCGATCGTAAAGTCGGTATCGTCGTGTGGAGCTTGTTCCATGATTATTCTCGTTGTGATATCTCGATCAACCTGCTGCGCGTCGCGCAATTGCGCAAATTCATTATCAACCAAACCCGACAATCATGGCACCCGGAACTGCGTGCTGAAATCCCCGCAATTCAAGGCTTCAAACGGGCCACAGCGGCGGTTCGTCCATCAGCGCGACCTGTTCGCGCAGCTCGAGAATCCGGTCTTGCCAGTAGCGCTGGGTGTTAAACCAGGGAAACGCCGCCGGGAAGGCCGGATCGTCCCAGCGCATCGCCAGCCAGCCGGCGTAATGGATCAGGCGCAGGGTGCGCAGGGCTTCGACGAGATACAGCTGGCGCGGATCGAAATCGCAGAAATCCTCGTAGCCGGCCAGCACGTCGGCCATCTGGCGCACCATGTCATGGCGCTCGCCCGAGAGCATCATCCACAGGTCCTGCACCGCCAGGCCCATGCGGCTGTCGTCGAAGTCCACGAAATGCGGGCCGTCACCAGTCCACAGCACGTTGCCGCCATGGCAGTCGCCGTGCAGGCGCAGGAGCGGCAGGCTGCCGGCGCGCTCGTAGCAGCGGGTAACCCCGGCAAGCGCCTGTTCGACCACGCTGGCGTAGGTCGTGCGCAGTTCGATCGGAATGAAGTCGTGCTTGACAAGAAAGTCGAACGGCTCGCGCCCGAAGGTCTGGGGATTGAGTTCGGGACGCAGCAGATAAGGTTTGACCGCGCCCACGGCATGGATGCGGCCGATGAAGCGCCCCATCCATTCCAGCGTGTCGGGGTCGCCCAGTTCCGGGGCCCGTCCGCCGCGGCGCGCGAAGACGGCAAACCGAAAGCCCTCGAATTCGTGCAGCGTACGCCCGTCGATGGTCATCGCCGGCACCACCGGGATTTCGTGCTCGACCAGCTCGGCCACGAAGGCGTGCTCTTCGAGGATGGCCGCATCGCTCCAGCGGTTCGGCCGGTAAAACTTGACCACCACCGGCTCGCCCTCGTCGCGCCCCACCTGGTAGACCCGGTTTTCATAACTGTTCAGGGCCAGCAGGCGGCCATCGCCATGCAGGCCGACGCTGTCGACCGCATCGAGCACGCGCGCCGGATCGAGACTGGAAAACGGGTGCGCCGGGGATTGCCCTGCTGAAGTAGACTCTTTATCCATGCTGTCATTGTACGGCGCGGCGCGCTATTTCGTACGCATGGCGGCCTGCACGCGTTAAACTGGCATATTCACCGCACCAAGAGCCCAAAAAAATGCAACTCGAACAGCCCCTGACCGAAAAAGAATTCGACGAACTCGACCAGTTCCTCCTCTCCGAGCGCAGCCCGGAAGACGCGATGACGATGGACACCCTGCATGGCTACCTGACCGCGATCGCGATCGGCCCGGACACCATCATGCCCGCCGAGTGGCTGCCGCGCGTCTGGGGCCAGGAAGACAGCGCCGTCCCGAAGTGGAAGAACGCCAAGGAAGAAGAACGCATCCTGAACCTGATCATGCGCTTCATGAACGAAGTCTTGATCACCTTCGAAGTGGCCCCGAAAGAGTTCGAGCCGCTGTACTGCGAGCACGAGCATAACGGCCAGACCCTGATCGACGCCGAAGCCTGGTGCTGGGGCTTCTGGGAAGGCATGGAACTGCGCCCGGGTTCGTGGGAGCCGATCTGGACATCCGAGATCGCCGAACTGATGCGCCCGCTCTACCTGCTCGGCGCGGACGAGATCGAGGAAGCCGAATTGTCGCTGGTTGAAGACCCGGTCAAGGCGCACGGTCTCGCGCTCGAGATCGAAGCGAACCTGCCGGCGATCTACCGCTACTGGCTGCCGCTGCGCAAGGCTGCAGTGGAAACCGTGCGCCACGACACGCCGAAACCCGGCCGCAACGACGACTGCCCTTGCGGAAGCGGCAAGAAGTTCAAGAAGTGCTGCGGCGCCGAATCGGCGTAAGGACTTTAGGCTTCAAGGCACACCACAAAACCGGGCACAGCCCGGTTTTATTTTGCCCTGCATCTTTTCTTATCCATCCATCTCGTTTTCCTTACCATCGCGTCTCCATTTCTGCCCGTCGCCGCGCGCACGCGGGCTGAACGCGTATCATCCCTGCACCTTTCCTTACGACCGAACACAGCCCGATGAACGCGCCCTACCCTGCCCGCACCGAACGCGAAGGCGAACGCCTTGCGGCGCTGGATGCCTACGGCATCCTCGATACGCCGCCGGAGCGCGCCTTCGACGACATCGTCGCACTGGTCGGCCAGTTGCTGGACGCGCCGATCGTCGCGGTCAACCTGCTGGCCGAGGGGCGCCAGTGGTTCAAGTCCGAAATCGGTCTCGGCACGCGCGAAATGCCGCTCGACGATTCGATCTGCAAATATGCCCTGCTCCAGCAGGATCGGATGGTAGTGCCCGACACCACCCTCGATGCGCGTTTCGATTGCAATCCGCTGGTCACGGGTGCGCCGGGCCTGCGCTTCTACGCCGGCGAACTCTTGACGACGCCAGGCGGCATGGTGCTGGGCACCCTGTGCGTGCTCGACCTCGCACCGCGGCCGCAGGGATTGACCCAGCAGCAGGCGACCGTGCTCGCCACCATGGCGCGCCAAGTGATGAGCCTGATCGAACTGCACAAGGCATTCAGGGACCAGCAGCTCATCCAGGAAGCATTGCGGCGCGAGCGCGACCATTGCCAGCGCCTGTTCGAAGGCATGGGCGAAGGCTACATCCTGCTCGACGAGCATTTTTACGTCCGCCAGATCAACACCGGCGCGCTGCACTTCGAGCTGCGCGGGGCCGACGAGATCCTGGGACGCTGCCAGTGGGAAGTCTGGCCCGGTTCCGAAGAGCTGGAGGTCGGGCGCCAGTACAAGCGTGCCATGCGCGAGCGCATCGAGGTCAACTTCGAGCAGCGCTACGTTTTCCCGGACGGCCGGCGCTACTGGATCGAGATCCGCGTCATCCCTCCGGCCGACGGGGGTCTCGCCGTGTTTTACCGCGACATCACCGAACGCAAGGAAGCGGACGGAGCCTTGCGCGAGAGCCAGCGCCACGCGCTCGAGGTCGCCGGCCAGGCCGAGAGCGAACGGCGCCGCCTCGACGCCCTGCTCGAAGCGGTGCCGGTCGGGATCATCGTCGCCGACGCCGGCGGTGCGCTGGTGCATGTGAATGCCGAGAACCGCAAGATCTGGGGCCAGCATCCCATGTCGTCCGCTGTGGATGAATACGTCGAATGGAAAGGCTGGTGGGCCGACGGCAGCAAACGACACGGCCAGCCGCTCGGTAAAGGAGACTGGGCGATGGCGCAGGCGTTGGCGGGGGCGCCCGCGCCGCGCCAGGTGATCGAGGTCGAATCCTTCGACCGCCCGGGCGAGCGCCGCATCGTGCTGAACTCGGGCGCATCGATCCGTAACGAGGCCGGCGACATTACCGGCGCGGTGGTGGCGCAGATGGACATCACCGACCGGGTCAAGGCCGAGGAAGCGCTGCGCCAGGCCGACCAGAAGAAGGATGAATTCCTCGCCATGCTGGCGCACGAATTGCGCAACCCGCTCGCGCCGATCACCGCGGCGGCGGCCATCCTCTCGCACCCTGGGCTCGACGCGGCGACGGTAGGCCGCACCAGCGCCATCATCGCGCGCCAGGCGAAACACATGACCGGCCTGATCGACGACCTGCTCGACGTGTCGCGCGTGACGCGCGGCCGGGTCGACCTGGCAGCGAGCGAACTCGATATGAAGGAGATCATCGCGGATGCCGTCGAACAGGTGCGCCCGCTGGTCGAGAAGCACCAGCACCGGCTGCTGGTGCAGTTGGCGCCGCTGCCGGCGATCGTGCAGGGCGACCGCAAGCGCCTGGTGCAGGTGATGACGAACCTGCTCAGCAACGCCGCGAAATACACGCCGAACGGCGGCGCGATCGAGGTACTGCTCGAAGCCGATGGCGATGAGCACGTCATTACGGTGTGTGACAACGGCATCGGCATGACGCCCGAGCTGATGGCCGACGCGTTCGAGCTGTTCTCGCAAGGAAAACGCGGGCTCGACCGCAGCCAGGGCGGCCTCGGCATCGGTTTGGCCCTGGTCAAAAGCCTGTTGCAGCTGCATGGCGGCACAGTCAGCGTGCACAGCGACGGGCTCGATCTGGGGACCCGTTTCACCGTGCGCCTGCCGGCGGCGGCGCGCGGCGCGGCCGACACGGCCGGCGCCCTGCCTGCCGGGAACGACACGGCGCCGGCGCGGCTGCGCATCGGCATTGTCGACGACAACGAGGACGCGGCGGCGATGCTGTCGATGTTCCTGCAATCCTTCGGGCATGAGGTGAGCATCGCCCATTCGGCCAGGGATGCCATGCGCGCCTTGCCATCGTTCGGCCCGGATGTCTGCCTGCTCGATATCGGCCTGCCCGGCATGGACGGTTTCGAGCTGGCGCGGGCCTTGCGCGCGGCGCCGGCAACGGGTGCGGCGGTGCTGATCGCCATTACCGGCTACGCCCAGGAAAAGGACCGCCAGGACGCCCGCGACGCCGGTTTCGACGACCTGTTTGCCAAGCCGGTCGACCTGGCCGCGCTGAACACCCTGCTGGCGCAGGTGGCGCAGGGCCGGCTGTGCGATGCAAGCCGGGCAGTTGTGAAGTAAGCCTGCGATCCAGGCCCTATGCTGCTGTCTCGAGCCGCTCTTCGCACAGCGCCGCCAGCAAATCCGACTGGCTGACCAGCCCGACCATCGCGCCGCCCTTGCCGGTGATCGCCACCTGGTGGTAGCCGCCGTCCTGCAGCAGCGGCACCAGCTGCGCCAGCGGTGCGCCGGCGTCGAGGGTGACCACGCGTTGCCGCATCGCGTCCTGCACGCGCAGCGCGGCGCCCGGCACCAGCTGGCGCAGGCGCGCGCTCCAGCCGAACTGGCGCAGCACATCTTCCTGGGCCAGCACGCCGCGCAGTTGGCGCGCTTTGTCCAGCACCGGCAGCGACTGCAGGCCGTAGCGCAGCAGCAGTTCCCGGGCATGCGCGAGCGTGTCGCGCGGGGACAAGAAGACGATCCTGGTCGACATCAGTTCGCCGCAGGTACGCTCCGTGAAATGGCGGTGCAGCGCCAGCTGGCGCGCGTCGTCGACGATCGCCAGCAAGTCGTCCCGGCTGACGTCGAGCACTTCGCCATAGCGGCCAAGCGCCGCTTCCAGGTCTTCCTCGGTAATGCCCAGACGTGCGCCTGGCGCCGGGTCGCCGGTGCCAAGCACGTTCCTGTCGGCCGCGTGATGGGCGTGCGGATAGCGGCGCCCGGTCAGGTTGTTGTAGAGGATGGCGGCGAGGACGATCAGGAGCGAATTGACGGCCACCGGAGTGAACGCAAACGTCCAGCCCGCGTCCAGCACCGCATGCCCGCCAAGTACGGTCGTGAGCGCCACCGCGCCGCCCGGCGGATGCAGGCAGCGCAGCGCGAACATGGTGCCGATCGCCAGGCAGCCGGCCAGCGGCGCGGCCAGCAGCGCGTCGGGCACGAAGGCGGCACAGGCCACGCCCACCAAAGCCGACACGGTATTGCCGCCCACGACAGACCAGGGCTGGGCGAGCGGGCTGGCCGGCACGCAGAACAGCAACACGGCCGAGGCGCCCATCGGCGCGATCAGCCAGGACGCCAGATCCGGCGCCAGCATGTGGGTGAGGAGCGCGGTCACGAACAGGCCGACACCGGCGCCGATGGCCGCGCGTACGCGTTCGACCTTGCTGGTGGAAAGCGGCTCCGGCAGGAAGCCATGCAGCCATTGGGTGAATATTGCGCGCATAAACCTAAACGAAACAAAGAGCGCAATTACACCACAAACAGCCCCGTGTCCGCAGCCGCTGCCTGACTCGTCAAATTCGTCAAATGCGCGTTCGCGCACTGACGCACGAGCAGGCTTCTGTGACGCTGTCGGTGTGATCACGGGCGGCGCCCCGCGCTGCGTGATGCCAAATTCAATATAAAGGAGTCATCCCATGAAGAAAGCAATTCCATTGACGCTGCTCGCCGGCGCTGCCCTGCTGGCCACCAGCGCCTGGGCCCAATCCTCCTCCAAACCACCAAAAGCCGAACCGCACATGCAGAAGGTGCTCGACGCCCATGCGGCGCTGGGTCCGAAGCCGCTCGAAACCCTGACCCCGGCAGAAGCGCGCAAACAGCCGACCCCGGCCGACGCCGTCAAGAAGGTATTGACCGACATGGGCAAATCGACCGCGCCTGAAGCCGGCGTGACCGTCAAGACGATGACCATCGGCAGCGGCGACGCCAGCTTCCCGGTCCACATCTATACCCCCGAGGGCAAGGGCCCGTTCCCGGTGATGGTGTACTACCACGGCGGCGGCTTCGTGATCGCCGATACGCAGGTGTACGACGCCAGCCCGCGCGCATTGGCGAAGATGGCGAACGCGATCATGGTGGCGGTCGACTACCGCCAGGCGCCGGAGCACCCCTTCCCGGCTGCGCCGAACGACGCATTTACCGCTTACCAGTGGACGATCGACCATGCACGCGAATTCAATGGCGATCCGATGCGCGTTGCGGTCGGCGGCGAAAGCGCCGGCGGCAACCTGGCGACCGTGGTGTCGATGATGGCACGCGACAAGAAGGTGGCCCTGCCGGTGCACCAGCTGCTGGTGTATCCGGTGGTGAACGACGACATGAATACGCCTTCGTACAAGCGCAATGCGAACGCCAAGCCGCTCAACAAGGCGATGATGGCCTGGTTCTTCAAGCATTACGGCGGCGACCCGAAGAACCCGTATGCGTTGCCGATGAAGGCTGCCAGCTTGCGCGGCCTGCCGCCGGCGACCATCATCGCGGCCGAGATCGACCCGCTGCTGTCCGAAGGGAAGGCGTACGCGGACCGTTTGCAGAAGGATGGCGTCGCGGTCAGCTACCAGGAATACAAGGGCGTGACGCACGAATTCTTCGGCATGGGCGCGGTGGTGCCGAAGGCGAAGGAAGCGCAGCAGTTCGCGGCCGATGCGTTGAAGAAGGCGTTTGCGGCGAAGTGATGGTGCAAGCCCCGGGGAGCTGGGACTCCACGGGGCCTGGTTTAATGTACGATATGTCACCCTGTCTTTTCGACCATCACATCACCCCCGGAGTCCACATGAAATACATCGCCCTGCACCTCATGGCCGCCGCCTGCGCCGCCGCTTTCATCGCCGCGCCTTCCTTCGCCGCCGCGCCGATGGCGAAAACCCCGGCCCCCGGCTATTTCCGCGTCATGCTGGGCGACTTCGAAATCACGCCGCTGTCAGACGGCACCGTCGACCTGCCGGTCGACAAGCTGCTCTCGCAAAAGGCCGACAAGACCAATGCCACGCTGGCGAAGGCGCAACTGAAAGCGCCGCTGGAAACCTCGGACAATGCCTTCCTGATCAACACCGGAAGCAAACTGATCCTCATCGACACCGGCGCCGGCGTCCTGTTCGGGCCGACCCTGGGCAAAATTCAGGCGAGCATGAAGGCGGCCGGCTACAGCCCGGAACAAGTCGACGAGGTCTACCTGACCCACATGCACAGCGACCACCTGGGCGGCCTGACGACGCAGTCGACAGCGGCCTTCCCGAATGCGCTCGTGCGGGCGTCGAAAGCGGAAGCCGAGCACTGGCTGAATCAAGCGAACATGGATAAGGCCCCTGCCGATGGCAAGGGCAACTTCAAGAATGCGATGGCCGCGCTCGACCCGTATGTGAAAGCCGGCAAATTCAAGACCTTCGAGGGCGATATCGAGGTCTCTCCCGGCATTCGCGCCCAGGGCGGGCACGGCCACACGCCGGGACACACGACCTACGTGATTGAGAGCGGCGGCAAGAAGATGGTCGCGATTGGCGACCTGATCCACGTGGCGGCGGTGCAGTTCGATAACCCGGCGGTGACTGTCGGCTTCGACGGCGACCAGAAGGCTGCGGCCGCTGCCCGCAAGAAGCTGTTCGACGCGGCGGCGAAGGACGGTTCATTGATCGGCGGCGCCCACCTGCAATTCCCGGGATTGGGTTACCTGCGCACCGAAGGCAAGGGTTACCGCTGGATTCCGGTGAACTACACGCAGATGCGTTAAAGCGGCAGGCGACTCAGGCGTCGACCCGCGGGCGCAGGGTCGCCAGCAAGCCCAATATCCGGTCGATATCGACAGGTTTCACCAGGTGATGCGCAAACCCCGCCGCGAGGGCGGTGTTGCGGTCGCGCTCCTGGCCCTAGCCCGACAGGGCGACCAGCACGCTGTGCGCGGTTTCCGGCTGCGCGCCCAGGCGCCGCGCCAATTCGTTGCTGTCGATATCAGGCAGGCCGATGTCGAGCAGGCAGACGTCGGGCCGGGCGCTGCGGGCGAGCTCCAGCGCGGGTAGTGATCGGCACCAGCTTGGTCCAGAGCTCGGCCCAGGCGTGTTCGAAAGGCTGGCCCAGCGCTTGCGGGTGCTTGGCGCCCATCTTGAGCGCGTAGGCGTCGTTGTAGAAGCATCATCAAGCAGTGGTTACAGTGCCGGCTACAACTTAAGCCTTATAACTGAATAAAATGCTCGCGGTAATACTTCAGCTCTTCGACCGATTCGATGATGTCGGCCAGCGCGGTGTGCTTCTGGTGTTTCTTGAAACCCGACGCCAGTTCCGGCTTCCAGCGGCGGCACAGTTCCTTCAGCGTCGACACGTCGAGGTTACGGTAGTGGAAGAAGGCTTCCAGCTTCGGCATGCCGCGCGCCATGAAGCGGCGGTCCTGGCAGATGGTGTTGCCGCACATTGGCGATTTGTTCGCCGGTACGAAATTTTTCAGGAAGGCGATCAGCGCCGCCTCGGCATCGGCTTCGGTGACGGTCGAGGCTTTCACGCGCTCGATCAGGCCCGACTTGCCGTGGGTGCCCTTGTTCCAGTTGTCCATCTTGCCGAGTGTTTCATCCGACTGGTGGATGGCGAACACCGGGCCTTCGGCCAGCACGTTCAGGTGCATGTCGGTGACGACGACGGCGACCTCGATGATGCGGTCATTGTCCGGATCGAGGCCGGTCATTTCCATGTCGACCCAGACCAGGTTCATGTCGTTGGGCCGCTGGGCCGTGACGGCAGGGGTTGCAGGTGCGGCGGAATGGGTGGGGTGTGACATAATTCTCTCTTTGCCAAATCAATCCTGCATTTTCTCACAGGCACGGAATGTCTTCACTCGCGTTTTCGGTTTTGTTCGTCGTTTTCTTCGTGCTCACGCTCGCCCTGCGCTTCTGGCTGGCCAATCGCCAGATCCGCCATGTGCTGCGTCACCGCGGCCAGGTGCCGACCGAGTTCGCGCCCAAAGTCTCGCTGGAAACTCACCAGAAGGCGGCCGACTACACGGTGGCGAAAACCCGCTTCGGGATCGCGGCGCTGCTGTGGGGCGGACTGGTGCTGGTCGGTTTTACCTTGCTCGGCGGCCTGCAGGCGGTATCGGCGGCGCTGCTGCAGGTGAGCGGTCCGGGAATGGGGCATCAACTCCTGTTGATCGCCGCGTTCGCCGCACTCTCCGGCGTACTCGATCTGCCATTCGAATATTACCGCCAGTTCGTGCTCGAGGAGCGCTTCGGATTCAACAAGATGAACGTCAAGCTGTGGCTCTTCGATGGGGTCAAGGGCACGCTGCTGGGCGCCCTCATCGGCCTGCCGCTGTTATGGGTTGTGCTCACACTGATGGCATCGACCGGCTCCCTGTGGTGGTTCTGGACCTGGCTGGTATGGAGCGGTTTTCAATTGCTGATGATGGTGCTCTACCCGAGCGTGATCGCGCCGCTGTTCAACAAGTTCACGCCGCTTGCCGACGAGAGTTTGAAAAGCCGCATCGAAGGCCTGATGGCGCGCGTCGGCTTCGCCTCCAAAGGCTTGTTCGTGATGGATGGCAGCCGCCGCAGCGCGCATGGCAACGCGTATTTTTCGGGCTTCGGCGCGGCCAAGCGCATTGTCTTTTTCGATACCCTCATCGCGCGCCTGGCGCCGCACGAGATCGAAGCAGTGCTGGCGCACGAACTGGGCCACTTCAAGTTGCGCCACATCGTCAAGCGCCTCGTTGTCATGTTCGCCCTCTCGCTGGCCTTCCTCGCGCTGCTCGGCTACCTGAAGGAACAAAGCTGGTTTTATACGGGTCTGGGCGTGACGCCGATGCTGGGTGCCCCGAACGACGCCATGGCCCTGCTGCTGTTCGCGCTGGTGCTGCCGATCTTCACCTTCGTGTTCGGCCCCTTAAGCGCCATCACTTCACGCAAGCACGAGTTCGAAGCCGATGCCTTTGCGGCGCAGCACAGCGATGCCAGCCACCTGGTCTCGGCGCTGGTCAAAATGTACGAGGACAATGCGTCGACGCTGACGCCCGATCCGCTGTACTCGGCCTTTTATGACTCGCATCCGCCGGCCTCGGTGCGCATCGCTCATCTCAACGGGGCGCCAGCATGAGCCTGCGCGAACGGCATTGCACGCACGGCGCACCGGCCTTGGGCGCCACGGAACTGAGGGCGCTGCTGGCGCAGATGCCGCAGTGGCGACTGGAAGGGGAGCACATCCTGCGTTCGTATGAATTCAGGGATTACCGCGAGACGATCGCTTTTGTGAACGCGCTGGCGGACATGGTGCATATCGAGAACCACCATCCCGACCTGACTGTGCGCTATCGCCACTGCATCGTCGCCTACACTACCCACTCGGCGGGCCATGCGGTCTCGCTGAACGACATCATCTGCGCTGCGAAAGCCGACGCAATTTACACAGAACGGACAGGCGCGTGAGCACAAAGTCAAACAGCAACGCCAGCATGAGCGGCACCATCATTGCGGCGCACGGGCGCCATTACCTGGCCGATGTGAACTGCGAAAAATTCCAGTGCGTCACGCGCGGCAAGAAGACGAATGTCGCCGTCGGGGACGTGGTGCACCTGGTGCAAACCTCGGAAAACCAGGCCGTGATCGAAAAGATCGCCGAGCGCACCACCCTGCTGTACCGCTCGGACCAGTACAAGTCGAAGCTGCTGGCGGCGAACCTCTCGCGCCTGTTCATCGTGGTCGCCACCGAACCGGGTTTTGCCGACGACCTGGTCTCGCGCTCGCTGGTGGCGGCCGAAGCGGCCGGCATCGAGGCCCACCTGATCCTGAATAAGACCGACGTCGCGGACCTGCTGCCGCGCGCACGCGAACGGGCCGGCGTGTATGGCGCGCTCGGCTATCCGGTGCACGAGGTGTCGGCCACGGCGAACCCGGAGCACGCGCTCGCTGTGCTGCAGCCACTGCTCGCCGGCCAGTCGTCGATCTTCATCGGCCAGTCCGGCATGGGCAAGTCATCGCTGATCAATCTGCTGGTGCCGGACGCCGACATCGCCGTGCGCGAAATCTCGGCCGCGCTCGACACCGGCAAGCACACCACCACCTTTACGCGACTCTACTGGCTGCCTGACGGCGCCTCGATCATCGATTCGCCGGGCTTTCAGGAGTTCGGCCTGTATCACCTCTCCGAAGGCATGCTCGAGCGCGCCTTCGTGGAGTTCAAGCCGTATCTCGGCGGCTGCAAATACTACAACTGCCGCCACCTGGCCGAGCCGCAATGCGCGGTCCTGACGGCGCTCGCGGAGGGCAAGATCGCGCGCCATCGCCATGAGCTGTACGGCCAGCTGCTGCACGAATCGGCGCAGACGCTGTACTAACCGTCACCGCTGACCCCAGCCGTGAAAACCCCTTATAATCAGAGGGATAACATGGACCCCGAGACCGATATGCCAGGCACCGAACCGATCAAGCACTTCCTGCAGTTCTCCGACTTCTCGCTCGATGAATTCGAATACGTGATCGAGCGCGCGAAGGTCATCAAGCGCAAGTTCAAGGCCTACGAGGTGTACCACCCGCTGGTCGACCGCACGCTGGTGATGGTGTTCGAGAAGAGCTCCACCCGCACGCGCCTCAGTTTTGAAGCCGGCATGCACCAGCTGGGCGGCGCCGCGATCTACCTGAATACGCGCGACAGCCAGCTTGGACGCGGCGAGCCGGTCGAGGACGCGGGCCAGGTGATGAGCCGCATGTGCGACATCATCATGGTGCGCACCTTCGGCCAGGACATCATCGAGCGCTTCGCGGCGCACTCGCGCGTCCCGGTGATCAACGGCCTGACCAACGAACACCACCCTTGCCAGGTGCTGGCCGATATCTTTACCTTCTACGAGCACCGCGGCCCGATCGCCGGCAAGACGGTGGCCTGGATCGGCGACGCCAACAACATGCTGTACTCGTGGCTGCAGGCGGCCGAAGTGTTCGGCTTCCACCTGAACATCTCGACGCCGCCAGGTTACGACCTCGACCCGGCGCTGGTGTCGACCACGCGCTTTACCCGTTTCGACAACCCGCTTGATGCCTGCGAAGGCGCACACCTGGTCAGCACCGATGTTTGGACCAGCATGGGCTATGAGAAGGAAAACGCGCAGCGCCTGCAGGACTTCGACGGCTTCATCGTCGACGCCGCCAAGATGGCGCGCGCCACGCCCGACGCGATCTTCATGCACTGCCTGCCCGCGCACCGCGGCGAGGAAGTCTCGGCCGAGGTCATCGACGGCCCGCAGTCGGTGGTCTGGGACGAGGCCGAGAACCGCCTGCATGTGCAGAAAGCGCTCATCGAATACCTGCTGCTCGGGCGCATCGAAGCCGATTAACGATTTTTTTGTACCACCCTTTGTTTGATCGTCGGCCCCTCCGGGCCGGCTGACCATCCCCACCCCACCTCCTCCTCCACACTGGAACCTCCATGAGCGACATCAAAAAAGTAGTTCTCGCCTACTCCGGCGGCCTCGACACCTCCGTCATCCTGAAATGGCTGCAAGACAATTACGGCTGCGAGATCGTCACCTTCACCGCCGACCTCGGCCAGGGCGAAGAACTCGAGCCGGCCCGCGCGAAAGCCATCAAATTCGGCATCAAACCGGAAAACATCTATATCGACGACGTCCGCGAGGAATTCACGCGCGACTTCGTGTTCCCGATGTTCCGCGCGAATACGGTGTATGAAGGCGAATACCTGCTCGGCACCTCGATCGCGCGTCCCCTGATCGCCAAGCGCCTGATCGAAATCGCCAACGAAACCGGCGCCGATGCCGTCTCGCACGGCGCGACCGGCAAGGGCAACGACCAGGTGCGCTTCGAGCTGGGCGCGTATGCGCTCAAACCCGACGTGAAAATCATCGCGCCATGGCGCGAGTGGGACCTGCTGTCGCGCGAGAAGCTGCTCGCCTATGCGGAAGAAGCCGGCATCGCGGTCGACATGAAGCACAAGAACGGCGGCGCACCCTACTCGATGGACGCCAACCTGCTGCACATCAGTTTCGAGGGCCGGCATCTGGAAAACCCGAGCGCCGAAGCCGAGGAATCGATGTGGCGCTGGACCGTCAGCCCGGAAGCGGCACCGGACGAAGCCGAATACCTCGACATCGAATACGAGCGCGGCGACATCGTCGCTCTGAACGGCAAGCGCATGTCGCCCGCCGAAGTGCTGACGGAACTGAACCGTTTAGGGGGCAAGCACGGCATCGGCCGGCTCGACCTGGTGGAAAACCGCTACGTCGGCATGAAGTCGCGCGGCTGCTACGAGACCCCGGGCGGCACCATCATGCTGCGCGCGCACCGCGCGATCGAATCGATCACGCTCGACCGCGAAGTGGCGCACCTGAAGGACGACCTGATGCCGCGTTACGCGTCGCTGATCTATAACGGCTACTGGTGGGCGCCGGAACGCGTCGCGCTGCAGACGCTGATCGACCACACCCAGGCCACCGTGAACGGCTGGGTCCGCATCAAGCTGTACAAGGGCAATGTGATCGTGGTCTCGCGCGACTCGAAGACCGACTCGCTGTTCGACATGAACATTGCGACGTTCGACGAAGACGGCGGCGCCTACAACCAGGCCGACGCCGGCGGCTTCATCAAGCTCAACGCGCTGCGCATGCGCATTGCGGCCAAGGCACGGGCCAAGCGCGGGCAGTAAAACCGCTGCTGGCCACGCAAAGCCGCCTTCGGGCGGCTTTTTTGTTACGTGCGGGGGTTACACCGCAGCTGACCCAACAATGCCAACTTGACTTTTGAGTTCAACAGGTTAGCGCAACTCGCGGATGCAATTTTAGAAAAATTACGCTTCTTTCGTTTGCAGCCGAGATTGCGTATCGGAGCCACGAACCGTGATTTGCAATAGAGAAACGTACACTCTATATCCAGCATTGGCAACGAAGCGTCATAGGCGATCGTTGTCAGCGGATGCGAATCGTTGACTGTAGAGCGCACGCAGAGGCAGGATTCTGAACAACTCCTGCCAGAAGACGCTTGCAACGTAATGGACGCGCGCTGTTTTTTCTGGAATCAGATAGGACTATTGCTTTGGGGCGATGTCAATTCATTTGGTGACGCCTAACTACGATGGAAGCCGGCCGGCCCGTTTTCGCCGGTTGCACTCGCTCGAAGCCCAAGCGGGCAAGGTCTAGCTCTTCGACAAATACATCGACTACACGAACCGGGTTATCTTCGGCAACGTAATCATCCAGAAGCTCAGGCAGTAGCGTGCCCTGTCCGCGGTCCTCGCCCTCGATAAAGCGCTTCATTTGGCACCTGTATTGATGAGATACTGGCTTAACGTTTACCGGACTGGCTTCGTTTACACGGCCCTACGTTTTTACACAGCCTGGGCCCAAAGCAGACCTCCGACCTGAACAAAATGAAGGATCACTGCTCATCTTTAACCAGCGTCGGAACGTCTGTACCGGGAGCAAACCTAACGAGTCGAACGCTGTCGTCAACCCCGCATCGTGATAGTTCCTGTTCAAAAATCGGTCGACCGTTCTTCCATATGCTCGCTTTTGCGGTAACGGCCGCGCCACACATCCACATAGCGTTCATTGCGCCGGGAAGTCCGTCGAGGCGAACTCGATAACGGTCACTCCCAAGGACGCAACCCCGCTCTACATGACGAATACTGGTCACCATGTACGTTTTCGCGTCGTAAGAGACCAGATCAGATGTCTTCCAGAGATCCATCCGCTTTGTTGGAGGATTTCCAGCATAAAAGATACCAATCTCCAGCGACTGGCTTTTGTGGTTGCACTCCATCCCGACCAGAATCACGCCATCTCTTACGGGCTGTCTAAAGTCATAGAGAGGCACATCAGCAAGGCTAGCATTGGAGGCCAAGATGCAAACCGCAGTCAAAACTGCGCGGATATGTTGAGATGGCGATTTCATACTGGCTTTTGCCCGTTGGTGGCGATAGAACCCATTGTGAGGTCAGGTGTCCGCTCATGGCGGATTGCAGACGTTCGTACAGCGGTCAGTGTACCGGATTAGTTGTCTGAAAGAAAATTTTTCGTGATTACGCTGCATGTGTTGAACGTCCGCTACCGACTCGAAGCAGACAGCAGTTATGTCACTGTGGTTTCCAGTCGTACTGAACAGGAACCCAAGCGTCGACGAGCTTTCCGTTAGCCACCGGAGGGTTAAAACTACATTTCGAGATCGCAACCAGAGCTGCATCGTCGAGAGCTGGATATCCCGAGGATTTCATTACCTTCGATTCCTTTACGTTGCCATCTGACCCTACCAGAAAGCGCAGCGTTACCTTACCTTGATGATTTTGTTTCGCTTCCTGCTCCGGGTAGACCGGACGGGCGCAGGTGTCGAACCTGATCATGCCGGGAGCATCAGCCGCTAGCTCGACCGGTACCAGCTTGTCAGTCCCAGCGGCGCTCGCCCATACTGGTGCACCCAAAACAACCACAGTAGCGACGGATAAGCACGCCTCCCGAAGACTGGATTGCACTGCAAAGGTATCGAATTTCTTGATATCTAACACGCGATCTCCTGTTTGCTGAGCGACACCGTCGCCGAGTTTTTATAAGTATGTGATGTCCGCTTCTGGCCGATTGCGGACCTATTGTAGCGTCCGCTTACGACCCGTAGCGGCCGTTCAATCCTTCGATGATTTTTCAACATACCATCGAATTTCGCTTGGCCCGGCGTAAGTGGAAAAGTGGTTCCTGGCGGCTTCAAACGAAGGAAAGTGAGGACTAGTTGTTCGACTGCCTCGCGCCCTAAATTCCCAGAAGAACACGTCCCCAGTGTCTGAAATCGAATAGTCGATGTAATCATCATTAATAGTGCCAGCAACCGCGATCTCGATAGCCTCGATGTCAGCGGAACTATAGTCCCATGTTCGTTTCAATAGTCGAACGCTGTGGTGGTCTACGCCTTGGTACGACCATGTTCCCTCGGCTAACACGCGCTCTGCGAGAACTGTCGGTTCCCAATCCGTGCTAAACCTGCGCTGAAAGTTCATGTTCACGCCTCAATATGATCGGTGGAAACAAGATCAAGACATCCTGAGAATAGTTCTCCACTATGTCTGCTTTTGGCCGTTTCCGGCCGTTCAGTGTACGGCAGCTTCCGACCCCAAGCGGACCTTCCTGGCGAACAATGGTAGCCCGGTTAGTGACGCCAGACAGGAAAGGCCATCGCAAAACCGAGTTCCTGAAGCATGTCCATCATAGTATTGACCGCGTGACGATCGACCGCTGCAGGAACGTCGATTGCATGATGTTTAAATTCCGGAAAAACTTCGATAGTGAGTCCTAGACGAATGAGCTCATCTTTGTATGGCTTCAGATCGAGCCCGTCTTGCTCCAAAATCCAGACCAATGAATGTCCTGATGTTTCCACAATAGTATATTCAAAAATGGACCCATTGACCGCATCAGGAACAGCAGAGAATTTATCGTCGAGCGCGAGACCCTTAATGAAGAAAGGAGCATTTCTTAGTTGGTAAATCCCGTCGGTCCGATCACACCAAACGTGTTCGACTCCCACGGGTGGCCATCCGTCATTGACATTTAGCGCAAAAGCTACCTCTTCCATTCAATCTCCTGATTGCCATATGCCGACCGTTGACGAAGGTCTGCCCTTGGCCGGAAGCAGTCTACCAGCGAAGGACCGCAACCGACCCGTTGCGGACATTGCTAACAGCTGGATGGGTCAACTATCCCAGAGCGCTGTAGGGCGTCTCAAATCTCGGTAAAAAGTATCCCTAGCTAATCCGTATCAGTGGAAACAAGCACCGTAACGATCTGAAGACGTTTGTCTATCAGTACCGTCGTGCCGTCCCAAGCAACGTCACAAAACCACGATGACCACGGCTTCCTGCATCGAAATACTAAAACATCGTCGAATCGATCGCCGAACAAGGATTCAGCGACGCATTCACCTAATGCTTTCGCTTCCCTAGGCGTACCCTCAAATTTTTCATATGCACCGCCCACAACTAGGGTGCGAGCGAGTTCTCCATCAAGGGTAAGTGAGCTACTCCATTCAAACTCTGCAAGCTCAGCGGTTTTCACATCGGTAGCCACCTCGGGAAGTGCGCTCGCAAATGCTGGGTGAGACAAAAGCCTGGAAAAGAATTCGATTTCGTCCCAACGATTACGTGTCGCAAACCAATTGAAATCTTCGTTGCCATTGACATGAAACCTTGCAATGAATGCGCCGCCATTTGTTTTGATACGACGAAGCTCGGCTAGATACTGGTCTAATGCCGGAAAAGTCTTTGGTTCCACTGTTATATTTACGGCACCCCATAACCGCTCAATTAACTTATTGCTCGGTTTGTTCTGCTCCCAATTGATATCAATCCAGTTCAATTTTTGTTCCTCATGCGATGAAAATTCCTGATCAGCGGCACCGTTAACTTGGTAATTTGGCCGCGGCACATGCGTCTGCTGGAATCGATGGCCGGCGTCAATTTACACCATATCGAAAGCGTCTTGTATGGTAATCGTCGTAGTATAAGGTCGCTTCTGGCCGGTCGCGGACGATTGGAGAAGTCCGCTTACGACCCGGAGCGGACAATCGCGGCTTCGCAGACGGTTGCCGTTAGATGCGTTTCTGCTTGCGCAGTTAGTTTAGAGTGTTGCGCTCACCGGTTGAATTCGCAGTCGTAAGCGGACGTCCCGGTA
>NZ_JBIMES010000006.1:0-300246 GCF_051262535.1 Massilia sp. CMS3.1 | reverse complement strand
GATCGACTCAAAAACTACCCACAAAAGCCGACAAAGAGCGACAGAAGCGGAAGTGAGCTAGTTCGCGCAGCTGAGGTGGGATGTATCAACGAGATCATCTATCCATTTGCTGAATATAAACGTGCTGGTACTAACCTTACAATGAATCTTAGGGAATCATACGTTGCTCGCAATCCGCTATCGGTTCAGGACCTCCAGAGACGACACGCGATTGCACTCAACGAGTCTGGCTCTGTGCCATTTCCAAGTGATTGGATTTCAACTGCCAGGGGGCAAACACTCCTTGGGATTAGTGGTAGCGGAAAAACAACTTTTGCCACTGCTTTTTCTCTGCCGTACCAAGTCGTCATCGAACATACCGCATATCACGGAAAATCTTTGGTCTGTCGTCAGATTCCTTGGGTGGGAATTCGAATGTCTCACGATGCCACCCTCAAAAGTTTATGCTTACAGTTTTTCGAGGTAGTAGACCATATCCTAGGCAATACCGACTACCGTCGACAAGCCGGCGCCGTGAGAAATGTTGCGCGCATGGTCATGCTAATCGCTCAGGTAGCGACAGCAGCATCAGTTGGGGTAATTTTTGTCGACGAGGTCCAGAATCTGAAGGCTGCGCTAGGAAAGAATGCTGTATTTGTATTAAATCTTTTTAGTGAGATCATCGAGAGAGCAGGTGTAACCCTAGTAGTCGCTGGAACACCAGCGCTTGCATCAGTCATTGACGAGAACGTTCGTAATCTGCGTAAGCTTAATTCCGGTGGTGAATCCAACTTTGTTCAGATGAAATACAAAGATCCGGAATTTGATGCATTTTGTGATACCTACTGGGAATATCAATTTGTCAAGAGGCCAATCCTTCTCGATAACACTATAAGGAAGGCTTGGCACAAAGTCGGCGCTGGGAATCCCGCCTTTACGGCACTCGCATTCATGCTAGCACAGCGCAACGAAATCGGTGGTCGAGAGGTTATCGATGCGGCGGCGTTCGATCGGGTAGCGAAGATTGATATGGCAATCCTGGAGCCAGCTATCAGCGCACTTCTTAGCGGCCAAGCTCATCTTCTTAAGAGTTTCGATGATCTTCTTTTTAAGGAAGGATGCACATCGCTTCGCAAGCTCATCGCTTGGTCGGATGGTGACGAGGCAGATGATTCAAGCACCAATGAGTTTAGCGAACTACATGATATTCCTTTAAAGCATACCGCGGCGGTTAGAAAGCCGGCTAGAAAGAAGAAGGGCTCTCCACTTGACGCACCTCAGGTTAACTTGCCAACTGAGAATCCGCTAGTCCAATAATTCTTGCATCTCAGCATAACCATGGACTCGTGTCCATTTCCCTATGTGCCAAGGTACATAAAGGGGGAGCTGTTATTCTCTTGGGTATCTCGACTTCACTTTCTAAATGCGAAAGGCAATCCCCGCCAAACGCTGAACGAACTTTTCGGCTCAAGCACCGGGATCCCTAGTGCCGACTTACCTTGTCGCCTCGATACGTTCGTCAAGCGCACCGCTGGATGGGGACCTTTCACCTCGTCGGATGACGTTGCCCTCTCATCTACTTTATTTTCCTACTACGGTGCGTTCTTTACCCCAGAACGCTTTGTCGCGACGCTGGGACGGCTTAAGGAAGATCGTGCTGACGGGTTAAAGGTTGCGATGGGCATAGTCGCTAATGGCTTCGGAGCATCGACTGTGTTTCGCAGTTGCCGACAATGCGACAACGAATCCTTAAGTCAGAATGGTTACGTCGTATTGAGCCGGGTACACCAGCTTCCAGGCGTGCTCCTATGTCCGTATCACGTCGAACCTTTGTGCCAACACTTTATGCAAAGTCTCCAACCACATCGACAGACACTTATCGTCCCAGCAACGAAAATCATCGATACCTATATTCCGACTAGAAATTTGCATCTTCAAAAAATCGCGTCCTTATCTGCAGAAGCACTTGAAAGCCCTCCTACTGGACTTACAGCAGCAAACAGAAGTCGGACCTATATGCAAGGTCTAGAAATGCATGGGTTTTTGCTAAACGGTCGAGTTGACTGGGAGGTACTCGCGAAATCGTTACGATATGAATACAGCGACTTCGTTGGACTGTCATTTAGGAACCGTCTACTTTCTTCGGAACGATTCCCTTTGAGATGGTTACGCGACCTGTGTGAAAGGCCCGACCGTTCTCTGCATCCATTGTGCCATCTACTTCTTATCGGGATGATCTTCGGAACTGTACGCAATTTCGTTTTAGCCGCAAACACGCCCACGGTTCGAAATCCAAGTAGTGCTGCCCCTTGTCAGCAGGGCAAAACCCAGACAGAAGCTCAGATCAAGACCGACTATATCTTGCTCAACAATAAAGAATTGAGCTGTCGACAAGTCGCGCAAAAAGTTGGGGTATCAGTTACAACAGTCGTAATATGGCGGAAAACTTTGGACTTACCAGTTAATGACCGTCGAAAATCCATTACAAGTACTCAACTTGATGAGATAGAGCGGCTTCTCAAGGCCAAGAAAGCAGTTGCCGAAATAGCTGTGCTTACAAGAGTTTCCGTTTCCACTGTCAACAGAGTACTTGGTACGTTGCCAAATGTAGCGGAGATACGTAAAGTTCACAAGAACGTAGCAAATCTCGCAAATTACCGTGCGAAATGGCTGGATGCGATAGCGGAGAATCCGACGTTGGGGATTCAGATGGTAAGAGCCGTTGCTGGGGCTGCATATGCCTGGCTGTATCGACATGATCGTAGCTGGCTTATCGACAGTATATCAGCCCGTCCAAATATATCTAGACGTCCCCGCAATTCACGAGTTGATTGGCCAAAGCGCGACTTAGTGCTGTGCGACGTTATCAATACCGAAGCACAGCGCCTTCGTTTTTCTAGTTCCAGAGATCGAGTTTCAGCAGCGTCACTATTACGTGCGGCTACTTCGGAGTCAAATTGGCGGCGAAATATAGAGAAGCTTCCGCTTGTTACGCAAGCAATTATCGAGAATACTGAGGATGACGAAATGTTTCGCAAGCGCAGACGCGGTTTAGCAAAAGCTGATCTGGCTAAAAAAGGACATCTCGAACCCGCAGAATGGCGCATTCAGCAAGCATCAGGAATCAGGAAGAAGTAGCGCCTTAATAACAAATATGCTTTGCTAGCTTAAATTGAAGAGTGCAAGTTATCATGCTGACTATTCTATAAAAAACCTGTCGTTAATCGTATTGATTCCGAGTTAGCTCAGAATTGAAGCCGTTGAGTGGAGGAAGCGGTTCTCTACGCTTATGTTCTTAGCCGTCTTTCAATCGCGGCTTCGATAATGTGATAGGGCGTCTGTCCCGGCAAAAGAGCCGCTCTTTGAACTTGAGAAGCCGTTAATTTTCGCCCCTGACGAATGCATTCGGTTATACCCCATTCGATCAGTCTTGAACGAAAGTCATGAGGTGATTCAGGTATTAACTCGCCCAAAATTTTGTTCCGGCGGATAAACTTATTTAGAGTTGGTATTGGGATCCGCAAACGTCTCGCCGCTAGCGTTACCGTCCATTTAATTGGACGGCTTTTTTCGGCAAAATGTTGCACCCGTACGGCGGAAAGTGCCCCCAATATTTTGTTGTCGCGGCACTTTTTTTGTGGACGTAAGGTTTTCTTATAATCGTCTAGCCACTCCCGGTCACGTGCATAGGCACGTGCACGGGCCATATGTTGCTTAAATGCCGATGATGTCCCGCGAATCGTTACCCTATCTGCGTTAATGCCTGGCGGCTCAATCCATTTTGGTGCTGACCTCATGTCTCTATCATGTGCCCAGTTCCAAAGCCATTCGCGGTCTTGGAAATATAATAACCAATAAGCATAAGTTTTAACGGCACGCAAGGCACTGCGCTGTTTATGTTGATGACCGAAGTTTTCAGCAATTTGCCTTGCTTCAATAACGGTCGATGGGCGACCGTCTTTAGATGCCGTTCTATCTTTTGAAACCTGACGTCTTTTTGTTAACGGTAGAGACTTTTGGTAAGCGACTTCTTGCTTGGCATTATCAAATGTAATTCCATTCGCTACTAGGATTGCTACAGCGATATGCGGTTCAAGATTCTTGGTCCAGTGGGCTTGCTCGATTGGTGATTGTTTAATTGTTTGTGTACTTCGGCGCCAGTACAGCCAGTCAAGGCCATCAACTCCATAAGAGGCAGACAGTATATTCCTCATAATGGTCGCTCTAGATATATCCACTTCGCTCTCAACAAAACTAAATATATATGGTACTAAGTGGCGAAGATCCAGTTCCCCAGGAGAGGCCACTAGTGCTTTAGATGCGAAGATAGCTAAGTCAGTCCATAATTCGTTCGCAGGTTCACGCACCAGATTTGGAATTATCTCCGCGCCACATCCGCATCTCGCTGGGATAAGCGTTACTTCCATAAATGAAGAACGAAAAGGGGCCCCACACCTTCCGCAACTGTCCTGCAGCGCTAGCCCGTGGACTGAGCATGCCTTGCTCTGAAGCTGGTGTGCACGGTGGAAATATGGGCATCCCAAATTTTGCGTGTCATGTTCCACGCATGCAGGACATACGCGCAGAGTTGGCAGCGATCGACGTCGACCATGAAAGCTACTGGTGCTGGGGTCTTTCAGTTCTATTAGTTTAAACGTGTCCCAATACGGCTTTGTGGTAAACGTCCTTACCAAGTCTTCGTAGTCGAAGCCTAATAGGTTTGAAAGCGCGAATACGTAATTTGCACCGTTTAGAGGATCTGCGAGTGGGGATTTTATATTCGCTTTTAGCTTGTACGTTTGAGCGAACGAAGCGAGCGAAGATTCGGCGTTGAGGGACACAAGCCGTGAAAGCCAGCTGCCGAAAAGTTCGTCCGGAAATGGCTCAGGTATATATGGCAAGGTCGCTTTGACCGTTTCCTCGGCTGTACGCGGCTGCATATTTCCGAGCCTCCTCACCTTTTTGTCTTACAAATACAGTGAACTTGCTTCTTTTTTTTCTTCTTAACCAACGCATTTATATCAACGCGCTTGCGATAGTACACACAGCTAGACGGGGCTGGCTTTTCCTGAAATTAGCATCGCCCCGCCCGGCAGTCAAGTTTGTAAACGGTTGTGGCACACAACCGCTAGCAAACTCCAAAAGGTAAAATTATCCACATTAGAAATTAATAGGGAGTTTTGCTTGTGTCCTTAAGCCAAATTACCCGCTTTAATTGTAACTTCACGGGTGTTTTTCAGACCTACCGAAATTACTCCACCGTCACCGACTTCGCCAGATTGCGTGGCTTATCCACATCGGTACCACGTGCCAGCGCGGTGTGATACGCCAGCAACTGCAGCGCCACCACGTGCAGGATCGGCGACAACTCGCCATAATGTTCCGGCAGGCGGATTACGTGCAATCCCTCGCCCGAGGTGATACGCGAGTCGACGTCGGCAAACACGTACAGCTGCCCGCCGCGCGCGCGCACTTCCTGCATGTTCGATTTTAATTTCTCGAGCAGCGCGTCGTTCGGGGCGATGGTCACGACCGGCATTTCTTCCGTTACCAAGGCCAGCGGGCCGTGCTTCAATTCGCCCGCCGGATACGCTTCGGCGTGGATGTACGAAATTTCCTTCAGTTTCAAAGCGCCTTCCAGGGCGATCGGGTAGTGCATGCCGCGGCCCAGGAACAGGGCGTTTTCCTTGCGTGCGAATTCCTCGGCCCAGGCGATGATCTGCGGCTCCAGCGCCAGCACCGCGGCAATCGCCACCGGCAGGTGACGCATCTGCTTCAGGTGCGCGGCTTCTTCTTCCTCGCTCAGGCGGCCGTTCACTTGCGCCAGCGTCAGCGTCAGCAGGAACAGGGCGGCCAGCTGGGTCGTAAACGCTTTGGTGGAAGCGACGCCGACTTCGACGCCGGCGCGGGTGATATACGCCAATTCGCATTCGCGCACCATGGCGCTGGTCGAGACGTTGCAGATGGTCAGCGTGTGCTGCATGCCGAGGCTGCGCGCATGCTTCAACGCGGCCAGGGTATCGGCGGTCTCACCCGACTGGGTAATCGTCACGACCAGGGTTTTAGGATGCGGCACGCTGTCGCGATAACGGTATTCGCTGGCGATTTCGACGTTCACCGGCAGCTTGGCGATGCACTCGATCCAGTATTTGGCGGTGAGACCGGCATAGTAACTGGTGCCGCAGGCCAGGATCAGCACGCGGTCGATGTCGTTAAAGACGCGATAGGCGTTGTCGCCGAACAGTTCCGGCATGATGCCGGTGACACCTTCCAGGGTGTCGCCGATCACGCGCGGCTGCTCGAAAATTTCTTTCTGCATGTAGTGGCGGTACGGACCCAGCTCGGCCGCGCCGGTGTGGGCGTGCACGGTTTTCACTTCACGCTCGACCGGACGGCCATCGACGTCGACGATCCAGTAGCGCGACAGTTGCAGGTCGACGACATCGCCCTCTTCCAGGTAGATGATCTGGTTCGTGGTGCCGGCCAGCGCCATGGCGTCCGACGCCACGAAATTCTCGCCCTCTCCCACGCCCAGGATCAGCGGCGAGCCCTGGCGTGCGGCGACGACGCGGTGCGGTTCCTCACGCGAGAACACGGCAATCGCATACGCGCCGTGCAGGCGTTTCACGGCCTGCTGCACGGTGTCGAACAGGTCGCCGTTGTACATGTGGTCGACCAGGTGGGCGATCACTTCGGTGTCGGTCTGGCTCATGAAAACATAGCCCAGGCCAGTCAGTTCACTGCGCAGTTCGTCGTGGTTTTCGATGATGCCGTTGTGCACCAGCGCGATGCGCGCGCTGTCTTCGTTCGGCGAGAAGTGCGGGTGCGCATTGTGCGACGCCGGCGCGCCGTGCGTGGCCCAGCGGGTGTGGGCGATGCCGGTAAAACCTTGCAGGCCGGTACCGGCAATTTGCGTTTCCAGGTCGGCCACGCGCGAGGTGCTGCGCGAACGGGCCAGACGGCCTTCGACGTGCAGGGCGACGCCGCAGGAATCGTAGCCGCGGTATTCGAGGCGTTTCAGACCCTCGATCAGGATAGGGGTGATGTTACGTTGAGCAACTGCGCCGACGATACCGCACATGGAAAACCTCATTATAAAAAATTAGCAATAAATCGTATCCTACGGCAATACGTGTGAAATATGCTTTCAGAACCCAGTCATTTTTGTTATAAAATTTCATGACGTATGAAAGATGAAATATTCTTTCATTTATTATAAAATACTTCGTGTTAATTTCATGACAATTGATCCTACGACGCTAGACGACCTCGATCGTCGCATCCTGAACGCCTTGCAAACTGACGCATCGCAGACGAATACAGAGCTGGCAGAACAGGTGCACGTATCGCCGCCGACTTGTTTGCGCCGCGTCAAGCAGCTCACCGAGAATGGTGTTATCTCACGGCAAGTAGCCATCGTCGACCCGGACAAGGTCGGCGCGCGCCTCACCGCCATCGTCGAGATCACGCTTGACGTGCAGGCGGCCGAACGGATGACCCAATTTGAACAGTTGGCGGCCAATGAAGACGCGGTAATGCAGTGCTACCGCGTCGCGCCGGGACCGGATTTCGTGTTGATCATTCAGGTCATGGACATGCCGGCCTACCACGCATTGGCGCACCGCCTGTTCGCGACCCACGCGAATGTGCGCAACGTAAAAGCCTATTTTTCTACGTTCAGGAGCAAGTTCGACACCCGCATCGCGGTGTAAATCAGCGCCTGATGCCTGTGGATAATTCTGTGCAGAACTATGTGGAAGTGCACCGGGTATCCAGTGTATAAGCCAGTGTATAAGCCAGTGGATACCCTGTGGTTTTCCGGTGAGTTACTCGTGTAAAAGCGGCGAATTACTTCGGCTTTTTCACAGGACGGCTCCAGCCATCGATGGTGATTTGCTTGGGACGCGAAATGGTCAGCTTGCCGGCCGGCGCGTCTTTCGTCAGCGTGGTGCCGGCGCCGAGCGTGGCGCCCTTGCCGACGGTAACGGGCGCCACCAGCTGGCTGTCGCTGCCGATGAAAGCGTCGTCCTCGATCACCGTGCGGAACTTGTTCGCGCCATCGTAATTGCACGTGATGGTGCCGGCGCCGATGTTGACGCGCGAGCCGACCGTGGCATCGCCGACATAGGCCAGATGATTTGCCTTGCTGTGCGCGGCGACCTGGCTGTTCTTGATTTCCACGAAATTGCCGATGTGGACATCTTCACCGAGTTCGGTGCCCGGGCGCAGGCGTGCATACGGGCCGATCTGCGACTTGGCGCCGACCACCGCGTCTTCGATGTGGCAAAACGGCTTGATGGTGGCGCCGGCTGCAATATGGGCGTTCACCAGCACGCAATGCGGGCCGACCGTTACGCCATCGGCCAGTTCGACGCGACCCTCGAACACGCAGCCGACATCGATCGTGACGTCGCGCCCGCAAATGAGTTCGCCGCGCACGTCGATGCGGCTTGGGTCCATCAGGGTCACGCCTTTTTCCAGCAGCGCGTTGGCAATATTCAGTTGATGGCGGCGCTCGAGTTCGGCCAATTGCACCTTGCTGTTCACGCCGGCCACTTCCCATTCGCCGGCAGGGGAGGCCGAGACGACTTCCACACCATCGGCCACGGCTTGCGCCACGATGTCGGTCAGGTAGTACTCGCCTTGCGCATTGTTGTTCGACAGCGCCGCCAGCCAGCGCTTCAAATGACGCGTCGGCACCACCAGGATGCCGCTGTTGATCTCGCGGATCGCGCGCTCAAGGTCATTCGCATCCTTTTCTTCGACGATGCGCACGATGCGGCCGTTTTCGCGCACGATGCGGCCCAGGCCGAGCGGATTGGCCTGTTCGACGGTCAGAATGCCGAGCTTGTCGGTTCCGGCGGCGTCGACCAGGCGGCGCAGCGAATCGGCGCTCGTCAGCGGCACGTCGCCATACAGCACCAGCGTCGGCACGTTTTCATCGAGTTGCGGCACCGCCTGCATCACCGCATGGCCGGTACCCAGCTGTGGCTGTTGCAGGGCCGTATCGATCGGCGCTTCGCCAACCGTTGCCAGTTTGGCTACCATCTCCGGCACCGCTGCGCCGCCGTGTCCGTAAATCACGCATAATTTGCTCGGCCGCAGCACACGGGCGGTATCGATCACATGCTGCAACAGCGGCTTCCCAGCCAGCGGATGCAACACTTTAGGCAGCGCGGACTGCATGCGCTTTCCCATGCCGGCGGCAAGGATGACAACGTTCATAGGCCGTATTCAATAAGAGTTAATAAGATGAAAAATTTTAGCACGCAAGACACCTTGTTCCAGCGCACGCGTGCGCTGTTTTTGATTGCACTGATCGCCTTGACGGCTGCCTGCAGCACGATCCGCTTCAGCTACAACCATGGCGACACCTTACTCTACTGGTGGCTCGACGCGTATGTCGACTTCGAAGGCGACCAGTCCGACTGGGTCAAACGCGACATCCGCGAACTGTTTCAATGGCACCGCAAAACCCAGCTCGACGACTATGCCGGCCTGCTCGGCACTTTCCAGCGCCAGCTGGCCGGCAATCCGACCCAGGCTGACCTGCTCGCCGGTTACCGCGAAGTGCGCGGCCACACCGAAACCCTGGCCATGAAGGCCGTGCCCGACATGGTCGACCTGGCGCGCTCGCTCACGCCCGACCAGATCGAGCAGATGGAAGAACGTTTTAAGAAGAAAAACGACGAATACCGCCGCAAGTTCGTCAGCGGCAGCGCCGAAAAGCGCAACGAGGCGCGCTTCGATAAATCAATGGAACAATTCAAACTCTGGTTTGGCGGTTTCAGTGACGAACAGGAAAAGGCGCTGCGCCGCGCTTCCGACGCCCGCCCGCTCGACAGCAATATCTGGTTAGAGGAGCGCGTCCTTCGCCAACGCAAGATTTTGGCCCTGGCGCGTAAAATTGCGCAGGAAAAGCCGAGCAAGGAACAGGCGAGCGTCATGATTTCGGCGCTGCTGCGCGAATTCTTCGGCCGCCTCGATGCGCCCGAGCGCAAGAGTTTTTACGACGCCTATATCAATTCGACCAGCAATTACATTCTGGCCGCCATCCGGATCGCCACGCCGACCCAGAAAGGCCATGCCCAGAAGCGCATGCAGGGCTGGATCGACGAATTCAACACCTTGGCGAAAGAGGCAAAATAAGGACGTACCGCTTCTGCTATAGTGCGCGCCATGCAAAAAAAGCCAGCGAATAAACAACCCCAGGGCCAGCACGGCCGTCCGCGCCTGGCGCCCCAGCAGGTGCGCATCATCGGCGGTGAATGGAAACGCCGCTTGCTGCCGGTGCTCGACGCGCTCGGCCTGCGACCCACGCCCGACCGGGTCCGCGAAACCGTGTTTAATTGGCTCCACCACCAGGTCGGCGGCGACTGGGGACACATCGATTGCCTCGATTTGTTTGCCGGCAGCGGCGCACTTGGCTTCGAGGCCGCCAGCCGCGGCGCTAGAACGGTCACGATGCTCGACTTTCACGCCCCCGTCGCGCGCCAGTTAACGGAAAACAAGGAGCTGCTGAAAGCGGAAAACGTCACCATCCTGCGCGGCGACGCTTTTACCGTGGCACGCGACATGGCCGGGCGCGGCCAGCGCTACGACCTCATCTTCCTCGATCCGCCCTATCAACAGGATTTCATCGCGCAAGCATTGCCGCTGTGTATAGACCTCCTGAACGACGACGGCATGGTGTACGTCGAAGCCGAGTATGCGTTGCCGGAAGGGGAAGATGCGCCGGACTGGCTGGCGCCCTGGGAGCAGGTGCGCGCCGACAAGGCGGGTATGGTGTTCTATCACCTGCTGAAGGTAAACGGCAACTTGCACGAAAACAAGGCTTAAACGGCTTATGTTTGCCCAATTGGCGGGCAAACCGCGCCCCATGCTGGGGCAATTGCCGGATTTTCAGGCATAATGCGCTTTCTCACACAGGTGTTTCTTCCAGGGAGCTGCAATGGTAGTAGCCGTTTATCCAGGTACCTTCGATCCGCTGACCCGCGGCCATGAGGATCTGGTCCGCCGTGCATCCGGTCTGTTCGACACGCTCGTCGTCGGTGTCGCCGACAGCAAGAACAAGAAGCCGTTCTTCTCGCTCGAGGAGCGCCTGGAGATCGCCAACGAGGTGCTGGGCCATTACCCGAACGTGCAGGTCGAGAGTTTTTCCGGCCTGCTGAAAGACTTCGTGCGCAAGCACGATGCGCGCGTCATCGTGCGCGGCCTGCGCGCCGTCTCCGACTTCGAATACGAGTTCCAGATGGCGGGCATGAACCGTTATCTGTTGCCCGATGTCGAGACCCTGTTCCTGACCCCGTCGGATCAGTACCAGTTCATTTCCGGCACCATCGTGCGCGAAATCGCGATGCTCGGCGGCGACGTGTCGAAATTCGTCTTCCCTTCGGTGGACCGCTGGCTGCAAAGTAAAATTGCATCCATGAACCTGCCGCAAGCCTGACCAGGCATTCATATAAAAGCTGCATCATGGCCCTGTTGATTACCGACGAATGCATCAATTGCGACGTGTGCGAGCCCGAGTGCCCGAACGACGCCATTTCGATGGGCGAAGAGATCTATGTGATCGATCCGCGCAAATGCACGGAATGCGTCGGCCACTTCGACGAACCGCAGTGCCAGGCGCTGTGCCCGGTCGCCTGCATTCCGTTCAATCCTGCCTGGCGCGAAACGCGCGAGGAACTGCTCGCCAAATACGAACGCCTGACGGCGGATAAAAACGCCGCCTGATGAAGCGCCCGCCCTGGCGCCTCTCCTTTCGTCCTTTTTTCTTGCCCGAACATGCGTGCCCGCCAGGCTGATTTTGGCGACATGCTATGCTCGTTCGATGGAAAAAGACGAGCAGGAATCACTATCGACATTGCCAAACTCGGTCAATGAAAACATCGGCACGATCGCCGAGTATTACGAGCGCAATGAACGAAAGGTGACGCGCGCCCAGGCTTTTATCGAGAAAATGAGCGTGTTTCTCGGTAGCCCAGGCTATGTCGCCGCGAATGTCGTGTTCATCGTCTGCTGGATCATCCTGAACCTGGCGGCGCCTGGGCTGGGCTTCGAGCAGTTCGACGAACCACCGTTCTTCTGGCTGCAAGGTTTCGTCAGCCTGAATGCCTTCATCATTTCCACCACCGTGCTGATCCGCCAGAACCGCATGTCGAAGCTGGCCGAGCACAATGCCCACCTCGATTTGCAGATCAGCCTGCTGTCCGAAGAAAAGACCAGCAAGATCATCGCCATGCTCGAAGATATCCGGCGCGATTCTCCCAACTTGCCCGACAGGGTCGATGCCGAAGCCGAAGAGCTGTCACACTCGGCCGACACCAGTACCGTACTCGAGGCAATCGAGCGTGACCACGAGCAGGACCGCGCCCACAAGTATTGACAGCTTGACTTTGTATTCGCTCGAGCCGACGCTGCCGGGCGACGCAGGCCAAAGCAGGGGACAAAATAAAACGCGGCGCCGGGTGACCGGACGCCGCGTTTTTTTATGGACCGAGCGTGTTAAGCGCGGCCGCTGAGGGCGTTGCGCTGCTGGCGCGCAGCGCGCTCTTGACGGGAAAGGCGTGGGCGCACGGTCAATATGAAAGCGCGCACCAGGCCGGAAAGCAGGGGACGGAAGAACAGCACGACACTGGCCAGCAGCGCCAGCACCAGTGCGCCACGCACGAGTTCGGCGATCGGCGGCAGCAGGAAGGAAAATTCGGTAACAGCTTGTACGAACGGCATGGATTTCTAACTACAGGATGTTGTTTTCACAAACTATAGTGCATTGCAGCATATAAATCTAATTCTGATTCCTAATAGGTCTTATATGGATTGTGAATGAAATGCGGTACACTTTGACGCAGACCAATAGATACCCTTACTGCTAACGAGACACTGCCATGAGCTTCCTGACCCTCGACCTGAACCTGCTGCGCGTGTTCGACGCAGTCATGACCGAACAAAATTTAACGCGCGCCGCCGGCCATTTGGCGATGACCCAGCCGGCAGTCTCGAATGCAATCAAGCGCCTGCGCGAAAGCCTGGGCGACGAACTCCTTATCCGCACCGCGTATGGCGTCAAGCCGACTCCGCGCGCCGAAGCGCTGTGGCCGGCCGTGCGCGCGGCGCTGGCCTCACTGGAAGCAGCCGTGATGCCGGAAACCTTCGATGTGTCGAAGGCGCAGGCCACCTTCCGCATGGCGATGGCCGACGCCACCGCCGCCTACTGGTTACCGTCATTGATGCGTTCGATCGAAAGCGAAGCGCCAGGCGTCAACATCCGCATGGTGCCGCTGACCACGCGCGAGCCGCGCCCGATGCTGCTGCGCGGCGACATCGACCTGGCCGTCGGCTTCTTCCCTGGCGTGGCAGCGCAATTGTCGGGGGAAACCGGTTCGCCGATCCGCCACGAGCGCCTGTATTCCGGCCAATACGTGTGCGTGATGCGCAAGGGCCACCCGCTGGCAAACCAGAAGCTCGATCTCGACACCTATTGCAAGGCGAACCATCTATTGGTGAGTTTTTCCGGCCGCGCGCACGGCCTGGTGGATGAAGCGCTGGGGCAAATTGGACGCGAACGGCGCATTTTGCTCACCGTGAACCAGTTTTTCACGGCGGGACGGGTGGTGGCGAATTCGGATTTGATTACGGTGTTGCCGAAACACTTGATGGTCTCGACCGGCATGACGGAGTCGCTGGTCTGGCGCGAACTGCCCTTCGTCCTGCCCGCTGTGCACCTCGACATGCTCTGGCACGAACGCGACGGCCGCAGTCCGGCGCACCGCTGGCTGCGCAGCAATCTGGAAACGACGGCGGCGGCGGCCACGGCGCCGAAGGGCGAGCGCGTGGCTGCGTAAGCGTTGAGATGAGCCAGGGCGGACGGGATCGGCCGCCCTGATTACCGAATCGGCAGCTTCGTCGTATTTTTCACTTCTTCCATCACCGCATAGGTGTGCGTCTCGCGCACGCCTTTCTGCAACAGCGTCTTGCCCAGGAATTCCCTGTACGCCGCCATGTCTTTGACACGCGCTTTGACGAGATAGTCAAAGCCGCCGGCCACCATGTGACACTCCAGCACTTCAGGGATCAGCTGCACGCTCTGTTTGAACGCATCGAACACTTCCGGCGTGGTGCGGTCCAGCACGACCTCGATAAACACCAGCAAGGACACATCCAGCAGTTGGGGATTGAGCTGGGCCGTGTAGCCCATGATGTAGCCGGATTCGTGGAGTTTGCGCACGCGCTCGAGGCAGGCGGCCGGCGACAGGTTGACCCGGGTTGCCAGCTCGACATTGCTGATGCGCCCGTCGTTTTGCAACTCGGCGAGAATTTTTTTTGAAATCTTGTCCAGCATGCCGTCTCTCTCCTGCATAAATATAATTTGGTCGAATTCTCGCATCAAAAACTATCTATTGCTAGTGCCCCGTAAAAACAGAATTAATCCAGAAGAAATCCTTCTACAATCAAACGATTGAAGCACGACCCAAAACGCGCGCCGGCTCTCCTCCAGACCGGCGCGTTTTGTTATGCGCTTTCCCTGATTCCCCCTATTTTTAATGCAAAGACTCACCATGCAGATCGCCGCTACTGCCGCCACCACCTTCGTTCCGTTCGACGCGTTCCAATCTGAAATCAAGCCGGAGCAGACGCTGCTGCGCGCCGCCATCACGGCCGCCTACCGCCGCGACGAAGCCGAGGCCGTGCACTGGTTACTGCATCAGGGTGCGCGTCCGAGCATGGACGCAAAACCGCTGGCGCACCGCCTGGTGTCGGCCGTGCGCGCGAAACGCACGCGTGCCTCGGGCGTCGACGCCCTGATGCATGAATTCTCGCTGTCGTCGGAAGAAGGCGTGGCCCTGATGTGCCTGGCCGAAGCACTGCTGCGCATTCCCGACAGCGCCACCGCCGACCGCCTGATCGCCGATAAAATCAGCCGCGGCGACTGGCGCAGCCATCTGGGCGAATCGCCTTCGCTGTTCGTGAACGCCGCCACCTGGGGGCTACTGGTCACCGGTAAACTGGTCTCGAGCAACAGCGAACGCGGCCTCGGTTCGGCCATGACGCGATTGATCGCCAAGGGCGGCGAACCGCTGATCCGCAAGGGTGTGGATCTGGCCATGCGCATGCTCGGCAACCAGTTCGTCACCGGCCAGACGATCGACGAAGCGCTGAAAAACAGCCAGCCGAACGAAGCGCGCGGTTATCACTATTCGTATGACATGCTGGGCGAGGCGGCGCTGACGGAACACGATGCGCAACGCTATTACGCCTCTTACGAAAAAGCGATCCATGCGATCGGCAAGGCATCGAATGGGCGCGGCATCAAGGACGGTCCGGGCATTTCCATCAAACTGTCGGCCCTGCACCCGCGCTACAGCCGCGCCCAGTCGGCGCGCGTGATGAGCGAACTGCTGCCGCGCGTGCGCAGCCTCGTGTTACTCGCAAAACAGTACGACATCGGCATCAACATCGATGCCGAAGAAGCCGACCGCCTGGAAATCTCGCTCGACATGCTCGAAGCGCTGGCATTTGATGCCGCACTGGCCGGTTTCGAAGGCATCGGCCTGGTGGTGCAGGCTTACCAGAAGCGCTGCCCGTTCGTGATCGATTACGTCATCGACCTGGCCAAGCGCAGCAGCCGCAAGTTCATGCTGCGTTTGGTAAAAGGCGCGTATTGGGATGCCGAAATCAAGCGCGCGCAAGTGGACGGCATGCCGGGCTTCCCGGTGTACACGCGCAAGGTGTACACGGACGTGTCGTATCTGACCTGTGCGGAAAAACTGCTGGGGGCGACGGACCTCATCTACGCCCAGTTCGCGACCCACAATGCCCACACTTTATCGGTGATCTATACCTGGGCCAAAGAACGCGGCATCGACAACTATGAATTCCAGTGCCTGCACGGCATGGGCGAAACGCTGTACGACCAGGTGGTCGGCAAGGAGAATTTGAACAAGGCCTGCCGTATCTATGCGCCGGTCGGGTCCCACGAAACCCTGCTCGCCTACCTGGTACGCCGCTTGCTGGAAAACGGCGCGAATTCGTCCTTTGTGAACCAGATCGTCGACGAAAAGGTCGCGATCGAGACTTTATTGAACGATCCGTTCGAGGTGGCACGCGCCAGCGGCGGCGCCCCGCATACGGGCATCGCCTTGCCGCGCGCGCTGTTCGGTACCGAGAGAAAGAACTCCGTCGGCATCGACCTGACGAATGAAGATGCGCTACGCATGCTTGGCTCGGAGCTGGCACGCCAGCGCGACTACCGCGCGACACCGCTGATTGCCGGCAGCGTCGACGGCGCCGCCATGCTGTCGATCGTCAACCCGGCCCAGCATGCCGATATCGTCGGCCAGGTGCAGGAAGCATCAACAACCGATGTCGAGACCGCACTGGGCGCGGCCACTGCCTTTGCCGCCGAATGGAACAGCAGCGCCAACCGTGAGCGTGCTGCCATGCTCGACCGCGTGGCCGACTTGTTCGAGGACAATTGCACCGAGCTGATGGCCCTGGCCGTGCGCGAAGCCGGCAAATCCTTGCCGAACGCGATCGCCGAGATCCGCGAAGCGGTCGATTTTTTACGTTACTACGGCGCGCAGGTCAACGATGCGCCGCACGCCGAGGCGCTGGGACCGGTCACCTGCATCAGCCCATGGAATTTCCCATTAGCCATTTTTACAGGCCAAGTCGCCGCGGCCCTGGCCGCCGGCAACGTCGTGCTGGCGAAACCGGCCGAGCAGACGCCATTGATCGCCTACCGCGCGGTCGAACTGTTTCATGAAGCAGGGATCCCCCGCGCGGCCCTGCAACTGCTGCCGGGCCGCGGCGAAGTCGTCGGCGCCGCACTGACGCTTGACGCGCGTGTAAAAGGCGTGATTTTCACGGGCTCGACGGAAGTCGCGCAACTCATCAACCGCACGCTGGCAAAGCGTGCGGAGCTGGAAAACATCGACATTCCGCTGGTAGCGGAAACCGGTGGCCAGAACGCCTTGATTGTCGACTCGTCGGCGCTGCCGGAGCAGGTGGTGCAGGACGTACTCAGTTCGGCCTTCGACAGTGCCGGCCAGCGCTGCTCGGCGCTGCGCGTGCTGTTCCTGCAGCAGGATATCGCCGATAAAACCATCCGCATGCTAAAGGGTGCGCTGGGAGAACTGCGCGTTGGCAACCCGGACCGCCTGGCGACCGACATCGGTCCCGTGATCGATGGGGAAGCCCAGCGCAACCTGCTGGCCCACATCGAGCGCATGCGCGCTACGGCGAAACAGCATTTCGCGCTCGAATTGCCGGCGTCGGTGACGTCGCAGGGCAGCTTCGTGGCGCCGACCGTGCTCGAAATCGGTTCGCTGGCGGAACTCAAGCAGGAAGTGTTCGGTCCAGTCCTGCACATCGTGCGCTACCGCCGGGCCGACTTAATAAAAGTGGTCGATGCGATCAATGCCAGCGGTTACGGCCTGACGCTGGGTATTCACTCGCGCATCGACGAGACCATCGATTTCATTACCACGCGCGCGCATGTCGGCAACATCTACGTGAACCGGAACATCGTCGGCGCCGTCGTCGGCGTGCAGCCGTTTGGCGGAGAAGGCAAATCCGGCACCGGCCCGAAAGCGGGCGGTCCGCTGTATATCAAGCGCCTGCAGCGTCACGCCCCACCGCTGCTGGCGCATGCGCATCAAGCGTATGCGGCGCTGTCCGAACTGCTGGTCTGGGCGAGAAACAACGGCCATCAGGACATTGTCAGCCTGGGCGAGACCTATGCCCGCACCCAGCTGAACGGCACGACGATCGAACTGCCGGGCCCGACCGGCGAAAAGAACAGCTTGCGTTTCGTCCCGCGCGGGGTCGTGCTGTGCGCAGCGTCGTCGATGAAAGCCATGCTGAATCAACTGGCGGCGGCGCTGGCGACGGGCAACCGCGCCTTCGTGCTGGCCACCTCCCCGGCGCTGGTGCCGGAAGATCTGCCAGCCGAAGTCAAGGACCGCATCGGCTTTATCGGCGCAGCGGAAGTGGGTAACTGCGAATTCGATATCGCGCTGATCGAGGCCGGCCTGGAAGGCAGCCTGCGTTCGCAGCTGGCGGCGCGACATGGCGCCATCGTCGGCATCGTCGATACCGATGCAAGCTTGCCGGTGGCCCTGTGGCGCCTGGTGGCTGAACGGGCGGTGTGCGTCAACACGACGGCCGCTGGCGGCAACGCAAGCCTGATGACGCTGGGGCTGTAATCATGGTGCACTTTTAGTGGTGGTCGTTCAATGGAGGAAGACATGTTAGTTGGCGTTCCAAAAGAGATAAAAAACCATGAGTACCGGGTCGGCCTGACCCCGCCTTCCGTGCACGAGCTGGTCGCACGAGGGCATCAAGTCATTGTCCAGAAGAACGCCGGCAGCGAGATCGGCTTGCTGGATGCGCAATACGTGGCGGCCGGCGCCATCATCGTCGACACGGCGCAAGAAATCTTTGCCCGTGCCGAGATGATCGTCAAAGTCAAGGAACCGCAACCGGGCGAATGCGCGATGCTGCGCGAAGGCCAGATCCTGTACACCTATCTGCACCTGGCGCCGGACCCGGAGCAGACCGCGGCGCTGGTCAAATCGAAGGCAGTCTGCATTGCCTACGAAACCATCACCGGCCACGGCGGCGGCTTGCCGCTGCTCGCGCCGATGAGCGAAGTGGCCGGCCGCATGTCGATCCAGGCGGGCGCGGCGCACCTGGAAAAGTCAAAGGGCGGCATGGGGCTGCTGCTGGGCGGCGTGCCGGGCGTGGCGCCGGGCCACATCGTCATCATCGGCGCCGGCGTGGTCGGCACGAATGCGCTGCAGATGGCGGTCGGTACCGGCGCCCGGGTGACGGTGCTGGACAAAAACATCGAGCGCCTGCGCCAACTGGACCTGGTGTATGGGAATCGCATCGCCACCGTGTATTCGACGGGGCACGCGATCGAGGAGGCGGTGCTGGCGGCCGATCTCGTGATCGGCGGCGTGCTGGTGCCGGGTGCGGCGGCGCCGAAACTGGTCACGCGCAGCATGATTTCGCGCATGAAGAAGGGGGCGGTCGTGGTCGACGTGGCGATCGACCAGGGCGGCTGTTTCGACACCTCGCATGCGACCACCCACGCCGACCCGACCTTCATTGTCGACGGCGTGGTGCATTATTGTGTGGCGAACATGCCGGGCGCCGTGGCCCGTACCTCGACCTTTGCACTGAACAACGCGACCATCGGCCATGCGCTGGCCCTGGCAAGCAAAGGCTGGCGGCGCGCCCTGATCGACGACGCGCACCTGCGCCAGGGATTGAATGTATGCCTGGGCCAGGTGACGTATGCAGCCGTGGCCCACACCCTGGGCTACGATTACGTGCCGGCCGAGTCCCTGCTGGCCTGACCTTTTATTTTTTATTTTTTATTCATAACACCTTCGTCTGCTGGCAAAAGCGGCGGACGATGTGAAACGCATACTGCGCGGCCACCGATTTTACGAAACGTAAAAAATCGGTGGCCGCGTTTTCATTGGCGTTGTCCGATATCGTCCGGATCACGGCGCAGGGCACATTCAATTCGTGGCAGACCTGGGCCACTGCCGCCCCTTCCATTTCGACCGCCACCAGGCCAGGCAGAGCGGCATTCAAGCCATTGATGTGCTCGCGGTCGTTGACGAACTGGTCGCCGCTGGCAATCAGGCCGCGGTGGATGCGCGGCTGGCGCAGGCCGAAGGCGGCTTTTTCAAGCGGATCGATCGCATCGGAAAAATCGTTTTCCAAAAATGCGTAGGCGGCATCGAGCAGGCGCGTACCCAGGTGATGGTCGGCCGGAAAATGCGTCATGCCCGTGAGCGGCACCTCGAAACGTGGAAACAGGGGACTGGCATCCATGTCGTGCTGGACCAGCGATTCGGCCACCACGATGTCGCCCACCTTGATCGACCGATCGCCGCTACCTGCAACACCCGTAAACAGGATGTGGGTAACTCCGAACTTCTCCACAAGCGTGGTCGTCGTCACGGCAGCGGCAACCTTGCCTATACGCGACAGGACGCACACAGCGTCGATTTCCCACAGTTGTCCGACCCAGTAGGTTCGTTGACCATGGATGAGCTTGTAGGGGCTCTGCATGGCCTCCACGAGCCCTTGCTGTTCTTCAGACAGCGCGCTGATGATCCCGAGACGCATATTTTTCTTGTTGGTGAGAGGGTTTGAACACGAAAACAGGGTTTCAGTCGTGGTTTTCGTCCTGGAAAACGGTTTTCCACGCACTTCCCGTTGTTCTCTGTTTACAGTAATAAAGGGTTGTATACAGATTGGTAGTAGTAGTAAACGAGCAGTTTACTGTGGATAAGATCGGTTTACTCCACAAGATCAGCAGTTTAGGTCATCACAAACGCGCGGGACAAAGATTGTATCGAGCTTGCACCGTTGTTGGAGAAAAGCTGAGTTGTCTTCAGTAAACGTCGTTCTGCACAAAGGCTCCTGTGGATATGCAGTGGCTTGTCCACAGCCAGAGTGGCTGTTAACCGCTTTTTTGCCTGTCAGTCGTCTTTGACCCCGGGTATTCACATCCTGGCGATCAGGTGCCGCGTCAGCATGTCACCGCCAGCGTCGGCATCTTGTTTCCTGCCAAACTTTTAGATTGCCGATCAAGGGCAAGGCATCCTTCAGCTTCGAACGCATGCGAGGCGCTTCTTTTTTTTTGCAGCATTCGTCAGCCACTGTCCTGTTTCCATGGCGGCCGTGCGCGTTTCGTTTTTCTGCAGACCCATCCAATCGTTGACAAGACGCTGCCTGGCGCTTGTCCAGTATCCGATCCGAGCCCGGTTTTTCACAGAGCGCCTCCTTTATGTATTTAATTAAAAGAGATATATAAAAAATAGTAGTAATAGTAGAGGTGGCCCCTTGCTGTGGATAAGTGCGATTTTCTGCACAGGTTCAAGGAGTTAGCGCCTTTTCGATGTGCTGCACAAGCCGTGTATCGGGCTTGCACCGAAGGTGAACAGATTTCGCGCGCTGTCGAATCGCAGGGCTTCTGCACATTCGCTCCTGTGGATATGCATGGGTTTGTCCACATCCTGTTTGGCCAAGCGCGCCGCGTTTGCTCAACTGTCGTGTCTGGCAAGAGGACAAGGCTGGCGATGGCAAGCACGGCAAGGGCGAACTGCTCCCGTAACGTGGGATCTGACGCAGGGGGCCAACAGTTCGGCGTGTTTCAGAAAAAAAAATTTCGCGAAGCCGCAGCCTTCGCTCTTCAGGTTTACAACCAAGAGAGGTATACAAGAATAGTAGTAGTGTTAACAACAGGCGTTTTCTGTGGATAAGCCTGTTAACAGATGAGAAATCATCGGCTTACACGCGGTATAAGCCTGTGTTGACGCCTGTATCGCAGGCATGACAAAACTGGACAAGAATTTGAAGCGCCCTCCAAACGGCGTTTTCGCACAATCCGTACCTGTGGATATCAAGAGGCTTATCCACAGTTGACCCACTGGCGCGAAGTTTACGATCTGGTAAGCTTGCCTTAGTGAAAATTGAAACGACATCGAACAACACGGAGGCGGACATGGGAATCGACGACTTGTTCCAGATATCGGTCATCCAGGGCCCGATGGCGGGCGGCGCTTGCACGCCGCAACTGGTAGCTGCCGTGTCGAATGCCGGTGCGCTTGGCGCGCTTCCCTGTTCGCTGCTCAGCCCGCAGACGATCGAGGAGCAAGTGGCGCGGCTCCGGACGTTGACGCCCCGTCCCTTCCTGCTGAATTTTTTCGTCCAGGGCGCGCCCAACCCGAGCGAGGCCGAGGTGGCGGGCGGCGCCGAATTGCTGCGCCCGGTCTGGGAAAGCCTGGGGTGGAATAGCCTGCCGACCCCGGCTGCATGGTGCGAGGATTTCGCGGCGCAGTTCGAGACATTGCTGACACTGCGTCCGGCGGCCGTGAGTTTTACTTTCGGCATCCTGGAAAGCGTGCAAGTCGAACGCCTGCACCGTGCCGGCATCCTCGTGATCGGCACCGTTACCACAGTCGAAGAGGCGCTGGCCTGGGAAGCGATCGGCGCCGATGCCGTCGTCGCTTCGGGGGTCGAAGCTGGCGGACACCGCGGCACGTTTATTGGACGCCAGGAAGACGCGACGCTCTCGAGCCAGGACCTGTGGCCGGCGGTGGTGGCGGCCGTCGCCATTCCCGTGATCGCCGCCGGCGGCATCATGCGCGGGGAAGACATCAAACGCGCGTTGGCGCTGGGTGCGCGCGCCGTGCAAATGGGCACCGCGTTTCTCGTGACCGACGAAGCCGCGATCCACTCCGCCTATAAAGCACGGATCATCAGCGGGGAAGGGCAGACGCGGCTGACGCGCAGTTTTTCCGGGCGCTATGCACGCGGCATCGAGAACCGTTTCATGCGGCAAATGGCAAGCGTGGAGTCGCAAGTGCCGCCGTACCCGATCCAGAATGCGTTGACCGGCGCCATCCGCGCGGCAGCCGCGAAAAGCGGCGATACCGAATTGATGTCGATGTGGGCCGGTACCGGATTTAACCGAGCGCGGCCGATGGCGGCAGGGCGCTTGATCGCATTGCTGGCATCCGAATTGCAGACCTGAGGAGCGCGCGTGGAATCGGCTGGAGAATACGACTACATCATCGTGGGGGCCGGTACTGCGGGCTGCGTTCTGGCGAATCGCTTAACCCAAAATAAGAATGTCGAGGTGCTGCTGATCGAAGCGGGAGCGCGCGACGACTACCTGTGGATCCACATTCCTGTCGGTTACCTGCATTGCATCGGCAATCCGCGCACCGATTGGCTGTTCAATACCGAACCGGACCCGGGCCTCGGTGGCCGGGCCCTGATCTATCCGCGCGGTAAAGTGTTGGGCGGCAGCTCGTCGATCAACGGCATGATCTACATGCGCGGCCAGCAGCAGGATTATGACCGCTGGGCCGACGCGTGCGGCGACGATTCCTGGCGCTGGGACGCCGTGCTGCCGCTATTTAAAAAAAGCGAAGACCATTATCGGGGCGCCAGCGAGGTACACGGCGCCGGCGGCGAATGGCGCGTCGAAAAGCAACGCTTGTCCTGGAAAATCCTCGATGCCTTCCGCGATGCCGCAGCTGAAGTCGGCATCGACAAGGTCGACGATTTCAATACCGGAAACAATGCCGGCTCTTCCTACTTTGAAGTCAACCAGCGCCGCGGCATCCGCTTGAATACCGCGAAAGCGTTTTTGAAACCGGCGGCCCAGCGGCCGAATCTGACCATCATGACCGGCTGCCACGTCGAGCGCCTGGTGTTGGAAACAACAGACTCCGGGACGATTTGCCGCGGCGTGCAATTTACCGGTGGCGGGCGTGCCTACAGCGCGGTCGCCGGGCGCGAAACTTTACTTGCTGCCGGCGCCATCGGCTCGCCCCATATCCTGCAATTGTCGGGGATCGGAGACGGCGCCCACTTGCAGCGCCATGGCGTGACGCCCGTGGTCGACCTGCCCGGCGTCGGCGAAAACCTGCAAGACCACCTGCAACTGCGCATGGTGTATAAAGTGCAGGGGGTGAAAACCTTGAATATGAGCGCCGCCAGCTGGTTCGGCAAGATGAAAATCGGGCTCGAATATGCGTTCCTGCGCAGCGGGCCGATGTCGATGGCGCCGTCGCAGCTGGGCGCGTTTGCCAGGTCAAGCCCGCAGCAGGCGACGCCGAACCTGCAATACCACGTGCAACCCCTGTCCCTGGAAAAATTCGGCGACCCGCTGCACGGGTTTCCGGCATTTACCGCCAGCGTCTGCAACCTGCGCCCGACGGCGCGCGGGCATGTGCGCCTCAGCACCCACGACAGTTATGCTCCTCCCAAAATCACGCCGAACTATCTCAGCACGGCCGAGGACCGGCAAACGGCGGCCGCGGCGCTGGCATTGACGCGCCGGATCGTCGCCGCGCCGGCCCTGGCGGTGTATCAGCCGCAGGAATTCAAGCCGGGAATTGCCTACCGCACCGAGGAAGAGCTGGCCGAAGCGGCGAGCCTGATCGGCACCACGATCTTCCACCCGGTCGGCACCTGCAAGATGGGTATATCGAACGATCCGGATGCCGTGGTCGACAGCCAGTTGCGGGTGCGCGGAGTAGGGCGCCTGCGCGTGGTCGATGCCTCGATCATGCCATTCATTACCTCGGGTAACACGAATGCGCCGACCCTGATGATTGCCGAAAAGGCGGCCATGCTGATTGCCGCCGCCGCTCGCTAGATCCATACCCTGTTCAAATTTGCACAATCGGTCTGCGTGAGCGTGTCCATTGTGCGTGGCTGCACAGGATCGCGTTGTATTGTGTAAATAACCAATCTGTGTGATATTTGCCGAGAGTCTATTCAAATAGGCTGTTCTCGACGCAGCACATCCACGCATTGGAGACACGATGGCAGACGTCATTCTTGAAACAAAGAACTTGACCAAAGAGTTTAAGGGTTTTACTGCAGTCAATGATGTCAACCTGCGCGTCCAGCGCGGGCACATCCACGCCTTGATCGGCCCGAACGGCGCCGGCAAGACCACCTGTTTTAATTTGCTCACGAAATTCCTGGTGCCGACCTCGGGCGAGATCCTGTTCAACGGGCGCGACATCACGAATGACAAGCCGGCGCAAATCGCGCGTCGCGGCATCATCCGCTCGTTCCAGATTTCCGCCGTATTCCCGCATTTGACCGTATTGCAGAACGTGCGCATCGGCCTGCAGCGCGAGCTCGGAACCAGTTTTCATTTCTGGCGCAGCGAAGCTTCGCTGTCTTCCCTGGATGACAGGGCCATGGCGCTGCTCGACCAGGTCGACCTGTCCGGCTTTGCCGACACCGTCACCGCCGATCTGCCGTATGGCCGCAAGCGCGCGCTCGAGATCGCCACTACGCTGGCGATGGAGCCGGAACTGATGCTGCTCGATGAGCCGACCCAGGGCATGGGCCATGAGGACGTGCACCGCGTGACGGCCTTGATTAAAAAAGTGTCACAAGGACGCACGATTTTGATGGTTGAACACAATATGAGCGTCGTTTCCGGCATTTGCGACCGCATTTCCGTCCTCCAGCGCGGCGCCATGCTGGCGGAAGGGACCTATGCCGAAGTCTCGAAAAATCCGCAAGTGATGGAAGCGTATATGGGCACCGCCGACGGCGCACTCGAAGCGGGGCACGCATGAGCGCCGCTTTGGAAATCACTGACTTGCAAGCCTGGTATGGCGAATCGCACATCCTGCACGGCATCAGCCTGTCGGTCGCGCAAGGCGAAGTCGTGACCCTGCTTGGCCGCAACGGCGCCGGCCGCACGACGACCCTGCGCGCGATCATGGGCCTGACGGGGCGCCGTACCGGCTCGATCCGCATCAATGGCGTCGAGGCGATTAGCTTACCGACCCACCGCATCGCCCACCTCGGCGTCGGCTATTGCCCGGAAGAGCGCGGCATTTTCTCGTCGCTCTCGACCGAGGAAAACCTGATGCTGCCACCCGCCCTGAAAGGCGGCGGCACGGCGATGTCGATCGACGAGATCTACGAGATGTTCCCGAATTTGAAAGAGCGCCGCCATAGCCAGGGCACGCGCCTGTCGGGTGGAGAACAGCAAATGCTGGCCGTGGCGCGCATCCTGCGCACCGGCGCGCGCCTGCTGCTGCTCGACGAAATTTCCGAGGGCCTGGCGCCGGTCATCGTGCAGGGCCTGGGGCGCATGATCACCATGCTCAAGGCGAAGGGCTACACGATCGTCATGGTCGAGCAGAACTTCCGCTTCGCCGCGCCCCTCGCGGACCGCTTCCACGTTGTCGAACATGGGCAAATCGTCGAAACCATCGAGGCGCAAGACCTCACTGCCCGGATGCCGGTACTGACCGAACTACTGGGCGTTTAGTAACGTAGTAAAAGTAAAAGTAAAAGTAAAAGTACGATCAACCACAAGAACGGAGACACAACAATGAAACGCACAGCCCTCGCCCTCGCCGCCAGCGCCTTACTTACCGGCTTCGCCGCACCTGCGTATGCCCAAATCAGCGACGACACCATCAAGATCGGATTGCTGACCGACTTGTCCGGCGTCTATTCCGACATCGACGGCAACGGCGGCGCCGAAGCCGTGCGCATGGCGATCGCCGACCTCGGCGGCGCCGTCAACGGCAAGAAGGTGCAGTTCGTGGTAGCCGATCACCAGAACAAGCCGGACATCGCCGCCTCGAAGGCGCGCGAATGGTTCGACCAGCAAGGTCTCGACATGCTGATCGGCGGCACCAATTCGGGTGCCAACCTGGCCATGGCCAAGGTCGCAGCCGAAAAGAAAAAAGTCTTTATTTCGATCGGCGCCGGCACCGCGCAGCTGACCAACGAACAGTGCTCGCCTTACACCGTGCACTACGCCTACGACACCGTGGCGCTGGCGCGCGGCACCGGTTCGGCCGTGATGAAGCAGGGCGGCAAGAGCTGGTATTTCATGACCGCCGACTATGCCTTCGGCCAGTCGCTCGAACGCGATACGACGGAAGTCATCAAAGCCAACGGCGGCAACGTCCTTGGCAGTGTGAAACACCCGCTGTCGGCTTCGGACTTCTCGTCCTTCCTGTTGCAGGCGCAATCGTCCAAGGCCCAGGTGCTGGGCCTGGCGAACGCGGGCGGCGACACGATCAATTCGATCAAGGCGGCCAAGGAGTTCGGTATCACCAAGAGTATGAAGGTCGCCGGCCTGCTGGTGTTCATCAACGACGTCCACACGCTGGGCCTGGACGCGACCCAGGGCATGTACCTGACCGACGGCTGGTACTGGGACATGAACGCCGACACCCGCGCCTGGTCGAAGCGTTACTTTGCCAAGATGAAGAAGGAACCGTCGATGCTGCAGGCGGCCGACTACTCGGCAACCATGAACTACCTGAACGCGGTGAAAGCGATCGGCACGGACGATTCGACCAAGATCATGGCCAAGCTGAAATCGACCAAGATCAACGACATGTTTACCAAGAACGGCGTCATCCGCGAAGACGGCCGCATGGTGCACGACATGTACTTGATGCAGGTGAAATCGAAGGCCGAGTCGAAGTATCCATGGGATTACTACAAGGTCGTGGCCACCATCCCGGGCGAGCAGGCGTTCACCAAGAAGGCCGAGACCAAGTGCGCGGCGTGGAAGTAAGCAGTCAAGCTTGATGTAAACCGCGCCGTAAGGCAAACGTAAAGCGAACGCGTGGAAGGCAAGCCCTCCACGCGTTTCACGATTGCATGCAACCCGAATTCGGTTTCTCTGTAACCTGAATTTTTCTTCACCACCCCTGTGGCCGGTCCGGCCGCCCCGGCTGACCGCCATCCCGACTTTTTGCTTTGGGTACCTATGGAAATTTTCGGAGTTCCCCTGCAGGCCATGATGAGCCAGCTTTTGCTGGGCCTGGTCAATGGTTCCTTCTACGCGATGCTCTCGCTCGGCCTGGCCGTCATTTTCGGCTTGCTGAACGTCATCAATTTTTCGCACGGTGCGCTGTACATGATGGGGGCTTTCATTGCCTACATCGGCGTCACCTCGTACGGCCTGAACTACTGGATGATGCTGGTGCTCGCGCCGCTCGCCGTCGGCGCTTTCGGCATCGCCGTCGAAAAGACGATGCTGCGCTGGCTGTATAAACTCGACCATTTATATGGCCTGCTGCTGACCTTCGGCATCACCCTGCTGCTGGAGGGCGTGTTCCGCTCCTTCTTCGGCGTCTCCGGCCAGACCCTGGACGTGCCCGAGCAATTGCAAGGCGCGACCGACCTCGGTTTCATGATGCTGCCGAATTACCGCGCCTGGGTCGTGGTGTGCTCCCTGATCGTCTGCCTCGGCACCTGGTTCGTGATCGAAAAGACGCGGCTCGGCGCCTACCTGCGCGCCGGTACCGAAAACCCGAAACTGGTGGAGGCCTTCGGCATCAACGTGCCGCGCATGGTCACACTCACCTACGGCTTCGGCGTCGCGCTGGCCGGTCTGGCCGGCGTGCTGGCGGCGCCGGTGATCAACGTCACGCCGCTGATGGGCTCGAACCTCATCATCGTCGTGTTCGCCGTCGTCGTGATCGGCGGCATGGGATCGATTCTCGGTTCGATCATTACCGGCTTGCTGCTGGGGGTGATCGAGGGCCTGACCCGCGTGTTCTATCCGGAAGGGTCGGAAGTCGTTGTGTTCGTGGTCATGGTCATCGTGCTACTGCTGCGCCCGGCCGGTCTGTTCGGTAAGGAGAAATAAGCGATGAACAAGAAAATTATCTATGCGCTGGCCTTTGCCGCCGCCCTGGCCGCACCCTTCTTCGGCTATCCGGTCTTCCTGATGAAGCTGCTGTGCTTCGCGCTGTTCGCCTGCGCGTTCAACCTCTTGATCGGTTTTACGGGCTTGCTGTCGTTCGGCCACGCCGCCTTCTTCGGCAGCGCCGGCTACATGACGGGCTACCTGTTATCCACGGTCGGGCTGCCGGTGGAACTCGGCATCCTGGCCGGTGTCGCGGCCAGCGCCGTGCTGGGGCTGGTGATCGGCGCGCTCGCGATCCGGCGTCAGGGCATTTATTTTTCGATGATCACCCTGGCGCTGGCGCAGATGGTGTACTTCGCCGCCCTGCGCAGCCCATTTACGCACGGTGAAGATGGTCTGCAGGGCGTGCCACGCGGGAAACTGTTCGGCGTAATCGACCTGTCGAACGACCTGACCCTGTACTACGTGGTGCTGGCGATCGCAGTGGGTGGCTTTGCCCTGATCAACCGCACCGTGCACTCGCCCTTCGGCCAGGTCTTGAAAGCCATCAAGGAAAACGAGCCACGCGCCGTTTCGCTGGGCTATGACGCCGATCGCTACAAGCTGCTTGCGTTCGTGCTGTCAGCGGCCCTGACGGGCCTTGCAGGCGCCACCAAGACGGTCGTGCTCGGCTTCGAGACCTTGACCGACGTGCACTGGACCATGTCGGGCCTGGTGGTCCTGATGACCCTGGTCGGCGGCATGGGCACGATGGCCGGTCCGATCATCGGCGCCTTCATCATCGTCGCGCTGGAAAACAAGCTGGGCGAAGTCGGCAATTTCCTGGCCGAGCACACCGGCATTTCCTGGTTCACGACACTGGGCGAATCGGTCGGCATGGTCACCGGCCTGATCTTCGTGGTCTGCGTGCTGCTGTTCCGCCGCGGTATCGTCGGAGAAATTGGCGCCCTGTTCGAGCGGATGGGGAGAAAAGCCCCGGCGCAGTCCACTCGCAGCGCGGCACCAGCCGACCGAGAAACGGCATGAAGCAAGAGTCCCTGCACCTAAACGTCAACGGCTTGCACCTGCAAGTGCAAAGCGTGGGGCAGGGACCCGCGGTCGTGCTGCTGCACGGCTTTCCGGACACCCACGTCGTCTGGCGCAAGCAAATCGCGCCACTGGTGGCGGCGGGTTTCCGGGTACTCGCCCCCGACCTGCGCGGCTATGGCGGCAGTGACGCGCCGCTGGCGGTCGACGCCTACCGCCTGGAACACGTGCGCGCCGATATCCTCGCGATGCTCGACGCGCTCGGTATCGAACGGGCGCGCGTGGTCGGGCACGACTGGGGTGCGGTCGTCGGCTGGCTGCTGTGCATGGCGGCGCCCGAGCGCATCGAGCAATATGTGGCGCTGTCGGTCGGCCACCCGGCCGCCGTCGCGCGCGCAGGCTTGCTCCAATACCTGCGCTCGAGCTATATGATGTGGTTCCTGCTGCCGGGACTGGCCGAGCGTTCGCTGCTGGCTGGCGATTGTTATGTGATGGGCCGTTTTACGTCGGACCGCGCCCTGGTCGCGCACTGGAAGCGCAGTTTCCGGGAACCAGGCCGGATGACAGCGGCGCTGAATTATTTCCGTGCAAACGTGCCACGCGGGATCGTCTTTAGTAAAAAGCACGAACCCGTGCGGGTGCCGGTGATGGGTGTCTGGAGCAGTCTCGATCCGGCGCTGGGCGAAACGCAGATGCGCGACTCATCAAGCTATGTCGCCGACAGTTTCAGGTTCGAGCGCATCGAGGGCGCCGACCACTGGCTGCAAGTCACGGCCGCCGAACGGGTCAACGCCTTATTGCTCGACTTCTTTGCACAAGCGCCGCACTCTGCGGCGCCCATCTCCTCTCTTTAAATTACAGCGCCGCGGCGTAGATCGCGCGCGCGTCGCTGCGCGTGATCTCGCGCGGGTTGTTGCCGAGCAGGCGAGTCTGCAGCATCGCGTCGTCCGCCAGCCGGTCGAGGTCGGTTTCAATAATCCCCATCTCCTGCAAGCGCGTCTGGATTCCGGTCCGTGCGGCGATCTGCTGCATCGCAGCAATCAAGGCTTCGGTGCGCGCTTCCAGGCTGCCGCTGTTGCCGGGCACGACGATGTCGGCCAGCTCGGCATACAGGTGCGCTGCGTGCGAGGCATTGAAGCGCAACACATGCGGCAGGACGAGCGAGTTCGACAGTCCGTGCGGCACGTGGAAAATGCCGCCGATCGGGTAGGCGAGGGCGTGCACCGCGGCGACCGGTGCGTTCGAGAACGCCTGGCCGGCGAGGCAGGCGCCGAGCAGCATGGCTTGCCGCGCTTCCAGGTTGCCGCCGTCCTCGACGGCGGTCATGATGTTTCTTGAGAGTAGGCGCAGCGCTTCGCGCGCCAGGTTGTCCGACAGCGGATTTTTTTTGTGCTTGCTGGTGTACGCCTCGATCGCATGCACCATCGCATCGATTCCGGTGGCCGCGGTCACCAGCGGCGGCAAGCCGAGCGTCAGTTCCGCATCGAGCAGGGCCAGGTCCGCATACAGCTGGGGAGAGACGACGCCCATCTTGGTCGTCTCGCCGGTGGTGACGATGGCGATGTTGGTGACCTCGGAACCGGTGCCGGCCGTGGTCGGCACTTGCACCAGCGGCAGGCGCTGCCCTTTTACATTGCCGATGCCGTAGATCTGACCCAGCGCCTGATCGCTGCCCGCCAGTACCGCCACCAGCTTCGCTACATCCATCGAACTGCCGCCGCCGAAGCCAATGATGAGCTCGGCTTTCATGTCGCGTGCGGCGTGCACGGCGCTGTGGACGACGTGTTCCGGTGGGTCCGCCACGACAGCCGAAAACACGTTCACGATCAACCCCAGCTGCGTCAGGCTCGCCTGCGCAGGCGCGAGCAAGCCGGTGCGCAGGAAACCGGCGTCGGTCACGATCAGCACGCGGCGTATGTCCATAAAACGTTCGGCGACGATCGCGCCGAGGCGGGCTCTGGCGCCCGGTTCCGAAATGATGCTGGCAACGGTGTTGAAGGCAAAGGCGGTCATGGTCGTCCCAAGTCGTGTTTAAGTTTAGTAAGTGTAAATAGCTTACATCAGAAAGGCGGCGCCGGACGGGCAGGGGACTGCCGGGTTGCCGTACAATTTCGCTCTCTCTCTGTGGTGTGAAAGCAGTGGATGATTGATTTTATGCGGCTCGGCGGAGCAGCCATTCTTGCCGGCTTGGCGGACGCCGTGGGCGGCGACGGCCTGATCCAGGTGCGCGATTTTTCCATTCGTGCCAAAGGAAGCGCCTGCGTGCGCTTGGTGAGTTAGGATGTTTCACGTGGAACAAAGCGGGATTGGTGTGCGCCGGCGCTCAATTGTTTCACGTGGAACAGTCACAACGCGCCCCTCTGCTGTGTTCCACGTGAAACAAAATCCCCCCTGTTTTTCCGTCGCGCTGAGATGGAGAACGCAAAAGATTCTATAATCGCGAATTAGCCTCCTCGCCTCCCACCTCCATCATGCTATTTCCAACTGAATTCGACGTGATCGTCGTCGGCGGCGGCCATGCCGGCACCGAAGCCGCGCTTGCGTCCGCACGCATGGGGCAGAAGACCCTGCTCCTTACCCACAACATCGAAACCCTGGGCCAGATGTCCTGCAATCCGTCGATCGGCGGCATCGGAAAGGGCCACCTGGTCAAAGAAGTCGACGCCCTTGGGGGAGCGATGGCGATCGCCACCGACGAATCCGGCATCCAGTTCCGCATCCTGAACTCGTCGAAAGGTCCGGCCGTACGCGCTACCCGTGCCCAGGCCGACCGCATCCTGTACAAGGCGGCGATCCGCTCGCGCATCGAAAACCAGCCGAACCTGTGGCTGTTCCAGCAAGCGGTCGACGACTTGATCGTCGAAGGCGAGCGCGTGGTTGGCGCGGTGACCCAGATCGGCCTGCAGTTCCGCGCCCGCGCCGTGGTGCTCACTGCCGGTACTTTCCTTGACGGAAAGATCCACGTCGGCTTGCAAAACTACACGGCTGGCCGTGCCGGCGATCCGGCGGCGGTCTCGCTGTCAGCCCGTCTGAAAGAACTCAAACTGCCGCAGGGGCGTTTAAAGACCGGGACGCCGCCGCGCATCGACGGGCGCAGCATCGATTTTTCCGTGTTGGCGGAGCAGCCGGGCGACCTCGATCCGGTGCCCGTGTTCTCGTACATGGGCACGACCGCCATGCACCCGCGCCAGGTGCCATGCTGGGTCACGCACACGAATGCGCACACCCACGACATCATCCGTAGCGGTCTCGACCGCAGCCCGATGTACACCGGCGTCATCGAAGGCGTCGGTCCGCGCTATTGCCCGTCGATCGAAGACAAGATCCACCGCTTCGCCTCGAAAGAATCGCACCAGATTTTCCTCGAGCCGGAAGGCTTGACCACGCACGAAATCTACCCGAACGGCATCTCGACCAGCCTGCCGTTCGACGTGCAAATCGCGCTGGTGCGCTCGATGAAGGGCATGGAAAATGCGTTTATTTTGCGTCCCGGCTACGCCATCGAATACGATTATTTCGACCCGCGCGGGCTGAAAGCCTCGCTGGAAACGAAGGCAATTCAGGGCCTGTTCTTTGCCGGCCAGATCAACGGCACCACCGGCTACGAAGAAGCGGCTGCCCAGGGTTTGTTGGCCGGCATGAATGCGGCGCTGCAAACCAAAGGTGAACCAGCCTGGACCCCTGGCCGCTCGGAAGCTTACCTGGGCGTGCTGGTCGACGACCTCACGACCCAGGGCGTAGCCGAACCCTACCGCATGTTCACCAGCCGCGCGGAATACCGTTTATCGCTGCGCGAAGACAACGCCGACATGCGCCTGACGGAAATGGGCCGAAAGCTCGGCGTCGTCGGCGACGCCCAGTGGGCGGCCTTCGAAACGAAACGCGAATCGGTTGCACGCGAACTCGAACGCCTGCGCTCGGTCTGGGTCAATCCGCGCATCCTGGCGGCGGCTGAATCGGAACGTGTCATTGGACAGGCGCTCGAACGCGAATACAACCTGGCTGACTTGCTGCGCCGCCCGGGTGTCGACTACGGCACCTTGATGACGATGACAGGCATCGAGGGCCAGGCGCTCGCGGGCCCGGGCGTCGACGATCCGGCAGTCCAGGAGCAAGTCGAAATCCAGCTGAAATACGCGGGTTATATCGACCGCCAGGCGAAAGAAGTGGAGCGGCACGACCATTACGAAAACATGAAATTGCCGGAAAACCTGGATTACCTCGACATCACGGCACTGTCGTTCGAAGTACGCCAGAAGCTCGATCAACAGCGTCCGGAAACCCTGGGCCAGGCGTCGCGCATCTCCGGCGTGACCCCGGCGGCAATCTCTCTGCTGCTGGTGCACCTGAAAAAACGCGGCGCCAAAGGGTTTACGGCAGTACCGAGCAACACGAATGAGGAGGCAGCACAGTGAGGGGTTTTGACCGTGAAAAACTGATGGAGGTGCTCAGCGACGGCATCGACGCCATGGACCTGCCCCTGTGGGCGGCCCAGCGCGCGCAGTTGATGGATTACCTGGCCCTGATGGTCAAGTGGAACGGCGTATATAACCTGACCTCCTTGCGCGAGCCGCTGCAAATGGTGACCCACCATTTATTGGATTCCCTGGCAGCGGTACCGGCCTTCGTTGACGCGAAGAAGGTGCTGGACGTCGGCGCAGGGGGCGGCTTGCCCGGCATCGTGCTGGCGATTGCCCGGCCGGACATGCAGGTCTCCCTGATCGACACCGTCCATAAAAAAACCGCCTTCCTGACGCAAGTGAAGGCGGAACTGGGTTTGACGAACGTCACCGTCTACACGAAGAAGGTGCAAGAGTTGCAAGCGGGACCGTTCGACGTCATCACCTCGCGTGCGTTTGCCGACCTGTCGGATTTCGTCAACTGGTCGGGACACCTTCTGGCCGAGGGCGGCCAATTCATTGCCCTGAAAGGCACGGCACCAAGCGAGGAGCAGGAAAGGCTGCCCAGCGAATGGAAAGTGAAGGAATTGCGGCCCCTACGGGTGGCGAAACTGGAAGCGGAGCGGCACCTGGTATTCATCGAAAAAGCAGCACAAACCAGCTAACGATATAAATGGTTTATACCATGTATATCATATAAACCAAACTAACGGTTTATTCAGTATGAACGGTATGTCTTGAATTGTTGCGTCCGGAAAGAACAGATGGCAAAAATATTTTGTGTTGCAAACCAAAAGGGCGGCGTCGGCAAGACGACCACCAGCGTCAACCTGGCCGCCGGTCTGGCCAAGCTGGAACAGCGCGTGCTGCTGGTCGACCTAGACCCGCAGGGCAATGCGACGATGGGCGCCGGCATCAACAAGGCGTCCTTGACGGCGTCGACTTACCAGGTGCTGCTGGGCGAGGCGACAGTGGCCGAGGCGCGCCAGCGCTCCGGGGCGGGGCGCTTCGACGTGCTGCCGGCAAACCGCGAACTGGCCGGCGCCGAAGTCGAGATGGTGGAACTCGATAATCGCGAACGGCGTTTGAAGCACGCGCTGGCGCAGGTGGACGCCGACTACGATTTCATCCTGGTCGACTGCCCGCCCGCATTGTCGATGCTGACCCTGAACGGCCTGTGCGCCGCGCATGGCGTGATCATCCCGATGCAGTGCGAGTACTACGCACTGGAGGGCCTGTCCGACCTGGTGAATACGATCAAAAAGGTGCACGCCAACCTGAACACGGATTTGAAAATCATTGGCCTGCTGCGGGTGATGTTCGATCCGCGCATGACCTTGTCGCAGCAAGTCTCGGCCCAGCTCGAGCAGCATTTCGGCGGCAAAGTCTTTAAGACGATCATTCCGCGCAACGTGCGCCTGGCCGAGGCGCCTTCGTATGGCGTGCCGGGCGTGACCTTCGACCCGTCCTCGAAAGGGGCGCAGGCGTATATCGCGTTCGGGGCCGAAATGGTCGAGCGCATCAAGACAATGTAATCACAGAGAGTTATCCAGAATGGCGACGAAAAAACTCAAGGGCCTCGGCCGCGGTCTCGATGCGTTACTCGGCGGGGACATGATGGATGCACCTGCCCCGGCAGGCGCACCGTCAGCCTTACCCCTTTCCCAGCTGCAGGCCGGCAAATACCAGCCGCGTACCCGGATGGACGAGGGGGCGCTCAATGAACTGGCTGCCTCCATCAAAACCCAGGGCATCATGCAGCCGGTGCTGGTGCGCCCGGTGGCGGGCGGACGCTACGAGATCATCGCCGGCGAGCGGCGCTTTCGCGCCGCGCAACTGGCCGGCCTCGAGGAAATCCCCGTGCTGGTGCGCGACGTCGACGACCAGGCCGCTGCCGCGATGGCCCTGATCGAAAACATCCAGCGCGAGGATTTGAATCCGCTGGAAGAAGCGCAGGGCATCGCGCGCCTGATTTCCGACTTCGATTTTACCCACGAGCAGGCGGCGAGCGCGGTCGGCCGATCGCGCAGCGCCGTGTCGAACTTGCTGCGCCTGGTGAACCTGGCGCAGCCCGTGCAAACCATGCTGATGGCGGGCGACATCGACATGGGCCATGCGCGCGCCTTGCTGTCGGTGGACAACGCCAGCCAGATCGCGCTGGCGAACCACGTCGTCTCGAAACGCCTGTCGGTACGCGAAACCGAGAAGCTGGTGACGCGCGCGCTGGAAGAGCAGGCCTCAACAACCCAAGCGCGCGTAAAAGAAAAGTCGGGAGATATCGTGCGCCTGGAAGAAGAGCTGTCGGACAAGCTGGCGACGCCGGTCGTGTTCAAGATGGGGGCCAAGGGCAGGGGACAGGTAATCATCGATTTTGCAGATCTCGATATTCTCGAGGGGCTGCTGGCGAGATTGCGCGCCTGAGCTGCGCACCGTCTTCCTCACCGGCTTGTGGATAACTCTGTCGATAAGCCTGTGAACATGCTTGTGTGCGGCTGTGAAGAGGCGCTGTACAAGCTGTGGAGGAGCGGGGATAAGCCAGGAGCGTCGCGCAAGCTTGCCAATCCCGACCCACGCACAGAGCGTCGCCTTGCGGCACGCATGGGCACGATTGCGTGGACACAAGTGTCAATCCTGGGGAGACTGTGGATAAGCCTGTCGACAACCCTGTCGACAGCATGTGCACGGGCAGTGCATAAGCTTGTACGGGCGAGAACGCACCGGATCAGCAATCCATGCTTGGGCGAACACGGCAATCCTGGCGCCCGCAGATGCCGATTTCGCGGACCCCACTCTTTGCAGTGATGCAACAAAACAACAGCGATTTGTGCGGCCAACCGCCGTCACACTTCTGCTCCAACATCTGTATTTCCTGCTGCGATCTACCGCGAAAATTCGTGTTTCCAGCAATATTTGTGTGGCATTTCGCACAGCCGTGAAAAGGCCGAGCACAGCCGGAATCGTTTGACTCAAATGCACTATCGAACTTATAATCCCGCTGATTCATGTAATTACCACACCGTAACTCGTACCACATGGCCAAGGCAGAAGAATAAAAATGTTGCGCCTGGTCTCCCTGCAATTGATCGCGACAGCAGTCGTCGGCGTCCTCGCCGCACTGTTGGGGGGATGGCCTGCGATGTTTTCGGCGGTACTCGGCGGGATCTGTTGTGTCGTGCCCAACGGCATTATGGCGGCGCGGCTGTTCGCCAGCGCCCAGAAAGCGGGCGGGGCAAACCCTGCAACGTTTTTCATTTGGGAATTTATCAAGATTGCACTGACGGTCGCCCTGCTGTGGCTGACCGCAACGCTGTACCACGACCTGAACTGGCTGGCGCTGATCGCCGGGTTCGTCGTAGCGCTGAAAAGTTACATATTCTTATTATTTAGGCACTGATATGACGACAACCGTAGAAGGCGCAGCGAATCACGCGCCCACCGCATCAGAGTACATCAAGCACCACCTGGGCCACCTGTCGAACCATCACCAGAACGGTCCGGTCGACTTTTCGATCATCCACTACGACACCATGTTCTGGTCGGTCCTGATGGGCGTGCTGGGCTGCCTGATCATGTGGTCTGCCGCGCGCCGCGCTACTGCAGGCGTGCCTGGCCGGTTCCAGGCTGCCGTCGAAATTCTCGTTGAAATGGTCGACAACCAGGCCAAGTCCATCGTCCACGGCGACCGCAGCTTCATCGCCCCGGCCGCACTGACCGTATTCGTCTGGGTTGCCCTGATGAATTCGCTGGATTTCCTGCCGGTCGACTTGTTTGCGGAAGGTTTCAAGTGGCTCGGCGTCGAGCACCTGTTCCCGTACCACCGTGTCGTGCCGACCGCCGACCTGAACGGCACCATCGGCATTTCGCTCGGCGTGCTGGTCCTGATGATTTATTACGGCATCAAGATCAAGGGCTTCGGCGGCTGGATTCACGAATTGTTCGCAGCACCGTTCGGCATCTGGATGGCGCCGTTCAACCTGCTCCTGAATATCATCGAATACGCAGCAAAAATGGTGTCGCTCGGCATGCGACTGTTCGGCAACATGTTTGCCGGCGAGCTGCTGTTCCTCTTGATCGCTTTGCTTGGTTCGACCGCCACCATCTTCGGTTTCGCCGGCCAAGTCATTGCCGGTTCGATCTGGGCAATCTTCCACATCCTGATCGTATTCCTGCAGGCATTCATCTTCATGATGCTGACGCTGGTGTACCTCGGTCAGGCCCACGAAGGCCACTGATCGGCGCAGCAAGCATCGAACAGAATAGTAGTAGTAACGAAGTAGTAATTTTTTAATCTAGTTTTTAAATTCACTTTTTGGAGTAATCATGACTGACCTTTCTTTTGTTGCACTGGCTTGCGGTTTGATCATCGGCCTGGGTGCTATCGGTGCTTGTATCGGTATCGCTATCATGGGCGGTAAATACCTCGAAGCTTCTGCACGTCAGCCTGAACTGATGAACACCCTGCAAACCAAGATGTTCCTGCTGGCCGGCCTGATCGACGCGGCATTCCTGATCGGCGTTGGTATCGCCATGCTGTTCGCATTCGCGAACCCGTTCGTCCCAGCATAAGACGACGCATTTCAGGTTTTGAAGGGCCGAACCATCGCGGTTCGGCATCCGTTTTTGTGAGAAGGAAAATACCGTGAACCTCAACGCAACCCTGTTTGCCCAGTTCGCTGTCTTCTTCATCCTGGCGATGTTCACGATGAAGTTCGTCTGGCCGCCGCTGATGAAAGCGCTCGACGAGCGTGCCGAGAAGATCGCCAATGGGCTGGCTGCCGCCGACCGTGGCAAGGCTGACCTGGCTGCCGCCGAAAAGCGCGTGCAGGCCGAACTGGCCGGTGCTCGTGATGAAGGACAGAAGCGCATTGCCGATGCCGAAAAGCGTGCCCAGATGATCATCGACGACGCCAAGAAGACTGCCGCCGACGAAGCCGCCCGTATCGTCGCCAATGCAAAGGCCGACGCCGAGCAGCAAGTGACGCGCGTGCGCGAAGAACTGCGTGGCCAGGTGGCCGCACTCGCCGTCAAAGGCGCCGAGCAGATCCTCAAGCGCGAAGTGAACGCAGACGCGCACGCCGCCCTGCTGTCGCAACTGTCGACCGAGCTGTAATCATGGCCGAACTCGCAACCGTCGCCCGTCCCTACGCCGAAGCGCTGTTCCGTGTTGCCCAGCAAGGCAATATGGCAGCCTGGTCCGAACTCGTGTCCGAACTGGCACAAGTCGGCGCCAACCCTGATGTGCAGGCGTTTGCCGCCAACCCGACCCTGACCACCACCGACCTGGTCGCCACCCTGGCCTCGCTGGTCAAGGCGCCGGTCACGCCGGAGGCAATGAACTTCCTGACGATGCTGGCCGAAAATGGCCGCATCGTACTGCTGCCGGAAATCGGCACGCAGTTCCAGGTGCTCAAGAATGCCCAGGCCGGCGCTGCCGACGCGCACATCGACAGCGCGTTTGCGCTGACCGATGCCCAGGTGGCCGAACTGCTTGGCCTGCTGGAAAAGAAATTTGGCCGCAAGCTCAATCCAACGGTCACCGTGGATCCGTCGCTGATCGGTGGCGTGCGCGTGCTGGTCGGCGATGAAGTGCTCGATACCTCGGTACGCGCCAAGCTGCAGCAGATGCATGCTGCGCTGGCGGCGTAAGCGGAACTTCGCACAGGAACTTTGCACGTCCAGCCGGCATCTCACGTCCTTGCCCTCGGCATCAAGAAACTATTAGGAGTTAGCACTCATGCAACTTAATTCATCTGAAATCAGCGAACTGATCAAGACCCGCATCCAGGGCCTCGAAGCGGCCGTTGACGTTCGCAATCAAGGCACCGTGATCTCCGTGGCCGACGGTATCTGCCGTATTCACGGTCTGTCGGACGTGATGCAGGGCGAGATGCTGGAATTCCCTGGCAACACCTTCGGCCTGGCGATGAACCTCGAGCGCGACTCGGTCGGTTCGGTCATCCTGGGTGCTTACGAGCACATCTCGGAAGGCGACATCGTCAAGACGACCGGCCGCATCCTGGAAGTGCCGATCGGCCCTGAACTGCGTGGCCGTGTGGTCAACGCACTGGGCCAGCCGATCGACGGCAAGGGTCCGATCGCCACCACGCTGACCGCCCCGATCGAAAAGATCGCGCCTGGCGTCATCGCCCGCGAATCGGTCTCGCAGCCTATGCAGACCGGCATCAAGTCGATCGACGCGATGGTGCCGATCGGCCGTGGCCAGCGCGAGCTGATCATTGGTGACCGCCAGACCGGTAAATCGGCTGTCGCAGTCGACGCGATCATCAACCAGCGCGGCCAGAACGTGACCTGCGTGTACGTGGCGATCGGCCAGAAGGCATCGACCATCAAGAACATCGTGCGCTCGCTCGAGCAGCACGGCGCGATGGATTACACCATCGTTGTCGCCGCTTCCGCTTCGGAATCGGCCGCCATGCAGTACATCTCGGCCTACTCTGGCTGCGCGATGGGCGAATACTTCCGCGACCGCGGTGAAGATGCGCTGATCGTGTATGACGATCTGTCGAAGCAAGCTGTCGCTTATCGCCAGATTTCGTTGCTGCTGCGCCGTCCACCAGGCCGCGAAGCCTATCCTGGCGACGTGTTCTACCTGCACAGCCGCCTGCTGGAACGTGCTGCGCGCGTCAACGCCGACTACGTGTCGAACTTCACCAACGGCGCCGTGACCGGTAAAACCGGCTCGCTGACCGCACTGCCGATCATCGAGACGCAAGCGGGCGACGTTTCGGCCTTCGTGCCGACCAACGTGATTTCGATTACCGACGGCCAGATCTTCCTGGAGACCTCGCTCTTCAACGCCGGTATCCGTCCTGCGATTAACGCCGGTATTTCGGTCTCCCGCGTCGGTGGCGCTGCCCAGACCAAGGTCATCAAAAACCTGTCGGGCGGTATCCGTACCGACCTGGCGCAGTACCGTGAGCTGGCCGCTTTCGCGCAGTTCGCATCGGACCTGGACGAATCGACCCGCAAGCAATTGGACCGTGGTGCGCGCGTGACCGAGCTGCTCAAGCAGCCACAGTACTCGCCGCTGTCGATCTCGCTGATGGCCGCATCGCTGTTCGCCGTCAACAAGGGCTACCTGGACGACATCGAAGTCAAGCAAGTGCTGCCGTTCGAGGCGGGCCTGCACGGCTACCTGAAGACCAAGCAGGCTGCGCTCCTGTCGAAGATCGAAGAAACCAAGCAACTGGACAAGGACGCCGAAGCAGCACTCGCCGCCGCCATTGCTGATTTCAAAAAATCCGGCGCATTTTAATTCATGAAATGAAGGATCCAGCAGCGCGTTTGCAAAACTGCGCTGCCGGTGACCGGAAGGAGTAAGGACTCATGGCAGTAGGCAAAGAGATTCGTGGCAAGATCAAGAGCGTAGAGAATACGAAGAAGATCACCAAGGCGATGGAAATGGTCGCCGCATCGAAAATGCGCAAAGCGCAGGACCGTATGCGCGCCGCCCGTCCCTACAGTGAAAAAATTCGGACCATTACCGCCAATCTGGCCGGCGCAAATCCGGAGTACACGCACGTGTTCATGGCGCAAGCCAAGCACGTGCAGGCAAAAGCTGTCGGCTTCATCGTCGTCTCGACCGATAAAGGTCTGTGCGGCGGCATGAACACCAACATCCTGCGCCAGGTAACGGTGAAATCGCGCGAGATGGAAGCGGCGGGCAACCGCATCGAGGCTGTTGCCATCGGTAACAAGGGGCTGAGTTTCCTGAACCGCGTCGGCGTCAAGCTGGTGTCGCATGCGACGCAAATCGGCGACACCCCGCACCTGGACAAGCTGATCGGCCCGATCAAGGTCATGCTCGACGCATACCAGGATGGCCAGCTGGATGCCGTCTACCTGTGCTACACCAAGTTCGTCAACACGATGAAGCAGGAACCGGTGATCGAACAGCTGCTCCCGTTGCCGTCAAAGCACCTGGAAGCGGACAAGGGTTCGATCTCGTGGGATTACATCTACGAACCCGAACCGCAAATCGTGATCGACGAGCTGCTGGTGCGTTATGTCGAGGCCCTGGTGTACCAGGCCGTCGCGGAAAACCTGGCGTCCGAGCAATCGGCGCGCATGGTCGCGATGAAAGCGGCAAGCGACAACGCAGGCAGTGTCATCGGCGAGCTGAAGCTGATCTATAACAAGACCCGCCAGGCAGCGATTACCAAAGAACTCTCCGAGATCGTCGCCGGTGCGGCAGCGGTCTAAATAAGAATTTAACTATATCTGAAGGAACGAACATGGCTGATGGCAAAATCGTTCAGTGTATCGGCGCAGTGGTTGACGTGGAATTCCCGCGTAACGCCATGCCGAAAGTCTTCGACGCACTGAAAATGGCAGGCTCCGACCTGACCCTGGAAGTCCAACAACAGCTGGGCGACGGCATTGTCCGTACCATTGCGCTGGGCAGCTCCGAAGGCCTGCGTCGCGGCATGATGATCCAGAACACCGGTGCACCGATCATGGTGCCGGTCGGCGTTGCAACGCTCGGCCGCATCATGGACGTGCTGGGCAACCCGATCGACGAATGCGGCCCGGTCAGCCACGAGCGCATGGCATCGATCCACCGCACCGCGCCTGCCTACGACGAACTGTCGCCATCGCAAGACCTGCTGGAAACCGGCATCAAGGTCATCGACCTGGTCTGCCCGTTCGCCAAAGGCGGTAAAGTCGGCCTGTTCGGCGGCGCCGGCGTCGGCAAGACCGTCAACATGATGGAACTGATCAACAACATCGCTAAAGCGCACTCGGGCCTGTCCGTGTTCGCCGGCGTGGGTGAGCGTACCCGCGAAGGTAACGACTTCTACCACGAGATGGCGGACGCCAAGGTCGTCGACCTGGAAAATCCGGAAAACTCGAAGGTCGCGATGGTCTACGGCCAGATGAACGAACCACCAGGCAACCGCCTGCGCGTCGCGCTGACCGGCCTGACGATGGCTGAAGCCTTCCGTGACGAAGGTAAAGACGTTCTGTTCTTCGTCGACAACATCTACCGCTTCACCCTGGCCGGTACCGAAGTCTCGGCACTGCTGGGCCGTATGCCGTCGGCAGTGGGTTATCAGCCTACCCTGGCCGAAGAGATGGGCCGCCTGCAAGAGCGCATCACCTCGACCAAGACCGGTTCGATCACCTCGATCCAGGCCGTCTACGTCCCTGCGGATGACTTGACCGACCCGTCGCCGGCGACCACCTTCGCCCACCTCGATTCGACCGTCGTGCTATCGCGTGACATCGCTTCGCTCGGTATCTACCCTGCGGTCGATCCACTCGATTCGACCTCGCGCCAGCTGGACCCGCTCGTCGTCGGCCAGGAACACTACGACACCGCGCGCGCTGTCCAGGGCACCCTGCAGCGTTACAAGGAACTGCGTGACATTATCGCGATTCTGGGCATGGACGAGCTGGCACCGGAAGACAAACTGCTGGTCGCCCGTGCACGTAAAATGCAGCGCTTCCTGTCGCAGCCCTTCCACGTCGCTGAAGTGTTTACTGGCGCGCCAGGCAAGTACGTTTCGCTGAAAGACACGATCAAGGGTTTTAAAATGATCGCATCGGGCGAACTGGACCACCTGCCGGAGCAGGCGTTCTACATGGTCGGCACCATCGAAGAAGCGGTCGAAAAAGCCAAGAAACTGGCTGCCTAAGTCGGCGTCTTCAACCTGAAGGACACACATGGCAAACACAATTCACGTTGACGTGGTCTCGGCAGAATCCCAGATTTTTTCGGGAGAAGCCGTTTTCGTCGCGTTGCCGGGTGAAGCGGGCGAGCTGGGTATCTACCCGAAGCACACCCCGCTGATCACCCGCATCCGCCCGGGTGCGGTACGCATCGAGAAGCTTGACGGCAGCGAAGAGTTCGTCTTCGTTGCCGGCGGTATCCTCGAGGTGCAGCCGAACGGCGTGACGGTCCTGGCCGACACCGCGATCCGCGGTGGCGACCTGGACGAAGCGAAAGCGCAAGCGGCCAAGAAGCAGGCCGAAGAGCTGATGCAATCGCAGGACTCGAAGATCGACTACGCGAAAGCGCAAGCCGAACTGGCGTCGGCGATCGCCCAGCTGGCAGCGATCCAGAGATTGCGTTCGCGCGGTCGGTAATGCGGCACGCAGTACGGTAGCAACAAAAGGCAGCCTCAGGGCTGCCTTTTTTATTGCTCGCGCCGCTTGCAGCGCAGCTCGTCCTGCATTTTCGGCAGTTCGTCGATCCCGCGTTGTTCAAGATCCTGCACGTCCGTACAGTCGCGGCATACCAATTCCACAAGAAGGGATGCTCACCATGCTGAAACTTTCCGCAGTCTGCGTTGCCGTAGTCATCCTGCTGGGCACACCGCCCGCCGGGGCACAGGAAACAATTGTCGCCGTACCGTCGCAGGGAGCGCTGGCAGCGACGATCGACGCGGGCATCGGCGCCCATTACAAGGCCAACGAACCGGGCGCCACCGTCATCGTCGTCAAGGACGGCAAGACCGTGTTTCGCAAGGCCTATGGCATGGCCGACACCCTGGCCAAGGAGCCGATGACGCCCGACACCGTCCTGCGCCTCGGTTCGATCACCAAGCAGTTCACGGCGGTGGCGATCCTGATGCTGGCCGAAGAGGGCAAGCTCGCGTTGAGCGACGACATCACGCGCTTCTTCCCGGATTATCCGACTGGCGGCAAGACCATCACGGTCGAGCACCTGCTGACCCATACCTCGGGCATCGTCAGCTTTACGGGAAAACCCGCCTACCTGACCGGCATGCACAAGGACATCAGCGTCGCCGCCATGATCGACAGTTTTAAACACGATCCACTGGAATTCGCGCCAGGGACGAGCTACCGCTACAACAACTCAGGCTACTTCCTGCTGGGCGCGATCATCGAGAAAGTATCAAGCCGGCCGTATGCGAAGTTCGTCGAACAGCGCATCTTCGTGCCGCTGGGGATGCACGACACCGCTTACGAGGGTCATGAACGGGGTCGGGCGCCACGCGCGGCGGGGCACTCGCGCGACGGCGCGGGCTATGGCCGCAGCGCGCCACTCAGCATGACGCAGCCGTACGCGGCCGGTTCGCTGGTCTCCAACGTCGACGACCTGGCGCGCTGGGAGGGCGCCATCGCGGGCGGCAAGCTGTTGCAACCGGCGAGCTGGCAGCGCGCCTTCACGCCGTACACGCTCGCCTCCGGCAAGTCGACCGGGTATGGCTATGGCTGGGAGACCGGCAAGCTGCAAGGCGCCACGACGATTGCGCACGGCGGCGGCATCAACGGCTTTTCCACCTACGCGCTGCGCCTGCCCGAACATAACGTGTTCGTGGCGGTACTGAGCAATGCGGACGGGGGGATCGTCAGCCCCGGGGTGGTGGCGAGCAAGGCAGCGGCGGTTGCGATCGGCAAACCGCTACCCGACTTCAAGGAGATCGCACTCGACCCCGCCACGCTGGAGCGCTTTGCCGGCGTGTATGAGATCGAGAAGCCGGCCGTGCGCACGTTCAGGCGCGAGGGCGATGCGCTCGTCATGCAGCGCACGGGACGTTCGCCGGTGCGCCTGAAAGCGTATTCGGCGACCGGCTTCTTTGTGCCCAATTCGCTCGACACCTTCGAGTTCGGCCAGGACGCCAAGGGCGCGGTGACGCATGTGACGCTGCACCAGGCCGGAGAGGCGATCCGCCATGCGCGCATCGGGGACGCACAACTGTGATGGGCGGGAGGCGCGGCCCACCGGTCGCGCCTCCTGCCCTCGCTTACCGGGCGCGGGTCAGGCGCAATGCGACCTGCTCGCGGAAATACCCGCTTTGAACATAACGATATAAATTCGCTCCCGGGCACACGGTCTTGTCCGAGTGGTCGCGGTGGCTGGCGATGTTCTCGACCGGCACCCCGTATTTCTGCGCCAGCATCGCCATCACGTCGACGACGGCATCGAGCTGCTGCCGGTTCGGCTCGACTTCCTCGAAATTACCGACCACCTCGATCAAGGCATGCCCGCTCGGATCGTATTCGGTGTTCGTGTCGCCGGCATACGCAATATCTCGCCCGGCATAGGTGCGTCCTTCCAGGTCGATGATGTAGTGATACGGGATGTCGAGCCAGTTCTTGGTCGTGCGCGACCAGGTTTGCAAGTTGCGCAGGTACTGGCGCGGGTCGGTGCCGGGTTTGAACGGCTCGCCCTGATGGTGCAGCGTGATGTGGGTAATCGTGTGGCGCCGGGCTTTGGCGGGATCGGCGGGTGTGCCGCCCCAGTCGGCGACCGCGACGACTGCCGGTGAGTGCGTAGTCGGCTTGATGGCACAGCCGGTGGCGGCGAGCGCGAGCGAAAGAACAGCGAGGGCGCGCGTGGCGCGTGAGGCGATTTTCATGGATGGGTCCGGACAGAAGAAGGCGCCATCTTTTCACAGTTAACCGGGTTCACGCAAACGCGCGGCGCGCAATATAAACCTGTTAAGCTAGCAAGGACCTGACACCTCCGAGCGACCATGAGAACGATTCCCCAAATCCTGCAAGACAGCAAAACCATCGCCGTTGTCGGGCTGTCCAACAAGCCTGAGCGCGCCAGCTTCGGCGTGGCCGAGTATCTTCAAGGCCAGGGCTACCGCATCCTCCCGGTCAACCCGGCGTATGCCGGCCAAGAGATCCTGGGCGAGCGGGTCTATGCCAGCCTGCAGGAAGCGGCCGATGCGCTGGCTCCAAACGGGCAGCGCATCGACATCGTCGACTGCTTCCGCAAATCCGAAGACATCCCGCCGCTGGCGCGCGACGCGATCGCCGTGCGCGCCGGCTGCCTGTGGATGCAGCTCGACATTGAGAACCAGCCTGCCGCCGACCTGGCGCGCGCCGCCGGCCTCGACGTCGTCATGAACCACTGCCTGAAAATCGAACACCGCAAGCTCGACGCTTGACTACCACCGGACCCATCATGCTGAAAACCGTTTTTTCAATTTCCCTGCTGGCCGCGGCCGCTTCAGTCAGTGCGCAACCTGCCGGCGTGGTCCCGCACCGCCCGCTCGTTGCCGCCAGCCCGGCGCCGGCCGCCTGTCCGGCACTGTTGAAACAGAGTTTCAAACGCCTGCAGGACGAAGCGCCGCAGGACCTGTGCCAGTACGCCGGCAAAGTGGTGCTGGTGGTGAACACGGCGAGCTACTGCGGCTATACCAAGCAGTACGAGGGGCTCGAAAAACTGTATACGAAATACAGCCCGCGCGGCCTGGTGGTCCTCGGCTTCCCGTCGAACGATTTTAAACAGGAAGCCGCCAGCACCAAGGAAATCGCCGACCTCTGCTACAACACCTATGGCGTGAAATTCCCGATGTTCGCGCCGACGCCGGTCACCGGCGCGAACGCCAATCCGCTGCACGCGGCGCTGGCGAAGCAAACCGGCAAGGAACCGAAATGGAATTTCACGAAATACCTGATCGGGCGCGACGGTAAAGTGATCGAGCATTTCCCGAGCAAGGTGACGCCGGAAGATGCGCAACTGGTGAACAAGATCGAAGGCGCGCTGTAATTTTTACCGTTGCGGCGCCGGCGGCCTTACACCGCGGTGTAAGGCCGCTCGAGCAGCGCCAGCAGCGGCCCGCGCAGCGCATTGCACACGACGATTCCTTCGGCCCGCGCCAGCATGTCGCGCGTGATGATGCGCTCGACCGCGTGCCAGGCCGGAGCCGTCAACATCACCGCGCGCATCACGCCCGGCAGCAGCCCGCACGATAGCGGCGGCGTGCACCAGCGCCCGTCAAGCAGTACGAACACATTGCTGCGCCCCCCTTCGGTCAATTCCCCACGCTCGTTGAAGAACAGGGCGTCAAAGGCGCCGTGCGCTTCGGCGCCGCGCCAGGCGGCGTCGTAGCGGGAACGGATCGACGTTTTATGACGCAGGAAGACGTCGCCCGACGCGGTTGGCGTGTCGGCCAGCACCAGTCTTACGGGCTCTTGCAAGGGCGCCAAAGGGCTTGAAGTCATCGTCAGCTCGCCGTTCGCAGCGAGCGACAGGCGCAGCCGGTGGATGCCCGCTGCGGGCGGCAGCGCGAGGCAGGCGTCGACGACGAGGGTGCGCGCGGCATGTTCGTCGAAGGGCAGGCCGAAATAGGCGGCCGAGGCGCCCATCCGCGCCAGGTGCAGGTCGAGGTGGCGCGGGCCGTCCTGCCACGACGCCTTGATGGTCTCGAACAGGTCGAAGTCGTTCGCTAGCCCGGTGAGAAAACGCGCCTTCAGGCGGCATTCGGCAAACTCGCTGTGCGGGTCGCTGTCGTACACGATGCCGGCACCGACACCCAATTCTCCACGGCGCAGCTGCGCTCCCGGTTCCAGGGATAAGGTGCGGATCGGCACCGACATGCAAAAATCGCCGAAGGCGCGCCCATCGCCCGGCGGATCGAACCAGCCGATCGCGCCCGTATACAGGCCGCGCGGGTCCGGTTCGAGTTCGTCGATGATTTCCATCGTGCGCCGCTTGGGCGCGCCGGTGATCGAGCCGCAGGGGTACAGGGCGGCGAACAGGTCGGACAAGCTCACGTCATCGCGCAGGCGCGCCTGCACCGTCGAGGTCATCTGCAGCACGGCGCCGAAACGCGTGACCTCGAACAGTTTTGGCACGGCGACGCTGCCCGTTTGCGCGATTCTCCCGAGGTCGTTGCGCAGCAGGTCGACGATCATGAGGTTTTCGGCGCGGTTTTTTGGATCCAGCGCGAGCGCGGCGGCGCGCTCGCTGTTGACGGCCTCATCCTCGCTCGCGGGCGCCGTGCCCTTCATCGGGCGCGCCAGCAGGAACTCTCCCGTGTGGCGCACGAACAGCTCCGGAGAGAAGGACAGCACGGCGCCGCCGTCCGGCAAGCCAATCAGGGCGCCGTAGGGCACCGGCTGGCGCAGGCGCAGGCGCTGGTACAGCGCAAAAATCGAGCCGAAGGCGTCGAAGCGCAGCCGATACGTGTAGTTGACCTGGTAGGTGTCGCCGGCGGCGATGTAGTCGCGGATGCGCCCGATCGCGTCCACGAAACGCGCCTCGTCGACGTTCGCTGTGACGCCGGCCACGCCCGCCGGGGTGTCGCTCGCGGCACGTGTCGTGAGCCAGGCCAGGGCTGCGCTGGCGCTTAACAGTTCGCAGCGTTCGAACAGCAGCACCTGCGCCAGCGGGCCGGGGAGGGCCTTGGTCGGGATGCCGAGCAGGTGCGCGCCGAGTTCATAGCTCAGCAGGGGGACGGCGTACAGCCCGCGTGCCAGGGCGGCCTGCAGCGCTTCCAGCACGCCGCCCCAGCCGGCAGCATCGACACAGCTCAGCGTGCCGGCATGGCCGGTGTACAGGCGCGAGCGTGCCTGCGCCTGGCCCTCCGCGCTCGCATCGTCGAGCAGTGCAAAGACGGTGTGCATGGTGAACGTCAGGCGGCCAGCAAAAGCGACAATTGTACGCCGCTCCCCTCGGCAGGGTTCTGGCGAAAGCCGCTCTTGGCATAGCGGTGCCAGCGCCCGGTCACATAGCTCACGAGCAGGCTGGCGCGCGCGCCGACCTCGTCCTCGATGCCGTGGCCCTGGCTCGCGGCCAGGCGCAGGGCGCCCTTGCAAGCGAGCTCGATGCGCTCATAAAAGCCGTTCATGCGCAGCTCGAGGCGTTCGTCTTCGCCGACCAATGCGTCGCCGATCAGGACCCGCGTCATGCCCGGATTGTTCGCGGCAAAGGAGAGCAGCATCTGCAGGATCGCGTGCAGCTGGTCGACGCCGCGTTCTTCCTTTTCAAGGATCTGGTGGATGACGCCGAACACGCTCGCTTCGATGAAATCGATCAGGCCCTCGAACATCTGCGCCTTGCTGGCGAAGTGGCGGTACAGCGCCGCTTCCGACACCGATAAACGCGCCGCCAGCGCGGCGGTGGTGATTTTTTCACCTTTGGGCTGCTCGAGCATGGCCGCCAGGGCCTGGAGGATTTGCAACTTACGCTGGCCTGGCTTGGTGCTTGCCATGGGATCCCGGAAGAGTAATTAGTCGAATAATCAAGTCGATGCGCGCAGCCGCTGCAAGCGCTTCGGCAGCTGGCGCACGGATTTTACTTTGACATCGACATAATTTGGGCGAATCAATCTGCGCGGGCGCGCCATCGCCAGCGTGCTCGATTCGCGCAGGCGCAGGTATTGCGTCACCCACACCGTGCGCAGGCCCAGTTGCTTGGCGCTTTTCAGGTTCGCCAGCGTGTCCTCGACCAGGATGCAGTCGCGCGCGGCGACACCGTGGCGCCGCAGCAGGCGCGCCAGCATCAGTTTCGACGGTTTCGGACGCAGCTGGCGGTGCACGTGCATCTGCTCGATCGCGATGTGGTGCGCGAAATGCCGGCCCAGGTTCAGGTGGCGCATCACGTGTGTCGAATAATCGCGCGGCGCATTCGTCAGCAGGATCTTGCGGCCGGGGAGTTTCATCAACAGGCGCCCGAGGCCGGTCTCGGAACGCATCATCGCGCGCAGATCCTTGAGGTCGTGCGTCTGGCTGAGAAAATCGGCGGCGTTCACGCCATGGTGGCGCATCATGCCGAGCAGGGTGGCGCCATATCGCTTCCAGTAACCCAGGCGCGCGGCATCGACCCGCGCCTGCGTCACCGGCGTGATGCCGTCGTCGAGCACGCGCGCGATATACGTGTTCATGTTGGCGCTAATGGCCGGAAAGATCGCGTGCGAGGCGTCGTGCAGGGTGTTATCCAGGTCGAATAGCCAGACGGGAGAGGCGGGGATATGATTTGGCACGTTTTCAAATAACAGGAGAAATGGATGCGACGTTCAATTATAGTGGTCTTCTTCGGCTTGCTATTGACGGCATTCCAGGCGCTGGCGGTCGAACGCGGGGCGCTATTCAAGGTCAGCGGCAAGGGCAACACCTTGTACCTGTACGGAACCATCCATGCGGGCAAGCCCGCCTACTATCCGCTCGAACCGCGCATCGGCGACATCGTGGCGGCGGCCCCCACGCTGGCGCTGGAGGTGGACATGGCACGCGATCCCGGCGCCGCCGAGGCGGCCTTCCACCAGCATGGCTTGTTCCCGGCAGGCAGCCCGGGCCATGCCGGCCTGCCTGCCGAGCGCCGCCGGCGCCTGGAGGCCGTCCTGACGCAGCAGGGCGTCAATCCGGCCGCAGTGGCGCAATTCAAACCCTGGATGCTGGTGATGATGCTCGCAATGGCGGACGTGACCCGCTTGGGCTACGACCCGGCACGGGGTGTGGACGCCCATCTGGCGGGCCTGGCGCGCGGCAAGACGCGCATCGCCGAGCTGGAGTCGGCGCAGTACCAGGCGGCGCTGCTGGACCGGCTGCCGCTGGGGACGCAGTGGAGCCTGCTCGAAGAAACACTGGAAAATATGGCGTCGGGACGCCAGCTGCGCGAGGCGCGCGAACTGTTCGATGCCTATGAGCGCGCCGACCAGAAGGCACTCGACGCCATCGCCCGCCGCATCGACAACGACGACAGCGTCAGCGGCAAGTTCGTCCGTGAATTGATACTGGAGGAGCGCAACGGGCCGATGGCCGATAAACTCGCTGCGCTGCTGGCGCGCGAAAACAATGCGGTGGCGGCGATCGGTTTATTGCACTTGCTCGGGAAACGTGGGGTACCGGCGCTGCTGTGCGAACGCGGCTTGCAGGTGGAACGGGTGTACTGAAGAAAGATGGTGCCCTTTACGTGGATTGAACACGTGGCCTCTCCCTTACCAAGGGAGTGCTCTACCACTGAGCTAAAAGGGCGGTACTGATAGGGCGGCATGGACACCGCCACATATATTTTAATGCGAGCGGATCATAGTGCCAAAAGCCTGTTCGGTCAAGACTTCCAGCAACAAAGAGTGCTCGATGCGGCCATCGATAATGTGCACGGTGTTCACGCCCGACTTGGCGGCGTCCAGGGCCGACGAGATCTTTGGCAGCATGCCGCCCGAGATCGTGCCGTCTTCGAACATCTCGTCGATTTCGCGCGCCGACAGGTCGGTCACCAGGTTGCCGGCCTTGTCCTGCACGCCGGCGATGTTGGTCATCATGATCAGCTTTTCAGCTTTCAGGATTTCCGCGATTTTACCGGCGACGACGTCGGCATTGATGTTGTAGGCTTGCCCGTCCTGGCCGAAGCCGATCGGAGAAATAATCGGAATGAAGGCGTCGTCCTGCAGCGCTTTCACGACCGCCGGATTGATCGCGTCGATCTCGCCGACGAAGCCGATGTCGAGGAACTCGCCCGGCTTGTCCTTGTCGGGCATGCTCATCTTGCGTGCGCGGATCAGGCCGCCGTCCTTGCCGGTCAGGCCGACTGCCTGGCCGCCGTAGTGGTTGATCAACATGACGATGTCCTGCTGCACTTCGCCGCCCAGCACCCACTCGACCACTTCCATGGTCTCTTCGTCGGTGATGCGCATGCCTTGCACGAAGGTACCTTGCTTGCCGATCTTTTTCAGGGCGTTGTCGATCTGCGGGCCGCCGCCGTGCACCACGACCGGGTTCATGCCCACCAGTTTCAGCAAGATGACGTCGCGCGCGAAGCCGTGCTTCAGGCGTTCGTCGGTCATGGCATTCCCGCCGTACTTGATGACAATGGTCTTGCCATGGAAGTTGCGGATATAAGGGAGCGCCTCGGCCAGGATCTGAGCCTTGATCTGCGGGGAGACCTTGGTCAGGTCACTCGATGGGTCATCGGTTGTCAAGCTGGTCACGTGAGCGTTCATGGAGAGTCCGAAATGAATGTGGCGGAGATTTTACAGGCAACACGGGCGCCTTGTAGGCATTCTATGGCGCACTTGTTGTATTTTATCGTGTGACCGTGTCAGGATCGCTGCCGATGAATTCTTCTACGATATTACACATGACGAACAATTCCTGTCGCAAGGGTGGACCATGAGCCTATGTACCCGCTGTGGCGCCGCGTTCGGCTGTGCCATGGCCGATGGTGGCGAGGGACCCTGCTGGTGCACGAGCTTGCCGGCGGTGGTGCCGGTGCCGGGTGTGGATGCCGGCTGCTGGTGTCCCGCTTGTTTGCGTGCGCATATTGCGCAGGCAAACAAGCCAGGCCCGACTATCTCATCGATGCGTCGCGAAGAAACGTAGCATCTCGCGGCTCGCGTCCGGTCCCTTGCCGTCGGTATAGGTGCCGTGGGCGCTGCCGCCCGACCAGGCGTGGCCGGCGCCGTGGATGACCCAGTGTTCGCCTTGCAGCTTGCCGTCGGACCCCTTGTGCGTCGTCCGGGTATAGGCATGGCCGTTCGGCACGCGGCCGGGCTCGACCGCCATGACATCGGCGGCGTCGCGCGCATGCACCATCAGCTCGTCGCCATTGGTCGGGTGCACGGTATGGTCCTTGTCGCCGTGGAAGACAATGATCGGGATCGCTTTCCCCGGCTTGTTCTGACGCTGGAGCTGGCCCTGCATCGCGGCCAGTGCCGATGGTAAATCATGCGCCGAGGCGTAGGGCAGGCCGGAGTGGACGCCGACGGCCGCATACAGTTCCGGGTACAGCGTGCCCATGATGGTGGCCATGGCGCCGCCGGCGGACAGGCCGGCGACGTACACCTGGGCCGGGTCGATCTTGTGCTTGCCCATGACCTCGCGCGTGATGCCGGCGATGATCGAGGGCTCGCCCTGGTCGCGTTTCTGGTCGACGGCGTTGAACCAGTTCCAGCAGCGCGAGGAATTGGCCTGGCGCGATTGGGACGGATAGACGACGAGGCAGCCGGTTTCCTCGGCCAGCGCGTTCATTTGCGTGCCTTTGGCGAAGTCGTCCGGGTCCTGGGTGCAGCCGTGCAGCATCACCACGAGTGCCGCCGCTTCGCCCTTGTAGCTGCTCGGCACATACAGTTTGTAGCTGCGGGTGCCGGCGCTGTTGGTAAAACTGGCGTCGCTGAAGGTGCCGGGCAGAAGGACCGCAGGTTCATTGGCGGCGGCGCCAGCGTGACCGAATTTGCGGCTCAGTTCGGCCAGCATGTCCGGCACGTCGGACGGCATGTGCCCGTTGGCCGCGCCATTGGCTTGCGAAAAGCCGCGCATCTGCGCCTGCGCCGACTGGCTCATGGCCGAGGCGTTTTTCAACGCATCTTGAATGACCTTGTTCGTATCGACCTGGGGCTTCTTGATCAGGTTGCGGGTGGCGGCACGCATTTGCGCGAAGAGTTTGTTATTCAGATTCATGTTCAGTTTCATTTTGGCTTCCTTTTATGCGCTTTAAAGAATGCGCTCTGCCAATGCGGCCTTGATGGAGCTGCTTGCATGCAGCGCCCCCAGGACCGAAATCGATTCAATGGTGGCCAGGGCCAGTTCGACCGTGACGTCGTTGGCGATGCTGGCCAAGCCGAGCACCTGGATTTGCAGCCGGATCCCGGCTTGTTGCGCCGCTTCCAGGTCGGCCCGGGAATAATGGTGCATCCCGAGGACGAGACTGCGGCGGGCAACGGTTTGCCGGACTACATCGGCGTGCGTATTCAACTGGTTGCGGATGGCGGTGCGGATCAGGTCGGTTCGGTTGCTATAAAACCCTTCACTGACCAGCAAGTCGATTTGGCCCAGGTCGATCATGCCCAGGTTGATCGTGATTTTTTCCGAATCCACCAGCTTCGGTTTTGCTTCGTGTGTGCTCATAAGTTGACCGCGCATGCTTACACCATCCTTTCAAACCATCCTGGCACCATCCATGTGGATGGTTTAATGTGACGCCAAGTCTACGCGCCTGCGCTCCGCAGTCAAGCGCGATTCGATTGAATCGGGTAATCTATTTCTCCATGAGTCCAGAATTACAACCCGGCCTGCGCTTCGCATGGCAGTACACGGTGCCGCCGCGCGCGACTGTGCCGCAGCTGTACCACGACACCCCGTTTTGCCGCGACATGCCCGACGTCCTTGCCACCGGCTACCTGGTCGGCATGATGGAACTGGCTTGCGTGCACGGGATGCTGCCTTTCCTCGACTGGCCACGCGAACAGAGCCTGGGCACGATGGTCAGTTTTCAACATCTGGCGCCGACGCCGCCAGGCATGCTGCTGCGTATCGAAGGCGAAGTGCTCGCGGTCGAAGGCCAGCGTGTGCGTTTCAAGGTACAAGCCTGGGACGAGCAGGAACGCATTTGCGAAGGCACGCACGAGCGCTGCGTCATCGATGCGGCGCGTTTTAATGGGCGTGTCGACAGGAAGCGTCACGCGGCGCCTGGGGGGACCGTGGCATGAGCCTGTCGCCTCCCGACCTGCAGACCCCGGTTCCATCCCCCTGCATCAGCCTGTGCGAGATGGATGGGAAGACGGGTCTGTGCCGCGGCTGCCTGCGTACGATCGACGAGATCGTGGCCTGGGGCAGCGCCAGCGATGATGTCAAACGCGCGCTGTGGAGCGAGATCCGGCGCCGCGAAGCGAACCTGGATTTCGGTGAATGAGGCTGCAGTTGCCCACCTTGCCTGACACGATGCGCGTCTTCGAGCGCGGCTGGCTGTCGTCGAACAACGTGTTGTTCACGGCGGATGCGCCGGCGCTGGTCGACAGCGGCTATGTGACGCATGCACCACAAACGCTGGCGCTGGTGCGCCATGCGCTCGGCGAGCGCCCGCTCGCGCGCCTGGTCAATACCCATCTGCATTCGGACCACTGCGGCGGGAATGGCGCGCTGCAGGCGGCATATGGGTGCCATACGGCGATTCCTGCGGCAGAGAGCAAAAAAGTCGCCGCCTGGGACGAGGAGGCGCTGAGTTTTCGCGCCACCGGCCAGCAATGCGCGCGTTTTACGTTCGATGCGCTGCTGGCGCCCGGGCAAAGGCTGGAACTGGGTGGCATGGCGTGGGATGTGCTGGGCGCCCCTGGCCACGATCCGCATGCGCTATTCCTGTTCTGCGCGGAAGAGGGCATCCTGATCTCGGGCGACGCGCTGTGGGAAAACGGTTTCGGTGTCATCTTTCCGGAACTGGCGGGCGAACCCGGTTTTGTGGAAGCGCGCGCGACGCTCGATCTGATTGCCACGCTCGATGCACGGGTCGTGATTCCCGGCCACGGCCGGATGTTTACAGATGTGCCGGGGGCCTTGCAGCGCGCGTATTCGCGGCTCGATTACCTGGCCGCGGATCCGAAGCGCAATGCGGAAAATGCGGTGAAGGTGCTGGTGAAATTTCTGCTGCTCGAGCGCCAGCGGATTTTACTCAGTGCGCTGCCGGGGTTGCTAGAGGCGATTCCTGTGGTAGGGAGTGCGTTGCGGCAGATGGATATCGCGGCCGGCATACCCGACCTCTACACTCCGCTCGCCAACTGGGCCATCTCCTCCCTGCTGCGCGCGAAGGCCGCCCGCATCGAGGGCGATTTCCTGGTCGACGCATGAATTTAGAGCCGCCGGTCTAGCACGGTCGTGCTTTTTTGACCCTATAATCTGCCAGCCGTCCGAATAACTCCACGCCGAAAGCTGCCAATGACGCTGCCCACCGTACTGCAAAACCTCTCCTTACCCGTCATCGCCTCGCCGATGTTCATCGCCAGCGGTCCGGCCCTCGTCGCGGCGCAGTGCAAGGCGGGGATCGTCGGTTCCTTCCCGGCATTGAACGCCCGCCCGGCCGAGCTGCTCGACACCTGGCTGACCGACCTGCAGAAAGAGCTGGCCGATTACGCCGCCGCCAATCCGGGCGCGAAAATCGGCCCGATCGCGGTGAACCAGATCGTGCACGCCTCGAACACGCGCCTCGAGCACGATGTCGACGTCTGCGTCAGGCACCAGGTGCCGATCATCATCTCCTCGCTGCGCGCGCCGCCGAAAGAGATGCTCGATGCCGTGCACAGCTATGGCGGCATCGTGCTGCACGACGTGGTCTCGATCCGCCACGCACAGAAAGCGCTGGAAGCCGGCGTCGACGGCCTGATCCTGGTCGCGGCCGGCGCCGGCGGCCATGCCGGCGCGCTGTCGCCATTTGCGCTGGTTGGCGAAGTGCGTAAATTTTTCGATGGTCCGATCGCCCTGTCCGGTTCGATCGCCACCGGCGACGCCATCCTGGCGGCGCAGGCGATGGGCGCCGACTTCGCGTATATCGGTTCGCGCTGGCTGGCAACGAAAGAGTCGAACGTCAGCGACGACTACCGCGACGCCATCGTCGAATCGAGCGCGGCCGACGTGGTCTACACGAACCTGTTTACTGGCGTACACGGCAACTACCTGAAAAAATCGATCGTCAACGCCGGACTCGACCCGGAGGCGCTGCCGGAATCGGACAAGAGCAAGATGAGCTTTGGCGATGGCGGTTCGAAAGCCAAGGCCTGGCGCGACATCTGGGGCGCAGGGCAGGGCGTGGGCCTGATGCACGACGTGCCGACGGTGGCCGAGATGGTCGAGCGCTTGCGCCGCGAATACGATGCGGCGCGTGCCCGTTTGTCGCTGCGCTGAGCTGATCGTTCGAATTCAAAAGGCCTCCATTCGGAGGCCTTGTTGTTCTGGTAAACCGGTTCGACAACGGATTCAGTCGACTCCGTTTCCGGAGGCTTTTACATCCGGAATCGGATACTCTGTTTCCGGCTCGGCCGGCTTCAAATCTTCCTGGCGGATCGACCACAATCCCGGCAGGTTGCGCCAGTAGCCGTACACGTCCATGCCGAAGCCGACCACGAAGGCGTTCGGCAGCGTCAAGCCGATGATGTCGGCGTCGATCGGCTTTTGTCGCCCGATGTCCTTGTCGGCGAATACGGCGATGATGACGTCGGCCGCGCCCATGTCCAGTAAACGCTGTTTCACGTGAGCGAGGGTCTCGCCTTCATCGAGGATGTCGTCGAGAACGACGATCGTGCGTCCCGCCACGTTCTGGCGCGGGATGACTTTCCACACGACCTGTCCGCCGCGGTCGTCGTCGCCGTAGCGGCTGACGTGGATGTAATCGAATTCGAGCGGGAAGTCGAGCTGGGGCAGCAGAGAGCCCGTAAAAACGACGGCGCCGCCCATCACGCCGAGCACCAGCGGGAAGGTGGTATTCCCGGGATGGCTGAAACGCTCGTTGAGCACATCCGCTACATGGCGTACGGCAGACTGCACCTGGTCGGGCGTTACGATCTCTTGCGCATGTTCCAGCAGGGCTCGGGCGCGCACAACATGAAAATCTTGCATGGACAATTCACGGTAAAGGGGAATACCCAATTATCGCGAATATTGCCAATGTCGGGCGGACTATTGGCGCAGGGAAGATTCCAGCACTATTTTTCCCCTTTGCCATGCAAGATCGTCGGCTGTTGTTCAGCTGTAGTCGCGCGCATCGTCGATCACTTTGCCGTCGTCCGGCAGCGTCCCCGGCGCCACGAAGGCGACCTCGCCGCGCAGCTTGGTCACGTCGCGGATCGTGGCGCCAATCGCCGTTGCCAAAGCAGGGCCGACGACACCTTCCACTTCGCACTGCAAGGTCATCAGGTCGTTCGCCATCTGTCCCGATACGACGAGCCGCGCCTTGATGATTTCCGGATGGCGGCGCACGATGTTCTGCACCTGCGAGGCGTGCACGAACATGGCGCGCACCTTGGTGGTCTGGTCGGCGCGGCCCATCCAGCCTTTGATGCGGCTGTTGGTGCGTACCCCCGATGGTCCATCGACCAGCAGCGCCGACAGGTCTCCGGTGGCAAACCGGATCAGCGGATAGTCGGGATTGAACAGCGTGACCACGACTTCGCCGATATCGCCCGGCGCCACCAGCTCCCCGCTGCCGGGGCGCACGATTTCGAGTAACACCTCTTCATCTAACACCATGCCCGCATCGAGCACGCCGTCGGTGGCCGTCTCGTAGGCGATGCTGCCGATGTCGGCCGAGGCATAGGTCTGGAACACGTGCGCCACGCCGTTGTCGCGAAACCAGCTGCGCAGGGACTCCGGCAGCGCCTCGGCGCCGACCAGCGCGTGCTGCACGCTGCTGATGTCGGCACCCAGCTCGCCTGCCTTTTCGATGATGATGCGCAGGAACGAGGGCGTGCCGACATAGGTATCGGGACGCAGTGTCGCCATGGCTTGGACCTGCATTTCCGTCTGTCCGGTGCCGGCCGGGATCACGCTGCAGCCGATGCGGGCAGCCCCGCTTTCGACCATGAAGGCGGCCGGCGTGAAGTGGTACGAAAAACAGTTTTGCAGCAGGCCGCCTGCGCGCACGCCGGCCGCGTACATCGGGCGCGCGAAGCGCCACCAGTCCGCAGCGCGCCCTTCGGGGTCAAAAATCGGGCCGGGCGACATGCATACGCGCGCCAGCTCGCTTGTCGCCGTCGCGGTCAACCCGCCGAAGGGCGGTTCTCCCTCCTGCAGCGCTTTCAAATCGGATTTACGGGTTACCGGCAGCCGGGCCAACGCTTCACGCGTCGTGATCGTGTCCGGATCGATCCCGTTCAGGATGCGGCCCCAGCCCGGGGCCTGCTGCGCGCGTGCGATGAGGCCTGGCAAACGCGCCAGCAGGTCGCGTTCGCGTTCTTCCGGGGCGCGCGTTTCCAGCGCATCGAGGGTGATGCTCGTCATGGTGCTCTCCATTAGGGTGCGCTGCGTTTATGCCAGCCAGCGTTTGCGGCGCCGATAAAACTTCATGTCGCGAAAACTTTTTCGGCCCGCGCCCGACACGCCAAGATAAAACTCCTTGACGTCCTCGTTGTTGGCCAGGTCGCTCGCCGCGCCGTCCATCACGACGCGCCCGTTCTCGAGGATGTAGCCGAAGTCGGCATAGCGCAGGGCGACGTTCGTGTTCTGCTCCGCAAGAAGAAAGGAGACGCCTTCCTTCTGATTCAAATCCTTGACGATGCCGAAGATCTCGTCGACGACCTGCGGCGCGATCCCCATCGACGGCTCGTCGAGCAGGATCATCGAGGGATTGGCCATCAAGGCGCGCCCGATGGCGCACATCTGCTGTTCGCCGCCCGAGGTGTAGCCGGCCTGGCTGCTTCTGCGTTCCTTCAGACGCGGGAAATAGTGGTACACCGATTCGAGCGCGGTTTTCAGCTCGCCACGCCCGATATTGCGGGTGTAAGCGCCGGTTAATAGATTCTCTTCGATCGTCAGGTGGCCGAAACAGTGGCGCCCCTCCATCACCTGCGACAGTCCGCGCCGCACCAGCTCATTGGGCGTCAGCTGGTCGATACGCTCGCCCTGGAAGCGTACTTCTCCCTTGGTCACGTCGCCGCGTTCGCCGCGCAGCAGGGTCGAAATGGTTTTTAAAGTCGTCGACTTGCCGGCGCCGTTCGCGCCCAGCAGGGCCACGATCTTCCCTTTTGGCACCTGCAGCGACACGCCCTTCAACACCAGGATCACGTGGTCGTATATGACTTCGATGTTGTTCACCGACAGGTAGGGCTGTTCGCTGGTGCTGGTCATGGTGTCTGTTCCAAAATGTCCCCCGCCACGTGGCAGGGGACGGGTGCATCGACAATTACTGCATGCAGGCCGGCGTCATATTCTTTTCCTTGGCATAGGCCAGCGACGACTCTTCCAGCAGCTTGCGCGTCAAGGCCTTGTCGCCGACCACCCAGTTCGGCGTGATCGCGTTCCACTTCTTGCCATCCCATTGCTGGACTTTCACGGCACCGGAACCCTCGTGGTCGTCGCAGCTGGTTTTCACGGTCGGGAACATGCCAAACGCCCCGATCGCCTTCTGGCGAGAAGCGTCGACGTTCAGGTTTTCCAGGCCCCAGCGCACCTGCTCGCCGGTCATGGTTTTCCCTTTGCCGAATTTTTCCTGCGCGGTGCGGATCGCCTCGACCCACAGTACGCCCAGGGTCACGCCGCGCATGTGATACACCGTGCCGATGCGGGCCTGGTCGGACAGGTTGCCTTTGCCGGCCGCGTAGACTTTTTTGCGGATGTCGTCCATCAGCGGGTAGTTGCCGGGGGTATTGAAGGTCATCGAGGTATACCCCTTGGCTGCTTCGCCCGACGGGATCGTGTCTTCTTCCGAACCGGCCCACCAGACGCCGAGGATTTTTTCGCGCGGGAAACCATTCCTTTGCGCGGTCTTGATCGCCACCGAGTTCATGACACCCCATCCCCACAGGATCACGTGGTCGGGTTTGGCCTGGCGGATTTGCAGCCATTGCGATTGCTGCTCGCTGCCCGGCGGGGCGACTGCGATCTTGATCAGTTCAAAACCATACTGTTTCGCCTGGGCGTCGAGCACCGGCATGGCTTCCTTGCCGAAAGCCGAATCGTGGTACAGGTAGACGATTTTTTTACCCTTGAGTTTCGGATAGCCGCCGTTCTTGTCGCCCAGGTACTTGATCATCGCCGCGGCCTGGTTCCAGTAGCTGGTCACGAGCGGGAACACATACGGAAACACTTTACCGTTGGCCGCGTCCGAGCGGCCGTAGCCGAGCATGGTCATCGGGATCTTGTCGACCGCCACGCGGTCGACAATGCCGTAAGCGATGCCGGTCGAGAGCGGGTCGACCAGGGTGGCACCGCCATTTTTCGTTTTCAGGCGCTCGTAGCACTCGACGCCGCGCGAGGCGTTGTATTCGGTCTCGCACTCTTCCCAGGTCATCTTGACGCCGTTGATGCCGCCGTTCGCGTTGACCAGATTAAAATAATCGATCATGCCGCCATAGATGCCGGAGCCGCCTGCTGCGTAGGGCCCGACGCGGTACGACGGCAGTGCCACGAACTGGTCGGCGGCCAGTACCTGCCCGCCGACGCCAGAGAGCGCGGCGCACAACAGAACCGATTTGATGACTTTCATGTAGGTCTCCTCTTTTTTAACGACGATGAATGGCAATAAGGACTGTCAGTGCGGGAAGGGCCACAAGCGCAGCTTTTCTTTCCCGATCTGCCACAGGCGCGCGAGACCGTGCGGCTCGACGATCAGGAAAAAGATGATCAAACTGCCGAACACCATCAGTTCCAGGTTCGACGCGTAATTCGTGGCCAGGCCCAGCGCATGCGCCAGCATGTTCAGGACGATCGGCAGCAGTACAATAAATGCCGCGCCGAGGAAGGAGCCGAGGATCGAGCCGACACCGCCGATGATCACCATGAACAGGATCCGGAACGACAGGTCCAGGCTGTAGGCTTCCGGCTCCACCGTGCCGAGATAGGCAAAGGCGTACAGGGCGCCGGCCACGCCGCAATAGAAGGAGCTGACGGCAAAGGCCAGCAGTTTCGTGCGCAGCGGCCGGAAACCGATCACTTCGGCCGCCATGTCCATGTCGCGAATCGCCATCCACGAGCGCCCCACGTTCGAGCGGATCATGTTTTTTGCAAGCAGCGCCATGCCGGCCACGATGCCCAGCACCAGCAGGTATTTCGATACCGGGCTCACGAACTGGTAGCCGAACATCTGCATCGTCTGCACCGTGACGACGCCCGACGCACTGTAATTGGTCAGGTACGGGATCTTGGTCAGGCACCAGATGACGAAGAACTGGGTGGCCAGCGTGGCAGCGGCGAGATAAAAGCCGCGGATGCGCAGCGAGGGCAAACCAAAAGCGATGCCCACCATCGCCGCGCACAGGCCGCCGAGCACGAACGCCACCAGTAGCGGAATGCCGGGAATGCGCGCCACGAAATTGAAGGAGGCATAGGCGCCGACCGCCATGAAGGCGGCGGTGCCGAGCGAGAGCTGGCCGGCGTAACCGGTCAAGATGTTCAGCCCGAGCGCCGCCAGCGCAAAAATCAGGAACGGGATCAGGATGGCGGAGAGCAGATAGGGCGAGGCAAACAAGGGGACGGCCACCAATGCCACCAGCAGTAAGATAAACAGGCCGACCCGGTCCTGGCGGATCGGCAGGATCTGGCCGTCGGCTTCGTAGCTGGTCTTGAATTGTCCGGCTTCACGGTACAGCATGGGTCAGATCCTCCGGATGATTTTTTCGCCGAACAGCCCTTCGGGCCGCACCAGCAGGAACAGCAAAGCCAGCACATACGGGAACCAGCCTTCGATGCCGCCGCCGACCATTGGCCCGATATACACCTCGGCCAGCTTCTCGCTGGCGCCGATGATCAGGCCACCGACGATCGCGCCCGGCACCGAGGTAAATCCACCGAGGATCAGCACCGGCAAAGCCTTCAAGGCAATAAACGTCAGTGCGAACTGCACGCCATTTCGTGCGCCCCACAATAAACCCGCCACCAGCGCCACCAGGCCGGCCACCGACCACACCACGACCCAGATCCGCTGCAGCGGGATGCCGACCGCCAGCGCCGCCTGGTGGTCGTCCGCCACCGCACGCAGCGCGCGTCCGACCTTGGTTTTCGAGAACAGCAGCGCCAGCGCCACCACCAGTACCGCGCAGACGATCGCCGCCATCATGTCGAACTGCGAGACCAGGATGTTGTAGTTGTCCATCAGGTACCCGTTCGGCACGTCCTCGATCGGCAGGTCGAGCTTGCGTACCTGCGAACCCCAGATTAGCTGCGCCAGGCCTTCGATGAAAAACGCCAGGCCAATGGTGGCCATGAACAGCGTGATTTCCGGCTGGTTCACCAGCGGGCGGAGTACCACCCGCTCGATGGCCAGGGCCAGCGCGACCATCACCAGCATCGTGATCGGAATCGCCACCCACAGCGACACGCCGAATTTATCCACGATGCCGACGCAGGTCAGCGCCGCGAAAAATACCATCGCGCCCTGGGCGAAGTTGAACACGCCCGAGGCTTTATAGATCAGGACAAAACCGATCGCCACCAGTGCGTACATCACCCCGGACAACAAGCCGCCGAGCAGCACTTCGATAAAGAAACTCATGGCTTGTCTTCCTCGTGCGCCTGGCCCAGGTAGGCCTTGATGACGTTCTCGTTGGCGCGCACCTCGTCGGGCGTGCCGTCGCCGATCTTCTTGCCATAGTCGAGCACGACGACCCTGTCCGAAATGTCCATCACCACCCCCATGTCGTGTTCGATCAGGACGATCGTCGTGCCGAACTGGTCGTTCACGTCCAAAATGAAGCGGCACATGTCCTGCTTTTCTTCGACGTTCATGCCGGCCATCGGTTCGTCCAGCAGCAGGATCTCCGGTTCGGCCGCCAAGGCTCTCCCCAGTTCCACGCGCTTTTGCAGGCCGTAGGGCAGGCGTCCGACCGGCGTCTTGCGGATCGCCTGGATCTCGAGAAAATCGATGATGGATTCCGCCTTTTCGCGGTGCGCGATTTCTTCCCTGCGCGCGGCCCCCAGATAAAAGGCCTGCTGCAGGAAATTCGTCTTCATCTTCAGGTTGCGCCCGGTCATGATGTTGTCGAGGACCGTCATTCCCTTGAAGAGCGCGATATTTTGAAAAGTGCGTGCAATGCCCGCTTTCGCCGCGCTGTAGCAATCCATGTTGGTGCGGTGGGCGCCGCGCAGCACGATCTCGCCGTGCTGCGGGCGATACACGCCGTTGATTACATTGAGCATCGAGCTTTTGCCGGCGCCGTTCGGCCCGATGATGGCGCGGATCTCGTGCTGCCTCACGTCGAACGAAATATCGGTCAGCGCTTTTACGCCGCCAAAGGCGAGCGAAATGTTTTTCAGGTCGAGGATCACTTCGCCGATCTTGCGGCCGGCGCCGGGCACGGCCGGTGCTTGCATCATCTCCATCACGCTGCTTCCTCCATGACCGGATAAGTCGCGCTGTCGACGATGCGCAGGTCGGCGCTCACAAGTCCCGTGCGTCCATCCTCGAATTTCACTTGCGTGCTGATGAACTGCGACGCTTTACCTGAGTACAGCGCGTCGATCAGCACCGCGTATTTTTCGGCGACGAATTTACGGCGCACTTTACGGGTGCGGGTCAGCTCGTCGTCGTCCGGATCGAGCTCCTTGTGCAACACCAGAAAACGGTGGATTTGCGTGTGGCCCATCAGTGCCTCCCCGGCGAGATCAGCATTCACCTTTTGTACGCAGTCGCGCATCAGGGCCAGGACTTGCGGGTGCGCCGCCAGGTCGGTGTAGCCAGAATAGGCCAGGTTGCGCCGCTCGGCCCAGTTGCCGACCGCTTCCATGTCGATGTTAATAAAAGCGCAGACCTGGTCGCGCCCATTCCCGAAGGCGACCGCCTCTTTGATGAACGGGAAGAACTTCAGCTTGTTTTCGATGTAGTTGGGCGCGAAGATGGCGCCCTGGTGCATGGTGCCGACATCGGCTGCGCGGTCGATGATTTTCAGATGACCGTCGCTGTCGAACACGCCGGCGTCGCCCGTATGAAAGTAGCCATCGCTGTCGATCACCTCGGCGGTCGCGTCCGGGCGCTTGAAGTAGCCTCCCATGTTCGACACGCCCTTGACCAATACCTCGCCGTTCGCGGCCAGCTTGACTTCGACCCCCGGCGCCGGTATGCCGACGCTGTCGAATTTGATGTTTCCGTCCGGTTGCAGGCAGACATAGGCGCAGGTTTCGGTAGAGCCATATAACTGTTTTAAATTGACCCCGATCGAGCGGTAGAAGCGGAACAGGTCGGGGCCGATCGCGGCGCCCGCCGTGTAGGCCACGCGCACCCGCGACAGGCCCAGCACGTTCTTCAGTGGTTCGTAGACGGCAATCCTGCCCAGCGCGTATTTGAACCGCTCGCCCGCGCTGACCGGCTTGCCGTCCAAAATCGCGGCGCCGCTGCGGCGCGCGACGTTCATGAAATAATCGAACATGCGGCGTTTGATGGCGCTCGCGTCTTCCATCCGGATCATGACGGTCGTGAGCATGTTTTCGAACACGCGCGGCGGCGCAAAATAATAGGTCGGGCCGATTTCTCGTAAATCGGTGAGCACGGTGTCGCTCGACTCCGGGCAGTTGACCGTAAAACCGGCGACCATTGCCTGGGCCAGCGAGAACAGGCAGTCGCCCACCCAGGCCATCGGTAAATAGGACAGGATGTCTTCGCGCTCGGTCAGCTTGTCGAAGCCGACCCCGCCGGCGCCGGCTGCGAGCAAGGCCGCGTGCGACTGCATCACGCCCTTCGGTTTGCCGGTGGTGCCCGAGGTGTACAGGATGATGGCGGTGTCCTTGCCTCTGCCGGCCTCGACCTCAGCATCGAAGGCGCCAGGATGAGCGGCATCCCATTCTCGTCCGAGTTCCTGGATGCGCGCGAACGACAGCAGGCCGGCATGCTGGTAATGGCGCATGCCGCGTTCATCCTCGAACACGATCTGGCGCACGCGCGGGCACTCGGATTGGAGCTCGAGCAGTTTATCGACCTGCTCCTGGTCCTCGACCACGGCAAATTCGATGTCGGCGTCGTTCAGCACGTGGGCCATGTCGGCGCTTGGGGCATCCTGATACAGCGGCACCGGGACGCCGCCCAGGCATTGCGCCGCCAGCATCGCCCAGTACAGGCGCGGCCGGTTGTCGCCGATGATGGCCAGGTTCATGCCGCGCCGAAACCCGAGCGAGGCCAGCCCGCAGGCCAGGGCGCGCACCTCGGCGTTCACTTGCAGCCAGGACCATTCCTGCCAGATACCCAGGTATTTCTCGCGAAATGCCGGGCGCGCCCCGCGCTGCTGTGCGTGGGCGAGCAGGCGCCGCGGAAAAGTCTGCAATGGCACGCTTTCCGATGTCTCCATCGCTGTCTCCTCGAATAAGGCAACCCTGGCCTGGCGCAAAATCTGCTGCCGGCGAATTTTTTATGTGAAGATAGTACTTTGCGTTGGACAGGGAAGTTGTCATCCAGATGACAATTGGCCTGACTTTCGATGACGCGTTGCACAATGAAAATCCAGACACCGACACTCGTGGAACACCTGCGCGCCACCATCTGGGGGCGTGTGCTCACGCCTGCCGAGATGGCGCGGGTCGAGGCCGTCTGCTTCGAACAGTTCGTGCCGAAAGGCGGTTTCGTCTGCCGCAAGGGAGAGGCGCTGGAAACCTGGGTCGGCATCATCGACGGCTTAGTCAAAATCAACAATTTTTCCCCGTCCGGCAAAAGCGTGACGTTTACGGGCGTGACCGCCGGCGGCTGGTTCGGGGAGGGTTCGCTGCTGAAAGACGAGTTCCGCAAGTACGACGTGATGGCGCTGCGCGATACCCGGGTGGCACGCATGCCGCGCGCCACCTTCGAGTGGCTGCTCGAGATCAGCCTGCCGTTCAACCGTTTCCTGCTCATGCAATTGAATGAACGCCTGGGCCAGTTCATCGGGCAGGTGGAAACCGACCGCATGCTCGACGTCGACACGCGCGTCGCGCGCTGCCTGGCGGCGATGTTCAACGACCACCTGTATCCGGGGCTCGATAAACTGGTACAGCTGTCGCAGGAAGAGATCGGCTACCTGTCGGGCGCCTCGCGCCAGCGCGCCAACCAGGCCTTACAGTTGCTCGAGAAGGCGGGACTGCTGCGGCTCGATTACGGCGGGATCCGCGTGCTTGACCTCGAAGGCCTGCGCCTGTACCAGGCCTAGGCACGGCAACGCATGCCCTACGCCAATCTGTATCGTTGGGGGTATGATATTAGGCATGCCTACTCCAACTAACTCCTCCTCCCGCGACGCTCGCCTGGAACAGCTGCGCGCCGCCATGAAACGCCACGGCATCGACGCGTACATCGTGCCCTCGAGCGACCCCCACCTGTCCGAATACCTGCCGCGCCGCTGGCAGGGGCGCGAGTGGCTGTCCGGTTTTACAGGCTCGGTCGGCACTTTTATCGTGACCGCCGATGTTGCCGGCGTCTGGACCGATGGCCGCTACTTTACCCAGGCTGAAACAGAACTGGCCGGCAGCGAGATCAAGCTGATGAAGATCCCGTCCGGTGCCAGCCTGCTGCACATCGACTGGCTGGCCGCAAACATGCAGCCGGGCCAGACGGTGGCGGTGGACGCGCGCGTCCTCGGCCTGGCCGTGGCGCGCCTGTTGAAGGATGCGCTGGCGGCGCGCGGGGTCCTTCTGCGTACCGACATCGACCTGCTCGACGAGATCTGGGTTGAGCGTCCCGGCTTGCCGACTGAAGCGCTGTACGAACATGCGGCGCCGCATGCGACGATGCGCCGCGCCGATAAACTCGCTGCCACCCGCGCCGCCATGGCGGCACTCGGCGCCGAGCGCCATTTTATTTCCACGCTCGACGACATCGCCTATCTGTTCAACCTGCGCGGAGCGGACGTGAGTTTCAATCCCGTGTTCGTCGCCCATGTTCTCCTCGAGGGGGATGGTGCGACGCTGTTCGTCGCCGAGGGCAAGGTGTCAAACGCGCTGCAGGCAAGGCTGATGGAAGATGGTGTGCGCCTGGCGCCGTATGCCGCCGCGGCCGACGCGCTGGCATCGCTGCCGGCGGGCAGCAGCCTGTTGATCGACCCGCGCCGCATCACGGCCGGCATGCGCGCCGCAGTGGGCGCTGAGGTCAACATCGTCGAGGCGATCAACCCGACCACATTCGCCAAGTCGCGCAAAAGCGAGCTTGAAGCCGTCCACGTGCGCGCCACAATGGAGCAGGACGGCGCCGCCCTGTGCGAATTCTTCGCCTGGCTGGAAGCGGAATTGGCCAACCCGCAACGCGCCCCTTTGACCGAACTGACGATCGACGCACAGATCACGGCCGCGCGTGCGCGCCGTCCGCACTTTGTCAGCGCCAGTTTTAATACGATCGCCGGTTTCAATGCCAACGGCGCGATCATGCATTACCGCGCCTCCGAACAATCGCATGCCCTGATCGAAGGCGATGGCTTGCTCCTGATCGATTCGGGCGGCCAGTACCTGGGCGGCACCACCGACATCACGCGCGTGGTCCCGGTCGGCCAGATCACGGACGCGCACCGCCGCGATTTCACGCTGGTACTAAAAGGGATGATGGCGCTCTCGAACGCGCACTTCCCGCGCGGCACCCGTTCGCCGATGCTCGACGCGATCGCGCGCGCCCCGATCTGGGCCGCCGGCGTCGACTACGGTCACGGCACCGGCCACGGCGTCGGTTACTTCATGAACGTGCACGAAGGCCCGCAAGTCATTTCGCCGACTGCCGCACCCGATCCGCACACGGCCATGGAGCCGGGCATGATCACCTCGATCGAGCCGGGCATTTATAAACCGGGGCGCTGGGGCATCCGCATCGAGAACCTGGTGCTGAACGTGCCTGCCGGCAATGGGGAAAAAAGCGAATTCGGCGAGTTCCTGCGCTTCGAGACGCTCACCCTGTGCCCGATCGACACGCGCTGCCTCGACATGACCCTGCTGCAGCCGCATGAGCTGCAGTGGCTGAACGGCTACCACGCGCAGGTATGCGAACGCCTGCTGCCGCATGTGAGTGGCGCCGCGCGCGAATGGTTAGAGCTGCGTACGAGGGCTATTTAAACATGGCTTCCTCCCGCTCCACCCGCGCCAGTTCCGCCGTCGACCGCCTGAAACGCCGTACGGGACACACCGGTTATTCGATGGCCCGTACCGCCGAAGGCGGGTTCTATCTGTCCGATATGCCGGGTTCGCCGCCGCTGTGCGCCCCGCTCGAACTCGATGCATTCGTTGCCTTCGTGAATGGCCTCGGACCGCAGGAGGTACGGCGCATGACCAAGAATGACATCGCCTTCGAGAAGCAGCTGGTCAAGAAAAAGCCGTAGGCGGTCCCGCAGTCCCTGACGCACTTCGTAAAACAGTCCCTGGAAGCCCGGCATGACGAGTTACGATTATTTGGCTCCCTATTGGTCGCTGCACGAGATCGCCATCAATGCGGTGATCCTGCTGCACCTGGCCGGCTCGCTGTTCCTGGGCCTGCTGGTCGGCTATGAACGCTCGTACCACGGCCGCGCTGCCGGCATGCGCACCTATGGCCTGGTCTGCATGGCGTCCTGCGCGCTGACCATCGTCAGCGGCTATCCCGAGATGTGGTTCGGCGGCCAGACCGCCGCCATCGGCATGGTCGACCCGACCCGCGTGATGCAGGGCGTGGTGACCGGCATCGGCTTCCTTGGCGCCGGCGTCATCATGCGCGAAGGTTTTAACATCAGCGGCCTGACGACGGCGGCCTCGATCTGGAGTTCGTCCGTAATCGGCATCCTGGTCGGCGTCGGCTTTTATCTCGCCGCGATGGGGCTGGCCTTTTTCTCGGCGATGATCATGATCTACCTGAACAAGGTGGAGGCCTTCCTGCCTTCGCGCCGCGCGGTGGCGGTGACGCTGCGTTTTCGCGAGGCCTATCTGCCGCGCGAAGACGCCTTGCGCGAAGCGGCGCTCGAGCGCGGCTACCAGATCGCCGGCAGCTCGCTGACGATCGCCAGCAGCAAGGGCTGCCAGGAGTGGCGCTTCGTCGCCATCGCGCTGTCGCGCCACAACCGCGCCACGCTCACCGAACTGGCCGCCGAACTGGCGGCGTCCGAAGGTGTCGAGGGGTTCCAACTCTCGCACGCCCGCAACTAACATAACGAAGACTGGGATTGGCATCAATGAAAGCGCAAGACGTTCTCGATTTCTGGTTCCTGCCGCCTGGCGACCCTGGCTACGGCAAGGCGCGGATGGAATGGTTTCGCAAGGACCCCGCGTTCGACGCGCAGATCCGCGCACGCTTCGGCAGCCTGATTGCCCAGGCACTCGCAGGCGGCCTGCGCGAATGGGAGATGGATGGTCCCGAAGGCGCGCTGGCGCGCATCCTGGTGCTCGACCAGTTCACCCGCAACGCGCACCGCGACGCACCGGAATCGTTTGCCGGCGATACGCTGGCCTTGACTGCGGCGCAGGCGCTGGTCGACAGCGGCGCCGACCTCGCGTTGCCACCGTTAGGGCGCGCTTTCGTCTACATGCCCTACGAGCACGCGGAAGACGCGCGCATGCAGCGGTGCGCGGTCGACCTGTTCGCGCGCCTGGCCGCCGAACACGAAGGGTTTACAGAGATGCTCGACTACGCGCACCGCCACCGCGGTGTGATCGCGCGCTTCGGTCGCTTCCCGCACCGTAACCCGATCCTGGGCCGCGCTTCCACTGCCGACGAACTGCAGTACCTGGGCCAGCCCGGCGCCGGGTTCTGATGACGCCGCTACTGAACATCGTCGGCGCCGGCCATGTCGGGCGCACGCTGGGCCGCCTGTTGTCGCAGCACGGTGTGTTGACGGTCCAGGACGTGCTGACGCGCTCGCATGCCAGCGCGCTCGACGCCGTCGCCTTCATCGGCGCCGGCCGCGCGCTGGCGCAGGCGTCCGAACTACGTTCTGCCCAGGTCTGGATGCTCGCTGTCGGCGACGACGCGATCGCACCCACCTGCGCGGCACTGGCTGCCGCCGGACTGCTCGATGGGGCCACGGTATTTCACTGCAGCGGCGCCAAGGCCTCTGGCGAATTGCAGGCGGCAAGGGCGCGCGGCGCGCGGGTGGCGAGCGTGCATCCGGTACGCAGCTTTGCCGATCCGGCGGCAGTCGCCACGGCCTTCGACGGCACCTGGTGCGGGGTCGAAGGAGATCCGCAGGCGCTGGCGCTGCTCTCTCCTGCCTTCGAGGCGATCGGTGCGCGCCTGGTGACCATCGACGCCCCCGCCAAGACGGTCTATCATGCCGCCTCCGTGTTCGCCTCGAACTACCTGGTGACGGTGCTCGACGCCGCCCTGCGCGCGTATGGCGCGGCCGGCGTGCCGCCTGAGGTCGCGCGCGAACTGGCGCGGCCGCTGGCAAGCGAAACGCTCGCCAATGTATTCCGGCTCGGCGCGCCCGCCGCCCTCAGCGGGCCGATCGCACGCGGCGACATGGACACTGTCGCGCGCCAGCATGCGGCATTGGAAGACTGGGATGCGCCGACAGCGAGCTTGTACGAGGCCCTGGTCGAGGCCACTAAGGCACTGGCTGAGCGCAAGCGGCGTGGCGCGGCGTGAGCCGCCTTGTTATTTGATGGAGGAGTGTCGATGATCTTCACCGCCTGGGCCATGCTGGCCGTTCTCGGCGTGTATTTCTGGACCGGCGTGATGGCCGGCTATGCGCGCGTCAAATACGGAGTGCCGGCGCCCTCGATGGAGGGACCGGCCGCCTTCCACAGCGCGCAGCGGGTGCAGGCCAACACACTGGAGCAGTTGCCGATCGTGATCGTGCCGCTCTGGCTGTGCGCGACTTACCTGGGCGACGCCTGGGCAGCCGCCGGCGGCTTGCTCTGGTGCGTCGGCCGGATCGCGTACGCGCTGGGCTATTACCGCGACCCGGCGCGGCGCGAAATCGGCTTTGTACTTGGCATGGTGGCAAGTGCGTTGCTGATTGGCGGCACAGTCGTTGGTTTATTGATGCATTAGAGCAAAATAACTGCATCCGGGAATCGACAAATTTGCCAATCGGCAATAAGCTTGCCTGTTGAATTCATCATATCGGTGACTGGTGCGCGTCGCGCCCAGGCCGGTCCGATGCGTAGGAGGCAACATGCTGTTTTTGAAAAGTACCGCGGTCATGAAGGCGCCGGGCATTTATGAAGTCGATGTCGCCGCCAAGCCGCCAGGTAAAACCTTCGGTGTCTACCTGGCGACCGATCCCGACAATCCACCGCAAGCGGTACTGGCAGAACTGGCCGAGCTCGGCTTCAAGGGGTCTTACCAGAAGAACTACACGCACCGCGACGGCGGCCGCGTGCTCGACCTGCATTTCGAAAAAGATGGCACCGACATTTTCAAGGGCTGGAAGACCGAGGAATGCAGCGCCAACCTGGCTGCGATCGACAGCCTGTTCGGCAAGCTCGGCATCAGCGTCACGACGCGCGTGATGACCATGGCCGAAGCCTACGCTTGAGGTTTTAATGTAAAAGCTGTGCCGGTAAGATGAAAGTTTAGCTGCACCATGGATTTGTTCGACACGCCTGGCATCCTGGTGCCAATCCCGATCGACGACGGCGAACTGGCGCTGCTGGCCCAGCTCGCGCTGCCCTGGTCGAACGCGGAAATCGCTGCGCGCCTCCTGGCCGAGACGCCGTGGCGCGAGGAAAGCGTGGTCGTCTACGGCAAGCGCCACCTGCAGCCGCGCCTGACGGCCTGGTACGGCGACGCCAGCTATACCTATTCCGGCCTGCGCCTGGAACCCTTGCCGTGGACCGCGCTGCTCCTGCAACTGCGTGCGGCCGTCGAGGCGGCATGCGGGCACGGCTTTAACAGCGTGCTGCTGAATCGCTACCGCAACGGGCGCGACAGCATGGGAATGCACAGCGACGACGAGCCCGAGCTCGGCGCAGACCCGGTCATCGCCTCGCTCAGTTATGGCGCCACGCGCAGCTTCATATTGCGGCATAAGCGCGACAAACGGACGGTCCAACTCCCGCTCGCAGACGGCAGTCTGCTCTTGATGCGCGGCCAATTGCAGAGAAACTGGCTCCACGGCATCAATAAATCGACCCTTCCCCTGGGAGAGCGTCTGAATCTAACGTTCCGGTACATCGTCTAATCTGCCGGCTTCCTACCGCAATGTCGGCGTTAAAATAACTGAACTACAAGTCAGTTATGTTACATTCAATTACATCTCTTACGGAATACCCACGGACGTGGCGTTTTGCCAGTGTTATCTTGAATCCATCGCGATTCACTCATGCATCGCGAGCCAGTCAATAACGAAAAGGATTCTCGTATGAAAAAGCTCATCTTTGCACTGATCGCAGGTACCGCCGCCATGTCCGCCGCCCAGGCCCAGACCACCACCTCGCCGCGCCTTTACGTTGGCGCTGGCGTGTCTGCCGCTGAAAGCGAATACCGCGTCCCGAACGCCAGCAGTGTCAGCAGCCGCGGCTTCAAGGGTTCGGGCAAGGTCTTCGCTGGCGCAGAAATCGACCAGACTTACGCTGTCGAGACTGGCTATACCGACTTCCGCAAGTCGCGCGCCAACTACACGGTCAACGGCGTACCCGGCGTTGCTGAGGCCGACGGTTACGGTGCTTATGTCGCCGGCAAGGCCACCATGGCTGTCAACGATAAAGTTTCCGCCTACGCCAAGCTGGGTGTGGCGCACACGAAGCGTGAAATGACTTCGTCGACGCCTGGCATGAACCGTAAAGTGAGCGACAATGCCGCCTATGCGGGCCTGGGCGCGCAGTACGCGATCAATCAGCAAGTGTCCCTGATTGCCGAGTACGAGCGTTTCGGCAAGAAAGCAGACTTCGGCACCAAGCCCGACCTGTGGACCATTGGCGCGAAATACAATTTCTAAATTGTGAGTCGTACCTGATGTAACGATAAAGGGCCTGCGGGCCCTTTATCTTTTGGGCGAGGATGACGCCGTGCTATAAGGCCGGCGCCGCGCCCATTCCTATCGCGCGCCCCATCGCCCATGGCGGCAGCACCGGCGGCGTGTGCACCTGCGGCGCCGCCAAGCCCGCCGAAATAAACCGGTGCACCGACGACCAAGGCCAGTCATGCGCTGCAGAACAAAGTCCATGGCGCACTGGATTGGTATGCATGTAGTCGATCAGGGAGACGTAGTCGGCATCGTCGGCCACGCGAAATTCCTGGTACTGGCGGGCCCAGATCGCACCATCGGCGCCCGCCGCGGCGAGCGATTTACGCAGCGCTTTGGAGAATGCAATTTTGACGGCGCGCCAGCGGCTGGAACAGTCGTGGTCACCCGGGGGCAGCGTCCACATCGCGTGGGCGTGGTCGGGTAGCACCACCCAGCCATCGAGATGGAAGGGTTTACGGACGCGCGCCTGGCGGATCGCATCGCCGAATGCGGCAATGTGGTCCGTCAACAGGGAACTACCACGGTCCAGCAGGCGCACCGTGAAGAAAAAGGTCCCACCGGGAACCCGGTTGTCGCGGTAGTCGGTCATGGGCAAAGTGTGCCAATCGATGGTGGTCGCCATGTGGATTGGCGCAAAGGGGAGGCGGAACTTGCTGCCTCATCGGCAACCGATTCTACACACTGTCGCGTCCTGCGGCGTTCCATTTCCGCGCATAAATTTTGGGCAAAAAAATGCCCGGTGAAGACCGGGCATTCCATGCTTCGTTGAACAAGTAGTGAATCAAGTCGTCAATGGCTTGTAACGAATCCGCTTCGGCTTCGCGCCTTCTTCACCCAACCGTTTCTTCTTGTCCGCTTCGTATTCCTGGTAGTTACCGTCAAAGAAGGTAAGCTGCGAATTGCCCTCGAAGGCCAGGATGTGGGTCGCGATCCGGTCCAGGAACCAACGATCGTGCGAGATCACCATCACGCTGCCGGCGAACTCGAGCAGGGCGTCTTCCAGCGCGCGCAGGGTTTCCACGTCGAGGTCGTTCGACGGTTCATCCAGCAGCAGGACGTTGCCGCCCTGGAGCAGGGTTTTTGCCAAATGCAGGCGGCCGCGTTCGCCACCCGACAGGTTGCCGACGATTTTTTGCTGGTCCGAACCCTTGAAGTTGAAGCGGCCCAGGTAGGCGCGCGACGGCATCTCAAAACGGCCGACGCTGAGCATGTCGGCGCCGCCGGTGACGTCTTCGAACACGCTCTTGTTGTTGGCCAGGTCGTCGCGGTGCTGGTCGACCAGCGAGATGCGCGCGGTCTTGCCGATCGCGACTTCGCCGCTGTCCGGCTGCTCTTTACCTGAAATCATTTTAAAGAGGGTCGATTTACCGGCGCCGTTCGGGCCGATGATGCCGACGATCGCGCCGGGCGGCACCGTAAACGAGACGTTGTCCAGCAGCAGGCGGTCGCCAAAGGCCTTCGAGACGTTCTTAAATTCGATGACTTCGTTGCCCAGCCGTTCCGCGACCGGAATAAAAATCTCCTGGGTCTCGTTGCGCTTCTGGTATTCGAATTCGGACAATTCGTTAAAGCGCGCCAGGCGCGCCTTCGACTTGGCTTGTCGCGCCTTCGGATTCTGGCGCGACCATTCGAGTTCCTTCTGCAGCGCCCGCTGGCGTGCCGACTCGGTCGATTCTTCCTGTTTCAAACGCGCCTGCTTCTGGTCCAGCCAGGAAGAGTAATTCCCCTTCCATGGAATGCCCGAACCGCGGTCCAGTTCCAGGATCCATTCCGCGGCATTGTCGAGGAAGTAGCGGTCGTGGGTGATGCCGACCACGGTGCCGGGGAAGCGCAGCAGGAATTGCTCCAGCCACTCGACCGATTCGGCGTCCAGGTGGTTGGTTGGTTCGTCGAGCAGCAGCATGTCGGGTTTGCTCAGCAGCAGCTTGCAGAGCGCCACGCGGCGCTTTTCGCCACCCGACAAGACCGCGATCTTCGCGTCCCACGGCGGCAGGCGCAGCGCGTCGGCGGCCATTTCCAGCTGCAGGTTCAGGTTACCGCCGTCCGAGGACGAGATGATCGATTCCAGGCGTTCCTGCTCTTTCGCCAGCGCATCGAAATCCGCGTCTTCGTCCGCGTAGGCGGCGTACACGGCTTCCAGCTTGGCTTGCGCCTCGAAGGCTTCGCCGAGACCGGATTCGACTTCCTCGCGCACGGTCTTTTCCGGATCGAGCTGCGGTTCCTGCGGCAGGTAGCCGATGTTCAGGCCCGGCATCGGACGCGCTTCGCCCTGAATATCGGTGTCGATGCCTGCCATGATTTTGAGCAGGGTCGACTTGCCGGAGCCGTTCAGGCCCAGCACGCCGATCTTCGCACCCGGGAAGAAGGACAGAGAAATATCCTTCAAGATCTGGCGTTTCGGCGGGACGATTTTGCCCACGCGGTTCATGGTGTAAACGTAATTAGCCATTATTCTGTCTGTAGAAAATCAAGGTGCAAAGGATACGATAGAAGCGCCTTGGGGGGCACCCCCATCACGAAACTTTCGGTGCCGGCTGGGCCTGGCCGCGTCGCAGCAGCCCTTCACCGGCGAACAGCGCCAACGCGGTCCAGATCATGGCGAAACCCACCAGCCGGTCGGCCGTGAACGCTTCCTTGAACAGCAGCACGCCGAGCAGGAATTGAATGGTCGGCGCCAGGTATTGCAGCAAGCCGAGAATGGACAGCGGAATCTGGCGCGCGCCGCTGGCAAACAGCAGCAGCGGGATCGCCGTGATCGGGCCGGACGCGAGCAGGAGCCAGCGTGTGCTGTCTGACGCCGTATTCAGGAAGACATTCTCGCCATGCAGGGTCAGCCAGACAAGATAGGCTCCCGCCAGCGGGAACAGCACCATGGTCTCGAACGACAGCCCCTCCAATGCACCGAGCGCGGCGGTCTTGCGCAGCAAGCCGTAGGCGCCGAAGGTCGCTGCCAAAAACAAGGCGATCCACGGCAGGTTACCGGACTGCCAGGTCAGCCAGGCCACGCCGAGGGCGGCCAGCCCGATGACGCCCCACTGGAAGGGGCGCAGGCGCTCTTTCAGCAGGAAGAAGCCGAACATGATGTTGACCAGCGGCGTGATGAAATAGCCCAGGCTCGCGTCGAGCACGTGACCGTTATTCACGGCCCAGATATACAGCAGCCAGTTGGTGCCGAGCAGAAGCGCCGAGGCGACAAAACTCCAGAAGACCCGCGGTTGGCGCACCCCGCTCAGCCAGCGCCATTGACGCCGCAGCGCCAGCACAATGAGCAGGAAGGCGAGCGACCACAGCATGCGATTGGCAAGGATCTGCATCGCCGGCACATCGTTCAAGGCGTGAAAATACAGAGGGAACAGGCCCCAGCACAGGAAGGCCAAGCCAGCGGAGAGGATGCCGGTACGCATGAGGGAAGGAATCGGATTGCAGGGCTGACATTATCCCCGATAGGGGCAATCCCTGCTGGCGCTGCCCAATTTGGGGGCGGTGTATGATGCCTGACGAAATGTTCTTGCAATTTGCTTGTCAATATTTTATGGTGCGCCGCACCAGAACAAAACAATGGTGCAATTTTGACCTCCGAAAATAAGAAGAGCAGCGTCGCGGCGCTGACCCTGTCCGCGGTCGGCATCGTCTACGGCGATATCGGTACCAGTCCCCTCTACACGCTGCGCGCGATCTTCGACCCCGAGCACGGCTTGCCGCTGACCACCCCGAACATCCTCGGTATCATCTCCCTGATTTTCTGGAGCCTGACGATCATCGTCTCGCTGAAATACGTCACCCTTGTCCTGCGTGCCGACAACCGCGGCGAGGGCGGCATCATGGCGCTGATGGCGCTGGCCTTGAATTCAGTCACCAAAAATTCGCGCTGGCACTTTCCCCTGCTCGTGATCGGCGTGCTCGGCGCCACCATGTTCTATGGCGACAGCGTGATCACACCGGCCATCTCCGTGCTCGGTGCGATCGAGGGCCTGGAAGTGGCGGCGCCCGGCATGTCGCATTACGTGGTGCCGTTCACGATCGTCGTGCTGGTCGCCTTGTACAGCGTGCAGCGCCATGGCACGGCCGGCATCGGCCGCTTCTTCGGGCCGATCATGCTGGTCTGGTTCTTCAGCCTGGCCGCGATGGGCATCGTCAACATCGTCGAGTCGCCGGTGATCCTGAACGCGCTCAACCCGTTGTATGCGCTGCGCTTCATGATGGACAACGAATTCCTCGCCTTCGTCGCCCTCGGCGCGGTGGTGCTGGCCGTGACCGGCGCCGAGGCCTTGTATGCCGACATGGGCCACTTCGGCAAAAAACCGATCCGCATGGCCTGGTTTCTGATCGCCTTCCCGGCCCTGACCCTGAACTATCTCGGCCAGGGCGGCCTCCTGATCGCCGACCCGGCCGCGATCGACAACCCGTTCTTCCACCAGCTCGGTAGCTGGAGCGTGATTCCACTGGTGATCCTGTCGACGATGGCGGCGGTGATTGCCTCGCAGGCGACGATTTCCGGCACCTATTCGATGACCAAGCAGGCGATCGCGCTTGGCCTGCTGCCGCGCATGCGCATCCTGCACACCTCGGAAAGCCAGATCGGCCAGATTTATATTCCTGCCGTGAACTGGCTGCAATTGATCATCGTCCTGATCGCCGTGATCGGGTTTGGTTCTTCCGAAGCGCTGGCCGGCGCCTATGGCATCGCCGTGACGGCGACGATGATGGCGACGACCGTGTTGACCTTCTTCGTGACGCGCTACCGCTGGAAGCTGCCGCTGGTGCTGTGCATCGGCGCGACCGGCTTTTTCCTCGTCATCGACATCATGCTGTTCGCGTCGACCTCCCTGAAACTGTTCCATGGTGGCTGGTTCCCGCTGCTGCTCGGCGCTGTCCTGCTGACCGGCATGCTGACCTGGAAGCGCGGCCGCGAGCTGGTGTTCGAGAACTTGGAAAGGCATGCAATCCCGCTCGACGCGTTTTTACAGTCGCTGTTCGTGGGCCCGCCGACCCGGGTGCCCGGCACGGCGATTTTCCTGCGCGGCGAAAGCGATGGCGTGCCGCATGCGCTGCTGCACAACCTGCTGCATAACAAGGTGCTGCACGAGCGCGTCGTATTTCTCACCGTGCGCATCAAGGAAGAACCCTGGGTGGCGCTGCCGGAACAGGTGCAGGTGGTCGAGCTCGGGCACAACTGCTTCCAGCTCAATATCCACTACGGTTTCAAGGACGAACCGGACATCCCGGGTGCGATGGACCATTGCGCCACGCTGGGACTGCCCTTCGAGATGATGGAGACCTCGTTCTTCATCGCGCGCCAGACCGTGATCTCGGCCCCGGGCGGCGGCATGGCGCCCTGGCGCGAGCATTTGTATGTGGCGATGTCGCGCAACGCACGCGGCGCGGCCGACTACTATCAAATTCCGACCAACCGGGTTATCGAGCTCGGTACCCAGGTCGAGATCTGATACACATATCCTACAAAAAGCGGACAGTGCGGGGTAGCGGGCTCGGGTAAGGTGCAGTTTCTTCTGTTAAACACACCTTTCCGCGAGTTGCCGATGTCCCTTAACCTTTCCCGGCTTGCCGCCTGCTGCGCCATCCTGTTGACCTTGAGCGCCTGCGGTGGCGGCGGCGCCAGCAGTGCGCCAGCGATTGCCGTCAGCAACCCGGCTACCCTGGTGGTGACCGACAACGTGGTCGGCAGCGGCGCGCTCGCCGCCAGCGGCAAGAAGATCACGGTCAATTACACCGGCTGGTATTACAGCGCCAGTACGGCCGACCATAAAGGTCCCCAGTTCGAGAGCAGCAGGTTCAGCTTCACGCTGGGCACAGGCGCCGTCATCGCCGGCTGGGACCAGGGTTTGATCGGCATGCAGGTCGGCGGCAAGCGCAGCCTGTCGATTCCGTCGACGCTCGCCTATGGCAGTGCGGGACGCGGTCCGATCCCGCCGAACGCGGGCCTGCTGTTCGAGGTCGAGCTGACCGGCGTCGAATAAGACCTTATTCCGTAACGGATGGGTCAGCGCAGCATATCGATGTGCATGATGCCGTCTTCGTCGTAGGGAGGCGAAACGGTCTCGAAACCGAAGTCCTGATAAAACTTTTCCAGCCGCTGCTGGGCGCCGATGCGGATACGGTGGCCCGGGTGCAGCTGCTCGGCATACTGGATGCCGTGCGCGACCAGTTCGCGTCCGGCGCCCGAGCCGCGCGCATCCATCGTCGTCAGAATGCGTCCCAGCGACATCTCGCCGTATTTCGCGCCCGGCGCCAGGCAGCGCAGGTAGGCCACCAGCACGCGCCGTCCGCCGATGTCGCGCCAGCCGAGCAGGTGGTGGGCGTCGAGGTCGTAGCCATCGATGTCCGGGTACAGGCAAGTCTGCTCCAGGATGAACACCCCCTGGCGCTGGGCCAGTACTTCATACAGCTGCGCGCCGGAGAGTTCGGCGAAGCTGCACCATTGCCATTCGATCATGTGTAAATCCGTAAATTAAAGGGTGGCCGCTGTCTCGAAGCCTTCGAGCACGTTGACCGTATGGATGCCGATGTCGGCGTGCGCCTGGCCGCCTTCGAACACGAAGGCGGTCGGCAGGCCGAGCCAGGCGATGCGCTCGCCGATGCGCAGGTAATCGGCGCCGTGCAGGGACCATCCCGCGTTCGCGGCCGCGTCCGGATCGTCGCCGCATGCGCCCACACCGAGCGCGACCACCAGCGCCTCGGGCGCGAACATGCCCAATTTCAGGCAGGCCGTCTCCAGCGCCGCCAGCCATTGCGCCGCGCCGGTGCCGCGCGGCAGTGGCAGATTCATGTTGTAGCCGCTCCCTTCGCCGCTTCCCGTTTCGTCGGCATGGCCAAGATAATACGGAAACTCAAGGCGCGGGTCGCCATGGATCGAGACCGTCAGCACGTCGCTGCGGCCATAGAAAATGCCCTGGGTGCCGCTGCCGTGGTGGTAGTCGATGTCGAGGATGGCCACGCGTTTCACGCCATCGTCGAGCAGGTGCTGGGCGGCCAGCGCCGCATTGTTCAGGAAGCAGCCGCCGCCAAAAAAGTCGGCGCCCGCATGGTGGCCCGGGGGGCGGGTCAGCGCAAAACTGCCGCGCTGGCCCAGGCGCAACGCGTGCGCCGCATTGATGGCGCAGTCGGCGCCGGTTTTCGCTGCGTTCCAGGTGCCGGCAGTGAGGGATGTCGCGTCCATCGAATACAGGCCGAGGCAACCGGTAACACTGTCCGGCTCGATATCGCTGCGCAGACCGCGCACCGGCCAGTTCGATGCCTGCGCATCTTTTTCACTATTGGCCGGATCGAGCGTCGTCCACTCGCTCCAGGCGCTGCGCAGGAAATGCAGGTAACGCGGAGTGTGGATGCGTTCCAGCGAAACAAGCGGCGCGCGGTGCGGGGTGACGATCTCGCCCAGCCCGCGCCGCTGCAGCTCTGTTAACACCAGTTCGACCCGCTCGGGCTTTTCCAAGGACCCCTCGCCAGCGGGCCGCGTCGACTTCGCGCGGTGCTGGGCATGGTGTTCGTTATAAAAAGTGAGCAAGGCAATCCCGGGGTTTTATTGGTTATTCCCGCACAGTGTACTGCTGTTATAGGCCGCCACGAAGTCGTCGAAGCTGACGCTATCCTGCTGCTCGACGAGCGCCTGCTCGGCCAGCGAAGCGGCTGCCATCTCGGCGAACACCGCTTCCTCGGCCGGCATCAGGGGGCTGTCGCGGAAATAGGCCGCATGCAGCTCGCTCTGGCGCAGTCCAAAGGCGGCGGCCGAACCGAGCGCCTTCACTTCGGCCAGCACCCGTGCCGACGGCGTTTTATTCGGGTCGGCGACCTTCGCCTTTTGCTGCGCCAGCGAGGCTTCGTGCACGCCGCCCTCGTTGTGCTCTTCGTCGAGCAGGCGCGCCAGTGGACGGATGCGTTCGATCAGTTCATCGGCCCACGCCGACAGCAGCACTTCCTCGCCGTCGCGGCTCAGGGTCAAGCCGGGGCGGCGCCCTTCCTTCACCGTGTGCGCAAAATTACGGGCGTGGATTTCCCCCTCGGCGGCGCTGATCATCGGGCTCTCGTCGAGCGCGCAGAACAGTAAAAAGGCGTCGAGGAAGCGGCCGGTCTCGACGCTGATACCGATCGGCTCGAACGGATCGACGTCCAGGCAGCGCACCTCGATGTATTGCACCCCGCGGTTGCACAGCGCCTGTACCGGCCGCTCGCCGCTGCGGATCACACGCTTCGGGCGGATCGTCGAATAGTATTCGTTCTCGATCTGCAGCACATTGGTCGACAGCTGGATCCACTCGCCATCGCTTTTCGTGCCCACTTCCGCATACGGCGCATACGGGCGGTTCACCGCATCCATCAGGCTCGTGACATAGCTTTCCAGGCTGTTTTCGTGCGGACGCAGGCCGGACTGGGCATCGTTCTGGTAGCCCAGGTCGCTCATGCGCAGGCTGGTCGCATACGGCAGGAACAAGGTGTCGTCGGACAGCGTGTCGAGCGCATGCTCGCGGCCGCGCAGGAAGCTCCTGGTGAGCGCCGGCGAGGCGCCGAACAGGTACATCAGCAGCCAGGCATAGCGGCGGAAGTTGCGGATGGTGGCAATATAGCTTTCGGACTGGAAGTCGCGCAGCGCCTTGCGCCGTTCTTCGGGAATGCCGTCACCCGCAAGGATCAGCGCCCACAGCTGTTCCGGCAATGAATAATTGTAGTGGATGCCGGCGATACACTGCATCGCCTTGCCGTAGCGCAGGGCCAAACCGCGGCGGTACACGTGCTTGAGCATGCCGATGTTCGAGCTGCCGTACCAGCCGATCTCGATGTCTTCCTCAGGCGGCAATTCGCCCGGCATCGACGAACTCCACAGCATTTCGTCGCCCAGTTTGGCATAGGCGTAGCGGTGCACCGCGTCGAGCCGGTGCAGCGCCAGGCCGATGTCGTGCTCGGCCGGGGTGATGAATTCGAGCAGCGCCTCGGCGTAGTCGGTCGTGATTTGCGGGTGAGTCAGCGCCGCGCCGAGCTGGACCGGATGAGGCGTGCGCGCGAGCTGGCCTTGTGGGTCGACGCGCAGGGTTTCGCGTTCAATGCCGCGCAGGCCCTGTCCGAGCAGGCCACGGTGGGCATCGTCGTCCAGCAGGGCCAGGCGGCGGGTCAATTGGTTCGACACGGGTGTTTCCTTTCTTATACTGCTTGAGCGTGATTGGTGCAGAGAGTAACCGAAAATCGGACAGCGCGTCGGTGGCCGGTCCATTTACTGCCAGGCAGACTGGTCGCGCCCAATGCTGCCTGGCGGCGGCGTCAATCGGAGGCGGGGGAGGCGGGGCCAGGCACCGTGCCGGCGTGCTCCGGCACTGGCGTGATGCCGGCCGCCGGCGCCTCGCCCGGACGCTTGCCGGGCGGCGTCGCCGGCGTCTCCGGCCCATTTACCTGGACCGACAGCCATTTGTTCATCTCGCGCTCGAGCAGCGGCAGCGGCAGCACGCCATTGCCCAGCAGCGCATCGTGAAAACGGCGCGCATCAAAACGCAGGCCCAGCGCGGCTTGCGCCTTCTCGCGCAAGGCTTTGATACGCAACTGGCCCGCCTTGTAGCTCAGCGCCTGTGCCGGCTGGGCGATGTAGCGGTCGACCTCGACTTCGTTATCCTGCGGCGCGTTCGCGGTGTGCGTGTTCAGGTAGTCGAGCGCCTGCTGGCGCGACCAGCCGAGCGCGTGGATGCCGGTGTCGACCACCAGGCGCGCGGCGCGGAACATGTCGTCGTTCAGGTAGCCGAAGCGGGAAAACGGATCGCGAAACAAGCCCAGTTCCGGTCCCAGGCTCTCGGCATAGGTGGCCCAGCCTTCGCCGAAGGCGTCGTCCCAGCCGTTGCGGCGAAATGCCGGCAGCTCGCGCAGGGAGCGCGCGCGCGCCACTTGCAAGTGGTGGCCCGGTACGGCTTCGTGCAGCGCCAGCGTCTCGACTTCCCACAGCGGCTGGCTCCCGAGGCGCTCGGTATTGACCACCAGCGCCGCACTGCGATCCAGCGTGCCCGCTTCGTAATACGCCGCTACCTGGCCTCCGGCGCCGGCCTGGCCGAGGCGTTTGACGCCGATTTCCTCCGCCGGAATCGTGCCGAACAGGGCCGGCAGGCCTGCCTGCGCGCGCTCGATCACGCGCCGGTAGCGCGTCAGCAGCGCTTCCGGATCGCGCGCGAACAGGCGCTTGTCGCTGCGCGCGAATGCGAGGAACTGCGGCAAACTGCCGCGAAATCCGGTATGGCGAATCGTCTGCAGCATCGCGGCGCGGATGCGCGCCACTTCCTTTATGCCGAGCGCGTGCAGCTCAAGCGGGGTCAGCTCGCTGCCGGTGGCATTCCTCGCCAGGAAGGCGTAATAACCGGGGCCGCCGGGCAGGCTGGACGCGCCCAGGGTGTCGCGTGCCGCCGGCAGGTACTCGCTACGAACAAACTCTTCCAGGCGCCGCAGGGCGGGGGCGGCGCTGTCGTTCAGGGCCGCCGTGCCGGCCGCCAGCAGTTCCTCGCGCACCGTGACGTCGATGGTGGCGGGAATGCGGCGCAAGGGAGCCGCGAGCGGTCCCTCGGTCAGGCGTTCGCGCAGCGCACGCAGCAGCTCCGGCACGCCGCGCACGCTGGCCTTCGGGGCCATCCAGCCGCTACGCATGCCTTCGCGCAGCGCCTCGATCAGGCCGTCGACGTGGCCTGGCAAGGCCTTTAAGCGCGCGATGTAATTGCGGTAGTCGTCTTCGCTGCCGAACGGCGTCTGGGCGACCAGGCGCGGCAGGCGTACGTGCAGGCCGTCCCAGGTGGTCAGCGGCTGCGGGTCGACGATGGTGAAGGCGCGCGTGGCGAGCTGGCGCTCCTTGTCGAACACGAACAGGTCGAGCGAGAGGCGTTCCTGCGGACTCAAGCCTGTGCGGTCGATGGCGCGCGCTTCTTCGAGCATGGCGCGGGCCTGGTCGCGCCTGGCACGCGCGGCGCCTGGTGCGAGGTCGGACAGGCGCTCGTTATAGTGGCGCTCGCCGAGCGAGGTCGCGTATTCCGGATGCTGCTCGAGGCGCCATTGCCAGTCGCGCTCGAACAGCGCAGCAGCCGGCCCCGGCGCGCTGCGCGCGGCGCCGTGGAACAGGGCGGTGAACAGGAGGAGAGCGAGTAGGCGGCGCATCGGGGAGTGAAAGTGGGATGTGGGCATTGTAACAACGCTGGCAGGAAGACCGCGCACCCTGACGATGCTGGGTGTCGCCCGGGATCTATTTGCGCCGACGGCCGCCGCTGACGCGCTCGATCCCATTTACATCGCGCCAGCTCTCGACCTCGGCATAGCCAGCGTCCGTGAATAAGCCCCGCACCGCCTCGGCCTGGTCATAGCCATGCTCGAGCAGCAGCCAGCCGCCCGCAATCAAATGCGCAGGGGCGCCTTTGATAATCGTGCGCAGCGCCGACAAGCCGTCGGCGAAATCGGTCAGCGCCGCGCTCGGTTCGAAGCGCAGATCGCCTTGCACCAGGTGTTCGTCGCTTGACGCGATATACGGCGGATTCGAAGCGATCAGGTCGAACGCTTCATTGCCCAGCGCGGTGAACCAGTCGCTGCGCAGGAAGCGGACGGTGGCGCCATTCGCGGCGGCGTTCGCGCGCGCCACGGCCAGCGCGTCCTCGCTGAGGTCGAGTGCAGTCACGGCTGTGTCCGGCCGCGTGTGCGCCACTGCAACCGCGATCGCGCCGCTGCCGCTGCCCATGTCGAGCACGCGCGCACGCGGCGCCAGGCGCTCCAGCGTCAATTCGACGATCAGTTCCGTATCCGGACGTGGAATCAGCACGGCCGGGCTGACCTGGAACGGCAGCCCGAAGAATTCGCGCTGCCCGACGATATAGGCGATCGGCTCGCCACCCTGGCGGCGCCCAACCAGCGCGGCCAGACAGGCGGCTTCCTCCGCGTTCAGCGCGCGCTCGGCATTGGTAATCAAGCCAACCCGGGTGAGGCCCAGCGCATGGCACAGCAGGATGCGGTTTTCCAGCGGGTCGAGCGGCAGGCCGGCCTGCAGCGCACCCACCGTGGCACCAGGAGCAATCTTCATCGCGCGCGGCGCCCTGCGACGAGTACCCAGACCAGGGCCAGCGCCAGCAGCACGAACCAGACGGCCGACCACTGCGGGATCGACAGGCCGAGTATGCCGTCGGTGGCGTTCTCGCACAGACCGTCGGCCTGGAACAGCCACGGCAGCAGGGTGGCGGTCGGGATTTTATTCAGCATGGTTTCCATCGGATCGATGCCACACGAAAAACCCGGATTCGCCAGCACATACAAATGCTTGCCGACCACGCCCAGGCCGCCGAGCGCCGCCAGCAGCGCGACGCCGGCACCGCTGCGGATCTTGCCGCGCAGCGCACCAAGCAGGGCGGCAATGCCGATGGCGAGGAACAGGTAACGCTGGATCACGCACAGCGGACAAGGCAGCATGTCGTGCGCGTGCTGCAGGTAGACGGCGATGGCGACCAGCGCGAAGCTGATGAGGGAAATAATCAGGAGGACGGAACGGGAACGTGGCATCGCGCAATAGCTTTCGTGGTCAGGAGAGTGGCGCGATTCTCGCATACGCAAGCGTCGCTGCCGCATTTTCACATTCGCAAAACAATGGTGGTTTAATCCGGCCTTAATCGCCCAGGGCGGCCAGCAATTCCGCCTGGTGCTCGGCGGCGAGGGCGTTGGTCAGGTCGAGCAGGTCGCCGTCCATGATGAAATCGAGTTTATACAGCGTCAGGTTGATGCGGTGGTCGGTCAATCTGCCCTGCGGGAAATTATAGGTGCGGATGCGTTCGCTGCGGTCGCCCGAACCGATCAGGCTTTTCCGGGTCGCCGCCTCTTGCGATTGCTGCGCGCGCAGCTGCACGTCCTTGATGCGCGCGGCCAGCACCTTCAGCGCTTGCGCCTTGTTCTTGTGCTGGCTGCGGTCATCCTGGCATTCGACCACGATTCCGGTTGGCAGGTGGGTCAGGCGCACCGCCGAATCGGTTTTGTTGATGTGCTGCCCACCGGCGCCGGATGCGCGGTAGGTGTCGATGCGCAGGTCGGCCGGGTTGATGTTCACGTCCTCGACCTCGTCCGCTTCCGGCATCACGGCCACCGTGCACGCCGAGGTGTGGATGCGCCCCTGCGTTTCGGTGGCCGGCACGCGCTGCACGCGGTGCCCGCCCGATTCGAATTTGAGTTTCGAATACACGCCATTGCCGATCACGCGCACGATGACTTCGCGGTAGCCGCCCAGGTCCGAGTTCGACTCCGACACCATCTCGACCTGCCACCGATTACGTTCGGCAAAGCGGGTGTACATGCGCAGCAAATCTCCGGCGAACAGGGCCGACTCGTCGCCGCCGGTGCCGGCGCGGATCTCGAGGAAAATGTTGCGCTCGTCGTTTTCATCCTTTGGCAGCAGCATTTTCTGCAGGTCGAGCTCGAGCGCGGCCAGGCGCGCCTTGGCCGCTTCGATTTCCTCCTGCGCGAACTCTTTCATCTCTGGATCGCCCAGCATTTCCTGGGCCGCGCCGATGTCGCCGTTCGCGTCCTGGTACTGGTGGTACAACGCCACCAGCGGGCCGATCTCGGCATGCTCGCGCGTCATCTTTCGATAATTGTCCATGTTGGCGGTGGCGCCTTCATGGGTCAGCAATTCGTCGAGTTCGACCAGGCGGTTCGCGAGTTGGTCCAGCTTGGCCAGCATCGATGGTTTCATAGTAGTTTCGGGAAGAGCAGGGGGGATAACGGGAATGGCGCGGCAGCGCCAGGATGCACCTCGGGAGGCGCGACTGCGGAAAAATAAACGCTAACGGCGGCCGCGGAACAGCTGCGGCAGCAGGCTCGCCAGACGTGCGCGCTCGTCGCCCTCGGCGCGGTGCAGCGCCTGCTGCGGACCGTGCAGGAATTTGGCCGTCAGCCCTTTGGAGAGCGCTTCCAGCACGGCGTCGGGATCTTCGCCGCGCGCCAGGAGTTTGCGGGCGCGTTCGAGTTCGGCCAGGCGCAGCGCCTCGCTCGACTCGTGGAGTTGCTGGATCACGGGCACCACGGCGCGGTCGCCGATCCAGTGCATGAAGGAGGCGACGCGGGTCTCGATGATCGCTTCGGCCTGGGCCACCGCGGCCTGGCGGCTTTCCATGCCGGTTTGTACCACCTGCGCCAGGTCGTCGACCGTGTACAGGAAGACGTCGTCCAATCTCGCCACTTCCGGCTCGATATCGCGCGGCACGGCGAGGTCGACCATGAAGACGGGACGGTGCCGCCGCGCTTTGATCGCGCGTTCCACCAGCCCCAGGCCGAGCAGCGGTAATGTAGAGGCGGTGCAGGAGACGACGATGTCGAATTGCGCCAGGCAGTCCGGTAAATCGGCCAGGCGGATCGCGCGCGCGTCCAGGCGCGTGGCGAGCGACTCGCCGCGTTCCATGGTGCGGTTCGCGATCGTGATCGATTTCGGGTTGTGCGCGGCAAAATGGGCGGCGCACAGTTCGATCATTTCGCCGGCGCCGATGAACAGCACGTGCTGATCGGCGATGCTGTCGAAAATGCGCTGCGACAGGCGCACGCAAGCGGCGGCCATCGACACGCTGTGGGCGCCGATTTCGGTCGTGGTGCGCACTTCCTTGGCCACCGCGAAGCTGCGCTGGAACAGCTGGTGCAGATAGGTGCCCAGGCCGCCGGCCTGGTCGGCGGTGCGCACCGCGTCCTTCATCTGGCCGAGGATTTGCGGTTCGCCCAGCACCATCGAGTCGAGCCCGGAAGCGACGCGGAAGGCATGGCGCACGGCGTCGTCGTGCGGCAGCATGTACAGGTGCGGACGCAGTTCGGCGAAATTCAGGGCGTGATAATGGGCCAGGAACTGGGCCGAGGCGTCGAGGGGATTCGGCACGCCGCTTGCGGCGTACAGCTCGGTGCGGTTGCAGGTGGAGAGGATGGCTGCCTCGTCGCCGCCGCGGGCGTCGATGCCGCCAATGCGGCCGAACCATTCGCGCGCCGAGTGCACCGCGCGCCCCAGTTGCTCAGGCCCGAGCGCCAGCTGCTCGCGCAGCGAGACCGGTGCGGTCGTGTGGTTCAGGCCAACGGCGAGCAATTGCATGCGGGGGTGAAAGAAGGGAAACGGTGAAAAGCATTATACCCTCATGCGCGCAGGGTTTATGGGGCAATCGAGGACCATGAAGAAGGCGCAAACGGCTTGCTCTACGGTTGCGCCGCGTCGATCCCGACTTTACGCCGCGCCGAGCTTTTCCAGACGGTAGCCGTAGCTGTACACCGGCACCAGACGAAAACCGTTTTCAGGCCGCAGGCTGAGTTTGTTGCGCACGCGCGAAACGTGGGTATCCATCGTGCGCGAAGGCACGGCCGTTTCGCGGACCCACACCGCTTCGTGGATGTAGGCGCGCGACAGGGGACGGCCGATGTTGCGGAAGAACAGCAGGGCCAGATAAAACTCTTTCTGGGTGACGTCGATGACGCTGCCGTCCTTCAGCAGGCGGCCCGGACGGGTCTCGAAGACGTAGGAACCGAATTGCAGCTGCTCGGTGCCGGTCTGGGCCGGATAGGCGCGGCGCAGCAGGGCGGACACGCGTGCCACCAGCTCGCCGCGGCGCAGCGGTTTGACCAGGTAGTCGTCGGCGCCGGCGGCCATGCCGGCCACGATGTCGTCCTCGGCGCTGCCGCTGACGAGGAACATCGCCGGTGCGTCGGGCGCCATCTTTTCCTTGGCGCGGCGCAGGGTGTCGGCCGCGTCAGGGGCGCCGGCGGGCCAGTCCATGATCAGGAGATCGGTGCTGTCCTTGCGCATCTGCGCCAGCATCTCCTTGCCGCTGTCAAAAAACTGGCAACTGTGGCCAGCGGCACTCAATACCTGGCAAACCAGGTCTGCCTGACTACGGTCATTATCAAGGACGGCTATTCTCATGGCGGGCGCATTATGGGTCAAATTCATACTGTAGGATGACTCCTACAACGTTAAACTGACTATATCAGACTTTGACAAAATAATGCTAATTGTTAACTTCCATTTTTTATCGAAAGAGGGTGGGTCAGCGCCTGGCTGGCTTCCCTTTCTCATCATTTTTCCCTCTATAAGTGCTCAAATCCGACATTTTTTACAGGGATCACCTAGCTTGAACCCTCGACGCGTAAAAGCAACATCAATGGCCAAAAAACAACAGTGTTTCATGGCTTGCCAGCTGTGGGTAGGACAGAAGAGATAGCTGATGTAGGACTGGCGCCACATGCGACTGCGAGTTATTTCGCATGGGAAACGAAAAAGGCGCCCGGTGTTGGCCGGACGCCTATTACTTGATAAAGCGGTGATGCGGGAGCATCAGGCGTCCGGCAGCACCACGTTAACGTCGAGCACTTCCAGGTTGCCCTGGCGATCGAGCGAGATCTTGATGTCATCCGCGTTGACCTTGGTGTACTTCGAAATCACTTCGATCAGTTCGCGGTGCAGCGCCGGCAGGAAATCCGGGCCCGTGCGGTTGGTGCGCTCGCGAGCGATGATGATCTGCAGCCGTTCCTTGGCTGCGGTCGCGCTCTTCTTCTTTTCGGGGAACAGGAATGAGAGCAGGGCCATATCACTTTGTCCCGAAAATGCGCTGCAGCAGGCCCGGCTTTTCGTAGGTGGTGAAGCGCAGTGGACGCTCCTCGCCCAGGAAGCGGGCCACGACATCCTCATATGCCTCGGCCACGTCGGTGCCCTTGAAGTGGATCGCCGGATTACCTTGGTTCGACGCGTGCAGCACCGATTCCGATTCCGGAATGATGCCGATCAGCGGAATGCGCAGGATTTCCTGCACGTCCTGATAGGACAGCATTTCATCGTTTTCGACGCGCTTCGGCGAATAACGGGTGATCAGCAAATGTTCCTTGACCGGCTCACCGCCGGTCTGGGCACGGCGCGACTTGGCCTGGATGATGCCGAGGATGCGGTCGGAGTCACGCACCGACGACACTTCCGGGTTGGTCACGATCAGCGCTTCGTCGGCGAAGGTCAATGCCATCAGGGCGCCGTGCTCGATGCCGGCCGGCGAATCGCAGATGATGAACTCGAAGTCCATCTTGACGAGCTCGTTGAGCACGCGCTCGATGCCGTCTTCCGACAGGGCGTCCTTGTCGCGCGTCTGCGAGGCCGGCAGGATGAACAGGTTTTCGCAGTGCTTGTCCTTGATCAGCGCCTGGTTCAGCGTCGCCTCGCCATTGACAACGTTGACGAGGTCATACACCACCCGCCGTTCGCAACCCATGATCAGGTCGAGGTTACGCAGGCCGACGTCGAAGTCCAGCACGGCGGTCTTGTGGCCGCGCAGGGCCAGGCCGGTGGAAAAGCTCGCGCTCGAGGTGGTTTTGCCCACGCCGCCCTTGCCGGACGTCACAACAATAATTCTTGCCACAAAAGTGTCCTTTACAGTAACTGGTCAGTGCCTGGCTTACACGCGGTTCGAAACCGGAGTCAGCGATGATATATCGATCCGGTCGCCGACCAGGCGAATTTGTGCCGGCTGGCGTGCGAGCTCGGCCGGGAACCCCTCGTCGAAGGTGCGGTACACGCCGGCGATCGACACCAATTCCGGTTGCAGCGACAGGCCGAAGATGCGCGAATCGGCATTCCCGGAAGCCCCCGCCAGCGCACGCCCGTGCATCGGCGCGTATACGTGGATGCTGCCGTCGGCAATGATCTCGGCGCCATTGTTGACCGCTGCCGTGATGATCAGGTCGCAGCCACGCGCATACACCCGCTGCCCGGCGCGCACCGGGGTATCGACGATCATCGCCGGCAGCGCTACGGTGTGCGCTTGCGGTGCAGGCGGGGGAGCCGGAGCTTGCACAGGAACGATCGTCACCGCCGCAGTGGCGGCCGTCGCTGCCGCCACATCCTCGCGTGCCCGGCCGGCGCCGGCGCCGTCGTCGAGCGCCAGGCCGCGCGCCTTGATGGCATCAAGCATCGCTGGCGTGGCGCCGCGCACCGCGACCGCATTCAGGCGATATTGCTTGAGCAGGTCGACCAGCGCGCGCCAGTCGATATACGGGGCCTCGGCGGCGATGACGCCGACGTCGATCACTGCGAATTCATCGTCGAAAAAGTCCGAGACGCCGCCGGTCATCTGCTTGAGGGCCGCATCGATCGCAATCGGGTCGCTCGAGTGCAGGATCGCCGAGATGGCGACGACCGTGGAGATCTTGATTTCGATGGGCAGGCTGGACGGGCTTTTCGACATAAACGGTTCAGGTTGGATTAGCCCGTGCATTCTACTGTGAAATTTGCTGAAAAGGGCAGCAATTCCCCTATCATTCCATAGGGCAACTGGGGGTGCGAGCGCGTTCCGTATTTTGCTGGAAAACACCGTCCAAAAACCCATTGTCGCCCTATCGGCTTTACTGGTTGTTTTCCGTGGATAAGCTGATAAGATTGACTTTGCTCAAACGTAAACGCTGGTGTGAAAACTACCATCCGAGGTTTCCGCCAGGCCGAATCGGCAGCCGTGCACAGCAGCCCGGGTGTGCAGCAACATCATCGCCACAGGGCGCAGCGCAGCGCATCGTGCTGTCGCCTTCAACCTGGCTAAGCCCAGATATTGGAGACAAGAATGGAAGACGTCGTCATCGTAGCCGCCGGCCGTACCGCGGTCGGCAAATTCGGCGGGTCGCTCGCCAAGATCCCAGCCGCCGAGCTCGGCGCGCAGGTCATCCGCCAGCTGCTGGCGAAAACCGGCATCGATCCGGCCACCGTCAGCGAAGTCATCCTGGGCCAGGTGCTCACCGCCGGCGCCGGCCAGAACCCGGCGCGCCAGGCCGCGATCAAGGGTGGCTTGCCCGACATGGTGCCGGCCTACACCATCAATAAAGTCTGCGGCAGCGGCCTGAAAGCCACCCACCTGGCGGCCCAGGCAATCCGCTGCGGCGACGCCAGCATCGTCATTGCCGGCGGCCAGGAAAACATGAGCGCCTCGCCGCACGTGCTCAACGGCTCGCGCGACGGTTTCCGCATGGGCGACGCAAAACTGGTCGACACCATGATCGTCGACGGCCTGTGGGACGTCTACAACCAGTACCACATGGGCGTCACGGCCGAGAACGTCGCGCGCAAGTACGACATCTCGCGCGCCGAGCAGGACGAGTTCGCGCTGAACTCGCAGCTGAAGGCCGAGGCGGCCCAGGCTGCGGGTAAATTCAAGGACGAGATCCTCCCGATCGAGATCCCGTCGAAAAAAGGTGTCGTCGTGTTCGATACCGACGAGTATCCGAAAGCGGGCAGCACCATCGAGGCACTCACCAGCCTGCGTCCGGCCTTCAACAAGGAAGGGTCTGTTACCGCCGGCAACGCGTCGGGCCTGAACGACGGCGCCGCCGCCGTGATCATGATGAGCGCCTCGAAGGCGCGCGAATTGGGCCTGACCCCGCTGGCGCGCATCAAGGCCTATTCGTCCTCGGGACTGGACCCGACCATCATGGGCATGGGCCCGGTGTCGGCCTCGCGCCTGTGCCTGCAAAAGGCCGGCTGGACCCATGACCAGGTCGACCTGATGGAAATTAACGAAGCCTTTGCCGCGCAGGCGGTGGCGGTCAACAAGGAAATGGGCTGGGATACGTCGAAGATCAACGTCAACGGCGGCGCCATCGCGCTTGGCCACCCGATCGGCGCCTCCGGCGCACGCGTGCTGGTGACCCTGCTGCACGAAATGATCCGGCGCGATGCCAAGCGTGGCCTGGCCAGCCTGTGCATCGGCGGCGGGATGGGCGTGGCGCTGGCAGTCGAACGCGACTGACAAGCTGGTAGTACGTGAGGGGGCGGCGTGATCGCGGCTCCCTTAACTGACGAACATAAAAATACTGGAGAAGACAAATGGCACGAGTAGCATTGGTAACGGGCGGTATGGGCGGTCTGGGCGAAGCGGTCTGCATCAAGCTGGCCGCACTCGGATACACGGTCGTCACGACCCACTCGCCGGGCAGCACCAAGGCCGAAAGCTGGCTGGCCTCGATGCGCGACCAGGGCTTTCATTTCAAGGCCTTTCCCTGCGATGTGTCCGACTACGATTCGGCCCAGGCCTGCGTGGCCCAGGTCCAGCAGGAAGTCGGTCCGGTCGACGTGCTGGTGAATAACGCCGGCATCACGCGCGACATGACGTTCAAAAAGATGGACAAGGTCAATTGGGACGCGGTCATCAAGACCAACCTCGATTCCGTGTTCAACATGACGAAACCGGTCTGCGACGGCATGGTCGAACGTGGCTGGGGCCGCATCATCAACATCTCGTCGGTCAACGGCCAGAAGGGCGCTTTCGGCCAGACCAACTATTCGGCCGCGAAAGCCGGCATGCACGGCTTCACCAAGGCGCTGGCGCTGGAAGTGGCGCGCAAGGGCGTGACCGTGAACACCATCTCGCCAGGCTATATCGGCACCAAGATGGTGATGGAGATCCCGAGTGAGGTGTTGGAAAGCAAGATCATTCCGCAAATCCCGATGGGCCGCCTCGGTAAACCGGACGAAGTCGCCGGCCTGGTCGCCTATTTGTCGTCGGACGAAGCGGCGTTTGTGACCGGCGCCAACATTGCGATCAACGGCGGCCAGCACATGTCGTAATCGACACCGTAATAACCCGAAAGCACTGCCGCGGCAGTGCTTTTTTATTGCCTGGATTTCCGCACACGCACCCGCGCAGCCCGTCCGCCGCTTTTTTTGTATCCTGTCTGAAGAAGCCACTTTCACGTTCACTACTTCCATGACGACCGATTCCCAAGCAGACGTGCTCGCCTTGCCGAAGGCGCTGCGCTACGACCACTTCATCCGCCGTGTGGCCGATACCGGCCAGGTATGGGGCCTGGTCAACGATGGTTGGGCCATCGGCAAGACCGACGAGGGCGCCCTCGTGTTTCCCTTGTGGCCAACGCGTGACCTGGCGCGGCAATGCGCCGTACTCGAATGGGAAGGCTATGAACCGCAGGAGTTCGGCTTGCAGGAATTGTTCGATGAATTGCTGCCCCAGCTCGAGGCCGACGGCATCCTGCCGGGCATCACCTATACGCCCGACGAATACGGACTGACGCCTTCGCACACCGAACTGCGCAAGGACTTGCTGGCGCGCCTGCGCCAGCACGCAGGCTCCCCGGACCACCCTGCCGAATAAGGACCATCGCATGCATACCCTCCCTTACGACGGCCTGGTCCTGGCCGCGCTTGACGAACAGCTGCTGCACCCCGGCGTCAAAGGCTTGCCGATCACGCAGCCGCTGCGCCAGGGCGCGATCGGGGTGCAGGGGTGGAATGTTTTACATGCCGATACCAGCTTCCCGGTGGCGGTCCTGAAAACGGCCGCCCTGCGCCACAACCTCGACTGGATGCGGCGCTTTTGCGAGCGTTACCAGGTCACGCTGGCGCCGCACGGCAAGACGACGATGAGCCCGCAACTGTTCGGCGCCCAGCTGGCCAACGGCGCCTGGGGCATCACGCTGGCAAACGCCACGCAAATCCAGGTGGCGCACCGTTTTGGCGTGCGCCGCGTGCTGCTGGCGAACCAGCTGGTAGCGCCGAGCGACATCCGGGCGGTCCTGGCGCTGCTGCACGGCGACCCGGGTTTCGAGTGCATCGTGCTGGCCGATTCGCTGGCCGGGGTCGCGCGCCTGGCCGAGGCGGTGGCGCTGCAGCCCTTGGCGCACCCGCTGCCGGTGCTGGTCGAACTGGGACTGGCGGGAAAACGCGCCGGTTGCCGCACGCCTGAGGCGGCCATTACCGTGGCGCGTGCCATCGCCGGCGCGCCGGGCTTGCAACTGGCCGGCTTCGAGGGCTATGAAGGCTTGTTGGTCACCGAGGACCGCCATGCCGACCTGGCGGCGGTCGATGCCTTCCTCGCGCAACTGGCCGGACTGGTACGCACTGCCGACGAAGAAGGTTTGTTCATTGGCGCCGAAATCCTGTTGTCGGCTGGCGGTTCTTCCTACTTCGATCTCGTTGCGCGCGCTGTCGGCGCCGTGTCCGGCCTGTCGCGGCCCGTGCGCGCAGTGCTGCGCAGCGGCTGCTACCTGACGAGCGACCACGGCACCTATGAGCGCATGATCGGCGAACTGAACGCGCGCGAAGGGCAGCACGATGGCTTGCGCCCGGCATTGGAGGTATGGTCGATGGTGCAGTCGCGCCCGGAACCGACGCTGGCAATTCTCACCATGGGCAAGCGCGACGCCTCGTACGACGCCGACCTGCCGATTCCGCTGCTGTACCACCGTCCCGGTCCCGGTCCCGGCACGCCGCACGCGCTGCCGCCAGCGTGCAGCATTGTCAAGCTGAACGACCAGCACGCCTACCTGCACCTGCCCGAAGGCCATCCCTTGTGCAGCGAACTGGCGGTCGGCGACCTGGTCGGCTGCGGTATCTCCCACCCATGCACCACCTTCGACAAGTGGCCGCTGCTGCTGGGCGTGGACGACGATTACCACGTGCGCGGCGCCTACAATACCTTCTTCTGAAAGGACACGACCGTAGGCTACAATCGGTGCTCGACCTTCGAGAGAGCCGCCATGCCCGCCACCCCGCCGTCGCTGTTTCCGCCGATCCAACCGACCCGCCACGGCAAGCTGGCGCTCGACGACCTGCACACCCTGTATTGGGAAGAGGTGGGCAACCCGAACGGCATCCCGGTGCTGTTCCTGCACGGCGGTCCGGGCGCGGGCCTGTCTCCCCAGCACCGGCGCTTTTTCGATCCGCACGCCTACCGCGTGATCCTGTTCGACCAGCGCGGCGCCGGCAAATCGACCCCGCTGGGCGAGTGGCGCAGCAACACGACGCAATTGCTGATCGAGGACATCGAACGCCTGCGCATCATGTTCGGCATTGCGCGCTGGCTGGTGTTCGGCGGCTCCTGGGGCTCGACCCTGGCGCTGGCCTATGGCCAGCTGCACCCCGAGCGCTGCCTCGGGTTTGTCTTGCGCGGCATTTTTCTCTGTACCAAAGCCGAAGTCGAGTGGTTCCTGCATGGCGTGCAATGGTTTTATCCGGAGCTGTACGAAGAGTTCATCGCGCCGATCCCGCTCGACGAACGGGCCGACTTGCTGGGAGCGTATGCGCGGCGCCTGCTGTGCGACGATCCGGCCCTGTACTGGCCGGCGGCGCGCGCCTGGAGCCGTTTCGAAGGCAGGAGGGTGTTCCTGCTGCCGCAGGAAGAAGAGCAGGCGTCCGACACGCTCGACCTGGGTGTCGGAAGGCTGGAGGCGCACTACATGGCCAACGGCGCTTTTCTTGAAGAAGACCAGCTGGTGCGCGACATTGGCCGTATCGCTCACCTGCCGGCCGTGATCGTGCAGGGCCGCTACGACGTGATCTGCCCGCCGCTGTCGGCGCACCGCCTGCACGCCGCCTGGCCGGGTTCCACCATGCGCATGATCCCGGACGCCGGCCACGGCGCGCTGGAGCTGGGCATCGCCCGTGCGCTGGTCGCGGCAACCGAAGGGTTCAAGCGCCATGGACGCTTCGATTGAGCCAGACTGGCGTCAATGAGCCCGTACGCGGCTGCTACACTACGCCTGACAGATAGCCAACGCCAACCAATGTGTTTCCATGAATATCCAGATTAGCGACATCGGCCACATGATCCAGCTGGCGATCGCCCCCGTCTTCCTGCTGACGGGCGTGGCGACCAAGCTGACGGTGCTGACCAACCGGCTGGCGCGCATTATCGACCGCACCCGCGTGCTGGAAGACCGCCTGCGCATCGGCCCGAACGACGAATACACCGAAGAACTGGAAACGCTGTACACCCGTTCGCACCTGATCAACTACGCGATCACCTCGAGCACCGCCTGCGGTTTCCTGGTCTGCCTCGTGATTGCGATGCTGTTCCTGGGCGACAGCGCGAACATCAAGCTCGACCAGTACATCGCCGCCTCCTTCGTGCTGGCGATGTTCGGCCTGATCTTCAGCTTCGTCTTTTTCCTGCGCGAGATCTTCATCTCGTCGCGCTTCATGCGCATGCGCCACGACGTCAGCCTGGCGACGGGCGAGCGCCGCACATAATTCCGCACCTTTTTTTATATCGAATCGAGTATCACATGCACGACTACCAGCGCCCACCCACCCTGCACCGCTATGGCATGCGCGACGAGCTCGAGCAGGCATTGAAAGCTGGCCAGTTCCGCCTGCTGCCCGCCGGCGGTTTCCTGACCCTGTCGTTCTCGCAGGCCTGGAACAAAGCCCTGTTCGGGGTGCTGGGACCGGCCGACTGCTGCCTCGTCATCCACAACAGCGAGGAATTCGGCGAACGCCTGCACCGCGCGGTGCAGCGCGCGCTGCCGAACTGGGCCGGCATCGACGGCGCCGTCGAATACGGCAGCCGCTCGCCGCTGGGCGCGGCGTTCACCAAGAGCGGCGCCCAGGCGCAGGAACAGGAATGGAAATTCGCCTGGCGCTCGCTGTCGTCGAATGCCAGCCTGAATCCGGTGACGGTAAACATCGGCAGCATCGAGCAGTTTGCGGAGTTGCGCGCGCCGGAGAGTCATCTGGTGTGATGGCCCACGTTTAGAACCCTGACTCCACGAATTCCCGGTTTAATGCCGGGATGACAAACACCGCCTATCCCCATCTCCTCGCCCCGCTCGACCTGGGTTTCACGACGCTGAAGAACCGCGTGATCATGGGCTCGATGCACACCGGGCTTGAAGACCGCTTTTATCATTACGGCAAACTGGCCGCTTTCTACCGCGAGCGTGCGGCCGGCGGCGTTGGGCTGATCGTCACCGGCGGCATTTCCCCGAACCGGCAAGGCTGGCTGCTGCCGCTGGGCGGCACCCTGAATTTTATCGGCGACGTCGTCAATCACCGCCGCGTCACGCGCGCGGTGCATGAAGAGGGCGGCAAGATCCTGATGCAAATCCTGCACGCGGGCCGCTACGGCTATCAACCCTTCGTCGTTTCGGCCTCCGCCGTGAAATCGCCCATTTCAAGATTCAAGCCGCGCGAACTGACCGAGCGCGGGATCGAATCGACCATCCGCGCCTACGTGCGCTGCGCAAAACTGGCGAAACTGGCCGGCTACGACGGCGTCGAGGTGATGGGCAGCGAGGGTTATCTGCTGAACCAGTTCCTGTGCGCGCGCGTGAATCGCCGTACCGACCGCTGGGGCGGCCCGATCGAGAACCGGATGCGCCTGGCGATCGAGGTGGTGCGCCGAATCCGGCAAGCCGTCGGGCCCAGCTTCATCCTGATGTATCGCCATTCGGTGCTGGACCTGGTCGAAGGCGGCAACACCTGGGAAGAAGTCATCACGGTGGCGAAAGCCTTGGAGGGAGCCGGCGTCACCATCCTGAACACGGGCTATGGCTGGCACGAAGCGCGGGTGCCGACGATTGTCACCTCGGTGCCGCGCGCGGCCTTTGCCAGCGTCGCCGGGCGTCTGCGCCGCGAAGTGACTATTCCCGTGGTCGCCTCGAACCGCATCAACATGCCGCGCGAAGCGGAAGACGTGCTGGCGCGCGGCGACGCCGACATGGTGTCGATGGCGCGTCCCTTCCTGGCCGATGCCGCCTTTGTGGCGAAAGCGGCGGGCGGCAGGGTCGACGAGATCAACACCTGTATCGGCTGCAACCAGGCCTGTCTGGATCACACCTTCGCGAACAAACGCGCCAGCTGCCTGGTCAACCCGCGCGCCTGCCACGAGACCGAGCTGGTCTACACAAAGACGCACAAGCCGCGCAAAATCGCCGTGGTCGGCGCCGGACCGGCCGGGCTGTCGGCGGCAACCGTTGCCGCCGAGCGGGGCCACGCGGTGACGCTGTTCGAAGCATCGAACGGGGTCGGCGGCCAGTTCAATGTCGCCATGCAGATCCCGGGCAAGGAAGAATTTACCGAGACGGTGCGCTATTTCACGCGCAAGCTGGAAACGACGGGCGTCAACGTGCAACTGAACCGCCGCGTGACGCGCGATGAATTATTGGCTGCCGGTTTTGACGACGTCATCGTCGCCACCGGAGTGCGCATGCGCATGCCGGCCATTCCCGGTATCGAACATCCGAAGGTGCTGTCGTATTTGCAGGTCTTGCGCGACAAGGCGCCGGTCGGCAAACGCGTGGCGATCATCGGCGCCGGCGGCATCGGTTTCGATACCGGCGAATTCCTGCTGCACGACCCGATGCACCCCTTGCCGCAGCCGATTTCAACCTGGACCGGGGCGTGGGGCGTCGACCTCGATGCCACCGTGGAGGGCGGCCTGGTCAAACCCGTGCCGGCGCATCCGTACCGCCAGTTGTACCTGCTGCAAAGGAAGAGCACGCGGCCGGGGGCCGGGCTCGGTAAAACCTCGGGCTGGGTGCACCGTGCGGCCTTGACGCGCGGCGGCGTGCAGATGCTGGCGGGGGTGCAGTACGACCGCATCGATGATGCAGGCTTGCATATCACGGTCGGGGGCGAGCAGCGGCTGCTGGAAGTGGACAATGTCGTCATCTGCGCGGGGCAGGAGAGCCTGGACGAGCTGACGGCGGGGGAAGTGTCGTCGACGACGTCGTTCCACAAGATTGGTGGGGCGGTGCTGGCGGCGGAGCTCGATGCGAAGCGGGCGATTCGGGAAGGCGCGGAATTGGCAGCGCGTTTATAGGTGGCGTTTGGCTCGGATCGAATGCCGTAGCGCGTGGAGTCCTGACTCCACGCGCTACAACGCTTGAATAATACGGACTTTACTTCTTGCGCACCACCACGCAGCCGATCGAATACCCCGCCCCGAACGAGCAGATCACGCCGTTCGCACCGACCGGCAAATCGTCCTGATGGATGTGAAACGCAATGATCGACCCCGCCGACGAGGTATTCGCGTAGCTATCGAGAATCACCGGCGCTTCGTTCGGCTCGGCATCGCGCCCGAGCAGGGTGCGGGCGATCAGCAAATTCATGTTCAGGTTCGCCTGGTGCAGCCAGTAGCGCGACACCTGCGGGATCTGCAGGCCAGCCGCTTCCACCGTCTCGCGGATCATCTCGGCGGCCATCGGGCACACTTCCTTGAACACCTTGCGGCCCTGCTGGCGGAACAATTTGTCGGCCTTGCCGGCGCCCGCTTCGTCGAAGCGGTTCATGAAGCCGAAGTTGTTGCGGATGTTGTTCGAGAATTTCGTCTTCAGCTTCGATTCGAGGATCTCGAACTGGTGTTCGCCCACGGCCGTATCGGCCGCTTCGATGATCAGCGCGGTGCAGGCGTCGCCGAAAATGAAATGGCTGTCGCGGTCGCGGAAATTCAAATGACCGCTGGTGATTTCCGGATTCAGGACCAGCACGGCGCGCGCCTGGCCGGTTTGCACCGCCGCCATCGCGGTCTGGATGCCGAAGGTGGCGGACGAACAGGCCACATTCATGTCAAAGCCGTAGCCTTCGATGCCGAGCGCGTCCTGCACTTCGACCGCCATCGCCGGGTAGGCGCGCTGCATGTTCGAGGCGGCGACCAGCACCATGTCGATGTCGGCAGGGACGCGGCCGGCACGGGCCAGCGCGTCGCGCGCGGCGGCGACGCACATCTGCGCCTGCAGCGACAGTTCGTCGTCGCCGCGTTCAGGGATGCGCGAGGTCATGTGGCTCGGGTCGAGGATGCCCTCCTTTTCCATTACATAGCGCGACTTGATGCCGGACGCTTTTTCGATGAAGCCGCTGCTCGAGGCTTCCAGTGGGGTCACCTCGCCGGCGGCGATCGCGTCGGCGTGTTCGGCGTTGTGCAGTTCGACGTACGCATTAAACGCCGTCACCAGCTCGTCGTTCGAGATGGAATACGGGGGCGTAAACAGGCCGGTGCCGCTGATGACGACAGGTTTCATGATGAGACTTTCAAAGGAGATAACGGGGGATTCCCCGGTGAATGACGGCGATTCTACACAATCAACCCGGGCCTGGGAATTGTCGAGGCGACTATCACGGACGCTATTTCGGGGCCTGGTGGCGCGCCAGGGCAGGGGGCGCTGACCGCTTCGATAGCTGCATCGGCTCGCCTTTCAGGTGTTTTACCGCCTGCGCCAGCTGGAAGTCGGCGGCGCTGCCGTAGGCCAGCGGCTTGCGGTCGCGCGCTGCGTCGAGCAGGGCCATCTGCTCTTCGATATCGTCCGGGCGCGTTTTTTCCTCGGCGCCGTCGCCGGATAAATGGTGTTGCAAGTCGGCTTCGCGCAGGCGCAGCGCGTTCAGGCCATCGTTCTCGGCGTTTTCGTCGACCGCGAAATCGGGCACGATGCCGCGTGCCTGGATCGAGCGTCCGTTGGGCGTGAAATAGCGCGCCGTGGTGAGTTTCACGGCGGCGTCGCGCCCGATCGGACGGATCGTCTGTACCGATCCCTTGCCAAAAGTCGGGGTGCCGACGATCGCCGCGCGTTTATGGTCTTGCAGGGCGCCGGCCACGATTTCGGAGGCCGAGGCCGAGCCGGTATTGACCAGCACTACCAGCGGCAGCGTTTTAAAGGCGGCAGGCACGATCGACAGCGGGTCGCGTCCGCTCCTGAGCATGTAGTGTTCGGGACGCCCATAAAAACGCTGGCGCGATTCGGGCAGCTGGCCATTCGTGGAAACGATTTCCGCGCCTTCGGGCAGGAAGGCGGCGGAGACGCCGATCGCTCCTTGCAGCAAGCCGCCCGGATCGTTGCGCAAGTCCAGCACGAGTCCCTTCAGGTGCGGCTCCTTGCGCGCCAGCTCGGCCAGTTTTTCGGCCATGTCGTCGAGCGTCGGTTCCTGGAACTGGGCGATGCGCAGCCAGCCGTAGCCCGGTTCGACGATGTTCGCCCTGACGCTTTTCTGCACGATTTCCTGGCGCTCGACGGTGAGCACCAGCGGTTGCGGCGTGTTCTGGCGCGCGATGGTGAGCGTGACGCGGGTGCCGGGCATGCCGCGCATGTGCTTGACCGCTTCTTCCAGGCCCAGGCCGCGTACATCAAGGCCGTCGATGCGGGTGATCAGGTCGCCCGCCAGGATGCCGGCGCGTTCGGCCGGCGAGTCTTCCATCGGCGTGACGATTTCGACATAACCGTCGTCGCTCTCGCCGATCTCGATTCCCAGGCCCACGAACTTGCCTTCGGTGCCTTCGCGCAGCTCGCGGAAGGCGGCCGGGTCGAGGTAGGCCGAATGCGGGTCGAGCGCATCGACCATGCCGGAGATGGCGTCGGTCAGCAGTTTACCGCCCTCGACCGGCTCGACGTAATCGGATCGGATCACCTCCACCACCTTCGCCAGTTGCTGCAGCTGGTCGAGCGGCATGCTCGGCTCGACCGGTTTATAGGCGAGCGCGGAGAACTGCATCGTGACGGCGGCGCCAGCGGCGACGCCGGCGATGATCAAGCCGGTATTTTTGAGAGTGGAGGCCATAGCTGTTGGTGGTGACGGCGAACAGGCGCCCTGGCACGCATGAGATAGCGCGCCCCCAGTATAAACCCGAATCGCGCCCGGCCCGGTGTGCGCCCGCGCAAACCTGCGCGCGGCGTGCCGCGCCGCGCGCCCACGTGTAAAACCGCTTGTGCGCCAGGTAAGTAATTGTAAGAGTGGGCACGCCGGCTCCGGGCCACTTCTATAGTCAATTCGGTTTTTCTCTCTCCACCCCAAAGTGGTTTCGCCCATGGCCCCCTCCGTGGGCATTTTTTTGCCTGCTTGCCAGGCCACCCGCGCCGCCGGACGACATCATTTTTGCCACACTTCCTCTCGACGGATGGGTCTGGATCGGGCATTCTTCCGGTAACAATCCTGTTGGTGCACATGGGCATGGCTGCCTCGCCCGGTGCGCGTTTTCTATCGGCATACGAGGACTTCCTTGAAACGTACCCTTTTGAGCACCCTGATTCTGTCCGTGCTGGCCACCTTCGCCCACGCCGGCGACGCCACCAAGTCCAACACCGCGCCGGCGGCTGCAGTCGCCGCGGGAACGGCATCAAGCGCCCCGATTTCGGGGATCGACACCCAGTACATCGACACCTCGGTGCGCCCGCAGGACGATTTCTTTACTTACCTGAATGGCAAGTGGCTGAAAACGACCGACATCCCGGCCGACAAGTCGAGCTGGGGCACCTTCCTCAAACTGCGCGACGACACCCAGCCGCAACTGCTCGGCATCATCGAGGCGGCCCAGAAGGACCCGAACAAGAAGGCCGGCACCGACGTCCAGAAGATCGGCGACCTGTACGCCAGCTTCATGGATGAAGCGCGCGTGGAAGAGCTCGGCACCAGGCCGCTGGCTGGCGAACTGCAGCGCATCCGCACCCTGAAGGACAAGAAGGGCATCCCAAGCCTGATCGCCCACCTGTCGAAAATCGGTGTCGCCACGCCCTACGGCATCCGTGTCGGCCAGGATGCGCGCGCCTCGACCAAGTACGCCACCTACATCGGCCAGGGCGGCCTCGGCATGCCGGACCGCGACTACTACCTGAAACTCGACGACAAGCGCATGCTGGAGGCCCGTACCAAGTACGAAGCGCATGTGGCGAAGGTGCTGGGTCTGGCGGGCGAAAAGAACGCCGCCGCACAAGCCAAGGCGATCGTCGACTTCGAGACCGAACTGGCCAAGGTGCAGTGGACCAAGGTCGAGAACCGCGACCCGGTGAAACGCTACAACAAGATGAGCGTGACCGAACTTGCCGCGCTGACCCCGGGCTACGACTGGAGCGCGGCCCTGGCAGCGGCCGGCGTCGGCAACAAGCTCGATTACATCATCGTGGCCCAGCCAAGCTACCTGACGGGCTTGAACAAGGTCGTCGCCGACACCGACCTGGCAACGTTAAAATCGTATTTTGAATGGCAGCTGCTGCGCGAATACTCGCCCTACCTGTCGAAGCCTTTTGTGGACGCCAACTTCGCCTTCTACGGCACGGCGCTCACCGGCGCGCTGGAGAACCGTCCACGCTGGAAGATCGGCGTGTCGACCGTCGAAGGCGCGCTGGGCGAAGCCCTGGGCCGCCAGTACGTCGGCAAATACTTCCCGGCCGAGCGCAAGGCGCGCATGGAAGAACTGGTCAAAAACGTCACCGCCGCCTACGCGCAAAGCATCGACACGCTCGACTGGATGACCCCGGCGACCAAGAAGGAAGCACAAGCAAAACTGGCGAAATTCACGCCGAAGGTCGGCTACCCGAATAAGTGGCGCGATTATGCGAAGCTGACCATCCGCAAGGATGACCTGGTGGGGAATGTGAAGCGCGCGGCCGAATTCGGCTACAACCGCAACATCACGAAACTGGGACAAGCAATCGACCGCGAAGAGTGGGGCATGACGCCGCAGACGGTGAACGCCTACTACAGCAGCTCGATGAACGAGATCGTGTTCCCGGCCTCGATCCTGCAGCCGCCGTTCTTCGACATGCGCGCCGACGACGCGGTGAACTATGGCGCGATCGGCGCCGTGATCGGCCACGAAATCGGCCACGGTTTCGACGACAAGGGCAGCCAGTCCGATGGCGACGGCAACCTGCGCGACTGGTGGACGAAAGAAGACCGCGCGGCCTTCCAGAAACGTGCCGACATGCTGGTGAAACAGTACAACGCGTATAGCCCGATCCCTGGCTACAACGTCAACGGCGAACTGACCCTGGGCGAAAACATCGGCGACAACTCCGGTCTCGCGATTGCCTATAAAGCCTACAAGATCTCCTTGAAAGGCCAGCCGGCCCCGGTGATCGACGGCCTCACCGGCGACCAGCGCTTCTTCATGGGCTTCGGCCAGGTGTGGCGCAGCAAAATGCGCGAAGCGCAGCAAATCGTGCAAGTGAAAACCGACCCGCACTCGCCGGGCCAGTTCCGCGCCAACGGCACGGTGATGAACCACCCGGCCTTCTACGAAGCGTTCGGCGTGAAGGAAGGCGACAAAATGTATTTGGCGCCGAAAGATCGCGTCACGATCTGGTAAAGTCGTTGATCGGCCGGGCAAAAACATGCTGCAAACGACCCGTATGCATGGCATGCATATGCCCCGCCGGTGCCCGGTTCGGCGCCACGAGCGCCGAGCCGGAAGACTGGTCACCATCCATCACCACGATAAAAAAGAGAGACACATGAAACAACATCTGCTGAGCGCATTGACGCTCGCGCTGGTCGCCAGCGTTGCCAATGCCGCACCTGCGGCGGGCACCGCGGCAGGCGCGACTACCCCGAAAAGCGCCAAGGCTCCGGTCCTGTCGTCCGGTATCGCCACCGAATACATCGAACAAAGCGTGCGTCCGCAGGACGACTTTTTTGAATACCTGAACGGCAAGTGGCTCAAGAACACCGAAATCCCGGCTGACAAGGCGAGCTGGGGTTCGTTCATGCAGCTGCGCGACAACACCTTGCCGCGCCTGCGCGGCATCATCGAAAAGTCCGCCGCCAGCAACCCGGCGGCGGCCACCGATGCCCAGCGCATCGGCGACTTCTACGCCAGCTTCATGGACGAGGCGCGCCTGGAACAGCTGGGCGTGACGCCGCTGAAGGGCGAACTGGATAGAATCGCGGCGCTCAAGGACAAGTCCGAGCTGCCGGCCATGCTGGCGCGCCTGGGCAAGATCGGCGTCGGCGTGCCGTTCGACTTCGCCATCCACCAGGACAACAAGGATTCGACCAAGTACGTCGCCGACATCATGCAGGGCGGCCTGGGCATGCCCGACCGCGATTATTACCTGAAGGCAGACGACAAGAAGCTGGCCGAGACCCGCGCCAAGTACCAGCAGCACGCCGAGAAGATGCTGCTTCTCGCCGGCGACAAGAACGCTGCCGCCAACGCGAAAGCCATCGTCGACTTCGAGACCGACATCGCCCGGATCCAGTGGACCAAGGTCGAACTGCGCGACCCGGTGAAGGCGTATAACAAGGTCAACCTGGCCGACATGGCCAAGGTGGCGCCGAACTACGACTGGAACAGCTGGCTGCAGGCCACCGGCATCGCCGGCAAGGCCGATTACGTGATCGTCAGCCAGCCGACCTATCTGAAGGGCTTCGCCGAGCTGTCGAACAAGACCTCGCTCGATACCTGGAAGGCTTACCTGTCGCTGCACCTGATCGAATCCTACGGCAGCTTCCTCTCCAAAAACTTCGTCGACGAGCGCTTCGACTTCTACGGCAAGACCCTGTCGGGCGTGACGCAGATGGAACCGCGCTGGAAGCGTGGCGTCGGCGCGGTCGAGCGTGCGCAGGGCGAGTCGGTGGGCAAGCTGTACGTGGCCGAGTACTTCCCGCCGGAGCACAAGGCGCGCATGGAGAAGCTGGTGGCGAACCTGCTGGCGGCTTATAAACAGAGCATCGACAAGCTCGACTGGATGAGCCCGGCGACCAAGAAGGAAGCGCAGGCGAAACTGGCCAAGTTCACCCCGAAGATCGGTTACCCGAACAAGTGGAAGGATTATTCGGCCCTGAGCGTCAAGCGTGACGACCTGGTCGGCAACGTGATGCGTTCGCGCGTGGTCGAAGCCGAGCGCGAGTTGAACAAGCTGGGCAAACCGATCGACCGTGAAGAATGGGGCATGACGCCGCAGACGATCAATGCCTATTACAACCCGGAGATGAACGAGATCGTGTTCCCGGCGGCGATCCTGCAGCCACCGTTCTTCGACGCGAATGCCGATGACGCAGTCAACTACGGCGGTATCGGCGCCGTGATCGGCCACGAAATCAGCCATGGCTTCGACGACCAGGGCGCCCAGTACGACGGCAACGGCAACCTGCGCGACTGGTGGACTGCAGCCGACCACAAGAACTTCAAGGCCAAGGCCACGATGCTGGTCAAGCAGTACAACGGCTACAGCCCGCTGCCAGGCTATAACGTGAACGGCGAACTGACGCTCGGCGAAAACATCGCCGACAACTCGGGTCTGGCCATCGCAGCGAAAGCCTATAAAATCTCGCTGAAGGGGAAAAAGGCGCCGGTTATCGACGGCCTCACCGGCGAGCAGCGCCTGTACATGGGCTGGGCGCAAGTCTGGCGCGAAAAGATGCGCGAGCCGGCCCGGATCGCCCAGGTCAAGACCGACCCGCACTCGCCGGGCCAGTACCGCGCCAACGGCACCCTGATGAACCAGCCGGGCTTCTACGAGACCTTCAAGGTCAAAGAGGGCGACAAGATGTACCTGGCGCCGAAAGACCGCGTGATCATCTGGTAAGCACGGTTTCGTCTTTCCTTCAAAAACACCGCCTGGCTCGCGCCGGCGGTGTTTTTTATTCTCGCTCGGCGCGCTCGTCGAGCAGCACAGCCATAGAAAAAACCCCAGCGGCCTTGCGGCAGCTGGGGTTTCCTTATGGCACCTTCGATGCGCTTGCTTAGCGGGGCACGATCGCGAACTGCGGGCTGGTGCCGTAGTTCGGCTTGACGCTGCGGCCCATGAACTTTGTCCATGCTGCGGCACCGTTCGGCAGCTGGGCATCGACCGCATACGCCAAGGCTGGCTGCATGTTCGACGGATAACCGGCAATGCTCGACGAATAGCCGGTCATTTCCCCTACCTTCAGCTTGAGGAAGCTTGCCATCGCAGCACTTCCACATTCGAGCGACTGGAAGGTTGTTGTCTGGCTCGCTGCCGAGGCTTGCGCCATGCTTGTGTAGAATGGGCTGGTTGCCGAGTCACGGATGTTCATGGAGTACAGCGCGCCATCGATCCAGCAGTTGCCCGGATCGGTCATCCGAATCACGGGCGCCTTGGCTTTCCATGCCAGCAATTTCTGTGCGCCGGTGAAGCCGAGCTCGGCCGCGTGACCAATGGCCGCAGTAAAGAAATCGTCCTGCCAAGGTGCGATGCCACGCTTGTTGTCGTAAATCACCGCACTCTTGGTGGCAATCACGCTGAAGACGTTTGCAGCGGCGTTATCGGTGTATTCCTTGTTATACCAATCAAGGTTGTTCGTCAGAATGCCGGCGAAATGCGACTTCAGGCGATCGCTGTCCGGCGTGATATAGGTTGCCTGCGCCAGGGTGCGCATGCTCCAGGCCTGGCCTCGTACCTGTTCCGGTTCCAGCAGTCCTTGAATATTCTTGCGGTAGCCTGGATTCGAGGCGAATACATCGTACATGGCCCAGAATTGCAGTTCTTCCAAATAATAAAAATCGCCGGTCACAAGGTAGGGAAGATAGGCAAATCCTGGTTGATGTGACGTGTCATGGCTGTTAGGCGTGCTGCAGCTGGCGCCGACGGCGCACTTCGGGAACGCCTCCTGCAGCTTGGTGGCAGGATTGCGCGTATCGGTCGCGATGCCAACAATGGTCATATATGGATAGTCCAACAAGCTGACCGGGCGATCGGTATTCTTGTCGCGATAATGCGACGACCAGCTACCGGCCAGGTCCCCGCTGGCGAGTGTAATGTCCTTGGCGCGCGCGTCCATCGACAGCAGGTAGGTCGCAGCCCAGCCTGGCAGCAGTCCAATCTCGTTGCGCCCACCGGTGCTCGGCATGTAAGGATTGGCCAGGCCGACGCCCATTGGTTCAATCTTGGTCCCGCTCCAGGACGCCTTCAGGCCGGCCAGGGTGGTCTCCGGTATGACCACACTCTGGTCATAGTTTGGCAGCGCGCGGCTAGCGATCAGGTAGCCCGTGTTGTGCTTGACGTAGGCCTGCGAGGCGTCGCCGCCCCACCAGAACATCTTGCGCCAGCGGGTATGGTGGTATTGGGTCAGGCCCGGCTTCGCGTAGACGACAGCGCCGCGCACCATGACTTCGGCATCATAGGTGAAGTTCTGCGGGTTCGGCTCGTAGGCCCAGGCGTTCTCGACCGTGACGTCGACACGTGCTTTCTTGATTGCGTCGTACCAGCGGATCGCAAAGCGCGCGGTCAGGTGGGGGTGCGCCACGCCGTCGGCCGTGGTCAGCGGCGCCGACACGTGCCACTCGTTGGCGACTGCGCCCGAGAGCCAGGTCTGGTAAGCGCCGCCCATCTTGATGATGTCATCGGCCGAGGCGTTATAGCGCACGCCGTTGATGGTGGCATGCACGGACGAGCTGAAACCGTTCATCAGGAGCGTCTTCGGGCCCATTCCGGTGGCATGGGGGGCGTTCGATTTCATCAACGACAGCGTGCGCGTTTCGTTCGGGCCCATGTTCGGGGCGATGCCCGACACCACGGCATGGCGCACAGAGCCGTCAGGGTGGGTTGCCTTGACGTCGAGCTGCAATGGGATCGTGCTACCATTGTCAAAGCGGCCGACCAGCGAATCGGTCGGCATCAGGTGACTTACGGCGAACGCCTGGCCGAAGGTGACCGGCAGGGCCTCCTGGACAGTCGCGCTGGTGTTCTGGATCTGCACATCGGTAACCATGCCAAAGACGCTGTACGAGGTCGTCGTCGCTGCGGTAGTGGCTTGCGCAGGCGCGGCAACGGCTGCCGACAGCGGCGCGGTCGCGGCCGGGCCTGCATCGGCTGGCGTGTTGATGACTGCCTGGGCGACCGGGGCTGCCGCTGCAGGCGCCATTGGCGTTGCCGTCGAAGTCGGTGCCACGCTGGCCGGCGCGCTGGAACCACCGCCGCCGCCGCAGGCCACGAGCGTGCTACCGAATGCCGCGATTGCGGCGATTCGCATTGCAAAATTTTGGAGTGGGAGAGTCATGGCGGCTTCTTCAGAAGTTACTTAGGGGAACAAATTATTGCCCCTTGGAATTTCTAAAGGTTACGCCAAAGCAAGACTCGCTAACAGCAAAATCATTGTTGCTTTTCAGAATTTCTTCCAAATACAACACAACGTTGTCGATTTTTTTACGTATATTATTCGTTTATAAATCAAACATTGTGTATTTATGTTGCCCTTTTTTCTTTTTTGCGAAATAAAAAAAACCGCCTATCGGGCGGTTTTGTCCATCTGTTTCGTGAGATCCCTCAACGCGCGGAAGCCACCATGAAGTCTACCGCTGCCTTGACGTCGGCGTCCGGTGCGCTGGCGCCGCCTTTTGGCGGCATGACGCCGGCCTTGCCCTGGAAACCCTTGATCGCATGCTCGTACAGCACCGGGTTGCCTTGCTGGATGCGTGGCGCCCAGTTGGCTTTGTCGGCCAGCTTCGGCGCGCCCGCGATCCCGGCACCATGGCAGGCGATGCAGGCACTGTTGTAGAGCGCCTTGCCGGTGTCGGCACTGGCGACGGCCGGGGCGGCTTCGGCGGCAGGAGCAGGAGCCGCCGGCGCGGCGCTGGCCGGGGTCCCGGCGACAGGCGCTGCGGTAGCGGCATTCGCGGCCGCCGGTGCGGCTGCCGCTTCGGTGCCGGCGACAGGCGCGGCAGCCGGAGCGGGGACGGCCGGCTCCTTGAATGTGGCGCCGCTCTGGTTGGCCATATACACAACAGCGCGTTCGACTTCCACATTGTCCAGGTCGGGGTTGCCGCCCTTGGCCGGCATCGCGCGGATGCCCTCGATGGCGTGCTTGACGAGCGTGTCGTAACCCTGCGCCAGGCGCGCGGTCCAGTCGCCGGCAACACCGGTCTTCGGTGCACCGGCGGCGCCGCTGGTGTGGCAGGCGGCGCAGACGGCGGTATACACGGCATTGCCCGCTTGTAGCACCTTTGGTGCATTTGCATCGCGCAGCATGAAGCCTTCTTCGGCTACCGGGCGCAAGCGTTGTGCGACCGCTTCCGGTCCCAGGCTGTTGGTGCCGGCACCCTCCAACCTGTCATTGGTGACGAAAGAGACCAGCAGGATGATGCCGATAACGATTACCAGGAAGAAGCCTGCGACCACCCCGATCAGTTGCTTGGGCGTCCGGATAAACGATTGTTCATTGTGTGCGTCGCTCATGATTTCCTTAATGCGATTAAAAAAACCTGCTACCCGGCGTGTGTTCTTCCTGCATGACTTTTTGCAAAGGCCGCCAATCGGCGATTATAGTCTCAAAAGATGCTCGGTGGCACATGGCTCGTTTGCAACTTTCACTTTCCATGGACGGGGGGGGCGAAAGAATGTATCCTTCTCATCGCTCAGGCATTTCCTTGCGAGATGACTCGACGTGTTTTCCCCGTGCGGCTGTAGCTCAGTGGATAGAGTATTGGCCTCCGAAGCCAAGGGTCGCTGGTTCGATCCCAGCCAGCCGCACCATTTTTACGCCTCTTTCGTATTTCTTATTTCCGCATTTGTGCAAAAACGCTTGTATAGGCGTTTTTCTGGCGTTCCGGGCAGCATTCTTTCTAAAACTGGAAATAAATAAACCCGCCACGCCCGCGCGTCATGGCGATTGTCATGTACAGCATCACCACAAAACCGGCGCCAAACATCCACGCTGGACGCGTATTCGCATACGCCATGAAACGGTCGCGCCACTGTATCGGTGTGAAATGCAGCGCTGCGGCCGCTGTTAGCGCTAGCAGTCCGGCAAAAGAGACCGGAAAGCTGCCACCGGTGGCGCGGAAAAGCCCGGCGATATAGACCCTGACCATTTCCAAGTCGGTGCTGCGAAACAGCAGCCGTGTTAGCACGACAACGACAAAAATGAAAGCGACGCGCAACATCAGCTGGCGGCCGCGATACACGACCGGTGCAGCGCCTTTGCGGATCCGGGCCTCGTCACGGAAATGGCCGAACGCTACCATGGAGCCGTGAATCAGGCCGTACACCACGAAGTTCCACCCGGCACCATGCCACAGGCCGATGGCGACAAAAACGATGAGCAGGTTGACGGCCACTGGGGCGAACCCGGACTTCGACAGCGGATCGTACAGGTAGTTGCGGAAGAACGAGGACATCGTGATATGCCAGCGCTGCCAGAAGTTGGCGATGCTGGTGGCGAGATAGGGCCGGTTAAAATTGACTGGCAGCTGGTAGCCGAGCATGGTGGCCGCACCGCGTGCCATGTCGGTATAGCCGGAGAGGTCAAGGTAGACCTGGAAGCTGTACCCGAATAGCGCCATCCAGAGGAAGGGGGAAGAGAAACTGCCGGGATTCGCAAATGCCGGCTCGACCAGGCAAACGCCCAGCGTATCGGCAATCAGGACTTTTTTTACGACCCCCCGCATGATGAGCGACAAGCCTGCGAAGCGCTGATCGCGCGTCACCTGCGGGTAGAGCGGGCGTAACTGCGGCATGAAGTAAGCAGCCGTGACGATCGGGCCCGACAGCAGGCGCGGGAAGAACGCCATGAACAGGGTGAAATCAACCGCATTCGCCGGCTGGTCGAGGCGACGGTGGTAGAGGTCAATAGGGTAGGTAATGGCCTGGAAGGTCATGAAGGAAATCCCGACCGGAAGCAGTATGTTCACGAAGGGCACCAGGCTTCCCGTACCGAGCCAAGCCATCAGCGAGTTGACCATGGAGCCGAAGAAATTCAGGTACTTGAAGTAACACAGCAAGCTGAGGCTGAGGACGACGGCACCGGTGATGGCGCGGCGTGCTGCGCCACGATCGGCCGCCGTGACGACAGCGGCCCCGGCGACATGATTGATCGTGGTAAGCGCGGCTAGCAAGCCGCAAAAGCGCCAGTCGATGGTTGCGTAAAAATAGTAGCTTGCTGCAATCAACAACCATTTCTGGGCATCGTGGCTTGCTTGCAGTAGACGGTGCAACACCAATACCGTACCAAAGAAGGCCAGATAGCTGAAACCTGTGATATCCACTACGGGCCTTATTCGCTAGCCATCAAGCCGCCAGGCTTGACGAGGTTCATATCGTTGACGAGTTCATGGAAAATGATCTCGGCAGAAATTTCTTCTCCTGTGCGCGTAAAGTGCGCGGCATCGACGAAATGCTTGGGTCCGCCGGGCATCTTTGTGCCAAGGTCGATCAGCAAAGTCCGGTTCCTCCTGGCCACGGTTGCGATTGTCTGGTTGAACATAGTTCCCGCTTGGTTCAGGCCCGCATAGTCCAGGCAATGGTTGTAGAACAGGGCCGTGGTGGCCAGACGCTTGCCCGCTTCGCCGTCGCCCGGCCTGAAGGCGCGCGCGACCGTCAGCAGGACCGGCTTGATACCGGCGGCCTGGAGCCTGGTAACAATGTGGTCCAGGGTCCGGCCATAAGACACGGGAAAGTTTGTCTTCGGGTCAATCTTGTTGGAACGCACCGGCGAATCACGCAAGGGCACAGTGTTCTTTGAGATGATTTCGCGCGTCATGATCCAGTTTGGCAGTCTGGGTGCGGGGACCGGCTGCAACGCAATGCTGGCCTTGCCGCTCGTCGCCTTGCAGATATACGCCATGTCATTGAAGCCAGGATAGATCACGACCACGTTCGGGCGCAGCGGGATGATCGCGCGCTCGACCAGCTTGTCGATCTCCCTGACCGTGTAGCCCTCGACCCCCGCATTGATGACGTTGACGCGCCGGCCAGGCATGGCATGCCGCAGGCGCTCTTCCAGCAGGTGCGGAAAGGTGGCGCCATTGGTCTTCGCATAGGCACCGGCCACGGTCGATGCGCCAACGACAGCAATGCGCAATTCGTCCGGGGCCGGAAGCTGCGAAATTTCCGGGCTGCGAAAGCCCAGTGTGTTAGTGGTGAATTCCAGGTCGTCCCCGGGCTTTGGATCCTTCATGTTCGGGCGGTAGGTCTTGACCTGGAAGCGCTCGTTCATCACGACCGACGTTTCTCCGGTAACCAGACTGATTGCGCTACGTCCAGTTTTCAGGTAGGAGCGTGCTTGCAGCATCGATTCGACGGCGAGCAGTAGCACAAGTGCCACCAACCCGGCTTGCAACAAGCCTCCGCGCCGCGTGGCAGGACTGGCGTCAGCAGCTTCCGAACCGGCGCTCTGCGCCGCTGCGCCGCCCTTGAGCGCCTCAAGCGATGCAATCGCATGTGCTTCCCAGTTGTCCGGCACCGCGCCAAGGTAAGCTTCCAGTACCAGCGCGATTTCAACGAGGTTGATCGAGTCTCCGCCGAGGTCGAGGAAGCTGTCAGTCGGCCGCACATCGGCATTCCCCAGGACATCGCGATAGGCCGCGAGCAGCGATGCCGGTCCCGGCTGGGGGGCGTCAACCACTTCATGCCCGAGCTGCAAGACTGTCCGGTAATCGAATTTCCCGGAGGGAAGCGTCGGGATCGCCCCGAGTGCGATCACGGCTAACGCCGACGGCGGCAGGGCGAAACGCTGCGCCAGGCGCTGCTTCAGGTCGTTTGCCGCCCCAGTCACGGCTACAACGATCACGCGGTCGTCGCCGCTGACAATGCCGTTAAAGCCGCAGTCGTGTACCCAGCGTTCGACTTCATCAAGGCTGATACGCAGTCCAACGATTTTCGAAAACCGGCTCTTGCGTCCGATGATGTAATAACAGCCATTTTCCTTACGGCAGGCCAGGTCGCCGGTGCGCAGCGCGAAGGTGTCCTTGTCCCTGGCCAGATCGCTGGCCGTTTCGGCATAGCCCATCATGACATTCGGGCCGCGATACACCAGTTCGCCGGGAGCATCGCTCGCCTGCACCGGCAAGCCATCTTCGCAGATCAGGTCGAAACTGCCTCCCGGCACCGGGATACCGATCGCATCGGTGTTGTCGAGCAGTTGCGCGGGGGGCACATATGCCATACGGGGGCTGGCTTCGGTTTGCCCGTACATGACAAACAGCTGTCGGCGCGAGGCCTGCGCCCATTCGGCGTACAAGCGTACCCGTTCCGCCGGCAGGCGCCCGCCGGCCTGGGCCAGGTAGCGCAGCGCAGGATAGTGTTGGGAACGAAAGCCGATACGTTCGAGTAAATCGAATGTGAATGGGACTCCCGACAGGCTGGTTGCCCCTTCGTTGCCGAAGAAGGTCCAGAATTCCGAGTCGGCGGCCGACTTGTTAGTGAGGAGTACGGCGGCGCCCGCGTGCAGATGCGAATTAAGAACCGACATGCCATACGAGTAGTACAAGGGCAGGCTGGTAATGGCGCGCTCGGTGCTGTCGAGGCCGAGGTAAAGGGCGATCGACGTAGCGTTGCTTTGGATATTTTCGCGCGACAGGCGTACCAGCTTCGGACTGCCGGTGGTGCCGGAGGTCGACAGGAGCACGCACAAGTCCGGGTGCGGGTCGATCGGCAGTACAGTATCGAGCGACTCGAAGCGCCAGTTCCCTGCCGCGTGCCGGAATACCTGCGCTGCGCCGTAGGTAAGCGCAGTGCGGGGGTCTGATACAGTCGAGCCCGGTTCACAGAGAAGCACTGGATGGCGCGCCCGCAGGCAAGCCAAGTAAGCAACAACACACGCGACGCTGTTGTCCGCTTCGACGATGACCAGCCGCGCAGGCCCGGTAAGCTTCGCCGCCTGTGCATCGACCAAGTCGGCCAGTGCCGCATACGTCAGCCGCTGGCCGTCGTCGTTAAGGAGCGCAATGTTCTGACCATGATCGCGTAAGCGCAAGGCAAATAAGACTTCAGGCATGTTGTTGATTTTCCGTGTCTCATTTGCTCCGCTTATTTAGAGAGGGCGCATCAACTGAATAGCCGAGAGAACGTAATAGAGTCTGAATTGCCGTAGGATAAGTCTTACGATGGCACTCCGCATAGCCGTAAATATTGTTGTTCGCAAAATGTATTAGCGATGTTGCGTATCTGATACAAATATTAATATAAGTGCAAGTATGTAAATCAGGTGTTGCACGTTGTCTACAGCGTAATGTAACGCCGCAGGCGCGGCCCCAGGCTGTTCGTCACCGCCAGCGGCAGGCGTTGCCAGGCGCTCTCGATCAGGGGACGCAGGTTCGAAGCGGCGCCGCCCTGCGCCGCCGGTGCGGAAGGTGCTTCGACACCTTGCGCATCCCACTCGCGCCAGTCGAGCGCCACCGGCAGCGCGCCCCATTGTTTCTTGAATTTATAGGTGCCCTCGCCAAAGGTCGAGCGGCCGAAATCGAACTGGCGCACGCCGCGCTCGCACAGCTGCGACTGGATGGCCCAGTACAGCAGCATGTTCGGCGCGAGCGAATTGTAGTCGGCCAGGGTCGAGGCCCAGGGAATGACGGCATTCCCGCCGCACAGCAGCACCCAGCCGGCGCCAATGACCTTGTCCTCGTGCCGCACCAGCACGATGAACATGTCGCCGCCGGCGCCGTAGTGGCGCTGGAGCGCTTCGAACCAGGCGCGGCTGTGCGGCGGGCTGCCGAGCCGGCGCATGTTGCGGCTGTAGACCTCATAAAACGCGCCGACGGCCTCCACCCCAGTCTCTACTGCCGAGGTGAGGCCGTTCTTTTCCGCCTTGCGCACCTGGCTGCGCAGCTTCGGTGGATAGGATTGCATCAGGGCCGCAGCACTCTCCGGCAGGCTCAGCACCATGCGCACCTTGCGTCCCTCGAGCGTCGCTTCGTCCTCTGTTCCCACGCCCGAGCAACGCAGTTCGAGTCCGGCCGCACGCGCCGGCTTGAGGTCGCGCTGCATCCGGGCCGCCAGGGCCCCATTCACCTCGTGCGATAGCGCCAGCGGTCCGCCCAGGTCGCAGAAGGGCAACGAAATCCAGCGCGGGCGGGACAAGGGACGGGCGACTTCACAGGAGGGCAGCAGTCCGGCCAGCTCGCCGTCGCGGCGGGCCACCAGCACCTGGCCCGCATAGCCGTAGGCATCGGCGACGGCGCGGCGCCATGCCGCCAACTGGTAGGCGTTGCCTTCGGGATGGGCTCGCACAAAAGCGTCCAGCGCGTCGTTGCCGGATGCGTCATTGTCGAGGTAGGAGAATGTAAGGTCGTTCAAGCGCTGCTCCTGCGGTGGCTATCGGTGTTTTGCGATGATGATAGGTCGCCCAAGATTGTAAACGATCGACAATATCTTCCGTCCGGCCTTGCAAATGTGTGCAGTGCGCACGATTCATTTTCTTACGGAACTTGTTGGGCAGAAAATGCTATATTGCGCAGTGTCATAGCAACGGCATGGCCATTCTGCTGTGTGCTGCAACCGATAGCGTCATGTATCAGATGAGGTCGGTGAGCGACAAGGACCAAAAAACAACGAAGGTGCGGCCGTGAATACAACATCGTTTTTGAACACGTGTGGTTGATGGCGCACAAACTAGGTGCTCAGTTGAGGCAAGCCTAGTCCCCATGCTATATTAAATATTGGCATATTAGCAAAATTTTATTCGATATCGGAAGCTGATAATGAAAGCAGATCAGGTCGTCGCGGTAGTAGGACTGGGTTACGTCGGGTTACCGCTCGCAGTGGAATTTGGCAAGAAAGTACGGACGATCGGTTTCGATCTGTCGGCGTCAAAAATCGACAACTACAAGAAATTCATCGACCCGACGGGTGAAGTCTCGAGCGAGCAGCTGCAGGCAGCCGCTCAGCTGGAAGTGACGACCGACCCGGCGCTGCTGGCGCAGGCGGACTACGTCGTCGTGGCCGTGCCGACCCCGGTCGACATCGCCCACAACCCGGACTTCACGCCGCTGATCGGCGCCAGCACCACGGTCGGCAAGAACCTCAAAAAGGGCGCCATCGTCATTTTTGAATCGACCGTGTATCCAGGCGCTACCGAAGAAATCTGCATCCCGCTGCTGGAAAAGCATTCGGGCCTGACCTGGCTGCAGGACTTCCACGTCGGCTTCTCGCCAGAGCGCATCAATCCGGGCGACAAGGAACACACGCTGACGACGATCCTGAAAGTGGTCTCGGGCGATGACGCCGAGACCCTGGAAAGCGTCGCCCAACTGTACGAGTCCGTGATCACCGCCGGCGTGCACCGCGCGTCCAGCATCAAGGTCGCCGAAGCGGCCAAGGTCATCGAGAACACCCAGCGCGACCTGAACATCGCCCTGATGAACGAGCTGGCGCTGATCTTCGACAAGATCGGCATCGACACGCTCGAAGTGCTGAAAGCGGCCGGTACCAAGTGGAACTTTTTACCGTTCCGCCCGGGCCTGGTCGGCGGCCACTGCATCGGCGTCGATCCGTATTACCTGACGCACAAGGCCGAGATGGTCGGCTACCACCCGCAAGTGATCCTGGCGGGCCGCCGCATCAACGACGGCATGGCTAAGTTCATCGCCGAAAAGACGGTAAAATCGATGATTTCGTCGGGTTTCCAGGTCAAGGGTTCGAAAGTCAACGTCATCGGTCTGACGTTTAAGGAAAACTGCCCGGACCTGCGCAACTCGAAAGTGGCGGATATCGTCCATGAGCTGCAGAGCTACGGCGTCGACGTCCACGTGTACGACCCGTTGGCCGATGCCGGCGAAGCCGAGCACGAGTACGGAATCAAGCTGGAAACCTGGGACAGCCTGCCGAAGGCAGACGCCTTCATCGCCGCCGTGCCGCACAAGGAAGTGCTGGCCATGTCGCTGACCGACTTCCAGACCAAGCTCAATGATGGCGGCTGCTTTATCGACGTCAAGTCGCAATTCGATGAAAAGGCCATCCGCGAGGCTGGCTACTGCGTCTGGCGCCTGTAAGATTTTATACGGGACGAGCCGCCGCTTTGCCGCGGCGGCTTTGTTCGTCCTGACGCCTGTCGCACCGCATTATCGAGAAAGTGTTCTGAACTGTGAATAAGATTCAAGACGTTAGGCAGCAACTGGGCCAGCACAGCCACCACTGGCTGGTCACCGGCGCTGCCGGCTTCATCGGCTCGAACCTGGTCGAGGCCTTGCTCAAGCTTGGCCAGCGTGTGACCGGGCTTGACAACTTCGCCACCGGGCATCGCCACAACCTGGATCAGGTGAAAGAATCTGTCACGGATGAGGCTTGGATGAAATTTAATTTCATCGAAGGCGATATTCGCGTGCCAGGCGATTGCGCGCGCGCCTGTCTTGGGGTCGACTTCGTCCTGCACCAGGCCGCCCTCGGTTCAGTCTCGCGCTCGATCGACGATCCGATCACGACCAATGACACGAATGTCACCGGTTTCCTGAACATGCTGGTCGCCGCGCGCGACGCCAAGGTAGAGCGCTTCGTCTACGCCGCGTCGAGCTCGACCTATGGCGACCACCCGGCGCTGCCGAAAGTGGAAGACGTGATCGGCAATCCCCTGTCGCCCTACGCGGTCACGAAATACGTCAACGAACTGTATGCGAACGTGTTCGGCCGTACCTACGGCATGGAAACGATTGGACTGCGCTACTTCAACGTGTTCGGCCCGCGCCAGGATCCGCATGGGGCGTATGCCGCCGTGATCCCGCAATGGGTCGCTGCACTGATCCGCAACCAGCCGCTACGCATTAACGGCGACGGCGAGACCAGCCGCGATTTCTGCTACATCGACAACGTCGTGCAGGCCAACCTGCTGGCGGCCATGGCCCAGCCCGATGCCGTGAACCAGGTGTACAACGTCGCGCTCAACGAGCGTACCAGCCTCAACCAACTGTACGCGATGATGCGCGACATCTTGCGCGCGCGCTTCCCGCATGTGGATGGGCATCAGCCCGAGTATGTGGATTTCCGCCGCGGCGACGTGCGCCATTCGCAAGCCGACATCGGCAAGGCCGCCACGCTGCTGGGCTATGCGCCCACGCACCGGATCGACGAAGGCCTGCGCCAAGCCATGGACTGGTATGTGCAGGACCTGCTCAAGCAGGGATCGCATGTGGCATCCGAGTAAGTAAAAGAATCAGGAGACTGACGTGTTCAGGATTTCTAACCATTACGTGTCAAAGATCGTATCCGTGCTGCTGGTCGTGGAAGTGCTGGTGCTGCTCGGCGCCGCCTACGCGGGTGCTGCGCTGCGCTATATCGACATCGGCAGCACGGTGACGGTTCCGTCGCTCGACCATTTCTTCACCTCGGCCGTCGCGTTCGCGCTGGCGATCGTGTTCAGCATGAGCGCCATGGGCATGTACCAGCTCGATTTCGAGGAAGGCCTGCGCCACCCGTTCCTGATGAAGCTGATGCCGTCGTTCGTCATGGGTTTCCTGATCCTGACGCTGGTGTTCTACATCGCGCCCGAGCTTTCGTTCGGCCGCAGTATCCTGGTGCTCGTGTTCGCGCTGGCCGCGGCCGGCATCTTTATTGCGCGCATGATCTTCTTCAAGACCTCGGAAGCACGCTTCCTGCAGTCGCGCATCATCTTCCTCGGCGGCGGGCCGCTGGCCAAGGAATGCAGCGAACTGGCCGAGCGCGCCAACCGCTACCACCGCTACGACATCGCCGGCTTCATCCCGGCCCCGGGCGAGGAAGTGTGCGTCGAACCGTCGGAGCTGCTCAAAATGCGCGACACCGATTCGCTGTTGAAACTGGCGCGCCAGTACAACGTGTCGGAAATCGTGGTCTCGGTGCAGAACCGCCGCGGCGGCTTCCCGATCAAGGAACTGCTCGACTGCAAGCTGCAAGGGCTGAAGGTCACCGATGCCGCCACCTTCTTCGAACGCGAAACCTGCCAGATCCGCGTCGATTCGATCCAGCCGAGCTGGCTCGTCTTCGGCGGCGGCTTCGACCAGAGCTTTGTCCGCATCTTCATGAAGCGCACCTTCGACCTGATCTGCAGCACGGCCATCCTTGCCGTGACTTTCCCCTTGATGTTCCTGGCCGCGTTCGCGGTGTGGTTCGAAGACCGCGGCCCGGTGTTCTATTCGCAGGAACGGGTTGGCAAGGACGGTAAAAGCTTCTTCGTGCATAAATTTCGCAGCATGCGCGCCGACGCCGAAAAGGGCGGCAAGCCACAGTGGGCCGCGCAGGACGACCCGCGTGTCACGCGCGTGGGCAACTTCATGCGCAAGACCCGGATCGACGAGCTGCCGCAAATCCTGAACGTGTTCAAGGGTGAAATGTCGTTTGTCGGTCCTCGTCCGGAGCGTCCGTATTTCGTCGAGCAGCTGATTGAAGTGGTCCCGTACTACAATGTCCGACACAGCATCAAGCCAGGCATCACCGGCTGGGCGCAAGTGCGTTACGGCTACGGTTCGTCGGCCGAGGACGCGCTGCAAAAGCTGCAATACGACCTGTACTACGTGAAGAACAACAGCCTGTTCCTCGACTTCCTGGTCCTGATTAACACTTTAAAAGTCGTCCTGTTCCGCAGCGGCCGTTAATTGCTCTCAAGGCCCGCGCTAATATTTTCCGCCGGGCCCATGTGCCCGACAGGTGCACATGGATAGTGTTTCCCTGACCAGTATCGCCACCTACAGCTACGGCCTCGCGGCCGTCGGCTTCCTGTTGCTGGGCGTACCACTGCTCACCAGCTGGCGCGGGCGGGCGCACGGCCCGCTGCTGGTGGCCGCGTGCATGACATCCTGCTTCTGGGCCGGCTCGCTGGCCTGGGCAGCGACCGATTTGCTGATGTGGACCGATCTCTCCGACGGCTTCGAGGTGGCGCGAAATGCCGTCTGGTCGCTGTTCCTGGTCGTGTTGCTGGGCGATTGGCGCGATCCCGACAGTAAATTACCCCTGAAGCTGCGCCCGGCCCTGTTCGTGGCGGCCGTCTGCTACCTGCTGGCGCTGGCCGCCGCCACCCTCGGCTTCTGGGACCTGGCCCTGCTCGAAAGCGTGTTGCCGGTGATGGCGCGCGTGGTGCAGGCGGTCGGCGGCATGCTGCTGGTGGAGCAGGCCTACCGCAACAAGACCACCCAGGAACGCTGGGCGATCAAATTTGCGTGCCTCGGCATCGGCGGCATGTTCGCCTATGATTTTTATCTGTACAGCCACGCGATGCTGTTCCGCGAGGTCGACCCGGACATCTGGGCCGCGCGCGGCGTCATCAATGCGCTGACGGTGCCGCTGCTGGCGCTGTCGATGCGGCGCGCCACATCGTGGCGCTCGCCGCTGGCGGTGTCGCGCCGCGCGATGTTCCACTCCGCCGCCCTGTTCGGCTCGGCCATCTACCTGCTGGCGATGGGTTCGGCCGGCTACTACCTGCGCTATTTCGGCGGCAGCTGGGGCACCGTGATGCAGGTCACCTTCCTGTTCGGCGCGCTGCTGCTGCTGGCCGGCATCCTGTTCTCTGGCACCTTCCGCGCCTGGCTGAAGGTCTTCATCAGCAAGCATTTCTACAGCTACGGCTACGACTACCGCGAAGAGTGGATGCGCTTTACGCGCACCTTGTCGGCCGCCGGCCCGCACCTGGGCGAGCGTACCGTGCAGGCGGTGGCCGCATTGGTCGAAAGCCCGGGCGGGGCGCTCTGGCAACATCGCGAAGGCGGTGCCTTCGAGCCGGTTGCCGGGTGGGATGTGCCGCTGCCGGACTTCAATGAGCCGGCGGACTCTTCCCTGTGCCGCTTCCTCGAATCGACCCAGTGGGTGATCGACCTTGGCGAATACGCGGACGAGCCGGAAAAATACGAAGGCCTGGTTCTGCCGGAATGGCTGCTGTCCTGGCCGCGCGGCTGGCTGGTGGTGCCGCTCATGATGGGGACGACATTGTCCGGCTTTGTCGTGCTGCAGACCGCGCGCAGCCGCGTCAAGCTGAACTGGGAAGTGCTGGATCTGCTGGAGATTGCCGGCAGCCAGGCCGCCAGCTATCTGGCCCAGCAGGACGCGGCCAACGAGCTAATGGTAGCGCGCCAGTTCGAGTCGTTCAACCGGATGTCGACCTTTGTCGTGCACGACCTGAAAAACCTGGTCTCGCAACTGTCGCTGATGAACGCGAACGCCGAGAAGCACAAGAATAACCCCGAATTCCAGGCCGACATGCTCGAGACGGTATCGCTGTCGGTGCAAAAAATGCGGCTGATGCTGCAAAAGCTGTCGCGCATCGACGTCGAGGAAAAGCCGATGTCCCTGGCAATCGACCAGGTGGTGCGCCAGGCCGTCGCCATGAAGGCGGCGTTCGAGCCGCGTCCACAGCTGGACGTGCGCGACACGGGACTGCGCGTGCTGGCCGACCGCGAGCGGCTGGAACGCGTTGTCGGCCACTTGATCCAGAACGCGATCGAAGCGACACCAAAGGACGGCAGCGTCATCATCGGCCTCTGGCGCGAGGGCGAAGCGGTCCGGATCGAGATCACCGACACCGGCGAAGGGATGAGCGAGGACTTCATCCGCGAGCGCCTGTTCAAGCCATTCGAGTCGACCAAATCGGCCGGCATGGGCATCGGCGTGTTCGAGAGCCGCGAATACATCAACGAACTGGGCGGACGCCTGGAAGTCTCCAGCAGGCCGTCGCTCGGCACCACTTTCAAAGTCATCCTGCCCCTGCACCGGCAGGATGCGCTGCTCGAACGGGCAGCCTGACCCCGAGGATTACCGTGACACAGAATAAACAGAAACTCCTGATCATCGAAGACGACCCCGGGCTGCAAAAGCAGCTGAAATGGAGCCTCGACGCCTACGACGTCGCCGTTGCCGGCGACCGTGAGGCCGCGCTTGCGCAAATCCGCCGCCACGAACCGGCGGTGGTGACCATGGACCTGGGCCTGCCGCCCGACCCGGACGGCTCGACCGAGGGTCTGGCCACCTTGCAGCAGATCCTGGCGCTGGCGCCGGATACACGCGTGATCGTCCTGACCGGTAACCAGGACCATGGAAATGCGGTAAAAGCGATCGGCCTGGGCGCTTACGACTTCCACCAGAAGCCGTGCGACCCCGAGGTGCTGAACCTGGTCATCCAGCGCGCCTTCTTCCTGCACCAACTGCAGCAGGAAAACCGCCGCATGCAGCAGCAGCAAGCCGATTCGCCGATGGCCGGCGTGATCTCGCGCGCCCCCTCCATGCTGAAAATCTGCCGCAACGTCGAAAAGGTGGCCCCCACCTCGGCCTCGGTGATGCTGCTGGGCGAATCGGGAACCGGTAAAGAGGTGCTGGCGCGTGCCGTGCACGCCTTGAGTCCGCGCGCGAAAGAGCGCTTCATGGCGATCAACTGCGCGGCGATTCCGGAAAACCTGCTGGAAAGCGAACTGTTTGGTTATGAAAAGGGTGCGTTTACGGGCGCGGCCAAGCAGACCAAGGGCAAAGTCGAACTGGCCCACGGCGGCACCTTTTTCCTCGATGAAGTGGGCGACTTGCCGATGCCGCTGCAAGCGAAACTGCTGCGCTTCCTGCAGGAGCGCGTGATCGAGCGCATCGGCGGCCACGAAGAGATTGCGGTGGATGTGCGCATCGTCTGCGCGACGCACCAGAAACTCAAGGAATTGTGCGCCACCGGCCGCTTCCGCGAAGATTTGTATTACCGCCTGTCCGAGATCGTGGTGACCATTCCTCCACTGCGCGAGCGAGAGGGCGATGCGGCGCTGCTGGCCCACCATTTCAAAAATAAATTCTGCGCCGCGGAAGGGCGTGCGGCGCTGCACTTCGCACCGGATGCGATCGCCGCCATCGAAGCCTACCCATGGCCGGGCAATGTGCGCGAGATGGAAAATTATATTAAACGCGCCGTCATCATGGCCGACGGCAACACCATCGTCGCGGACGACCTCGGCCTGCCGGGAGAGGGGCTGGAAGAAGAGCCGATCAACCTGCGCCAGGTGCGCGACGAAGCCGAATATAAAGCCATCGTGAAGGCGCTCGGGCGCGTTGACGGGAATATCGTCAAGGCTTCCGAAATCCTCGGCATCAGCCGCCCGACCATGTACGACCTGATGAGCCGTCACAACATCAAGACCGGCGCATGAGGCTGTTCACGTTGCTGGCCGTGCCGCTGGTGCTGGCTGCCTCCTCCGGCGCTGCCGGCTTGTACATTCTGCAATCCGAAGGCGTCACGCCGCGTGCGCTGGCGCCGTATATCGAGAAGCGCACAAGTGGCCACAACAGCCTGATCGAAGGCGCCGGCCGTTTTACGTCAACTACCTTGCTGCGCCTGGACCGCGGCGACGTCGGCCCATACGTGCCGCCGGCGCTGACCCTCGGCGCCCAGCCGGACGCACCGCGCGCGCCTGCCGGTAACGAGCGCCTGGTCGCCTCCAGCGAAGAAGCATGGCGCGCCATCGCGAACGCCGCGCCGGGCGACGTCATCACCTTTCTGCCAGGCGAGTATGCGCTGCGTGCCACGGTGTACGCGAGCCTTACCGGTACTGCCAGCGCGCCGATCGTCGTGCGCGCGGCGCGCCCCGGCTCGGTGCGCATCGACGTTGCCGCCGCTGAAGGTTTCAAGGTGACGGCGCCATACTGGCGTTTCGAGAACCTCCAATTGCGCGGCACCTGCAAATACGACGACACCTGCGACCATGCCTTCCACGTGGTCGGCAAGGCCCACCATTTTGTTGCCCGCAACAACACCATCCGCGACTTCAACGCCCATTTTAAAATCAACGGCGAGGGCGGTGCCTTTCCCGACCATGGCCTGATCGAATCGAACACCCTCAGTAACGCGGCGCCGCGACAAACCTCGCATCCGGTCACGCCGATCGACCTGGTCGCCGCCAGCGACTGGACCATTCGCGCCAACCTGATCCAGGATTTCGTCAAGACCGGGGGCGACCGCATCAGCTACGGGGCGTTTGCCAAAGGCGGCGCCGAGCGTACCGTCTTCGAGCGCAACGTGGTGCTGTGCGAAGCGGCGCTGGCCGGCCAGCCGGGACAGCGCGTCGGCCTCTCCTTTGGCGGCGGCGCCACCGGCAAACCCTACTGCCGCGACGGGCGCTGCATCACCGAACACGATGGCGGCATCATGCGTGCCAACTTGGTGTCGGGCTGCTCGGACGTCGGCATTTATCTGAACAGCGCGGCGAATACTACGCTTTCCGACAACACGATATTAAATACGGCGGGGGTGCAGGTGCGCTTTCCGACCAGCGGCGCCACGCTCGAGGGCAACCTGGTCGATGGACCGTTATGGTCCGACGAAGGCGGCATGTTGCGCGCCGGGGACAACCTCCACACGCCTGTCTGGCAGCTGTATTTCGGATGGCATCCGCAGCGCGGCCTGTTTGCCGATCCGGCGCGGCTTGATCTGCGCTGGCGCGACGAGGCGGCCGGGCGGGACGCGGGCGCACCTGCCTCCGGCCTGTGTGAAAATGTGCGTGAGACGCAACGAGACTATGGTGCCTTCGACAATTTCGCCCGATGCTTGCGCCGTGGCACAGGCTGAAGCTGTAACGTGCCGGAACCAAGGTCAAGGTAGCGAACGATCTATAATCGTCAACCATTTATGCAAGTGTGGAGTACAGAATGTCAAATGTGACCTCTCGTTGGGCCGTCGCGATTTTTACGGCGCGCGAAACGCCGTCAGTGTTGTCAGGCACTGTGCGTGCCGTCATCGCCGCATGTGCGGGACGACAAGCGACGATCGATGTACTAATCAACGGTAATCAACAGCTTGCCGCACTTTTTGCCGACGTGGCGGCCACGTTCGCCACCGGTGGCTGTACCTTGCGGATCTGGTCGATTGCCGCACCCGACAAGGCCCACACCTGGAACGAGTACGTCCATCGCATATGGGATACGGGCGGCATCACGTTTTTCATTGATGGCTATGCACGTGTCAGGCCTGGTGCGCTCGCTGCAATCGAACATCGTCTAGCGACGTCACCAGACGCGCTGGCTGCAAGCGGCGTTCCAACTTCCGGGCGATCGGCCAAACGGTTGCGCGAGGGAATGCTGCGCACCGGCGGCATTCACGGCAATTTGTATGCGCTGAAGGCCACCAGTATGAGTGCGATACGAAACGCAGGTTTCCGCCTCCCGCTTGGGTTGTATCGCACCGACCCCCTGCTCGGTGCGGCTTTGTGCTTCAGGCTCGATCCTGCTAATAACCAGTGGAAGCGGGGTACCGTCGTGGCTGTAGCGGACGCAACTTGGGACGTGGATGGGATATCCGAACTTAACTATAAGAATGTTGTCGCTTATTTCAAGCGGCAGCTGCGCCAAGCCCATGGGACGCTGGAAACTCGAGCAGTACGCGAACATATGACGGTTAATCGCTTGCCGCCGCAATTGCTGCCAGCGACGGCTCAGGACATGATCAATCAATGGCTGAGCGCCCAACCGGAGCAGGCGCGCGCGATGTTCCTGAAACACCCGTCATGCCTGTATGCTGCGCGCCAGCTGCGTGCTCCGCGTGACTGGTCGGCGACGCAAGTAGCGCCCTTGTTACTGTGCACGCACACATCGGAGACGGCGCACGTAGCAGCGTAATACAGCCCCGATATTGGGAGGTGGCAACAGGAAGCCAAACGGTCGAGTGTTCTACTGACCTTACCAGCTGCGCAGCCAGTCGCGCGTCCACTGCGACACCTGGTCTTGCCAGGGCCGGCGCGAAAACGTATGGTCGGCCTTGTCGATCTGTTTGCGCATAAAGCGGGGCGTGGCGAGCAGGCGTTGCCAAGCGCCAGGGCGATTCACGAGGCCTGCGAATTCTTGAGCTGTCAGGTCGGCGCCGCTCAGCACGACCAGCACGCGGCCGCCGAAGTGGGTCAGCGCCGCCTCCATGCGTTCCGGTAGCGAGGCGCTGCTGGCGTCGCCACCACCGCTGCCGCTGCGGCGCGGGCTCAGGGCCTTGCCGACGTTGTCAAGTAGTGAGCCTACCGATGCCTTGACGTCGAATTCGCCATTTTTAATCTTATTCCACAGGTGCCGGTCAAACAGGCGGTTCTTGTAATAATGCTTGATGGTGGCGCGCGCCGCGCCTTCCTCGGTGCGTACCCAGGGATTCAACAACACCAGTCCCGCAACGCGCGCATCCTGCGGCGCATACATCGCCGCCGCCGAGGCGCCGTCGCACAGGCCCCAGAGCACGACCTCACGCATGTCCGGGAATTCGGCAAAAAAACGGTCAATCGCGGCGCGAAGGTCGTCGTCGACGTTCTCGAAATCCTGCAATGTTCCCTCGCTGTCGCCCATGCCGCGGTAATCGAAACGCATGGCAGGGATGCCGTTTGCCGCCAGGTCGCGCGCGAGCAGGGTGAATTGGCGGTGGCTGCCGGCGCGGTATTGCGGGCCGCCGACGACGATCAATACGCCGCGCGCTTGTGGCGTGGCCGCCATGGCCGGCAAGCTCACAATCCCGTACAGCCAGGCGCCGCGGCAGGCGAAGGCAAGTGCGCGTTCTTCAGGCATCGCGGTTCTCCAGGCAGGCCAGGGTAAGCGCCAACAGGGCCGGGCAATCGACGGTCTCGGGCGCCGTCCAGAATTGCGGGCCCTGCACGGGGTGGACGTCGACCCGGCTGCCTTGCAGGCGCCAGGTATCGGCCACGCGCACGGCGGCCGGCGGCAGCGGACGCCCGGCGGCGGCTGTGACTTCAAACCAGTGGATCGGACAGCGCGGGCCGAGCGCGCGCGCATCGGCCGCATCCAGCCCGGCGGCCAGTTGCGGGTTCAGGGTGTAGCCTGCGATCTCGAGCGATTCGCCAGCGGCCAGCGCTTCGCGCAGCGCTTCGGTGCCGCCGCTGTCGCTGCCGCCCGCCAGCAGTTCGCCCGCCAGGCGCAGGCGCAGGAAGCCATTCAGGTAGCCCGCGCCGTTTGTGACCGGTTGCCACAGCAGCAGCCGTTCCGGTGCCACCGGTGCGCGCTGCGCATGCAGCACTGCGAGCAGGGCGCCGACGCGCAGCCCCCACAGGCCGGCTGTGCGTTCTAAACGTTGCTCGATCCATGCGCGTGCTGCCGCGATGTCACGCAGCCAGCCGTCCCAGGTGGCGTCGCCGAAGTCCCCCGCGCTGTCGCCGCAGCCGTGCAGGTCGATCAGCAGAACACCGACACCCTGCGCGGCCAGGGCGCGCGCGCCCAGCGCGGCCATGCGGCGCGAACGGTTCATCTCTTCGGCAAACGGGTGCACATAGACCAGCGCGCCGCGGCATTCGCCGCTCGGCGCGTGGTACATGCAAAAGCGCGTTCCGTCTGGCGTGTCGAGGAAGAACGCGTCGGCGCGCGCGTGGGCGGGATCGCTCATTTACCCGACGCGCGCGGCCACGAATTCGGCCAGGCTGCCGAGGGTGGCAAACGTGCTGGCGCTGATGTCGTCGTCGTCGACCATGATGCCGAAATGTTCTTCCAGCGCGCCGATCAGCGTGACCACGGCCATCGAGTCGAGTTCGGGCAGGCTGCCCAGCAGCGGCGAATCGCTCGTCAGGCTTTCCCCGGCGGGGCCGAGATGGAGCACGTCGATCAGGAGCGTTTTGACTTCTTGGAGATACTTCATGGGCTTGTCGTCGTAGTGTGAGCGGGTTGGGAGTGCGCCTTGGAGCGCGCTTCCAACAGTGTGTGAAGGCGGCCAACTCCCGGCCAGCGGTAATAATTGACATGGTACATAGTGCGTACCTCTTCCGTCCAGCGCGTATGCCAATCCATCACGCGGCCGTAAAACTCGAGGCGCAGGAAGCGCCCGCCATCGAACAGGCTGCGGCAGGCTTGCTCGCGCATCAGCAAGGTCGGCGACAGGTTCGACGCCACGCTTTCGTCATACGCCGTTTTCAGCACCACGATGCTCTCGCCGTCTTCCACGCACAGGTCCATCGCCACCAGCTGCTCTGCGAAATAATAGCGATAGACGCTGGCGGCGCCGCGTGCGGCCATCCCTTCCAGCATCGCGCGGTAATAGCGGCCCTGAACATTCTCAACGCTGACCGCCGTGCCTTCGCCGCCTTTCCAGCCCGAGGTTTCGAGGCGCCCGTAGTCGGCTACCGCCGCCGCCATGTCCGCAGGCCGGCATTCGACCACCATCCGCGTGTCGACGCCTTCGCGCTCCAGGCGCGCGCGCTGCTTTTTCAAATTGCCGCGCAGGTTTTTTCCGCGCGCGTTCCAGTAATCGTCGAAACTGCCGGCCAGGGTCACGCGCGCCGTGTCGATGTAGTCGAGGGTGCGCACACATGATCCGTCGGCCGGGCGTGGCAGCAGCATCGGGTCCATCTGCGTCAGCGCCAGCAGCAGCGGGAAGCCGGGCAGGGCGCCAAGCAGGCTGCGCGCCAGCGGTTCAGTGTCGATGTCCGTCTGTTGCAGCCACAGCCCGACCGGCGCCTGCGCCGGCTGAAAGGTGCTCCAGGCGCCGCGCCTGCTCGGGCGCACGATCGCCATCGCACGCACCGTCTTGCTCTTGTCGCGCCAACAGGCGAGCAGTTCGTCGCCGCGCCCGAACTGTTCGAGCAGCGGCGCGACAAACTCCGCCGCCAGCAGGCTCGATGCGTGGCGCGCGTCGAGCGAGGCGTGCAGCCGCGCCCAGTCCTCGGCGTGGCGTGCGAATTCGCGCGCCGGACCCAGTTGCCAGCTCATTGCGAGATCGCTTCGCGCAAGGTCGAGGCCAGCCAGGCGATTTCGCTTTCCTTCAATTCCTGGTGGCAGGGCAGGGCCAGGACGTGACGCGCCAGCATGGCGCTGTTGGCGCAGGTGGTCGCATCGACGCCTTCCCACTGGGGTGTGCCGAAGCGCGTCAGCGGCACGCCGCGCGTTTTTAAACGCACGAACAAAGGTTCCGGGTCGTCGACCAGCAGCGGGAACACCCAGGGACAGGCGCCGTCGGGCAGGCGCGGGTGCAGGGGGCGCACGCCTGATACACCCTGCACTGCCGCTTCCAGGCGCGCGTAGTGGCTGCGGCGCAACGCCTGGATGCGCGCCGGCGCGGCCAGTTTCAGCATGGCGCGCGCGAACAGGGAAGAACGCTTGTCGATCCAGCGCGGATCGAAATTGAAACTGCTGTCCGAGGAGTCCGGCGCCAGCGCAGGGACGGCGCCGCCGCGCCTCTGCTTGACCAGTCCCCACAGGGCGCCCTTGGCGCGCAGCGGCAAGGAGAGGGCGGCGCGCACCGCGGGCAGGCGGCCGTACTCAAACCCTTTTTCCAGCGAATTCAAGGCCACTTTCGCCTCGAAACCGGCGCCGGCCGACTCCAGCACCACCTTGTCCAGCCGGTGCCGTGCCGAGACCAGCGCACCGCCTTCGTAGATTGGCAAAAATTTCATGCTGCTGGCGATCGCATAGTCTCCCCAGGCGCCGACCGGGCGGCCGCCGTGCTCGCCAATAAAACAGTGCGCGCAGTCTTCGATCAGGGCGATGCCACGGGCGTCGCACAAGGCACGGATCGGCGCGATGTCTTGCGGGAAGCCGAAATAATGGGTGACCATCACCGCTCGCGTGGTGGGGCCGATCCTGGCCTCCAGGTCTTTCAGGTCCACGGAGGCGTCGGGCTGCACGCGGTAGAACACGGGTTCGGCGCCGCGCCAGAGCACCGGCGGGATCATCGAGGCGCTATGGTAGGCCGGCACCAGAACCTGCTCGCCGGGTCCGACGCCAATCTCACGCAGCGCCAGGGCGATGGCCACGCGCCCGCTCGTCACCAGGCGGTAGTTGCCGGCGTCGAGCACGGTATGCACGCGCGCGCCGGCGGCACGCCGGAACGAGGACGCCGACAGGATCGGCGCCAGCGGAATCAGGGGCCGGCCAGGGAGCGGGTTCGCGAGCATCCGGCCAGTATAAACCGGGTGTTGAAAAATTTGCCACGAGACATGCCCCCTTGCCACGAAACCGGCACGTTAGACAAGGCCGCAAGCTGCAAGCTGTTAAGATTGCGGGCTGCGCCGCGCCAGGGCGCGCGCTCCCGCAGTGGGCTCGCATTCATACCGCATTGATACAGCATTGACCTCGCATTGTTCCGATTATGGCTGACCTGATTCACGATTTTCTGTTCGATTCCGCGCGCCGCACGCCCGCTGCCGAGGCGCTGGTGTATGGCGCCAGTCGCCTCGACTACGCCGCGCTGGCCGCCGCCGTCGAAGGCGCAGCCCAGGCGCTGATCGGCGCCGGCGTTCAAGCGGGCGAACGCGTTGCCGTGTTCCTGGAAAAACGGGTCGAGAACGTGGCAGCGATGTTCGGCGCGGCGCTGGCCGGCGCCGTCTTCGTACCGGTCAATCCGCAGCTGAAACCCGAGCAGGTCGCCCACATCTTGGCCGACTGCAACGTGCGCGTGCTGGTCACGTCCCCGGCGCGGCTGGCGCAATTGAGCGCTGTGCTGGCCGACTGCCCGGACCTGCGCACGGTGTTTGTCACCGACGCGCCGCAAGTGCATCTGCCGCATGAAGCCTTCGCTGTACGCGCCTGGGACGCGGCGCAGGCGAGCCCGGCCACCGGCGTGCTCGCCGCGCGTCGTCCGATCGACGCCGACATGGCGGCGATCCTGTACACCTCGGGCAGCACCGGCAAGCCGAAAGGCGTGGTGCTGTCGCACCGGAACATGGCCGCCGGCGCGCGCAGCGTGGCCAGCTATCTGGCGCTCACGCCGCAAGAGCGCATCCTGGCGGTGCTGCCGCTCAGTTTCGATTACGGCTTGAGCCAGCTGACCTGCGCCTTCCTCGTTGGCGCCACTGCAGTCCTGATCAACCACCTGTTCGCGAAGGACATTCTCAAAGCGGTGGCCGACGAAGGCATCACGGGCCTGGCCGCGGTACCGCCGCTGTGGTTCCAGCTGGCGAACCTGGCGTGGCCAGCCGATTGCTCGCTGCGCTATCTGACCAATTCCGGCGGCGCGCTGCCGACAGCCACGGTAGCAAGCTTGCGCGCGGCCTTGCCGAATGCCGAACTGTTCCTGATGTACGGCCTGACCGAAGCCTTCCGTTCGACCTACCTGCCGCCGTCGGAACTTGACCGTCGCCCCGATTCGATGGGTCGCGCGATCCCGAACGCGCAGGTGATGGTAGTGCGTTCCGACGGTACGCCGTGCGCAGTGGGAGAACCCGGAGAACTGGTGCATCGCGGCGCGCTCGTCGCGCTCGGCTACTGGAACGATCCCGTTAAAACCGCCGAGCGCTTCAAGCCGGCGCCGGGCCAGGACCCGGCCCTGCCGCTGGCCGAGATGGCCGTCTGGTCGGGCGACACGGTGCGCAGGGACGAAGAGGGTTATCTCTACTTCATCGGCCGCAGCGACGACATGATCAAGGTGTCCGGCTACCGTGTCAGCCCGACCGAGGTCGAGGAAGCGGTGTACGCCAGCGGCCAGGTCGTGGAAACAGTCGCCTTCGGGGTGCCGCACCCTCAGCTGGGCCAGGCAATCGTGCTGCTGGCGCTGGCGCAGGACGACAGTCTCGTCCCTGGCGCATTGCTGAAGGAATGCCAGCGCCGCCTGCCGGCCTGGATGGTGCCGGCCCACGTCGGCCTGCGCAGTGAACCCTTGCCGCGCAACCCGAACGGCAAGATCGACCGCAAGCTGCTGCAGCAATCCTTCATGACCCTGTTCGACAGCCTGAAAGCCCCATCATGAACGCGAAACCGGTTCACGCCGCCCAGACCCTGTTCCCGGTCGCCGACGATTGCCTGCAGGTGGGCGGAATGCCGCTCACGCGCCTGGCGCAGCGCGTCGGCAGCACCCCGTTCTATGCCTATGACCGGCGCCTGCTGAGCGAGCGCGTCGCCCACGTGCGCGCGCATTTGCCGCCGGCAGTCGAACTGCACTTTTCGATGAAGGCCAACCCGATGCCGGCGCTGGTGCAGCACATGGTGCAGCTGGTGGATGGCATCGACGTGGCCTCCGGCGGCGAACTGAAGGTCGCGCTCGATACCGGGATCGACCCGGGGCGGATCAGCTTTGCCGGTCCCGGCAAGTCCGACGCGGAATTGGCGCGGGCGGTGGCCGCCGGCGCCGTCGTGCATGCCGAATCCGAGCGCGAACTGCGTGCACTGGCACGGATCGGCAACGCGCTCGGCTTGTCTCCGCTGCTGGTGCTGCGCATCAATCCGGATTTTGAGCTGAAGGGCTCGGGCATGCGCATGGGCGGCGGCGCCAAGCAGTTCGGCATCGACGCCGAAGATGCGCCGCGCCTGCTGGCGCTGTGCGCCGCGCTTGGCCTGACGGTGCTCGGCTTTCACATCTACAGCGGTTCGCAAAGTTTAAAGGCCGAGGCGATCATCGAGGCGCAGGCGCAGACCTTGGTGCTGGCGCAGCGGCTCGCCGATGACACACGCGACCCGGTGCGGATCCTGAACATCGGCGGCGGCTTCGGCATTCCGTATTTTCCGGGCGAAGCCGCGCTCGACCTGGCGCCGATCGGAGAAGCGCTCGATGCAGCGCTGGCGCGCGTGAAGGGGAGTTTGCCGGACACGCAGGTATCGATCGAACTGGGGCGCTACCTGGTGGGCGAGGCCGGCGTGTACGTGGCGCGCGTCATCGACCGTAAAATCTCGCGCGGCCAGGTCTTCCTCGTCACCGACGGCGGCCTTCACCACCATCTTGCCGCCTCGGGCAATTTCGGCCAGGTGATCCGCAAGAATTACCCGGTCGCGATCGGTAACCGGATGAGCGCCGCGCATGAACGCGAAATGGCCTCGGTCGTCGGTCCCCTCTGCACCCCGCTCGACCTGCTGGCCGAGCGCATGGAGTTGCCGGTGGCCGAGATCGGCGACCTGGTGGTCGTGTTCCAGTCGGGCGCCTATGGCCGCTCGGCCAGTCCGCAAGGTTTTCTCAGCCATCCCGACGCTCCCGAAGTGCTGGTTTAACAACCTGTCGTTGCCTGGGCGGTACAAGAAGCCATGCCTGCCGTCGATTCATATAGAATATATGTTAAAAAGTAAAGACCTTCCAAAACAACGCGAATGCAGTGGTTCATGCTGCTTAGGCCACACCCCATGCTGAAACAATCTCCATGATCAAGATTTCCAAGCTTGTTCGTCGCATACTCGACGACAACCAAGGGCGCGATGTCACCGTACTTCGCAAGATTTACGAAATCGGCTATTTGTATATCGCACGCGGCTTCGGCCCCGGCTATTACTTCGATGCCGGACTAAGTCGCCGCAACGCCACGATGAGCTTCAAGAAGGGGTTCTACGGCCACAAGTTGTACGAGAAGCGCGTGTCTGAATTGAACGACCCGCGTTACAACAAGTTGCCGCAAAATAAACTGCCCGAAGCGGCGTTGTTCAAATTGCTGGGTATTCCCGCACCGCGCACCTTCGGGCACTTGTGTGCAAAAAAGGGCCTGGACTTGCACGGCCTGCCATTGCGCACAGGAGCCGATCTCGAACGGTTGCTGATGAACGAGCCGGTGGACCGCTTTTGTGCCAAGGAAACTGAAGGCTGGAATGGCCGCGGCTTCGTCGCCGCAGACGTCGTGCGCGAGGGTGGCAAGCCGACGCTGCGTTTGCTCGGGTCGGGTGAAATGATCAGCTGCGACGTATTCGTCGAGCGTTATGCCCAGTATGCGCCGCATGGCAACCGCATCCTGCAGGAATTCATCGAGCAGCACCCCGTCATGCATGCTCTTAATCCATCGAGTGTTAATACGATCCGCATGATGGTGTACCAGCCGGAGAAGGGCGACGCCCACGCTTTCGGCGCCTTTGCCCGTATCGGACGCGCCGGCACGCTTGTCGATAACGTCGGTGCCGGCGGCATGTGGACGGTAGCCAACCTCGATACCGGACGCCTGGGGCCGGGCCGGCGGCCACAGGTCGACATCGATTACGTGGTGCATCCAGACCACGCTGCCCGCATCGAGGGCGTCATGGTGCCGTTCTGGAACGAGGCAAAGGAAGTTGCCTGCCGCACGCTGGCAGCCTTTCCGCATACCCGCTACCTCGGCGTCGATGTGGCATTTACTGCGCAAGGGCCCGTCATCATCGAAGTCAACAATAAACCCGACTACATCGATTTTGCCATCCTCGAAATCCCGTCGCAAGTTGCGCTCAATGGTTGACCCCGATGCGCGACCAGCCCGTTCCTGACCTCGCAACGCGGCTCGCCACGGGGCTGGGTACGCTCTTTGGACGCCTGCCGGACCTGCCAGGTCTTGCCGAGCGTGTCGCCGCTTTCGTGGCATGCATTGAGGTAACGCCTGGGCGTGCTGGCTTCAAGTACATCGCACCTGAAGCGCAGGCCGTACATGCGGGCATACTCCGCGAGGCCGGCGAGCAGGGCGCCCGTATTTTCTTGCTGGCCTGCCTGTTGTCGGCTGTCCGTTCCACATTGCGCAGCGGCCGCGCCGACCTGCTTCCTGCACGCGTGCGCGCACACCAGTTCAGGCAGTTCGAACGCATCGCTGCGCATGACGATAGCGTTTTGCAATATTGCAGGCTCGAGGCCGACGTGTTCCTGAAGGAGCTGGGCCTGGCCACCTTGCGCCTGTATGCAGGGGCATCGAGCGTCATCGATCCGCATTCCGGCGTCGGCCGCTCACTTTTGTGGAAGGCGGGGTTGCGCAAGCTTCCCGGGCGCCTGCTTTTTTTCGTGCGCGCCGGCGGCTTTCGGCCCTATTTTGAAGTCCATGTACACAAACTTTATCTCGACGAATTCAACGAGGCGGGGCGAAACGAGTGCTACCGCTGCTGTGCGGATTTGTACAGCCTTTACCCCGATGTGCTGGGCATGATTGGCGGTAGCTGGTTTTATGACCCGGCGGTAGAAGCCATCAGCCCGCACTTGGCTTATCTGCGCAAGGTGCCAGAATCGGGTGGCGCGCGCGTGCTATACGTCTCCCATGACACCCAGGCCGTTGGAAACGCCACGGCAACCTCGGAAAAGCGGCGCGCGCTGCATGCCGCCGGCCGGTATCGGCCAGCATCGTGGACGCTGGTATGGATCAGGCGCGACCAGATAGCCTGGTCGCACAGGTCCGATGTGTTAGATAGGAATTAAGATGAATATGAAACAAACGGTTCTGCGCGCGGCCAGGATGGCCGGCGTGTTTGCGCTGATGCGCGTGCTAACGCGTAAGTATCCGCGGATCCTGTGCTATCACGGTGGCAGCCTTGGCGACGAGCGCCTGTACAACCCGAAATTGTTTTGCACACCCGGGCAGTTGCGCGAACGTTTGAAGTGGTTGCGCAAGAAAGGCTTTGTGCCGGTTACGCTCGACCAGGTAGCCGATGGCACGGCCGCGGCGGTGCGCGGTATTCCCGTCGCTGTCACGCTCGACGATGGCTGGTATTCGTCCTGGCATGACCTGCTCCCGCTGTTGGCAGACTTTGGCCACCGGCCCGCCCTGTACCTGCATACGGAAGCCTACAAGGCTGGCGCTCCGATCATCGCAGTCGCGCTGCGCTACCTGTTGTGGAAGGCCGGACCGAAGGCGGTGCTGGTGCAGGGCATTGATCCTGCCGTGGATGGCCCGTGCAACCTGGCCGACGCCGCCCAGCGGCGGCGCCTGTGCGGCGCAGCCGAGACATGGCTGGCAGGCCAACCGCATGCCGGACGGGCGTCCTGTCTCGAACGCCTCGGAATTGCGCTCGGCGTCACGCCGGCGCAGCTCGACCTGGCGTCGCGACGTTTCAGCTATATGACCACCGACGAGCTGCACGCCGCCGCAGTCCGGGGATGCAGTATCGAACTGCACGGCCACGTGCACGAATACATGCCGGGACAGGACGCGCGCAACCGCGCCAACATCGAGCAATGCCGGGAAGTCATCGAAGCTGCGGGCTTGCCGAGTCCCACCCATTACTGTTATCCGAGTGGTGCCTTCGACGCCGGCGCACCCGCCGTCATGCAGGCGGCCGGTGTCTCCACCGCCACCACCTGCGTGCCCGGACTGGTCAACTTGCGCGGCCGCAATACGCGATTTTTCCTGCCGCGTTTCCTCGACGGCGGCGATGTTGCGATGATCGAATTCGAAGCAGAGATGAGCGGGGTGCTCCAGTTGCTGCGCACGCTGACGCGGCGCGCGAACCTGACGGCGCACGCGTTGCAGCCCTCGCCCACCTGATGCACAGCCCGGCATGCCGCGGGTGCGCACGATTGTTGCATTTGTTGACACGCTCAATGGCTTGGTCTACTCTGCCTTGGATAACATTTCCCAGAATCAAAGCAAGGCGCGCTGCGCCGGATCGGGCCTTCGGTGAATTCGTAGCAATGCGGCCGACCCGCGCTTTGCCCCGCCGTTATGGTGTGCTCCATCCTGTGGCGTCCTGCCACCGATTCGAATCGCAACAAAGGTAGTCAGTAGAGATGTCCCAGAGTAAGAACATGAGCATTACCGGCGGTGCCATCATCATGGTCGCCATGCGCTGGATCGACCGCATCGTCGGTGTTGTCAGTACCTTCATCCTTGCCCGCATCCTCATTCCCGACGATTTCGGTATTGTTGCCATGGCCTCGGTAGTTGTAGCGTTTGCCGATGTCATCTTCGACCTTGGCATCAACGTTGCCATCATCCAACGCAAGAACCCCAGCCAAGCCTTCTACAACACGGCATGGACCTTGCGCATCCTGCAGGTTGCCGCCGTAGCGACCGTCCTGATGATCCTGGCGCCCTTCGCCGCTGACTATTACCGTGATCCGCGCGTCATGCCTGTTGTGCAGTTGATGGCTTTGTCGATGATGATCGCGTCGTACGAGAACGTCGGCGTTATTACCTTCCAGAAAGAGCTTCGTTTTGCGGAAGACGCGAAATTCATGCTGTTCAAGCGTCTCGTCAGCTTTTTTACCACAATCGCCCTCACCCTCATCCTGCAGAGCTACTGGGGCATGGTGATCGGGGCGCTGTGCTCGCGCCTGTTCAGCACCCTGCGCAGCTACATGGTGCACCCTATGCGCCCGAAATTCTCGCTGGCAGAAATCGGGTCCATCTTTTCGGTCTCGCAATGGGTGCTGGTTAAGAATATCAGTGGCTACCTGGACCGCAACTTGCACATCTTCCTTGTCGGCGGCGTAGCCAAAACCGGCATCACCGGCGGCTATACGCTGGCTAACGAGATTTCTAACGTTCCCGGCAACGATTTGCTTGCGCCGATCAACCGTGTATTGTTTCCCGCTTTTGCGCGTGTCAAGGACGACTTGGCCGAGCTGACGCGGTTGCTGGTAAGGGCCCAGGCGGTACAGGTGATGATTACTTTTCCTACCTGCATCGGCTTCGTCCTGACGGCGCACGAACTGGTGCCCGTGGCGCTTGGCGCGAAGTGGACATTCATCGTCCCTTTCGTCCAGATTCTTGCCCTCTCGAACATCATCCAGGCAATTAACAGCAGTGCCAACTATGTGCTGACCGTGATCGGGAAAATGCGCCTGCTGGCCGTAACCAGCTGGGTCCAAATCATTTTGTTCGGTGTCGGCCTGTTATTGCTGCAAAGTGAGCTGTTGCCCGAACGCATCGCCGCAGTACGCATGGCTGCAATCGTGTTGACCTTTGGCGTGTCGTACTGGTTGGTAATGCGCAATATTCCCGGGCTGACAGTCGCGATGCTGGCGCGAGGAACCGGGCGTCCAGCACTTGGATGCTTGGCAATGGTCCTCGCTCTGTTGCTGCTGCAATCGGAAGTAACTGCACCGGACTGGCTGATGCTGGTCATGAAAGTCGTCACCGGCGCCATCGTTTATTGCGTCGTCGTATTGGGGCTATGGCGGCTCGCCGGTTCTCCCGACGGCGCCGAAGCCTTTTTCCTCAATAAGATCAAACGGACAACGCCGCCGGCTGTTGCCATACCGAGCGAGACTAAATGAAGATCGACCTGGACCTGATGTCGCGGCAGTTTGCCGACGTCGAGTTTTTCGTAGCCTGCATATTTCCCCAAAGCGTAGCTGAATTCACGGGCGCGCCCGCCAGTCTAGCGCTCATCAGTACGCCCCAGTTCTGGGCCGTAAGCTCGCGTGCTCCGGCGAGCAGCCGCGCCCTGGTACACGAACATGGCGACGTCCAGCTGGTCTTTCGCGGTTACGAGGCCGAGCTGGGTGTGCACTCATATTCTGACGATGCTGCTCTTGAGAAAATCAAGGCGCCCGAAGCCCTGAAGAACGGTGCGTTTGCCTGTATACGACACGATTCGCAGCTAGGCCAGGCAGTCGTCCGGAGCGATGCGTTCGGTTTCGGACCGATGTATTATCGCCAGATGGATGGGGCATGGTTCTTCGCGTCTCATCCGGTCCTCATCCATCTCGCCGATGACGAGCCAGACCTGGTTTCCTGGGTCACCATGATGCAAAATGGCTTTCCGATGGCCGACCGGAGCTTCTTTAGTAACATTGCGCGCTTCAAGTCGGGAACGCAGATGACAATCCGGCGCGACGGCGCTGATGTCGCTCAGTGGTACGACTTCGCCCATTTGCCGCCTGGAGAGGACAAGATCGAGGACGATGATTTCCGCATTGTCGAAGACGCTTATATGTCGGCGATGGAGCGCTGCCTGAAGCTTGATGTAGGCGGTGTTACTCTGCCATTTTCCAGCGGCTTCGACTCGCGTCGCTTCTTTGGTACGCTGGTCCGGAAGAAGGTCCCGTTCAAGGCCGTGACATGCCAGACCTTCCATCACAAAAATGGCCACGACTACGATATTGACTCGTTCTATGCGCCGAAGATCGCAGGCGCCTTCGGCATTGACTGCGAGCTGGTCCAGGCAGTCCCGCCTGCCGAGATGGAGACCGATGCGGTGCGTCGCCAGGCCCTGATCGGAACCGAGAGTTTCATGCATGGCTGGGCGCTGCCTTTTATGCGCTGGCTGGCGAAGCGGCCGCCGTCGCTGATTTTCGATGGCCTCGCAGGCGACACCTTTGGAAACTCGGGTTTCGAGATCGACGGCTTGCATGAGACGCCGTCCAAGGACTACCAATTGGTACTCAACCGTGCCACGCAGCCGTTTGCCTTGCGCCAGTTATCGTCGTTGTTTCCCTCTGTCGATGCCCTGCGCGAGCGTTACCGTGGCTACCTCGATCAGTTTGCGCCGAATTTGAACCAGGCCGAGATGGCTTTCCTGCAATCGCGTACGCGGCGCTGTATCAGTCCATGGATCACGATGATGCACCCTCCCGGCCACGTCGTCGTTTTTCCGTACTGCGACCTCGAGTTTGCCTTGGCGACGCTGAGATACCACCCTGCCGAAAAGTACAAATATTTCTTCCAGAAAGAATGCCTGCGGCGCTTCTACCCTGAGTTTTACGATTTCCATGGCTCACGTAATTTGCCGGCGGATCACGCCCCGCTTGACGAACAAACGAGCCTTGAGCGTGCCCGTGCGGAGGAGCGCTACGCATACGGGGAATCGGCAGGCGTACTTGCCGCGTTAAAGTACTTGAACTGGAAAAACAAGCTGCTGTTGCTGGCCTCGCGTCTGTTGCCGGCGCTTCGCCGCCGCCGCGACTGGCTGTTCCGGCCGCTACTGTTGCTGGTGCGCACGGGACGCGAGGCGCCCATCTTTATCGACGCCGGGTCGGCTGCGCAGCGCTCGCACCGCACGGGCGGAACCCTGTTCAACGAAGTACAACCCGCCAAAAAGGTGACAGCATGAAAACAGTCGGACTGATGATCAGCACGAAGGAAAACGAGAAGCGCCGGGCCATGCTGCCCAAGCATATCGCACGCATCCGCAACCGCGACAAGCTGTACTTCGAGGCTGGCTACGGCGAGTCCTTCGGCCACAAGGACGAGGAGTACATTGCCGCCGGCGCCAACATCGTCTCGCGCGAGGAAGCACTGGCGCAAGACGTGATCGTCGACCCGAAGATTGGCGATGCCACGTACTTGTCCGAGCTGCGCAGCGGCCAGACGGTGTTCGGCTGGGTCCACGCGGTGCAGAACCGCTCGATCACCGACAAGATCGTGGAGAAGCAAATTACCGCGATCGCCTGGGAAGACATGTACGAGGGCGGGCGCCACGTCTTCTGGCGCAGTAACGAACTGGCCGGTGAAGCGGCGATCATGCATGCGTTCACCCTGTACGGCAAGCTGGTCTACGAGTGCAATGTGGCACTGATCGGGCGCGGCAATGTCGCGCGCGGCGCGCACCGCGTCCTCTCGTGCATGGGTGCGCACATTAACGTCTATGAACGCAGGACCGAGAAGCTGTTGCGGCAGGAACTGTCGCAGTACGACGTGGTGGTCAATGGTTTGCTGTGGGACGTGTACCGCAAGGACCACATCGTCTACCGCGAGGACCTGTCGCAACTGAAAAATCCGGCAATGATCGTCGACATCAGTTGCGATCGTGCCGGCGCCATCGAGACCAGCCGCCCGACCACGATCGAGGACCCGGTCTATATGGTGGACGGTGTGCTGCACTACGCGGTCGACCATACGCCGGCGCTGATCGGCTACTCGGTGACCGCCTGCCTGGGCGAAGAGATGGTGAAATACCTCGACATCATTATCGAAGGCCGCGCGGAAAACGATCCGGTACTCAAGCCGGCGATCTGTATCCACGATGGGAAGATCGTCGACCAGCGCATCAACGACTTCCAGCAGCGCCAGAAGTAAGGACGGGCGGACCCAAAAAAACGGCATGCGAACCAATGGTTCGCACGCCGTTTTTTTCTCGGCGCCCGATGGCGCCCGCTTACTTGCTGACGACGCTGTCGAACACTGCCGCCAGCTGACGCGCACGGTGCGCGCGCGAGGAGCGTTCCACCAGTTCGAGCGGCGCTACATGGGCGTTGCCGGCGCGCAGGTGGCCGAGAAAGCGCTCGAGGGCGGCCGCGATCTCGCCGGCATCGTCGATGAAGGCGACGTCCCCGAAGCCGGCTGCGCCCAGCACGCGCGCCGTCTCTCCTTGAAGGTCGACCAGGCCGAAGATCGGTTTGCGCGCCCGGAAGTACTCGTATACCTTGGCCGGAATCTGATTATTGAAGGGCGTGCCTTGGAACAGCAGCAGGCCATCGGCACACGCCATTTCAGTCAGTGCTTCGCGGTAGGGAACGGGCGCAGCGGCCGCTGCAATGTCGGCCACGCCGTATTTGTCGATCAGGGCGGACACTGCGGGGATATTCCCGGGCGCGCGCAGGACGATGCGCAGGCTGCCGGGCGCGATCACGCCAGCCGCTTTCAGGCGCGCAAGCGCTTCGAGGAAGGCTGACGGGTCGCGTCCGGTGTCGTACAGCAGGCCGCTGTGCACGAGTACCAGTGGACGGTCGGGCGCTGCTGCTGGTGCTGTGCCGGCTGGTACCGGGCCGAAAGCATCCTCTTCGTAGCCGTTCTCGATCACGACGAACTTGTCCGCCCTGATGTCCGGGAAGCGTTCGCGATAGGAATCCATCGCGCCCTGGGTCGTAAACACCGCTTTCTGGCAGCGGCGGATGGTCTGCTGCTCGATCCAGGCATACATGCGGCGCTGTCCCTTGTGGGTAGGATAGGCCGGCTGCAGCATTGGGTCGCGGAAATCGGCAACCCAGGGCAGACCGGTGAGGCGGTGCAGGGCCAGTCCGATCAGGTGCGCGGTGGCGATCGGGAAGGTCGACCAGATCAGGCGTGGACGCTGGGCACGGATCATCGACAGGCCGGCGGGTATGGCGCCCAGGCTCCAGGTGATCCAGCGGTCGGGCAGGGCGCTTGCATTCAGGTAGCGGCCGCGCCAGCCCAGATGGCGCTTGGCGTCGAGCGCGAACGCGCGGCGCACCGTCAGGTTCGCGGGGATGCTGGCCAGCTGCGAGGGATTCTGGGCTTCGTAGACGTTTGCTTTAGCTGTCAGTACCATCGGTTCCCAGCCACTGGCAGGGAGGTGACGCGAAAAACTCAGGCTGCGCTGGATGCCGCTGCTACCTGACTGTGGGGGGAAATGAAATGCGATCAATAACGCACGGTTGTGCATGTTGCTATCCTTGTTGCTCATCGTGGTTGCCGGTTGCCGAGCGCCATCCAGCTCAGGAGGCGCAGGCCGAAGCGAAAGGGCGTGCGGTCCCAGGGACGGCTGCGCGGCAGCTGGAACCGGTCCTGGTCGCCCGTGATCGCACCGACTGCGGTTGTGAAGGCGGCGAAAAAGCCCGCCTGGCGCACCATTTCGACATGGCGCGCATCGTAGTCCTGTCCGACCTTGCCGTTCGGGTAGGCGAACAGGCGCACCGGCTTGCCGATCAGGGCCTCGAGCTGGCGCTTGCCGGTCACGATCTCGGCACGTGCGCTCTCGTCGTCGAGGCTGGTAAGGATGGGGTGCGAAATCGTGTGCGCGCCGATTTCCACGCCATTGCGCTCGAGTGCGACGAGCATCTCGGGCGTGAGCATCAGGGCGTCGTGGTGCATCCCGCTCATGCGGTCGAGGCATTTGACCAAGCTGTCGCGTTCAAGCGGCGGCAGGTATTTGCCGGCCTCGGTCAGGCGCTGCGCGGTCTGTTTGCGCTCTTCCAGCGAGCCCAGGGAATAGCTTCCCAGGCCGACGTCGGTCAGGTCGAGGGTGCCCGCCGGCAGCGACTGCACCGCATGGATGATGCGGTCGTTCCACATATTGCCGGCGTTGCTGCCGATAAAGCCGCTGGTGACGAAGACCGTCGCCGGCAGCTTGAACTTGCGCAGGATCGGCAGCGCCAGGTCGTGCACCGAACGGTAGCCGTCGTCGAAGGTGATGCAGACGGTGCGCGGAGGCAGGCGGCCTTCGTCGAGCGCGCGCAACGCGTCGTGCAGCGGCATGACGTTGAAGCAGTCGGCGAGCAGCGCCATCTGCCAGTGGAAGGCGGCGACGTCGGGTTCGGTGTCGAGCAGCGGATCGGGACGCGCCAGCACGCGGTGGTAGTTCACGACCGCCAGGCTGTGCTGGCGCGAGAGCCCGATGGCGCTGCCGGTCGCACGCAGTAACAGCGCGCCGAGCCAGTTATGTCGTTTGGGTCGGTTCATTGGAGCGGCGGCAATCTCGGCAACTGCGACGCCGCCTCCCCCTGCGCGTCCAGCGCGGCCGGGGGGCAGGGGAGCGCAGGGTGGAGGAAGCATGCAGTGTATGGATTCATCGAATTGGTGGGCTAGCGATCATGGGTGCGGGTAACGGTGCCGACCCGCTGACCCGCTGCACGGGCAGACGTGCCCGGGCAGGCTGGAAATGGGGCCGGGAAAACGCGTTGGCGGTTCGGGAAACCTCAGCCTCCGACGGCATGCCGTCCTGCCAGACGGCGGCCCGGGACATCGCGAACACAATAGTCATTGCCTATGATACACAGAACCTTGAGCAGGTGGGCATACTCCAGGGTCTTCTGTTCGGAAACGGGCCACCGGTCTCATTCATGCAGCCAGTCTGTGCGCTGCCATCGCACCGGGCGCCACGCCGGCTTGCGGCGTGACAGCGGCAAGGAGTCGCGTTTCCAGCACCACGACCAGTCCGAACAGTGCGAACAGCAGGTCGAAATACGCCAGGCTGAGTGCGGCGCCCCCGACTGCGAACGCGAAAATACTCAACTGCACCATGGTCGCTGCCAGCGGCAACCAGTCCGGCGCACCGGCCTTGCGCGCCTTGCGCGCGACCTTGCCGGCCTTGATGAAAGCGAGCACCAGGAAGCTCAGATACAAGGCCAGGCCAACGAAGCCATGGTCGCCCAGTACCTGGAAATAGACGCTGTGCGCGGCGCGCGCAACCTGGGTGTTGGGCAATGAGGTGCCCGTATGGAACCAAGGATAATCGAAAAAGTTTCTCGTCAAGTCGGACCAGACCGGGAAGTACTCGAGCGACTTGAAACCCCCGCCGAAGAAGGGGTTCTGCATCGCCATGATGAAGCTCAACTTCCAGGCGACCACCCGGCCCATGAATGAACTATCCTCGCCTGCGGCTGTGATCGTGTCGATACGCGCGGCGTAATCCTCGGAGATATAGAACGACGCACCGATGCCGAAGGCAATGATGAGCACCGAAAGAAGCATCTTGCGGTCGCTCTTGAGGTACATATAACCACCCAGTGCGAGCAACGCGACCAGGCCACCGCGTGACTGGGTGCCGATGACCCCAAGGCCCAGCAAGGCCATCGTGCCCAGCAGTGCCAGATTAAGCATGCGAGACTGCTTCCCGTATTCGGTCCACAGGTAGTAGCAGAGCGGCAGGGTCATCACGAAAGCCAGCGACAATTCATTACGGTCGCCCAGCACGTGCCCGTCGAGACCGACAATCCTGTGACCACCGCCACTGGCGATGAACTTCAGTGTTTCCAGGTCGGCGTAAAAGCCGACCGACAGCACGACGCACCACAGCATGAAATCGAAGTGCAGCTTGTTCTTGACGACCAGCACGACGAAGACGAACAGCGCCACGACCTTTGCAAAACGGTTCCAGATCATCCAGGAAACCTCCTGATTCCCGATAGAGGTCGCGGTACTGCCCACGGTCCACAGGAAGAAGGCAAGTACCAATATACCAAGTCCGGTGAGCCGTACCGTCGGCTTGTCCTTCCACGCCAGATAGCCGATGATGGCCACGGCCGCGAACAGGAGGTTGTACCTCGGTATGCTGGCAATGCCATAGACCCAGGCATTTGGAAAGAACAGCGCCGTCCAAAGGCACATGCCGACCGCGATGAAGGGGCGCTGCACCATCGCATACAGCATGACCGGCAGCAGTGTAAGCATGACAAGGTCACGCATCGTTCTGTTTCCCCTCGCGCTCAGCCTTGTCCTTGCGCTTTTCCTGCTTCAGCGCCCACAGGCACAAGTAGGTGACCGCAAGCAGGTCAAGTGCCCACAATAATGATTCCATAGCATCCGTCCATTTCCATCATGTTAAGCAAGCGACCGTTTTGGAACGGGCGGCCAGCACGCGATCGAACAGGCGGATCTGGCCCGCGGTCGTATCGTCCCAGCTGAAGCGTTCGGCATAACGGCGCGTTGCGCCGCGGTCGGGGTAATGCGCGCGCAGGGCATTGACCGCGTCGGCAACGCCCTGGTAACTGCGTTCCTGCATCAGAACGCCCGCTTCGGGCGCCGCCACCACTTCGGGCGTGCCGTAGACGCGGCTGGCCACGACCGGTGTGCCGCAAGCCATCGCCTCGAGCAGCACGTTGGCCCAGCCTTCGCGGCTCGACGACAGCACCAGCGCGTCGGCCGCGCCATAATGGCCGCGCAGCTGCGCCTGCGGCACCGCCCCGAGGAAGGTAACACGGTCGCTGACCTTCAGCTCATGTGCCAGGGTTTCCAGTTTTATCCGGTCCGGGCCGTCGCCGGCCAGCACCAGGCGCACGCCCGGCAACAAGGTCAGCGCGCCGATGATCAGGTCTTGCGCCTTGACCGGCACCAGGTGGCCGACCGCGAGCAAGGTGAACATGGCGTTCGGCGACCGCTCTGTCGGGCGGAACAGTTCGAGGTCGACGCCGTTACGGAGCGACACCACGCGCTCGGCGTCGATCCCCAGCGCCACCACTTCGTCGCGCAGCGCGTTGCAGACCGTGATCACGGCGTCGGCGCGTTTCGCCGCCCACGTGATCATCCGGCGCGGCAGCGGGTACTGCGGGAACAAGGTGATGTCCGAGCCGCGTGCCGTGATCACCAGCGGCTTATTAAAATAGCGCCCCAGCATGGCGGCAGCCACGCCGTCGGGATAAAAATAGTGGGCATCGATCAGGTCGAAGTCGTAGCCTTCGTCGATCATGCGCGCAATGCGCGGCTTCGCCGCCTGCGCCAGCAAGGCCGGCGCCAGGTTCATGCCCACTTTCGGGACCACCAGGTAACGCGGGTGCGAGACCTGGATCCCGTGGCGCATCTCTTCGCGCGGCGCTTTCGCAAAGCGCGCGTAGTTGCCGAAGCGCGGATTGGTCGACGGGAACCAGGGAGTCGGCGCCACCACGCGCGCCTCGACCTGACCGCTCGCGACCAGGTGGCGCAAGCGCGTTTCGACAAAAATACCGTGACCCGGTTTCTCGCTGTTCGGAAACAGGGTACTGAACGTCAGGATCTTCATGCAGCCTTCAGTCCCGTCAAGCGGCCATAGATGTTCTTGTAGCGCGCCACGCTGACCGGCCAGTTGCGCTCGGTTTCCACGTATGCGCGCCCGGCCCGGCGCAGTGCCGGCCAGGTCGACTGGGCGTCGAGCAAATCGCCGACCTTGACCGCCAGCGCGGCCGGGTCGTCCGGTGCGAACAGGATGCCGGTCTTGCCGTCGACGATCAGCTCGCGGTGCCCGCCCACGCTCGAGGCGGCCAGGATGCGGCCTTGCGCCATCGCTTCCAGCGGTTTCAAAGGCGTGACGAGGTCGGTCAGGCGCATCGACAGGCGCGGGTAGACCAGCACGTCGAGCAGGTCGTAGTATTTTGCCACCTGGTCGTGCGGCACGCGGCCGGTGAACACGACCTTGTCGGCGATGTTCAGGTCCTTTGCCAGCTGGCGCAGCTGGGCATCCTGCGGACCGCCGCCGACCAGCAGCACGCGCAGGTCGGGTGAGCGTGCCGTCAGGGCCGGCACCGCGCGCAGCAGGATGTCCAGGCCTTCATAGGCATAGAACGAACCGATAAAACCGATCAGGCGATGGCCATGCAGGCCAAGCTGGCGTTTTAGAATCTGGTCGGCTTCGCCGCCGACGGCGAACTTGTCGATGTCGACCGCGTTCGGGATCACCGTGACCTTGGCTGCCGGGATGCCCCGCTCGACGATGTCGCGGCGCAGGCCTTCGCAGATCGTGGTCACCGCATCGGCGCGTTTTAACGCATAGGTTTCCAGGCCGCGCGTCAGCTTATAACGCAGGCCGTTCTCGCTGCTGGTGCCGTGGTCGACCGCGGCGTCTTCCCAGAAGGCGCGCACCTCGTACACGACCGGGATGCCGAACTTGCGCCCGGCGCGCAGGGCGGCGATCGCGTTCAGGCAGGGCGAGTGGGCGTGCAGCACGTCCGGTTTAATCTGCGGGATGATTTCCAAGAGCCGCTTTTCCAGGCCCTGGATCACTTCGAGCTGGTTCAAGATCGGCAGCTTCGCCAGCGCGCCGTTTGATTTCGCGGTGCGGTAGAAATGCAGGCCGTCGGCCGTTTCTTCGGTCGCGTTGTTGCCGCCCGCGTGCTTGGAACCGGTCACATGAAAAGTTTCCCAGCCGAGCGCGCGCTGCTCGCGCAGGATCGAAGCGGTGCGGAAAGTGTAGCCGCTGTGCAGCGGGATCGAATGGTCGAGGACGTGAAGGACACGCATAATTTCTTGAAACTCCGTTAGGCGGCGGTGGCGATCAGGGAACCGCTCGCGCTGGTGGCGCCATCGGCGCCGTTTTTACGCAGGAAGGCTTCGAACATCAGCACCGCCCACAGCGCGGTGCTGTGGTCCTTGGTGCCGGCGAGGTGCTCGTCGACCATCTGCTTCAGGAAAGCGGGATTGAAGATGCCGGTGTCGAGCAGCATCGGGTTGAGCACCGCTGCCGTCATCGACTCGCGCAGCGGGCCGCGCAGCCACGAGGCCAGCGGAATCGAGAAGCCCATCTTCTTGCGGTACAAAATGTCGTCCGACAGGTAAGGCTGCAATGCCTTTTTAAAAATGTGCTTGCCTTCTCCGTTACGCAGCTTACTGGACGACGGCAGGCCCGAGACCCATTCGACGAACTTGTGGTCCAGCAGCGGCACGCGCACCTCGAGTGCGTGCGCCATGCTGGCGCGGTCGACCTTGGTCAAAATGTCGCCTGGCAGGTAAGTCTTCATGTCGACGTACTGGATGATCGAGAGCGGATCGTCGGTCGGCGCGTTGGCGGCGTGGCCGCGCATGACCTCGACCGCGCGGTAGCCCTGCAGCTGGCTGCGAAAGCTTGTCGAAAACAATTGGTCGCGCACCCGGTCGACCAGGATCGACACGCCGTGAAAATAACCGTCGGTCAGGTCGCGCGCCAGCGCCTCGAAGGTGGTCTTGGCACGGAAGATGCGCGGCGCCCAGTCGGCCTTCGGGTAGGCTTTACCCAGGAAGCCGAACACGGGTTTGCGCAGCGCCAGCGGCAGCATCGAGCGCACCTGCTCTTCGCCCATCGCCATGCGGTGGCGGCGGTAGCCGGCAAAGTTCTCGTCGCCGCCGTCGCCCGACAGGGCGACCGTCACGCGTTTACGGGCCAGTTCGCAGACGCGGTAGGTCGGAATGGCCGAGCTGTCGGCATACGGCTCGTCGTACAGGCCGGCGAGCAGGTCGACCAGGCCGTAGTCGTCCTTGTCGACGGTTTCGCACTGGTGGTTCGTCTTGTACTGCTCGGCCACCTGGCGCGCATAGGTCGATTCGTCGAAAGCCGGGTCGTTGAAGGCGATCGAGCAGGTGTTCACCGGACCTTTGTTCAGGCCGGCCATCATCGCCACGATCGCGCTCGAGTCGACGCCGCCGGACAGGAAGGCGCCCAGCGGCACCTCCGCTTCCAGCTGGCTCTCGACCGCTTCGCGCAAGCGTACGATCAGCTCTTCTTCCATCTGCTTTTCCGCCATCGGCGCGTGCGGCGCGAAGGGCACGTCCCACCAGCGTTTCGGTTTCACGTTGCGCGCACCGGCGCCGACCTTCAGGGTCAGCGAGTAGCCTGGTTCGAGCTTGAAGGCGTCCTTGAAGATGGTGCGCGGCTCCGGCACGTAGCCGTAGGCGAAATATTCCTCGACGGCGCGCGGTTCGATCACGCGCGGCAGTTCCGGAAAGGACAGCAGGGATTTGAGTTCCGAGCCGAACACGAAGGTGCCGTCCGGCAGGAAGGCATAGTGCAGCGGCTTGATGCCGAGGTGATCGCGCGCCACGAAAAAGGTTTGCTTGTTGCGGTCCCAAATGGCGAATGCAAACATGCCGCGCAGGTGCTTGACGCAGTCCTCGCCCCATTCTTCCCAGGCGTGGACGATGGTCTCGGTATCGGACCTGGTGGCGAATTTGTAGCCGAGGGCGGTCAGCTCTTTCGTCAGTTCGCGAAAGTTGTAGATCTCGCCGTTGAACACGGTGACGACCGACCGGTCTTCGTTGAACAGCGGCTGCTGGCCAGCGGCCAGGTCGATGATCGACAGGCGGCGGTGGCCGAAGCCGACGCCCGGTTCGAGGTACACGTCGCCCTCGACGGGGCCGCGGTGGAACTGGGTCTGGTTCATCCGGACGAGGGCGGCGCGGTCGAACTGGGCGACGCCGCGCGGGTCAAAAATGCCTACGATTCCGCACATGGTTGGGTGATTTCTTTAAAAGTTGTCTTGGAGTTGCAGAGCTGGCCGTACAGGGCCGTATAGGCGCCGACCATGGCTGCAACGCTGTAATGGCGTTCGATCCGTTCGCGCGCCGCGGCGCCGTGTGCCGCCAGGCGCGCCGGGTCGTCCACATAGCGGGCCAGGGCATCGGCCAGCGCCTGCGGGTCGCGCGCCGGAGCCAGGGCGCCATTCACGCCGTCCTGCACCACTTCCGGGATGCCGCCGACCGCGGTGGCGACCACCGGCCGCCCGCAGGCCATGGCCTCGAGCAGGGTGACCGGCGTGCCCTCGGCAATCGAGGACAGGGCGAACACGTCTAAGCTGCGCATCAGTTGCGGGATATCGTTGCGCGCACCCGGGAACCACACCAGGTCAGCCACGCCCGCATCTTGCGCTTTCCGGGCCAGCCGCTCGCGCAGCGGGCCGTCGCCGACGATCGCCAGGCGCAGGTCGCCCCGCGCCGCGCCGCGCCCTGCGCACAGCAGGGCAAAGGCCTCGATCAGCGTGGCCTGGTCTTTGACATCCTGCAGGCGGCCGACGGTGCCGATCACGAACGGTCGGGCCGCGCCAGGCGTTTCGACACCGTCCGCCCAGGGCATGCTTGCCGCCGGCAGGTGCGGCGCATAGCGTACCGTATCGACGCCGTTCATGATCAGTTCCAGCTTCGCGGCCGGGATCCCGACCACCTCCTTCAGCCAACCCGCCAGGTCGTGCGAGACCGGTACATAGCGGTCGATCCACGGTACCAGGCTGCGGCGCAGGAAATTGTGCTTGCGGTTCAGGCCGTGCGGGTCGCCGGCGTCGCGCCCGTGTTCGGCGTGGATGCGCACCGGCACGCCGGCGGCCCAGGCCGGGACGGCATACTCGGCGCAGGCGAAATTATACGTGTGCAGGATCGCCGGCCGCAGCCGGCGCAGCAGTTTGAACAGTTTTACGTGAATGCCCAGGCCCAGGCCCGGCTGCTTGTGCAGCGCATACAGTTCCACGCCGGGCCGCGTGATCTTGTCGGCAAACGCCGTGTAGTCGGTCAGGCAGACGACCGCATGGCGGTAGCGCTCGGGCGGCATGTGGTTGATGCAGTCGACCAGCAGGGTTTCCAGCCCGCCGAAGTCGAGCCGGTAGATCAGGTGCACGACCAGCGGGGGTTGCGCTGGCCGGTTCTTCGTGACAGCCATGATTTAGTGTTCCCGTGCTGCCTCGAGCGTTGCCTGCAGCGGTGCCAGGTTCGCGTCCAGGAAAGCGCGCAGCGTGGCGCGCGCGGTGTCGGCCTGCTCGCCGACCGGCGTCGCGACCATCAGGGCGGCGCCGTCGTCGCCGTGCAGCATCAGCTTGGCTTTGGCCTGGCGCAGTTTGCCGAGGTAGTCGTTGGCGACGAATTGGCCGTCGACCCAGGTCCAGTGCCAGACCAGGTAATTGCCGTCCGGGCCCTTGACGCGGGTTTCGCGCAGCGCCAGCTTCTGGCCGCGGATCTCCTCGAGACGGCCGTTTGACCCGATCTGCAAGAAGGCCTCCTTGCGGTTGTCGACGCGGTTGACGGAGGTGATCAGGCGCTTGTTCGGTCCCTGGTTGCGGTAGTACAGCAGGTTCAGGTGGACCGGCGCGCCGGCGGCCGTGTACAGGCCCTTGAGCGTCGCATCGGGGGTCTGGAATTCCGGGCTCCAGGCCGGCAGGCCGGCAGGGCTCGACGCCAGGCGCGCTCCGTCGAGCTGCACGCGCGCCGGATTGTAGGCCGCCTTGTCGCTGAGCGCGCCCAGGGCTGGCCAGAGTGCGCCCACCAGCACCGTCGCGATGGCCACGCCGATGATCGATTTCGCAGGCAGCGCAACTGCCGCCTGGGCGGCGCCAGCGTTTGCCGGGACCGCTTCTTCCTGGCGCCAGTAGCTGCCGATCCAGAACATGATGAACATGACCAGGCCGAAGAACAACCAGCCGTAGATCAGGTGGTCGACGCCGGTGGCCAGTTCCATGCCGCTCATGTGGCCGATCATGACGATCATGTAGGCGCGCAGTCCATTGGCAATGATCGGCACGACGATCGACAGGCCGATGAACAGGACGCGCCGCGTGGTCGAGCGGTAGCTCAGGTAAGCGTACAGGGAGCCGAGCGTGATCGACGAGATCAGGTAGCGCACGCCGCTGCAGGCTTCGACCACCGACCAGTTGCCGGTCGGGAGCTCGAACAAGGTGCCGTTGCGCAGTACCGGGATGCCGGTGGCGCGCACCGCGGCGACGGTGAAGTCGGCGGTGAAGTTAATCAGGGGTTGTACGAAGACTTCGCCGAACGGCACCGCGAACAGCAGGAACAGGAGCGGAAAGGCGAGGGCGCCGGCCAGGCGCCGGCCGAGCACGGCCGCAGCGGCGACCGGGACCATGAAGACAAAGGCGTACTGCATCACGACCTGCACTTCGCCGGCACGCGCGAGCAGCCAGGCGCCGCCGCACAGGGCCAGCACGGGCAGCGCCGGCCAGTAGGGCGCGGCCGGGATGCGCGAGAAGACTTCGCGCCGGCGCCAGATCAGCCACAGGCTGATCGGCACGATGGCGTAACCGTGGGCGAAGGTTTCGGAGCTGTTCCACACCGCCACCATCGAGGCGGCGGTGCCCCAGTACAGTACCAGCAGGGCCAGGAAGACGGCGACGATGACGGCGATCTTCGGCACCGACAGGCGGCCAGAGGCAGCGCCGGCCAGGGCCGGGTTCTCGTTCATCAGCATTCGAACCTCGTTTCGATCTGGGACAGGTGGGCTGGCCAGCTGTAGTGGCGCTCGACGCTGGTGCGCGCGGCCCGGCCCATGTTCGGGTGCGCAGAACGCAGCAGCTCGATCAGGCTGTCGGCGTAGTCGGCCGGCGCGTCGACCACCAGCAGTTCGTGGCCGTTGACGGCATCGATGCCCTCGAACGCCTGGGGCGACGCGACCACCGGACGGGCCATCGCCATCGCCTCGAGCACCTTGTTCTGGATGCCGCGCGCGATGCGCAGCGGGGCCACCGCGGCGACGCAGTGGGCGAGATACGGGCGCACGTCGGGCACGGTGCCGGTCACGACAATGGCGTCGCTTGCCATCGCCAGCACCTCGGTCGCCGGGCGCGAGCCGACAATGTAGAAACGTGCGCCCGGCACGGCGGCGCGTACGCGCTCAAGCACGTGTTCGGCGAACCATTTGACGGCGTCGATATTCGGCCAGTAGTCCATCGCACCGGTGAACACGAGCGACTGCTCGCCAGCGGCGAACGGGTTGTCATAGTCACGCGCCGGGCTGAAATACTCCGTGTCGACGCCATTGCTGAAATGACCGATCTTGGCGCGGCTTTCCGGCGCCAGGGTGCGAAACAGTTCGGCCTCGGGCGCGGAGACGAACAGCGACGCGTCGAATTCGTTGGCGACTTTTCTCTCGTAGGCCAGCAGGCTGCGCGCTTCATGGCGGTACACCCAGCTCATCGGCCACTTCTTTTTCTCGGCGTACTGGCGCCATTTGTCGGAGTCGACATCGCAGAAGTCGATCACGCGGCGCGCCGCCGGAAAATCGTCCGCATACTGTGCCATGACCGACGAGAACATCATCACGCGCGCAATGCCGCGTTCGCGCATCGTACGCGCGACCCAGCGCTTCATGTCGGCATCGCGATAGTATTCCAGCGACAGCGATTTGCCCGTCGCCAGCGCCTTGGCGCTGCGAATCTTTCCCTTGAGCGGATCGAGCTTCACGAAATGGCTGCTGGCGCACATCGCCTCGACAGCCGGCACGTGCTGCCAGTCGTCGGCGTCGTCCACAAAAGTAGCCAGGTGCACCCGGTACTTCGTCGCCAGGTGTTTCAGCAGGTTGTACGAGCGGATCTTGTCGCCCTTGTTCGGCGGGTAAGGGATGCGGTGCACCAGCAGCAGCAGGTCCTGCCTGGCCGCCTCGACGGCCTCGGCTTGCACTGCGGCCGCCTTGCGCTGCAACGCGCCCTCGATGATCGAATTCATGGCTTGCTCAGGAAGATGCGGTCCATCCGGTCCCACGCGAAATCGCGGGCGAGGGCGGCAATGCGTCCTTCCATGCGCTCGATGTTGATGTAGTGGCGAAAGCGCGACTTGGCGTCCAGGCCTGCGGGACGCGGCTGGCCCGGATCGAGTTCCCATGGGTGGAAGTAGAACAGCGCCGGCTCGTTGTCCGATTCGTTCACGCGTTTCACCATCCAGCGCGACAGCGCGTACGGCAGCAAACGGAAATAGCCGCCGCCGCCGGCTGGCAGTTTACGATTGCCCAGCATGGCGGTCGTGATCGGCACTTCCAGCAGGCCGTCCGGCCCGTTCGGATAAAAGGCGAAGCGCGGCGCGTCGGGCATGCCGTAATGGTCGTGGGCGATCGGGTAGATGCTCGAGCTGTAGCGGTAGCCGGCTTCGGCCAACGCTTCCAGAGCCCACAGGTTGCCTTCTCCGATCGAGAAACTCGGCGCGCGGTAGCCGATCACCTGCTGGCCGCAGATGTCTTCCAGCAGCGCTTTGCTTGACCTGATGTCGTTGTCGAATTCGGCACGGTTCTGGTCGGAGGCGCGCTGGTGGCCATAGCCGTGGCTGGCCAGTTCATGGCCGGCCGCGACGATGCGGCGCACCATCTGCGGATAGCGTTCGGCGATCCAGCCGAGCGTGAAGAAGGTGCCTTTGACGTCGTGGCGCTCGAACAGCGCCAGGATGCGCTCGATGTTGGCCTCGACGCGGCATTCGCGCGTCGGCCAGCTGTCGCGGCTGATGTAGGGAGCGAATGCCGAGACCTGGAAATAGTCCTCGACGTCGCAGGTCATCGCGTTGCGAATGCGCTCGCCCGGCTGGCGCTGCGGCCGGGCGGCGGGAGTTTGCATCTTCATTCGGAGGTATCCACGTGTTGGTTAACGGGCACGCCGTTTTGCGGCGTGGCGACGATTTTTTTCAGGATCGACAGCACCGAGACGACCGATTTCTCGAGCCGCATCATGCGCTCGTCGAGCACTTCGATGCTGTCGCGGCGATCAGCGACGCTGCCCATGCCGTCGGCCATCGATTCGCCGTCGATGGTGCGGATGGTCGGCGTGCCCAGGACCTCGGGCTGCTGGAATTCTTCGCTGATGTCGCTGATGACGGTCTGGATATGCGCTTCGGTAAAGTGATGCAGCTCTTCCAGGTAGCCCATCAGCAGCACGCGGTCGAGCAAGGTGTTGGTCTTGCGCGGGATGCCGCCGGTATGGGCGAAGATCGCCTCGTGGGCTGCGTCATCGAAGCCGGGATCGCCCTTCCAGCCGACCGTGTGCAGGCGGTGCTCGATGTAGGCGCGCGTTTCCGGCGCATCCATCGGGCCCAGGTGGTAGCTGGCGATGACGCGTTGACGCAGCTGCTGCATGCCGGGGCTGTGCAGCGTGCTGCGAAATTCCGGCTGTCCCAGCAGGAAGGTCTGCAGCAGCGACTTGTCGTCGGTCTGGAAGTTTGACAGCATGCGCAGCTCTTCGACCGTCTTCGGGTTCAGGTTCTGCGCTTCGTCGATGACGAGCAGGGCGCGTTTGCCCTGGCGGTCGACGTCGTGCAGGAACTGCTCGAGACGGGTCAGGAGGTCGGTCTTGCTGGCGCCCTCGTAGGGCAGCCCGAAGCCCGAGACCACCATGCGCAGCGTGTCGTCCGGGTCGAGGTGGGTATTGACGATGTGGGCGGCCACGATCTGGTTTGACGCGAGCTTGTTGAACAGGTTGCGCACCAGCGTCGTCTTGCCGGCCCCGACTTCGCCGGTAACGACGATGAAGCCTTCACCTTGCGACAGGCCATATTCGAGATAGGCCATGGCGCGCTTGTGGCCCTTGCTGCCGAAGAAGAAGTGCGGGTCGGGACGCAGCTGGAAAGGCTTGGCTGTAAATCCATAATACGGTTCGTACATCGTGTCACTCCGCTTAAAGCTGGGCCGAAAGGGTGGCGCTGATTGCGTTTTCTGTGTATCCCGCGCCGAACAGGCCACGGTCGCCGCGCGCGCGGCGCAACTCGACGTTACCGAGCAGCTTGCGGCTGAAGCGGCGCGTCATGGCCAGTCGCAGGCTTTGCTGGTCCGTTTCGAAGCTGGTGGTCAGGGAACGGTTGCGCGTCGCCGTCAGTGTCGCAGTGGCGCTGGTGAGCGCATTGATGCGGTAGCTGTGGGCGGCGCTGGCGCCAAACTGGCGCACGTTGTTGTTCAGTGCGAACAGTTCGCTGCCCAGCAGACCGGCATCGGCTTCGCCCGTCGACAGCGCCAGGCGTTCGTTGACGAAGGCCGAGATCAAGGTGCTGTGGGCGCGCTTGTTGAAGGCGAACGAGGCCAGCGCCTGCTTCTGGCGGAAGAAGCGGTTGGTCAGGTAATTCACGTTCTGCGTCGTGCTCAGCGGCAGGCCGCTGGCGAGCAGATAGTCTTGCACCGCCTGGCGCCGCGCGAACGGATCGGCGATCGTCGGGGAGAACAGCGCGTCGATCACCGTTGCCGTGTCGATCGTCAGCGCCTGCGCAAACTCCTGCCGCGAATTCGTCACCCCATCGGAGTAACTCAGGCGCCAGACCGTGTGGCGGCTGCGATGCGAGGCCAGCAGGGAGCCGGTGTTGCCAAGGAAATGGCGGCCGACCGACATATCGACGGCGGTGCGCGCGGACGGAGCCCAGGCGAAGCCGGCCGACCAACTGGCCCCGGCCGTGCGGCCGCCCAGCGCCTGGTAATCGTAGCTGTCGTAGCCGCCCGTGGCGGTCAGTTTCAGCGTACGGTGCACTGAGTAGTTGAGGCCAAGCAGCGCGTTTTCCGAGGTGGTGTCTCCGAACCGGTCGGTCTGCAGATCCTGGCGCGCATAGCGCAGGTTCCAGCCGACGTCGCGCCACGCGCGTCCGCTGCCCAGGGTGAACAGGGCGCTGTCGGTGCTGCTGTTGCCGAAACGCATATCGTCGGCATTGACCTGTTCGTGGGTATAGCGTAGCGACGCGACGGCAAAGTTGCCGAAGCGCCGGGTCAGATATGGGCTGATGCTCCAGCTGGCAACGTCGGTGCTGTTCTCGTCGGCGAAACGGTTGCCGCTGTCCTGGCGCAGGCCGAAGGCGGACAGGCTACGCCTACCACCTTGCGCACTCGCATCGACATACAGAAGCTCGTCGATGACCTTGACGCGGCCGCTGGCGGAATACTGGCTGTTGTTGCTGCGCGTGCCGACCGGCTCGCCACTGGCGTACTTGTAGAACGAGGCGCTCGCCCGGGCGCTCAGCTGCACGCGCGAATTCCGGCCGTAGGCCGCAATGCCCGGCGTCGCTTCGGTGACCCAGTCACTGCGCTTGTTGGCATCGCTTTGCAGGCCGACGTTATCGGTATAGGTCTGGCCCAGCGTCAGCGAGGGCGTGACTTTCCACTGCGCCTGGGCCGGCAGCGCCAGCATCAGCGCGGCGGCCAGCGGCGCCAGTTGCGGCACACGTGCAGCGATGCGTTTAGCCGTAGTGATAGTCATACGTCTCTTCGATCCCCGGGATGTCCCGCGCCTTGTTATAGATGAGATTGACGTTGCTGCAGCCCTCGAGCTGGCGCAGCGCTTCCTTGACCGCGTGCTGGGTCGTGGCCTGGGCCTCGACGACCATCACGATCTGGCCCATGTGGCTGGCCAGCACGCGCGATTCGCTCGTCAGCAGGAGGGGCGGCGAATCGAAAATGATGACGCGGTCCGGATAGCGGCTGGCGATCTCGTTGACCAGGCTGCTCATCGTCGAACTGGCCAGCAGTTCGGTGGCGCGCGGCGTGCTGGTGCCGGCAGGCAGGATGCTCAGCGTGTCGACATTCGTGCGCAGCATCACGTCCGACAGGTCGAGCTTGTCGTCGACCAGGATGTCCATCAGGCCGCGCTGGGCCGGCAGGCCGAGCGTGCGCAACACCGATGGACGGGCAACGTCGGCGTCGACCAGCAGCACCGTGTGGTCGAGTTCCATCGCGATGCTCATCGCCAGGTTGATCGCGGTATAGGTCTTGCCTTCGCCCGGTAGCGAGCTGGTGATCATGATCAGGTTGTTCGGGCGACCTGGCGAGCCCTCGCTGAAGGCTTGCTTGAGCAGCGGGCGCTTGATGACGCGGAAATCTTCCAGCAGGCTGGTGCGGCCGCTGGCGGCGGTGACCATGCCGGCGTCGCGCATGCGCACCAAATCGAGATCGACCTTGGGCACGCCTGGTTTTGGCGCCGTCTTGCGTGGCGTAGCAACGCCCGGCGCAGCGACGCGCGTCGCGGCGGGGCGAGGTGCTTCGGCGCGGTGTGCTTCGACGCGGGGAGTAGCCACCGCCGGCGTAGCGACGTGGGGCGCTTCGACACGTGCAACCGGGGCGGCGGCCTGCGCCTGCGGTTCCAGGACGATCTTCTGCCCGTCGTGCTCGACGACGACCGGGGCCGGGGCCGCTTCGCGGGCCTGGTCAATGCGGCTGGCCGCTTTTTCGATAATGCTCACATTCGCTCCTAATATTGGTCCGTTACGGCTTCAGGTGCTTCAGGCGCTGGCGCGCACCAGCATGACGGCCACGCCGATGACATACGCACCGACCAGCACCAGCACCGCGGCGGCGACACCGAGCAGGCGGCGCTTGCGCAGCACTTTCTGGCTGTCGGTCCAGTGCATGTTGATCGATCCCAGTACCGGATAACCGGTCGCCTCACGCAGCGTGGAGTGGCTGAGGAAAGTCGGGCGCACTTGGCTCATCAGGAAGGCGCCGACCAGGCCGGCTGCCAGGGCCAATGCGAACACGCCGGAGAACAGTGCCAGGCGGTTCGGGCCGCTAGGCTGGCTGGCGGCCATCGGCGGCTCGACCACGCGGAAGGTCAGCATGTCGGTGGCCGAGGACAGGTCGCCCGACAGCTTGGCCTGCTCGCGGCGCTCGACCAGCTTCTGGTAATTCTCGCGGTTGATCTCGTAGTCGCGGTTCAGCTGGACCAGCTGGGCCTCGACTTCCGGCGCTGTCGTGCTCTGGCTGCGCAGGGTCGCCACGCGGCTGGTGTATTCATTCACGCGCGCACGCAGCGCCGCGACACGCGATTCGGCATCCGACAGGGTCACGGTCAGTTGCTGCATCATCGGGCTGGCGGCCACGCCCGGATCAGGACGGCCCTTCTTCGCTTCTTCCTTCTTGCGCACCTGCAGCTGCTCGACCAGGCGTTTGGTGGCGATGATGTCCGGGTGTTCCTCGGTGTACTGCAGGCGCAGCGTGTCGAGGTTCTTCTGGGCAGTGGCGATGCGGCTTTCGAGTTCCGGATCGACCATACCGCCGCCGCTTCCCGAGCCGCCACCGCCGGTCATGCGGCGACGAATGGCATTCCGGGACTGCTCGGCTTCGGCGAGCTCGAGGCGCGCCTGGCTCAGCGCGTCGGTGGCGCCGGCGACCCTGCCGCTGAAATCGCCGCTTTGCGGCATCAGACCCATGTTCTTGATCTTGAATTCCTTGAGCTTGTTTTCGCCGGCGGCCAGTTTTTCTTCCGCCAGGCGGATCTGTTCATCGATGAACTGGATGGCTTTGTCGGAATCCTGCTTCTTGCCGCCAAAACTGCCTTCGACGAAGATGGTCAGCAGCGACTGGACCACGTCCTTGCCCAGCTTCGCGTCGGTCGAGGTATAGCTGATGGTATAGATGTCGTCACGCTCGGTGCCGGCAATCTTGATCTTGGCCATCAACTCGTCGGCCATCTTTTCTTTCTCGCGGCTGCTGGTCGCCCTGACGTCGAGGTCGGTATCGCGCATGACGCGCTCGACGTTCGGACGGCTGATCAGGGTCTGGCGCATGAACATCACTTGCTGATCCAGGTTCGGCAGGGTGGTCATGCCGGCCAGCAGCGGTTTCAGGATGCTCTGGGTATCGACGTACACACGGGCCGAAGTCTCGTACGTGTTCGGCAGCCTGAGCACGACTGCCCAGCCGATCAGTGCCACCAGCCAGGCGATGGTCACTGCATGCCAACGGTATTTACCGAGGGCCTTGAGGAAGTTCAGGATTAGGGCTGTTATTTCTGCCATCTCGTCAGTCTCGCCATGAGGGCCCGGCGCGCAGCCAGGCAGGAACAATCACAAAAGAACACGCATCATCGCTTGTAGTATGTGCAATTGCAATTGCGTTGCGGAAAATTGTGGTAATAAACGTGCCGGGTAGGACCCGTTACAACACAAATACTAAATTGCAATGCTAATTCTACCGCCGCACCTCATCTTCGGCGTTATTATTGCCGCCAGACAAACTAAAGCAGTGAAAAGTGTTGCACTTCATCAAGGATGAGGTGAAGAGCAAACCGTCGCCAGCAGGTCGTGACAACGTCTTTGCGGAACATCAAACCCTTGTATTGTAATGTTTTATTCGTAAAGAGGCTTGCACGATTGATTCCTATTCGAAATAATGAATGCCACATGATTAAGCTATCGGGCCGCCGCCGTGCGTTGGCCGCATGTGCCGTGCTGGGCGCCTTGGCATGGAGTATGCCAGTACGGGCCGATGGCCTGGCGCGCACCATTCCCACCATTAAACCGTCGGTCGTCGGGGTCGGCAGCTTTCTGAAGACACGCAGCCCGTCCGTCGTGTTTACCGGCACCGGCTTTGCCGTCGGCGACGGCTTGAGTATTATCACGAACGCGCATGTCGTGCCGATGACACTCGATACCGCCAAAATGGAAGAGCTCGGCGTGGTGGTCGGTTCCGGCCAGGATTTCCGCTTTCGCCCGGCGCGCCTGGTGGCGCTCGACCGGGCCCATGATCTCGCGCATTTGCGCCTGACCGACGGCCCGCCGCTGCCGGCGCTGGCACTGGGCGACTCGCGCATGGTCGCCGAAGGGCAGGTGCTGGCCTTGACCGGGTTTCCGCTTGGGATGGTGCTTGGCCTGAACCACGTCACCCACCGTGCCACGCTGTCGGCGATCACGCCGATCGTGATGCCGTCGATCAGTTCGCGCCGCCTCGACGCGCGTGCGATCACCCAGTTGCAGCGCGACCCATTGAAGATTTTCCAGCTCGACGGCACGGCGTATCCCGGCAACAGCGGCAGCCCGGTCTATGACGTCGAAACTGGCGCAGTGTTGGGCGTCATTAATATGGTACTCGTCAAGGGGCTGAAGGAGACGGCCATCACGAGTCCGAGCGGTATTTCCTACGCGATCCCGGCGCGCTACGTGCAGGAACTGTTGCAGCAAAAGTGAAAAGGAAGTATTTCAATCGTGTACGCCTTTCGTGCAGGCACGATTGAGATACAATATGCCCGTTTTGATGGCTAAATAACAATTTTTAATTTGCTAGAACAACAGCCTGGCCTTGCCTGTCGCTGCTGTCATGAAGGGGAATGACGTGAGCAAGATCTCGACGAATCTGACGAAACTGGCCCTGGCAACCGCCTGCGCCCTGGCCTTGTCCGGCTGCGCACTGTGGAACAAGCCGCCTGCACCTTCGGCTGCCGCGATGGCCGGCGCCGCGCCGGCCGATTACCTGATCGGTCCTGGCGACGCCGTCAACATCATCGTCTGGCGCAATCCGGAAGTGTCGATGTCGGTTCCCGTCCGTCCCGACGGCAAGATCACGACCCCGCTGGTGGAAGACCTGCCGGCAGCCGGCAAGACCTCGACCGAACTGGCGCGCGACATCGAAAAGGCGCTGGCCAAGTTCATCCAGCAGCCGGTCGTGACCGTCGTCGTCACCGGTTTCATCGGTAATTACGGCGAGCAGATTCGCGTGATCGGCCAGGCCGCCAAGCCGCAAGCGCTGCCTTATCGGCGCGACATGTCGCTGATGGACGTCCTGATCGCGGTCGGCGGCGTTACCGAATTTGCATCGGGCAACCGTGCCAGCATCATCCGCAACGTCAACGGCAAGCAGGAAAAACTGAATGTACGTCTCGATGACCTGATCAAGGACGGCGACATCTCGGCCAACATGCCGATGCGTCCGGGCGACATCCTGGTGATTCCGGAAAGCTTCTTCTGACCTGAATCGACGGTCGGCTTTCTTGCAACGGCGCCTTTCGGCGCCGTTGTTGTTTTTGGGCACAGCTCAGTTAAACGCAGCTAAGTAATTGATTTGTTGTTGAAATTGATCAGTTGGTTTCCTGATGGCATGAAAATTGCTGAGCAGTAAAAATCCCGGTCGTGAATTGGGCGTGGCATACTTTCGTTGAACTCAGGAAACGATTATATGGACACCCAAGAAAAAAACTCCTCACTGTCGTCTGGCAACCAGCTTGCCCCTGTACCTGTTCTCGACGCCAAAGGCCTAGCACGGCGCCGCTTCACGCGCGCCAGCGCCGGCGCGACCGGTGTCATCCTGACGCTGCACAGCCAGCCCGGCATGGCGACCTACGGACAGTCGGTCTGCATCTCGCCTTCTGGCTTCATGTCGATGAAGCCGGGCGCCAGCGCCAAGCCGCAGCAATCATGCAGCTACAACCGCTCGCACGGCTACTGGAAAACCCATGCCTACGCATGGAAGGGCGCCGGTATCGATCCGACTGCGAGATTCGGCAAGGTGTTCGGTTGTGCCGGCAAGTATGCCGGCTTGGCCGACGTCACGCTCATGGGGGTCATCAATCCATCGAAGACCGTCAAGGCGATCGACCGCAATAACGTGGCGATGCAATGCGTGGCGGCCCTGCTCAATGCACGGGCAGCGCGTTTCCAGGGTATTCCGAGCGTGTTGCCGGAAGAGCGACTGATGGAAATCTGGAACAGCTTCGTTACGAAGGGCTATTACTCGCCCGGCGCTGGCGCAACGCCCTGGAGTGGGGCGGCGATTGCTGCCTATCTCGAGAGCACCTTCCGCTAGCACGACCGGGCGCACGCATGACAAATTCGCCGATCTGGCGCCTGGCCCCTGGTCAGCGCCTGCTGCACCGCTGCTGGGATGGCGAATGCGTGCTCTACAATGACTTGTCGGGCGATACCCACCTGCTCGACGAATTCGCCCTCGCCTTGCTGCACCACCTGCAGGCGGGGCCGCAGCCGGCCTCGCGCCTTGCGGCACATTTCGAGTTCGACTTCGACGCCGATCCTGGCGCCGCGCCCGCGCGCGGCGACGCCTGGGCGCCCCCCGTGCCGCATGACGAATTCCTCCACGCCGTGCTGACCGACCTGGCCGCGCTGCACCTGATCGACTGCGCCCCATGCTGACCGTTGCGGCACTCGGCCCGCAAGCGCTGGCCGCGCGCCTGCGCGGTCCCGGGCTGCGCCTGCAAACCGGGCCCTTCGTTGCCTGCGTGCGCAGCGCCTTGCCGGCGCTGGCGCGGGCCTTGGGACGCATGTATGCCGACTATCCGGTATTGGGCGAAGACACGCCTGCCGACTTCGACGTATTGCTGCGCAGCCCGCGCGGACTGCGGCGCCTGGTCAAGCCCCAGGTATTCTTCCATTACGATGGCATGGCGCCGTTCCAGCCGCTGCCGCTGGCCCAGGTGTACCCGATGTTCGAGTGGGCGATGAACTGGTGCGTCTCGAGCCATGCGCACTCCTGGCTGGTGATCCACGCCGCGGTGGTCGAAAGGGAAGGGGCGGCCGTGATCCTGCCGGCCCCGCCGGGCTCCGGCAAGAGCACCCTGTGCGCCGCGCTGGTGGCGCGCGGCTGGCGCCTGCTGTCCGATGAATTGACCCTGATACGCCTGGAAGACGGGCGTATCGACCCGGTGCCGCGTCCGGTCAGCCTGAAAAATGGTTCGATCGACGTGATTCGCGCCTGGGCGCCCGAGGCCCACCTGTCGCCCCCGGTCGCCGATACGATCAAGGGGACGGTGGCGCACATGCGCGTCCCTGGCGCCAGCGTCGCGCGCGCGCAGGAGCCGGCGACGCCGGCCTGGATCGTATTCCCGAAATGGCGCGCCGGTGCGCCGGCGGAGCTGGTGCCGGTGCCGCAGGCACGGGCTCACCTGCGCCTGGCCGAGAACGCGTTCAATTACAGCCTGCTCGGCGCCGCCGGTTTTACGACGGCCGCCCGCCTGATCGACAGCACCCGCACCTTCGATTTCAGCTACGGCGCGCTCGACGACGCGATTGTCGTGTTCGAGCGCCTGCTGGCGGAGCGTCCATGAACACCTTGCCACTGCTGACCCGGGTACTGCGCGAGCCCGCGTCGATGGCGGCGTTTGACGCGCCCGACTGGGAATTATTGCTGCGCCAGGCGGGCGCGGCGGACCTGGGCGCCACGCTGGCCTTGCTGGCCGAAGAGCACGGCGTGCTGGCGGCGTTGCCGGAACGCGTGCAGCGCCGCCTGGCGTGGTCGCGCACGGCATGGGAACGCCATACCCAGGCGGTACGCTTCGAAGTGCAGCAGGTCCAGCGCGCATTGGCCGACACCGGCTTGCCGCTGCTCCTGCTCAAGGGTACGGCCTACGTGGCGGCAGGATTGCCGGCGGCAAGCGGGCGCCTGTTTTCGGATATCGACATCCTGGTGCCGAAGGCGGCGCTGCCCGACGTCGAAAGCCTGCTGATCCTGCACGGCTGGGCGGCCGGCCACCACGACGAATACGACCAGCGGTATTACCGCGAGTGGATGCACGAGCTGCCGCCGATGCAGCACATGCGCCGCGCCACCGTGATCGACGTGCACCATGCGATCCTGCCGGAGACGGCGGCGGTACGGCCGGACCCGGCACTGCTGCGCGCGGACGCGCGCGCCCTTCCCGGCGTGCCGGGCCTGCAAGTGCTCGCGCCGTGCGACATGGTGCTGCACAGCGCCACCCACCTGTTTTCCGAAGGCGAGTACGACCACGGCCTGCGCGACCTGTTCGACCTGCACCGGCTGCTCTGCCATTTCGGCGCGGCCGAGCCAGGCTTCTGGCAGGCGCTCCCTGGGCGCGCGCGCCAGCTCGAGCTCGAGCGTCCGCTGTTTTACGCGCTGCGTTATTCCATGGAGCTGCTCGGCACGCCCGTGCCGGCTGCAACCGTCGCCGACGCCGACGGGGGGCGTCCGAACGCGGCCTTGCTGGCGCTGATGGATGCCTTGTTTCGCAATGCGCTGCGGCCATTCCTGCCTGGCAGCGGCAGTGTGCTCGCTCCCGCGGGCGACAGCTTGTTATATATACGCGGCAATTGGTTGCGCATGCCACCGCTGATGCTGGCGCGCCACCTGTTTCACAAAGCTTTCTTGTCTCCGGGAAATGTTAAATCTATTTGAGAAAAATGTTTTAATAACATTAAAATTCTTACAAGAAATTTTTGTGACATTATGCTGTCGGGTTTTTTTACACGGTGGTTGAGCTAGATCAAATTACTCGACATAAGTTCCTGATTTCAAAAGAAATTAATAGGCTGGCACGGCACTTGCTAATAGCAGAGTGTGTTTGCCCAACCTATTAACTTAAGCGAGGAATCTGAATCATGAAATTTCTGAAGAAACTGGCCTGTGCCGCAGCTGTTGCAATGACCTTCGCCGGCAGCGCCAGCGCCGCGACCGTGTTGAACAACTGGGTCTTCAACCCAACCGGCGGCGGCTTCGCCAGCGGTCAGACGGTCAAGGAATCGCTGGATGTGAACGGCAATGCCTTCATCCAGATCACCCCAACCGGCGGCACCAGTTTCTCGTTCACCGAGCACGCTGTGTTCAACATCGTCCAGGCTGACGCCAACGGCGCGCTGTTCCCTGTGAACTACCCAGGCGGCAACATCACCGCAACCTTCGTCGGTGCCGGTAGCGGTAACTTCAGCGGCGCCTTCTCGTTCTCGGGCGGCACCATTCGCATGTATCAGAACGAAGTTAACAACCAGTACGCCAGCACGAACGGCTTCTACGGCGCCAACCTGGGCGAGGAAATCGCTACCTTCACCGTGATGGCTGGCGGCGGTGGCCTGGTCGATGCAAGCGGCTCGCCAACCAACAACGGTCAAGTGACCGTGTTCGCGAAAGCCGACGCTGGCTCCCTGGACGCTGGCTACTTCTTCCGTGAAAACGGCGACGACCTGTCGCTGGAATCGGTGATGGCCTTCGCCTTCACCAACGCCAACACCGTCGGCCGCCCAGACGCCGTGCAAGTGAGCGAAATCGCCTGCGAATTCGCCGGTTTCACCGGTGCTGGTTGCAACGGCACCGCCTACGCTAACGGCCCAGGTAACATCTTCCTTGGCAACAACGGTCAGTTCAAGCTGGCTGAAGTGCCAGAGCCAGGTTCGCTGGCCCTGTTCGGTATCGCCATGCTGGGCGCCGGCGTCATGAGCCGCAAGCGCGCAAAGAAGGCTTAATTGCCCTCTGAGCAGCACCTGAAGGACTGAAAAAGAGCGGGCTTGCCCGCTCTTTTTCATGAAGCAATAATTTTTTGCAAATAAAATAAGACGCGAGTTGCTGGGCAAGCGCTGGCGGTCACAAAAAAGATCTTCCAAGCAGGGAAATGAAAGCAAAAGCGGCGATGACCATCAGGTCATCGCCGCTTTTTTTGTCATGAGTCTGGCTGGGCTCAGCGCTTCATCAGCTCGGCGACCGGGCGCCGCACCGAGCGTGCTTCGGGTGCCGGGCCATAGCCGAGGCGGCCCATGTAAACCGGGAACAGGCTGTCGTTGAAGATCAGGGCCTCGGTGTCGCGCTGCAATGCTTCGGCAGCAGCGGCCAGCTTCGGCTGGGCCGTGAAGCGCGTGCCTTCACGTGCATACTTCGAGAAGATCAGCGGCGTCATTTCCGGCTGCATGTACAAACCGAGCGTAGTCATCGTCAGCCAGAAGCGCTGCAGCGCGCGGCCCGCGGCCACGTAATCGTCGATCGATGTCGGGGCATTGTGCGCCTTGAGCACGAAGTGGGCGGCGCAGGCCATGCCGGGCGCCAGGTCCATCTGCAGGCGCGGCGCCCAGGTGCCCATTAACGTGTTGACGGTAGACATGCGGCGCCAGCTGACCATCGCCCATTTCATCAGGTGCAGCGTCATCGCGTCGACGCCGAGCGCATCGGCCGGCACTTTGTCCGGGCTATGCGTGCGGTTTTTCCAGTCGATGATGCTGCGGTGGGTCTCGAAGGCTTCCGGCATCGTCAGGCGCAGCCGGGCGTTATTGAACATCAGTTTGGCTGCCTGCCATTTTTGCCCACGGCTCTCGAGCCAGGTGAGCGAATACGCCGGCGCCACGGTCGCCGCCAGGATGCGTTTGTGTTCGTCCGTGAGCGCTGTCGTGCGCATCGGCCGGCGCTGCACGGTGCGCTTGTCGATCACCTCGATCAGCGGGCTGCGCACTACCGACGAGTCGTTTCTGAAACGCACGTCGAACACCGGATGCGTGGCGCGTCCCTCGGGACGACGCCCAACGTCGGCGCGCAGGCCGTGGCCGCTGGCGGCAATGGCAACCGTCTCGAGCAGGGTGCCGAAAGCGATCTGGCTCGGGTGACCGTCGAGGTCGTAGACGCAGTGGTCGCGCGTATCATAGGCATGCACGGCCAGGTGATCCGGCGCCACGATCTCGAAGCGCCAGGTCTGCATGTTGTCGCCGCTGGGCGCCCAGCGCGCCAGTTCGAGAATCTGTTCGATCGTACCCGCCTTGATGCTGTCGTTCATGCTGTCACTCCCGCGGCTGCCAAGTCCTTGGCCAGTTGTTTCTTTCCAATTTTAATCATCAGGCGGTGCAGCGGATTCCTGTTGCCGCCAGGGCGCCAGGTGCGCACCAGTTTGTTGCGGTAGGCATCGAACTGGATGCCCCAGGGCGCCGCCAGCACGCGTCCGCGTCCCAACAGGATCTTTAACGCTTCGGTCCCCATCACGCCGGCGCACAACTGGCAGGCCATGATGGTCGAGGGGCCGCGGCGCTCGACAAAATTCACCGCTTCCGGCACCACCAGGTAAGGACGGTGCAGGCCGGCCGGCGCCAGGCCGACCACGAAGTGGACGGCCTTGTCCGTTTCCGGCAGATCTCCCCACTGGAAATATTCCTCGAACGTCATCTGGCCCGGCAGGAAGTTCAGCAGGGCCGCCCCCATGCCCAGCGGCGCCACGGTGCTGGCGGGAATGCCGAGCCGGGCGCACAGCGCGAAGGTTTTCTGGCGGATATCGAAGGCAAAGAAGTCGAGCGCATCGACATACATGTCGCAGCCTTCGAGGAAGGCGTTCAGGTTGGCCTCGTTGATACCTTCCGCAAACACGTCGACTTCGCATTCGGGATTAATGTCGAGCAGCATGCGGCGGATGACGTCGACCTTCGGCTGGTTCAAGGTCGAGACCATCGCCCCGACCTGGCGGTTAAAGTTGGGAACGTCGAAGGTATCGAAGTCGGCGATGCGGAATTTCGTCACGCCCAGGCGAGCCAGGGTCAGCGCATGAACGCCGCCGACGCCGCCGCCGCCCGCAATCGCGACCCGCTTGCTGCGTAGCAGCGCCTGCTCCTCCCGCGTTACCCAGCCAATATTTCGGGAAAAAGCCTGCTCATAGCGGAAAGGAGTGGTCATGTAAGGGGAGGCGAATCGATCGGCGGTGAATGTCGGGATGGCGAAAAGTAGGCGCACTATATTGGCGCAACTGCGTCGCGCATCTGCGTGGCACGCCTGCCGGCGCTGCTTCGAGAAAGCAGGCCGGAACGGGGCGGTAAATCAGGCAGCCTGGTGTTCGTCGATGCGGCGCAGGCGGTTGATAATACCCTGCTCCTCGCGCGGGGAGAAGAAATAGGGATAGAACGAACGTTCGGTGCCCGCTTCGCCGGCCGTTTCGCTGAAGCTGCCGCCGTGCTTTTGAATCTGCTCGGTGACATACGCCAGCTCGATACGCAGCAGGTAGGCCGGTGCATTCACGCGCTGATTATTCTTCATATCGCCTTCACGCTTGAATCCGAGCATATGCTCGTAAAAGCGGCGGTGACGCGGATTGACCTCGATAACAATGTCGGTGCAATCGTGGATATCGCGGGCGTAAATGACCGCCAAGTGAAACAAGTTGGCGAGCGACGTTTTCGAGCGCACGGTCGGATCGAACGCCAGCTTGGTGAATTCACAGAGCTTGGCGCCGCGGGCGCGGTGCGCGTCGAGTTCTTCCTTGAAGATCTGGTCGGCCATCAGGCCGATGGGCGAATCGATACCTAGCGTCAGGGTGCCGACTACCTCACCTTTGTCGGTAGCAGTCAGAGTGATGCGATTGGGATCGTCGCTGAACTGGTGCGTGCCAGCATAGCCGCGCCAAGCATACATCTTGTTGACCAGCATGCTGGCCGAATTGCGTCCTTTTGCCGTATCGGTAAGCCGGATTCCATATGAATCTTGGTTCACGATAACATCCTCTAATTCTGAGTTCGCTATAGTATCGCGATCCTCTGACACATGAGCGTTCGTTAGAAATTCGATGGAACCATCGTCACGTTCCTTCACTTCGTCGGGATTTGTCATCGCGAGACACCTTCATTTCAGGACGCCGCCTGGTTGGGCGGCGTCTTTTTCTTGGCGCTATGCCGCGCTTTGTCCGTCGGGCGGAAAAGCGCGGTCCTGTTGATTTTATTTAAGTCAAATAGTAGTCGGTTACAACGTTTTTAGCAACGAACGTGCTTCCTCCATTTGGGCGAATGGCTTGTTCTGCGCGAGCAGGGTTTCGAGTTCCTTGCGCGCGCCCGTCTTGTCGCCCGATTTATGCAAGGCGACCGCCAGGTGATACCGGATTTCCGGTGTGGCCGCCGGTGTAGCAGCCGCTTTTTGCAGCAGCGGCAGGCCGCGCTGGGTATTACCCTGTTCCACCAGCATCCATCCCAGCGTATCCATCACCGCGGCATTGCTGCCGGCGAACTTGAATGCCTGTTCGGCCGTGGCCAGCGCACGCGGATCCTTTTCCTGCTGGTAGGCCCATGCCAGGTTGTTCAGTGCCGCGCCGTTCTCCGGCATGCGTTTGACGATGTCTTCCAGGAGCGCCGCGGCAGGCTTGTACTGCTTGGCCGACAGGTGCGATTCGGCCATGTACATCGCCACCTGCATGTCGTCCGGATGCGCCTTGAGCCACTGGGTAACGCGCCCGTTCGCTTCGGCTTCCTTGCCCATCTGCTTGAGTACCTGGGCACTGCGCAGCAAGACCGCACCCGACTTGGTGATGGCGAGTGCCTTGTCATACGCAGCCACTGCCAGTGCCGGTTTCTTCTGCGCCTGCTGCAAGTCGCCTTCGAGCAGGAAACCGATCGGCGAGCCTGGCGCGTCCTGCTGGAGCTGGCGCGTGAGCGTCAGCGCCTCGTCGTGGCGGCCGCGGCGCGTCGCCAGCTCGACCTGGGCGACACGTGCCTGCATCATGTTCGGTGCCAGGGCATTGGCCTTCTTGAGCGACTCGGCCGCGCCGCCATCGTTCTTCAGAATGCCCTGCGCCTGTGCCAGGCGCATCTGGGCCAGCGCCGACTTCGGCGCCATGTTGACCAGTTTGCTGAAGCTGTCGAGTGCACCCTGGGCATCATTGTTTGCCAGCTGCGCCTGGCCGAGCAGGTCCATCATCTCGGGGCTGGTCGGGTTCGCGGTCTGGAACTTGCGTGCCAGCGTGAGCGCCTTCTTTTCCTGCTTCGTCGCCAGGTAGTGGCCTGCCAGCTTCAGGACCGGCGGGATTGCATCAGGATTCTCGGCCTGGGCCTTCTCCAGCCAGGTCGTGGCTTCTTCGGGACGCTTCTCGAGCAGCGCCAGTTCGGCCAGCGCGCCCATGGCGCCGAAATTCTTCTTGTCCTTTTCCAGGATCGCCTCGAAGCGCTTGCGCGCCGCTTCCGGCTTCTTCTCCATCAGGTCGAGCTTGGCCAGGTTGGCGGCGGCCGGGAAGAAGGTCGGCGTGACCTGCAGCGCTTTTTCGAAAGCGGCGCGGGCACCGGGCACGTCGCCCTTGCTGAGCAGCACGGTTGCCTTCAGGTTGTAGGTCTGCGGCTCTTGCGGCTTGAGCGTCTCGAGCTTGTTGACGGCAGCCAGTGCCTTGTCGTAGTGTTTCAGGCCGAGTTCGGCCTGCGCCAGCGCCGCCAGCGCACGGTCCGACTTCGGATCGAGCTCGGTGGCCCGTTCCAGTTCGGCGATGCCCTTGGCGGTGTCGCCCTGGCTCAAGCGCGAGATGCCGAGCGAGGTGCGCAGCACGGCCGCTTCCGGCGCCAGCTCGGCCGCTTTTTCGAGGTAGGTCGTGGCCTTGCCGAAATCGCGCGCCTGCATGTACGACTCGCCCGCCAGCGCCAGCAGCTGGGGATCGCGCGTATCGGTCAAGGCCGGGGCCAGGATCGCGGCGGCGTCGCCCGGCTGGGCGCTTTTCAGCATTGCCTGCGCCATCAGCTTGCGCGCATACACGTTATTCTGGTCGATTTCCAGGTATTTGCGCAGGTGCATCTGCGCCTGTTGCGGCGAGTTCAGATTCAGCTCGACGGCGCCGGCCAGCAGGACGCTCGGCATGTGGTTCGGAGCGCTCGTGAGGACGCGCTGGAGCGACTCGCGCGCTTCCTTGTTCTTGCCTTCGTTGTAGTCAAGCAGGGCGCTGGCGTAAGTGACGAGCAGGCTGTTCGGTGCAACCTTGTTGCCCGCCTCAATCTGGGCGCGCGCTTCGACAAATTTTTTCTGGTTGATGTGGATATAGGCTTTTTCCAGGTTCGCATTGCGGTCTTGCGGACGCAGGGAGAGGACCTTGTCGAAGGCGGCGAGCGCCTCGTCAGGCTTGCCCAGGCCGCGCAGCATGCCGCCCTGGAACATCCAGACGTCCGGATTCTTGCTGTCCTTCGCAATCGCCTCGGCCACATAACGCTGCGCCGTTGCCTGGTCATCCTTCACCAGGGCATGGCGTGCCAGGCCGGTCAGGGCCGCGCCGCTGGCCGGCGCGAGCGTCAGCGCCACCTCGTAGGCAGCCTTGGCGCCGTCGGTGTCGCCGGTGGCGAGCAGGGCATCGCCGCGCAGCGCCATCAAAGGCGCCGACTTCGCGGCCAGCTCCGGCTTGATCTCGACCAGCATTTCCTTGAACTGGCCCTGGGTCTGCATGGCCTGGGCCAGCAGCGGCAGCGTACGCGCAGGCGCGAGGCCAAGGCTGGCAGCCTTGCGCAGCTCCTTGGTGGCCGACACGGCGTCGCCGGTTTCCAGATACAGCGTACCGAGCTGCAGACGCGCCTCGGCGTCTTCGGGGCTCTTCGCCACCGCATTTTTCAGCTGGATCAGGGCGGCCTTCTGGTCGCCCTTCTGTTGGTATTGCTTGGCCTCGGCCAGCAGGCTCGCGGTCGACTGATCGCGGTTGCAGGCAGTCAGGCCACCGAGCAGCAGTGCGCCCGAAACGACAGCGGTGGTGAATTTGATCTTGTTACGGGACATGGCTTCCTCAATTTTGACAGCTGATGCCGACCGGGATACACCCGGCGACAAGTTTCCTAGCCAACAATAATACCTCAAGGAACAGATTAATTACCGCACAATCAGACTATCGTTGTAGACAGGGGATTTCCGCGCCGCAATAAAAAGGCTGTTGGCAGGGGGGCGCAGCGCCGACCGCCAGCTTGCACTGTGTTTGCTTGCTTTTCCACCCTTATTTCATAGCAATGTCGGAGGGCAAACTGTGAAGGACGGACGCGCTTCACTCTTCCTCGCGCTTGCGCAGGCGCCCGAGGAGGGCGTCAACGTCCTCGCTCACGGGCAAGCCGTGACGCCGAAGCAACTGAACATGCAGAACGAGGTTCTCGAGCACCAGCTTGGCCGACACGGCAAGCAGGGTCAGCAGGCGGTCTTCGGTACTGAAATTGTCCAGCGCCCCCGCCATCTCGCACAGGTGGCTGGCCACCAGCGCACGCAAATCGTCTTCGGCGAAGGGCAGGTCGGCGAAATCGATCGGGTCCTCGAGTTCGACTTCGCGCATCAGCGCGGCAAGGTCTTCCGGTTTGATCGGCATGCGGGCCTCCGGGAATGGGTCAGGTTTTCATTCTAGAGCACGCAAAAAAAAGGAGCGGCAAAAGCCGCTCCCAAGCCGGGTCTGACGCGTAAGTCTTAGAAGCGGTACAGCAGCGAGGCTTCCACGGCGCGGCCGAAGATCGGACGGGCGTTGATCGGACCGCTGCTCTGGGCGCCGGTCAGGCGCGAGTTGCCCTCGGTGAGGCCCAGTTCATTCGTCAGGTTGGTCGCAGCCACACGCACTTCCCACTTGTCGCCGATCGAGGCCAGCGCGCCGAGGTCGACGGTCTGGTAGGACGGCAGGTAGGACAGGTTGGCCTGGTCGGCAAAGCGGTCGCCGATGTGGGTGTAGGTGCCGTACAGTTTCACGGCATTGTCACCCAGCGGGATGCGATAGCTCGGGCTCAGGCGGAACTGGAAGTTCGGCTGGCGCTGGACTTCATTGCCGACGATGGCCGGGTTGTCGCGGTACTTCGATTTCTGGTAGTTACCGGTCATGCTCACTTGCAGGTTCTTGACCGGACGCACGGCGAGTTCGAATTCAACGCCATGGCCGCGCGAGCCGCTGACCGAGTTCAGGACCGCATTGGTCGTGATCTGCTGGAACGAAATGCCGGTGAAGTCGGTGTAGAACGCGTTGATGTAGGCGCTGTACAAGGAATTGGCGGTTTTAAAGCCGATTTCGTACTGCGTCACTTCCGGGTTCGGCACGCCGTTGCGGTCGTTGACCGCGGCCTGGGTACCGGCATTGCGCAGGTCATCGAAATAGATGAAGGTGTTGCCTTTGTTGGCACGCACAAACACGCTGGCATCCTTGTTCAGCTTGTACAAACCGCCGACCGTGAAGGAATTGACGCTGTCGTCACGCTTGAGGTTGGTGTAGGTGCCGGTCGGGATCGAGGTGCCGTTGTTGTAGACGGTCAGCGGGTTGTCGTCGGTGTCGCCTGAACGCAGGTTCGAGATCGACCCTTCCAGGCGCTGCTTTTCGCGGCGCAGGCCGGCGTCCACGCGCAGGTTCTCGCTGATCTTCCACTCGTCGGCCAGGAACAGGGCCATGTTTTCGCCCGTGTAGTTGGCCAGCGGCGCATAGAAAACGTTGCCGGACTTGCGGTTGCGTGCGACGACGGTGCCGTTGTCGAGGCTGACATTGATCAGGCGCGCGTTCGGCGTCGCCGTCATCAGGTGGGCATTGCCCAGGTACCACTCGTCGTTCGAGCGGTAGTTCGCGTAGTAGCCGCCGACGGTGAGCGTATGATTGGCGATCACTTCGCGACTGACGCGCAGCTCGTTCGTGAACGAGCTCAACTGCTTTTCCACCGACCAGAGGCCGGCCTGCACCACTTGCTGGTTGCGATCGACGGCGCCGCCGCCATTCACGTAGGTCATGCTGCCCGAGGCGGTCGCCGCGGTCGGGTTGTAGCTGGTGTTGGCAGCGGCCAGGTAGGCGGCGGCGGTGAGCGGGTTGTCACCGGTGAACATCGAGATGGTGTTCAGGTCGCCGCTGAAGTAATTTGCCTTGTTCGACACGTCCCAGCCGGCGATCTTCTGCTCGTAGTTCGCGCCCCACACGGTGGCCTTCATGCCGCGGCCTTCGGCCAGGTCACGCTCGAGCGTCTTGCCGGGCGCGGCGTCGATCGTGAAATGACGCATTTCGTTGCTCATCAGGGTGCCGGTGAGCGGATCGAAACCCGGGAATTCGCTGATCGTGCGCCCGTTATTGCTGGAGATCAGCGGCACGCCCGTGTAAAACGCGTTCTTTTCGTCGGTCGAGCGCACGTAGAAGGTCGCTTCGCCCCCGTCGAGCTTGCGGGTCAGCGTTGCGGTCAGCTGGCCGCCATCGTCGGCCTTGAACTGCGGGTCGCGCACGCCCTGGGTCTGGCGGTAGAAGCCGCCGACGGTGCCGTACCAGCCATCGGAGATCTTGCCGCCGATGAATACATCGCCGCGGCGCAGCTTGCCGGTGCCGGTGGTCAGGCGAATCGTGCGCTCAGGCGTATCGTCGCCCTTTTTCAGGATGAAGTTCATCGTTGCGCCAGGCTGGCCGACCGAATAGATCGTGCTCGGGCCGCCGCGCAGCACTTCGACGCGCTCGATCGTGTCATCCAGGCGGAAGGCCGAGGTGCCCTCGAAGAAGGACAGCACCGGCACCGGATACACCGGATTGCCGTTCAGCTGGACCGAGACGAATGGCGAATCGCTGCCCGACGGGAAGCCGCGCACTTCGACATTGGCGCCCGACTGGCCGCCAGTCGATTCGGCATACACGCCCGGCACCAGTTTCAGGATGTCGGCGGTGCTGCTTGGCGATGCCGATTTCAGCTGCTCTTCATTGGCGGTGGTGATCGAGAAGGAAGTGTCGATCTTGCGCGTGCCGGAAGCCGACGCAGTGCCGGTCACGACAACCTGCTGGATTTCCTGGGTCACCGCAGTGCTGGTCGCATCTTGCGCCTGGCCGGCGGCCTGGGCCTGGCTGACCAGGGTCAGCACGGCCAGTGCGACCGTCGATAGCACGAACTGCTTGGATTGGTTCATGTGATTGCTCTCTTTATATTATGGTTCAAAATTTTGTCTCCTTGACATGCGGACCGCTGGGGTCGTCAAACGCAGTACTGTCGCAGTGCTCTCATTCGGTGCATTGGCGGCTTCAGTCGGTGCATGAATGCCTCAATATGTGTCATTGAATCAAGGAATGATATCGATGTCAATGAAATTGTTATCGATGTCATTTTCGTTCCACACGCATTTAAATCTGTCATAATTTGCCGCAGTTTTGTTCTTCCTCCCCCGAGCATCGTATGGCGACCAATAAAAATGTAAAGCGCAACAGCGATGCCGGCATGACGATGGAAGACCTGGCCGCATTGGCAGGGGTGTCGACGATCACGGTGTCGCGTGCACTGCGCAACAGCCCGCTCGTGACCGACAAGACCCGGGATAAAGTGCGCCGCATCGCCGAAGAGCAGGGCTACCGGCTGAACATCAGTGCGCGCAACCTGCGCATGGGACGCAGCAATTCGGTGGCCGTGGTGGTGGAAATGACGCCCATCAAAGGGCGGCCGATGTCGGACCCGTATCCGCTGGCCCTGCTGGGCGGCATCACCGAAGAATTGACGGCGGCCGGCTATACGGTCGTGCTCACCTCGCGCCAGCTGCTCGACAGCGCCCCGGTGCGCGGCGCCGACGGCATGATCCTGCTGGGGCAAGGTTCGCACGGCGAGGCTGTGAAGGTGCTACAGAAGGCGGGCCTGCCGCTGGTCGTGTGGGGCGCGCCGGGAGCGTCCGATTCGTATGTCGTGGTCGGCAGCGACAATCATGCAGGCGGCGCCAGCGCCGCGGCGCGCTTCATCGAGCAGCGTCGGCGCAAACTGGTTTTTCTCGGTGACGTCGACCACGCCGAAGTGCACAGCCGCTGCGCCGGTTTTATCGAGGCCATGCGCGGCAACGGCATCGTCCACATCATCCGCCCGAAAGCGTTCACCTTCGAAGCCGGTTTCGAGAGCATGAGCACCTACCTGAAGAAGAAGGGCGCCGGCGCCGTGGACGGCGTGTTCGCCGCCAGCGATTTATTGGCCATGGGCGCGATCCGCGCGCTGGCCGAACAGGGGCTGCGCGTGCCGGACGCAGTGTCGGTCATCGGCTACGACGACACGCCGGGCGCGGCCAGTTTCGTACCGCCGCTGACCAGCGTGCACCAGGATTTACGGGACGGCGGCGTCCTGCTGGGCCGCAAGATGCTGGCGCTGCTCAATGACGAGCCGGTCGCCTCCGAGACGCTCCCGACCAGACTGATCGTGCGCCAGACCTGATTGAGCGGCTAACAAAGCCCCCATGGCGGCGTTGCATTCGTCGCGCCGTACTAGCGTACTGTCTTCGACGATGCGCCTTGCCCTGAGGGCTTTGTTAGCCGCTCTTATTTAACTTTGTACACCCCGGTGTCCGCCCGCGCGGCCGCCTGATATGTTTCGACTTCGATCCACCGCCATCACCGTTTTTGAGGACTCGCCGTGCAGCCATCCGACAGCCCAAGTTTTACCCTTCCGCTTGATTCGTGGTGTATCCGCGAGAGCGGTTTCGATACTGCCTCGCACTTCCTGCGCGAGACCCTGTTCGCACTCGGTAACGGCTACATTGGCCTGCGCGGCACCGGCGAAGAAGGTTACACCGGCCCGGCCGGCACCTCGCTCGACGGCACCTACCTGAATGGCTTCTACGAATCAGAGCCGATCGTCTATCCGGAAGCCGCCTTTGCGCTGGCCAAGACCAACCAGTTCATGCTCAATGTGCCGAACGCGAAGGGTGTCGAAATCGTCATCGACGGCGAGCGCTTCGATCCCTTGACCGGGACGCTGGGCCGGTACGAGCGCATGCTCGACCTGCGCACCGGGGTGCTGGTGCGTTCCCTGGAGTGGACCGCGCCAGGCGGCAAGCGCATTGCAATGCGCAGCCGTCGCGTCGTCGCCTTCGCGAATAAACATTTGTTTGCGATCGAGGTCGAACTCACGCCCCTGAATTTTTCGGGGACGATCACCTTGCGCTCGTTTGTGGACGGCGCCGTCAAGAACCAGGAAGCGGGCGACGATCCACGCGTCGGCTCGGCGGTGTCGGGGCCTGCCCTGCATACGGTGTCAACCGAACAGGATGGGGCGTTCTCGGCGCTCGTGCAGCGCACGCACAATAGCGGCTTCATGCTGGTCAGCGCGATTGGGACGACGGTCGAGGGGTCCGAAGCGAGCGCTTGGCAGGAAGGCCAACGCGCCGGCCAATCGTTCATGTGCGCAGCGGTCGAAGGCCAGGTCCTGCGCCTGACGAAATACGGCAGCTACCACTCGTCGCGCGACTATCCGGAAGGCGAGTTGCTGGCGCGTGCGCGCGAGACATTGGCAAGCGCGCAAGCGGCCGGCTTCGAGGCCCTGTGCGCCTCGCAAGCGGCCTTCCTCGCCGACTTCTGGGCCAGCGCCGACGTCGAGATTGCCGGCGACGACGCCCTCCAGCAGGGCATCCGTTTTAATGAATACCACCTGCTGCAATCGGTCGGTCGCGACGGGCGCACGAATATCGCCGCCAAGGGCGTCACCGGAGAGGGCTATGAAGGCCACTACTTCTGGGATACCGAAATCTACATCTTCCCGTTCTTCCTGTACTCAAAACCCGAGATCGCGCGCAAGCTGCTGGAATACCGCTACGCCGGCCTGGAGCAAGCGCGCGAGCGTGCACGCCAGATGGCGCATGTCACGGGCGCCTTGTACCCATGGCGCACCATCGCCGGCGGCGAGTGCTCGGCATACTTCCCGGCCGGCACCGCCCAGTACCACATCAACGCCGACATCGCGTATTCGATCAAATCGTATTACGAAGCGACCGGCGACCTCGATTACATGGCGCAGGCGGGCCTGGAAATCGTGATGGAAACGGCGCGCATCTGGATCGGCATCGGCAGCGATGACCGCGAAGGGCGCTTCTGCATCAATGAAGTCACGGGCCCGGACGAATACACGGCGCTGGTGAACAACAATTACTACACCAACGCGATGGCGCGCATGCACTTGCGCTTTGCCGCCGACATGGCCGACCTCCTGAAGCGCGCACGCTTTGATGACTTTGCGCGCGTCGCAGCTGTCACCGGTGTCAGCGAGGAAGAAGTCGCCGTCTGGCGCGATGCGGCCGAGCGCATGTATCTACCGTATGACGGCAAGCTTGGCATCCACGAGCAGGACGACAGCTTCCTGTCGAAAAAGGTGTGGGATTTCGCGAACACGCCAAAAGAGAATTACCCGCTGCTGCTGAACTACCACCCGATGGTGATCTACCGCCACCAGGTCTGCAAACAGGCCGACGTGGTGCTGGCGCTGCTGCTGCTGTCGAACGAATTCTCGATCCATGATAAACGCCGCGACTTCGATTACTACGAAGCCGTCACCACGCACGATTCGTCGCTGTCGTCGTGCATCTTCAGCATCATCGCCTCGGAGGTCGGCTACCACGACAAGGCCTACGATTACTTCATGGAGACGGCGCGCCTGGACCTGGACGACACCCATGGCAATACCCATTACGGCGTGCACACGGCGGCGATGGCCGGCACCTGGATGGGCGTGGCCTACGGTTTTGCCGGCATGCGCGTCTCGGATGGCGCCTTGCGCTTCGCACCGACGCTTCCCCGAAAGTGGCAGCACTACCAGTTCAAGATCCAGCTGCGCGGCGCCCAGCTGCAGGTGCGCATTACGGATGAGGCGGCCGAATACACGCTGCTCTCCGGCGATTCTCTCGACTTTACCCACCTGGGCCAGCCGCTGGCCCTGACCCGCGCGGCGCCACACGCCCGCATCCCGATGGAGGCGCAAGTATGAGCCGTTTTAAAGCAGTCATTTTCGATCTCGACGGCGTCATCACCGACACCGCCCATTACCACTACCTGGCCTGGAAAGCGCTGGCCGAATCGGAAGGCGTGCATTTCGATCACGCGTTCAACGAAAATTTGAAGGGCGTGGACCGCATGGGGTCCCTGAACCTGATCCTGGCCGGTTCTTCCAACACCTATTCGATGGAACAGAAGCTGGCGCTGGCCGAGCGCAAGAACAAGCAGTACGTCGAACTGATCGCGACGATGAGCGCGGCCGACCTGCTGCCGGGCGCGCTCGACGCGCTGGCGGCGGTCCGTGCGGCGGGCTTGACGATTGGTCTCGCCTCGGTCAGCAAGAACGCCTTTACGGTGCTGGACCGCCTCGGCATCCGCGAGCGCTTCGATTATGTGGTCGACGCGGCGCTGATCGCCAACAGCAAGCCGCATCCGGAAATCTTCCTGAATGCGGCAGCAAGCCTGGGCGTGGCGCCTGAGGACTGCCTCGGCGTGGAAGACGCGGTGGCCGGCGTGGCCTCGATCAAATCGGCGGGGATGTTCGCGCTGGGCGTCGGCAGTCCGGACGTGTTGACGCAGGCCGACCTGGTGATTCCGAGCCTGGCGCAATTTTCGCTCGGCGACTACTGACAGCACGCACAACTATAAAAACCGGGAGACAGCGTGAAAAACCAGCGCATTTTATTGGCCTTATTCCTGATCTACTTCGTCTTCGCGATCCTGCTCAACAGCGTGGGCACGGTGATCCTGCAAGTCATCAACAACTACGATGTGAGTAAATCGGGCGCCAGCATCCTGGAGGCGTTCAAGGACTTGCCGATCGCGGCCGTGTCGTTCATGGTCGCCTCGTTCCTGCCGCGCCTGGGCTACAAGAATGCGATGCTGGTCGCCCTGGCCATCGTCACCGGCGCCTGTATCGCGATGCCGCTGGTGCCGGGCTTCCTGATGGCGAAACTGCTGTTCCTGTGCGTGGGCGTGGCGTTTGCATTGGTAAAAGTGTCGGTGTATTCGACGCTGGGGCTGATCGCCACCGACCGCAAGCACCACGCCAGCATCATGAACATGCTGGAAGGCTTCTTCATGGTGGGCGTGCTGAGCGCCTACTGGGTGTTCGCCCACTTCATTGATTCAAGCAATCCGAAGTCGCAAAGCTGGCTGCAGGTGTACTGGGTGCTGGGCGCTTTGTGCGCGCTGACCTTCCTGCTGCTGGCCACGACGCCGTTCGATGAAAGCGGCGCCCAGCTGCCGGAAGGACGCAGCCGCTGGGACGATTTTCTGGCGATGATCAAGCTGTTCTTCAAGCCGCTGGTGTGCGTGTTCGTGCTGACCGCCTTCCTGTATGTGCTGATCGAGCAAAGCGTCGGCACCTGGCTGCCGACCTTCAACAACGAGATCCTGAAATTGCCGGCAGCGATGAGCGTGCAGGTGGCCAGCATTTTTGCTGCGTGTCTGGCGATCGGGCGTTTGTCGGCCGGCGTCGTGATGCGCAAGGTGCACTGGTACACGGTGATGAACGGCTGCGTGATCGGCATGGCGGCAATGGTGCTGCTGGCGCTGCCGCTGACGCGCGACCTGGCCATCGACGCGAATGTGAGCTGGGCGACTGCGCCGCTGGCGACCTTCCTGTTCCCGCTGATCGGCCTGTTCATGGCGCCGATCTACCCGGGCATCAATTCGGTCATGCTCAGCTCCCTGCCGAAGAATCAGCATTCAAGCATGACCGGCTTATTGGTCATCTTCTCGGCCTTGGGCGGCACCACGGGTTCCTTCATCACCGGTTACGTGTTCGGTAACTTCAGCGGCCACTTTGCGTTTTATTTGACGCTGGTGCCGATCACGATGGTGCTCATCACGCTGTTCTTCTTCCGCCGTCAGGTGGAGCAGACGGGGGAGGCGGTCGCGCAGACGGTGTGAGCGCACCTGTTTTGCGGACGAAGAAAAAACGGCATTGGGGCTCGCGCCACCAATGCCGTTTTTATGTGGGCCGTCGGATTTACATATTCCGGCGGTACTGCCCACCCACCTCGAACAGCGCGGTCGTGATCTGGCCCAGCGAGCAGACGCGCACGGCGTCCATCAGCTTGTCGAACACATTCAGGTTGTCGATCGCCGCTTGTTGCAGGGCCGCCAGCGCGGCCGGTGCTTCGTTGGCGTGCTGCTGGTGGAAGGCGTCCAGGCGCGTCAGCTGCGACTGCTTTTCGTCGTCGGTCGAGCGGGCCAGTTCGATTGTCGCCGGCGCTTCCGCGCCCTTCGGATTGCGGAAGGTGTTCACGCCGATGATCGGCAGCGAGCCGTCGTGCTTCTTGTGCTCGTAGAGCATCGACTCTTCCTGGATCTTGCCGCGCTGGTAGCCGGTTTCCATCGCGCCCAGCACGCCGCCACGCTCGGCAATGCGCTCGAATTCCTGCAGCACGGCTTCTTCGACCATGTCGGTCAATTCGTCCATGATGAACGCGCCCTGGTTCGGGTTCTCGTTCTTGGCGAGACCCCATTCGCGGTTGATGATCAGCTGGATCGCCAATGCGCGCCGCACGGATTCGTCGGTCGGCGTGGTGATGGCTTCATCGTAGGCGTTGGTGTGCAGCGAGTTGCAGTTGTCGTAGATCGCGATCAGCGCCTGCAGCGTGGTGCGGATGTCATTGAAATCGATTTCCTGCGCGTGCAGCGAGCGGCCCGAGGTCTGGATGTGGTATTTCAGTTTCTGCGAACGGTCGTTGGCGCCGTACTTGTCGCGCATCGCGACGGCCCAGATGCGGCGTGCCACGCGGCCCAGCACCGTGTATTCCGGGTCCATGCCGTTCGAGAAGAAGAACGACAGGTTCGGGGCGAAGTCGTCGATGTGCATGCCGCGCGCCAGATAGGCTTCGACGAAAGTAAAACCGTTCGACAGGGTGAATGCGAGCTGCGAGATCGGGTTCGCGCCGGCTTCGGCGATGTGGTAGCCCGAGATCGACACCGAGTAAAAATTGCGCACCTGATGGTGCACGAAATACTCCTGGATGTCGCCCATGACTTTCAGCGAAAACTCGGTCGAGAAGATGCAGGTGTTCTGGCCCTGGTCTTCCTTCAGGATGTCGGCCTGCACGGTACCGCGCACATTCGCCAGCACCCATGCCTTGATTTTCGCCGCTTCGTCGTCGGTCGGCTGCCGGTGGTTGTCGGCCACGAATTTTTCAATTTGCTGGTCGATGGCGGTGTTCATGAACATCGCCAGGATCGTCGGCGCCGGGCCGTTGATCGTCATCGAGACGGACGTACTTGGACTGCACAGGTCGAAACCGTCGTACAGTACTTTCATGTCGTCGAGCGTCGCGATCGAGACGCCCGAGTTGCCGACTTTACCGTAAATGTCGGGACGCAGTGCAGGGTCGGCGCCGTACAGCGTGACCGAGTCGAAGGCCGTGGACAGGCGCTTCGCATCCATCCCAGTCGACACTAATTTAAACCGTTTATTCGTGCGGAAGGCATCGCCTTCGCCGGCGAACATGCGGGTCGGGTCTTCGCCTTCGCGTTTGAAAGCGAATACGCCGGCCGTGAATGGGAACGAGCCTGGCACGTTTTCCAGCATCAGGAAGCGCAGCACTTCGCCGTGGTCCTCGAACTTCGGCAGCGCGACTTTGCGGATCGTGGTGCCGGACAGGGTTTTTTGCACCAAAGTGGTGCGAATTTCCTTGTCGCGGATTTTGACGACGTAATCGTCGCCGGCGTAGGCGGCCTGCATATCCGGCCACATGGCCAGCAGCTTTTTGGCGCCGGCGTCCATCGCGTTCTCACGCTCGACGATCAGGTCGTCCAGCACCACTTCGCGGTTCGCTGCGGCCAGCATGCGCTTGGTTTCACTTAACTGCTGACGTTCACGCGCCAACTTGACCTGTTTCGCGGTGTTCTTGTGGTAGCCGCGCACGGTGTCCGAGATCTCCGCCAGGTAACGCGCGCGGGCTGGCGGCACGATCACGTGCTTGCCGCTCGACTGCTTTTGCGGCGGCACGGCGAGCTTCGACGGCGCGATTTGCAGACCCAGTTCGGCCAGCTTCGGCAGCAGGCCGTGGTACAGGGCCGTCACGCCATCGTCATTGAAACGCGAGGCTTGGGTGCCGAACACCGGCATCTGGTCCGGGTTTTGGCTCCACAGTTCGCGGTTGCGCTGGTACTGCTTGGCGACGTCGCGCAGCGCGTCCTGCGCACCCTTTCGGTCGAACTTGTTGATCGCGATGAAATCGGCGAAATCGAGCATGTCGATTTTTTCCAGCTGCGAGGCGGCGCCGAATTCCGGGGTCATCACGTACATCGAGGCGTCGACGTGTGGCACGATCGCGGCGTCGCCCTGGCCGATGCCGGAAGTTTCGACGATGATCAGATCAAAACCGGCGACTTTACAGGCGGCGATCACGTCGGGCAGCGCGTGCGAAATCTCCGAACCCGCTTCGCGCGTGGCGAGCGAGCGCATGAAGACGCGGCTCACACCGTTCCACGGAGCGATCGCGTTCATGCGGATGCGGTCACCGAGCAGGGCGCCGCCCGACTTGCGGCGCGACGGGTCGATCGAGATCACGGCGATGTTCAGGGCGTCGTTCTGGTCGAGACGGATGCGGCGGATCAGTTCATCGGTGAGCGAGGATTTACCCGCGCCGCCGGTGCCGGTAATGCCAAGCGCCGGCACCTTGACCGTGTCGGCCACTTCCACGATCTGCTTGCGCAGTTCGGGGTCGACTTTGCCGTTTTCCAGGGCCGTGATCAGCTGGGCCAGCGGGCGATGGCGCTCGGCGATCTCGCCCGTGCGCAGGGCGTCGATCGTGGTCGGGGCATACGGCGACAAATCGACGTCGCAGGTGTCGATCATCGAGCGGATCATGCCCACCAGGCCCATGCGCTGGCCGTCTTCCGGGCTGAAGATGCGGGTGACGCCGTAGGCGTGCAGTTCTTCGATTTCGGAAGCGACAATCACGCCGCCGCCGCCGCCGAAGACCTTGATGTGGGCGCCGCCGCGCTGGCGCAGCAGGTCGATCATGTATTTGAAATATTCGACGTGGCCACCCTGGTAGCTGGAGATGGCGATGCCTTGCACGTCTTCGGCCAGCGCTGCGGTGACGACGTCGTCGACCGAGCGGTTGTGGCCGAGGTGGATGACTTCGACGCCGTTCGACTGCAGGATGCGGCGCATGATGTTAATCGAGGCATCATGGCCATCGAACAGCGACGCGGCGGTGACGAAGCGGACCTTGTTGGCGAGCTTTGGCGGCTCTTGCAGCTCGAGCTTGGCAGCGGTGGTGATGTCGTTCATGGGGTTCCTTCTGGAGTCGGACGGCGGACAGGTTCGATTTGTACGGTATATGACGTTAACGTTAACGTCAAGTTCAGGATGTTCGGATGATCAACGGGTGACCGCGTGGGTTCGAGAGCCCACGCGGTACAAGGCCGGAAATTACGCTGCGCGCTTGATGACCTTGCCGCTCAGCAGCTCCGCCTTGCGCACGCGGAATGCCTCGACCGCCTTTTCCTTCACGTGGCCAAAGCCGCGGATCTGTTCCGGCAGGTTCGCCAGCTCGACCGCGGTGGCATGGTTCGCGCCATTCAGCGACGGCAGCAGCGCTTCGATCATCGCACGGTATTCGGCAATCAAGGCGCGCTCCATCTTGCGCTCGGCGGTGTGGCCGAACACGTCGAAGGTCCCGCCGCGCAGGCCTTTCAGCTTCGCCAGCACCTTGAAGGCTTTCATCATCCACGGGCCGAATTCGGCTTTCACCAGCTTGCCCCTGGCGTCCTTCTTCGCCAACAGCGGCGGGGCCAGGTTGAATTTGAACGTGAAGTCGCCTTCGAACTGGGATGCCACCTGCTCGAGGAAGCGGCCATCGGTGTACAGGCGCGCCACTTCGTACTCGTCCTTGTAGGCCATCAGCTTGAAGGTGTATTTCGCCACTGCCATCGACAGCTTGTTGCCCAGGCCGGCGGCTGTCTCGGCCGCGCGCACCTTTTCCACCAGCCCGGCATACACAGCGGCGTACGCGGCATCCTGGTAAGCGGTGAGCGATTCGATGCGCTTCTTGATGACCGTATCGAGGCTTTGCGGCATCTGCACCAGCACAGCCTGGGTTGGCATCGCCACCTTTTCGACGCGCTTGACATCGACCGCGGCGCGGCGGCCCCACAGAAAACTCTTTTTGTTCGAGGCAACCGCGACGCCATTGAGTTCGATCGCGCGCATCAAGGATGCTTCGGTCAGTGGAATACGGCCCTTCTGCCAGGCGTAACCCATCAGGAACAGGTTCGTTGCAATCGAATCGCCCATCAGGGCGGTAGCGAGCTTGGTGGCGTCGACGAAATCGGCGCCATCCGCGCCACCCACGGCTTCCAGGATCAGGCCGCGCACGTCGTCGGCCGGGAACTGCCAGTCGGCGTTCTGGGCGAAGGTGCCGGTTGGCTGCTCGTGCAGGTTGACGATGGCCAGCGTGCGGCCCGGGCGCATTTTAGAAATCGCGTCGGCGGCGCCCGTGGTCAGCATGTCGCACCCCAAGACCAGGTCCGCTTCGCCGGTGGCGATGCGCTGGGCGCGCAGGCGCTCCGGCGTGGCTGCCACTTTGACGTGCGAGGTGACGGAACCATTCTTCTGGCTCATGCCGGTCATGTCCAGCACCGAGGCGCCTTTGCCTTCCAAATGCGCGGCCATGCCCATCAGCGCGCCGACGGTGATCACGCCGGTGCCGCCGATACCGTTGATCAGGATGTTGTACGGGTGCTCGATGATTGGGAGCACCGGCTCCGGCAGGGCGCCCCAACCATCATCGGCATCGCCCTTGGTGACGCCGGCCTTGCTCTTTTTCAGCGTGCCGCCTTCGACCGTGACAAAGCTTGGGCAGAAGCCTTTGGCGCACGAATAATCCTTGTTGCAGGAGGACTGGTCGATGGTGCGCTTGCGGCCAAAGTCGGTTTCCTTCGGCAGGATCGAGACGCAGTTCGACTCGATGCCGCAGTCGCCGCAGCCTTCGCAGACGGCTTCGTTGATGACCATGCGTTTCGGCAGGTCGGGGAACTCGCCCTTTTTGCGGCGGCGGCGCTTTTCTGCGGCGCAGGTCTGGTCGTAGATGATGACGCTCACGCCCGGGAGCTCGCGCAGTTCGCGCTGGATGTCGTCCATCTCCTTGCGGTCGTGCAGGGTCACCAGGCTTGGGAGCGAGGAGCGGTCGGCGTAGCGCGACAGGTCTTCGGTGACGAGGGCGATGCGTTTGACACCTTCGGCCGCCATCTGCTGGGCGATCATCGGCACCGAGGTCTGGCCGTCGACCGGCTGGCCGCCGGTCATCGCGACCGCGTCGTTGTAGAGGATTTTGTAGGTGATGTTGACCTTGGCGGAGACGGCTGCGCGCACTGCCAGGTAACCGGAGTGGAAGTAGGTGCCGTCGCCCAGGTTCTGGAACACGTGCGGCACTTTCGAGAACGCGGCCTGGCCGATCCACGGCGCGCCTTCGCCGCCCATGTGGGTGGTCAGCTTGTTCATCTCGGGGTAGATCGAGGTCGCCATCACGTGGCAGCCGATACCGGCCAGCGCGAACGACCCTTCCGGCACCTTGGTCGAGGTGTTGTGCGGGCAGCCGGAGCAGTAGAAGGCGGGACGGAAGGGCGTGGTGATCGCTTTTTGCAATACCGCGTCCTTCGCATCGAGGAAGGCCAGGCGCGCTTTGATTAAATCACGCGTCGCTTCGTCGGTGATCAGGCGGGAAATGCGCCCGGCGATCACACGTGCTACCTGCGCCACCGAGAAATCGGCCTTCGGCGGCAGCAGCCAGTCGCCGCGCGGCGCGACCCACTCTCCCTTGTCGTCGAACTTGCCGATGATGTGAGGACGCACGTCGTCGCGCCAGTTATACAGCTGCTCTTTCAATTGGTATTCGACGACCTGGCGCTTCTCTTCGACCACCAGGATTTCATCGAGGCCCTGCGCGAATTCGCGCACGCCTTCGGGTTCGAGCGGCCAGATCATCGCGACCTTGAACAGGCGCAGGCCGACTTTCGCGGCCATGGCCTCATCAATACCCAGTTCTTCCAGCGCCTCTAAAACGTCGAGGTAGGATTTGCCGGAGGCGATGATGCCGAGCTTCGCGTTCGGGCTGTCGATCGTCGTGTGATTCAGTTTGTTTTCGCGCGCGTAGGCCAGCGCCGCGTAGATCTTGTAGTCCTGCATCAGCGCTTCCTGATTGCGCGCCTGCTGGCCCAGCGGGACGGACGACAAACGCGTATTCAGGCCGCCTTCCGGCATGGCGAAATCCTGCGGCAGTTTCACTTGCACGCGGTGCGGATTGGCATCGACCGAAGCGCTCGATTCGACCGTGTCGGCGAGCGCCTTGAAGGCGACCGCGCAACCCGAGAAACGCGACATCGCCCAGCCATGCACGCCCAGGTCCAGGTATTCCTGCACGTTACATGGATACAGCACCGGGATCATGCAAGCCGAGAAAATGTGATCCGACTGGTGCGGCAGGGTCGATGAGTATGCGCCGTGGTCGTCGCCGGCCACTAACAGCACGCCGCCGTGTTTCGCGGTGCCGGCATGGTTCATGTGTTTAAACACGTCGCCGCAGCGGTCGACGCCCGGGCCCTTCCCGTACCACATGGCGAACACGCCGTCGTATTTCGTCGGGCCGATCAGGTCGACCGTTTGCGTGCCCCAGACGGCGGTCGCGGCGAGGTCTTCGTTCACGCCCGGCACGAACTGCACATGGCTCGCTTCCAGGTGGTTTTTTGCTTTCCACAGGGTCTCGTCGAGACCACCCAGTGGGGAGCCTCGGTAGCCGGAAACAAAACCGGCAGTCTTCAACCCAGCGGCGCCGTCGCGCTCGCGCTGCATCATCGGCAGGCGCACCAGGGCCTGAATGCCCGACAGGAAAATGTTGCCCGATTTCGCGGTGTATTTGTCGTCGAGGGTGACGGTGCTAAGGCGGGACGAAATAACATCCTGCGCGGCTTGCGGCGCGACGGTATCGGGCATACGGACTCCATGGGTGTGCTAGGGATCCCGCCGGTTCTGCCGCGCCGGGTAGGCGGAGTTTGACGGTGGGGTGGTGCCGCGGTGGGCGACGTGCGCGACTCACCAGGGTGGTGTATCGGGCGCGTGGAGTGTAGGAGCTTCGCGCTGATAGGGGAAATAGGGAATGCGAATAGGGGTATAAGAAAAAATGATACCTGTTATTCACGCAAGCGCGCGCCGGGCCAACCGTCATCTGCGCACAGCATTTCAGTGACTTGGCGCACCAGGCGGCTGATGGCGGCCGCCGCATTCGTCAGCGGGATATTGCGCGAGGCGCAGAGGGTGACCTTGCGGCGAATCGCCGGGTTCTCGACGGGCGTTGCGGCTAACAAACCGCTGTCGATTTCGGCGCGCAGCGGGGCCAGCGGAAGGAGCGTCGCGCCCATGTCGGCCAGCAGCGCCGACTTCAGGATCGCAATCGAGTTGATCTCGATCAGGTGGGTCAGCGTCAGGCCCGCGCTGGAAGCGGCCTGCTCGATCAGGGGACGCACGCCCTGCTGCTGGGCAGGCAGGATCAGGGTCGTTCCGAGCGCGGCGCCCAGTGCGATCGACGCTCCCGGCGGCTTCGTCGCGGAATCGGCGCGGCAGATGTACATCAGGTCTTCCTCGACCAGCGGTGTCGCTTCGAAGCCGCCGAGCTGGCCGTCGTCGAACAGGACGGCCAGGTTCAGGCGCCCCGATTTCAATTGTTCGATCAGGCTGCCCGAGATTTCTTCGGTCAGCTGCAGCGTGATTTCCGGATAAGTTGCGCGCGCGGCAGTGAGCAGGGGCAGGGCGAGGGCCCCGGAAATGCTGTGTGGCAGGCCGAGCGTGACGCTGCCCGAGGGGCGCGTGGTCGACTGGGTGACGGCAGAGCGTGCGTCGGAGACCTGTTTCAGGATGGCTTGGGCGTGCTCGTAGAAAACTTTGCCGGCATCGGTGCTGAGCACGCCGTGCACGGAACGGTGCAGTAATTGCGCGCCGAGCTCTTCTTCCAGCTGACGCAGTTGCTGGGTCAGCGCCGGTTGCGCCACGTGCAGCACCAGGGCGGCCCGCGACAGGGAGCCGTGGTCGACGATGGCGACGAAATAGCGAAGTTGTCGTAATTCCATTAGGAACTAATTTGTGCCTATTCGCAACACTTTAATGACGAAAAGTTTATATACGGAAATCGGATTGATATACTGCCCCGTCCGTCGCGGTGGCGGAGATTAACATATCGCCGGGCCATAGCAATGCTTAAGAAAATCGATTCCTCCCAGCTTCGCGTGGGCATGGCCATCCACGACCTCGACTGCGGGTGGATGGCGCACCCCTTCGTGCGTGCCAAGTTCGTCCTGAGCAGCGACGAGGAGATTCGCAAGATTACGCGCGCCGGGATCCGCAATGTCGTCATCGACAGTTCCAAAGGCCTCGATGTCGACGCGGCGCCGACGCTGTCGGAATCCCAGGCGACAATCGAGGCCGAAGTGACGGCCATTGCCAGCAAACCGGCCAGAGCGCTGCGCTCCACGCTCGGCGACGAAATGCAGCGTGCGGTTGGCATCCGGCGCCACGCGGTCAACCTGGTGCGCACGGTGATGCAGGATGCGCGCTTGGGCAAGGCGGTTGAAATGGAGAATGTCTCGCCGGTCGTGGAGAACATCGCCGAATCGATCTTGCGCAATAGCGGCGCCTTGCTCAGCCTGATGCGCATCAAGACCAAGGACGACTATACCTTTTTGCATTCGGTCAGCGTGTGTACGCTGCTGGTGGCGTTTTCCCGTTCGCGCGGCATGGACGAGGAGACGATTTACCAGGCCGGGGTAGGCGGCCTGTTGCACGACACCGGCAAGGCGCTCGTGCCGGACGCCATCCTGAACAAGCCCGGTCGCCTGACCGATGAGGAATTCGCGATCATCAAGAAGCACCCGCGCGACGGTTACGATTTCCTGCGCCAGACGCCGGGAATTGGCGCCATCCCCCTCGACATCACCCTGCACCACCATGAGCGGCGCGATGGCAGTGGTTATCCGGAAATGCAGAACGAGGGAGAAACCAGCGAACTGGCCCAGATGGCGGCGATCGTCGATGTCTACGATGCCATTACATCGGACCGTTGCTACCACAAGGGCATGCCGGCGGCCGATGCGCTGCGCAAGATCTATGAGTGGAGCAAGTTCCACTTCAATCCGGTCCTGACCCAGGAATTCATGCGCTGCGTCGGCATCTATCCGGTCGGCACGATGGTGATGCTCGAATCGGGACGCCTGGGCGTGGTGGTGGAACCACACGAAAGCAACCTGCTCGCGCCGAAGGTGAATGTGTTCTTCAACACCAAGAGCCAGATGTACATCCGCCCCGAGCTGCTCGACCTGTCGCGCGCGCTTGGTTTCGGCGGTGGCGACAAGATCGTGCGTCACGAGTCGCCCGACAAGTGGCGTGTCGATCCGAACAAGTTCCTGATCGTGCCCTGAACTGGCGCGCTAGAAGAATTCGGCGGTGTCGTTCGACGTCATCGTCTGCAAGAGCCCATGCTCGACCAGCGCGTTGTAATGGCAGACCTGGTTGCGGCCGTGGGTCTTGGCGTAGTACAAGGCCTGGTCGGCATGACCGAGCGTAACCACGGGCGAATCGTAGGGGCTGATGCTGACAAAACCGATACTTACCGTCACCCGTCCTACCTGCGGGAATCGGTAGGTCTCGACATTGGCGCGGAATCGGTCGATGATGCGGCGCGCATTCTCCAGCGTCGTCGAGCGCAGCAAGACGACGAATTCCTCGCCGCCGAATCGGAACACCCGGTCCTGGGCGCGAAACGATGCCTGCAGCTGGTTCGCGATCAGGATCAGCACTTCATCCCCGTACAAGTGGCCGAAGGTGTCATTGACCATCTTGAAATGGTCGACATCCACCACGGCCAGCCATCCTTTTTCCTCACCCTGATTGCAGCGCCGCTCAAGCTGGCCCGGTAGCGGCGGCTCCGGCTCGGCCGGGCATTGCAGCATGCGTGCGAGCTGGTCTTCGAAGGTCTTGCGGTTGAGGAGGCCAGTGAGCGAATCGCGTTCGCTATAGTCGAGCAAATTCTGGAAATTCCGGTAGACGCCGACGATGCCGGCGACCATGTGGATGGTGGCGGCCGGGAAGGGCGCTTCGCGCACGATTTCAAGGCAGGTATCGGCTTTCTCGCCGAACCAGATCGGCAGCCACAATGTTCGCGTGCAACCGGGGCCGCACGCTTCAGTGCTGGTGTCGTGGCGCGCCAGGCAGGCTGCCAGGTCCGGGTAGGCGTCGAGTGGCTCGCCGGGCGTGCTGTTGTCGTGCAGGTCTTCGACGTGGGCAGCCCCGCCGGCGCTGACGGTGGCACGAACCCGCACATATTGGCGGGTGCCGATTGTGGAGATGGATAATACCCGCGTCTGCGTGGCGGCGGCCAGTTCCTGGACTGCCGCCACCACCGAAATGTCGAGCATCGCATGGTCGCGGTGGCCGGTCATGTCCACCATGTGTTTCAGAAGGGAATCCATGTCATTCTCAGAAATGTAATCAACCCGCCACGACTTCTCCCAGGCTGGCATTGATGCCAAAATTTCCTAAGAGCAAGCGAAACAGCATAATCTCTTTTTGTTATCCGAGCAATATTTGTGCCGTTTTTTGCTGTTACCGGTGACACATGGAGGCGCATGCGATCTGGATCAATGTTTTTCGAGGGAAATAAATTCCACCAAAAACTTGCTAACAGTCAACTTTCCTTGAGGCATCATCTTCTATAGTGAACTCACTGCAGCGGAAACGACAAAGCGAAGTTAGCGGCGTCAAGGGAAGTTTCCAGCCGTTGCGGGGTTGTTCTTATAAACCACCATATGGAGTTTTTCATGAAAACCATCTTTACCGCTGTGCAAGCTTTCATCGCTGACGAAGACGGCGTCACTGCCATTGAGTATGCCCTGATCGCTGCGCTGGTTGGTGTTGGTGTGGCGATCGCTGCAGGCGACCTGGGCGAAGGGATCAGCGCCACGTTCGCTAACGTAACGGCACGTCTGGCAGCTGCCGTTTAATCAGCCGGTTTGCCCTGCGGATATCATCCGGAGGGCTTTTTTATGGGGCCTGATCATGCCTATCCCGACCTGGCTTGACTTGTTGTTACTCATTCTGGTCGTCAGTGCGGCCGTAACCGATCTGGCGATACGCAAGATCCCGAATCTTTTTCTGTTGCTCGCCTGGTGCGCCGCGCTCGGCCTGCGTCTGTGCGATACCGGACCGTCCAGCGGCATCGCCATCGCCCTCGGCGGTGCGCTCGTCGGCTTTGCCCTGTTCCTGCCACTGTACGTGATGCGCGGCATGGCCGCCGGCGACGTCAAGCTGATGGCAACCGTCGGCCTCTTCCTCGGTCCCGCTGCAACAGCGCAAGCCTGCATCCTGACCTGGTGCGTAGGGGGTGTGATGGCACTGGTGATGATCTTGTTTACACGGCGCTGGTCGGACACCTATGCCAACCTGCGTACCCTGTTGCGCCCCATGCTGCTGCGCATTGAAGTCCCCGGACCCGCTTCGATGGCGCGGCCGAGCGTCGGTTCGATGCCTTACGGATTCGCAATCGCGCTGACCACCTTATGGCTGTTAGCACACCGTCATCTTCCGTGACGGTAACCCCTTGCTGCGCCTCAATGGCTCCGAAGACCCGGTCGTTAGAATGAATTCAATATTCCGAGGGAATGTTCTTCGTGAATGCAAGGAGAAACGCCATGAATGAAACGCTGTCTTTCGCAGCGTCCGCAGCGGTTTTCGGTATGGCATCGGGTCCGCCCGCAATGCCGCCGGGCGAACTGGAGATTGCCGCGATCCTGCCGCGTCAACCGAGGACCGTCGGCGATACCGGACTCGATGCGCGTCTGTTAGCCACCCTCGTGCTCAAGACCTTGCAGACAACAGGCCGGGCGCCGCTGCCGCTTCTGTCCGGAAAGCTGCGCCTGTCCGTCAGCGTGCTGCGCGAAGTGTTGGGGGCCATGACGACTGAGCAGCAGGTCGAGGTGGCCTGGTCGGGCGATTCCGACATCGACGTGCAATACCAACTGACTCCCATCGGTCAACGCGCCGCGCTCGCGTGTCTGGCTCAGTGCTCCTATAGCGGGCCGGCGCCGGTCACGCTCGATGCCTATCGCGCGATGGTCGAGCGCCAGTCGCTGCGCCGGCCGGCGCTGCGCTATCCCGAACGGCAGGGTGGGTGCCCGTCGGCTCCGATATGCAGACCTACCCCAGCGCTGGCTGCGATGCTGGCCGACGACGGGCTCGACCCGGTCCAGCGCGAGCTGCTCGGGGCCGCCCTGCATGCGCAGCGCCCGCTGTTACTGCATGGCCCGACCGGCTCCGGCAAGACCACACTGGCCCGCAAGCTGGCGCGCTTGCTACCGGGCGCAGTGGCGGTGCCATACGCGATCCTGATCGGGGACCATATCGTCCCGTTTTACGATCCGCTGCGCCACCCGGCGCCGCTGCCGTCAGGACGCCAGCAGGAAGAACGGCGCAGCTGCGACGCGCGCTGGGCAATCTGCCAACGCCCGCTGGTGCATGTCGGCGCCGAACTCGATGCGAACATGCTCACGCTGCATTCCGATCCTGACAGCGGTATACATCACGCCCCGCTGCAGCTGCAGGCCAACAACGGCATCCTTGTTCTCGACGATATCGGACGTGGCCGCGCACCGGTGGCCGAGCTGCTCGCGGCCTGGTTCGGCATGCTCGACGGCGCTCCGGCACGCCTTGCGGCGGGTGGACATGGCGAGACCATGCCATTCGACGCCATGCTCGTGCTGGTGACTAACCTTTCCCCGGCCAGCGTGTTCGATCCTGCTTTCCTGCGCCGCATCGCTTACCGCGTCGGTCTCGGGGCGCTGGTTGAACCGGCCTACCGCGCACTGCTGCGCCGTGCCAGCCGGCTGCACGGCATCGACTGCGACGAGGCCGTGATTGACCATCTGGTCACGCGCTTGCACCGCGCCAGTGGCACACCGCTACTGGCTTGCTATCCGCACGAGCTGCTCGGCCGTGTGCTCGATTTTGCCGGCTTGGCCGGAACCGAACCCCGCCTGACGATCGCTGCCCTGGAGCAGGCGTGGAACAGCATCTGTACCAGCGGCAGCGCCCCGGCCTCATGCCACGTTGCAGGAATCGAACCATGAAAAACAAGCGCGCCCTTGTCGTGATGGCCATTGCCATCCTGTTCGGCCTGACCGCCGTGATCCTCGCTTCACGCTGGCTGCTGCTGCAACCGAGCGCCAGCGCCGGGCATATCGCAATCGCTGCGACCGACATCAACCTCGGCCAGCGCCTGACGCCCGAGATGGTCAAGCTGGCCGAGTGGCCTGCCGACAGCGTGCCCAAGGGCGCCTTTACCGATCCGGCGAAGCTGGCCGGCCGGGTGCTCAAGAGCAGCGTGCTGGCCGGCGAACCGGTGAGCGAAGCGAAGCTGGCGCCAGCCGGCACGCTGGGAGGCCTGTCGGCCCTGATCACCGAAGGCAAGCGCGCGATCACGGTACGCGTCAATGATGTCATCGGTGTGGCTGGCTTCACGCTGCCGGGGAATTATGTCGACATCATCGTCAGTACCGAAAAGGACCCGGGCCCCGAGGCGAACGCGCGCGAACAAAGCATTTCGAAGATCGTACTCGAACGCATCCTGGTGCTGGCCGTGGCACAGGAAGTCAACCGCGACGAGACCAAGCCACGCGTGGTAAATGCCGTCACACTCGAGGTCACGCCGGAACAGGCCGAGAAACTCGACCTGGCACGCAGTGTCGGCACGCTGTCGCTGGCGCTGCGCAACCAGGTCGATCCGCAATCGGCCCAGACCGAGGGTGCCACCAAGCTGACCTTGTTGCCGGTCGCGGCGCCGGTGGTCAAGCCGGTAGCGCCGAAGCCAGCCGCCGCACCGCGCCGTCCTGAAAAAGCCACGGTGCATCGGGTCGCGACGCCACCCGTGCGGCGCAATTGCGTCACCGTCATCAACGGCCTGCATTCCTCGCAAGAGTGCTTCTGATCCCTTTACCGTGTCAGGTGAAATCATGAACACCAGTTCAAAACCGTCCGGCTACTCTATTCATCCGTGCGTCGACTTGGGGTCCCTGTTGCGCCAGTGCGCGCTTGGGGGCGCGGCGTTGGTGCTGGCCGGCGCCGCTCACGCTGCGCGTCCTGGTCCCCAAGCCGATGTCGCGCCCGGCGCCGGCGAGCGTACCGGTGCCGGGCCACGTTGCAGCGGCGAAGCGGCGCGCCCTGCACAGGTGGCGCTGCAGATGGGTAAATCGACCCTGATGCGCCTGCCGGAGGCAGTCCAGAACCGCACCGTGGGCAACCCGGAAGTCGTGCAGGCAATGTTGGTGTCGCCCGACACAATGTACATTGCCGGCGTCGACGTGGGTACCACCAATATGATCGTCCAGGGCCGCAGCGGTTTATGCAGCGTGCTCGATATCACGGTATCGATGGATCCGAGCGCGCTTCAGGCAACGCTTGCTGCAGTCATGCCGGAGGAAAAGGATATCCGCGTGCTCGCTGCTGCCGATTCGCTGGTGCTGACCGGGACCGTGTCCGACGCATCGGCAGTTGCCCGGGCCGCCGAGCTGGCCACTGCTTATGTGCGCCGTCCGCTACGTCCGCTGGGCGCTGTACCGAAGGATTTGGCTCCGAATGCGGCCGGCGCCGCCCCTGCCGGCGATGCCAGCCTGCGGCTGGTGAATCTGCTCGCGGTGGCAGCACCACAGCAGGTGCAACTCGAAGTGAAGGTGGCCGAAGTGTCGAAGAGCCTGCTCGAACGGCTCGAAGCGGGAACCAACTGGAGCTTCGGATCCGGCAGCTGGGCCGCCACCCTGGCGGCGAACTTCCTGAGCGGCACCGCAAAAGGAGGATTGACCGCCCAGCGTTCGAACGGTAACCGTTTCGGTATCGACGCCCAGACCCAGGACAGCCTGGTGCGCGTGCTGGCCGAGCCGAACGTCATGGCCATCAGCGGGCAAGAAGGCAGTTTCCTCGCCGGCGGCAAGTTCTATATCCCCGTGGCGCAGGACAACAACAAGGTCACACTGGAAGAAAAGGAATTTGGCGTCGGTCTGCGCTTTACCCCGACAGTGCTGGGCGGTGGCCGAATCAACTTGCGTGTCGCACCGGAAGTGTCCGAGCTGTCGCGCGAAGGCATCGGCATCAATGCCGCCGGCATTTCCGGTAGCGCGATCCTGCCGGTCGTGACCACGCGCCGCGCCAGTACCACGGTGCAGCTATACGACGGCCAAAGTTTCGTCATCGGCGGCCTGATCAAGAACAACCTGGTGACGAATTTAAAGGGGCTGCCGGTGCTTGGCGAGGTCCCCGTGCTCGGCGCGCTGTTTCGCAGTACTGACTTTCAGCAGGACCGTACCGAACTGGTCTTCGTGATCACGGCGCGCCTCGTCAAACCCCTGACAGCTACAGGCTACGCACTGCCGACCGATGGCGTGGATGCACCGTCACGCGCCGCCCTGATGCTCGGCGGCCGGCTCGAGAGCGCGGCGAAACTGCCCGTACCGACGGCCCGCACGGGGCAGAGCGTCGATGGATTCGAACTCAAATAGGAGGCGGCAATGAGAACCAGGACAATCGCAGGAATCGTAGCGCTGCTGCTGCTGCAAGGCTGCTCGACCGCTCCACGTTTCGAAAAGAACTTCGGCGCGTCAGTGCGTGCGAATCTCGCGGCGCAGACAGTCGATCCGCGCGCTGCAGCCAACACCAACCCTGCCAGCGGCATTGACGGGCCGGCGGCGCGCGCCGCGCATGAGCGTTATCAGCGTTCCTTTGTCCACCCCGGCGGCGAGGGTAGCGCGCCGCTGCTCAACACGCTCGGCAGCGGGAAGTAAGCCGAGCGGCGCCCAGCCGCAATTCCTCCGTCATTTCCAACTCCAGTGCTCCACGAGGATTGTCATGAAAGCCCTTCTGATCAGCCGCGACAGCCTGCTGTTTGCCGAGCTCGCCTCCCAGGGCGCGGCACGCGTGCCGCCGCTGAACGTGGCCAACAGCCGTGTGTCGATGCGCGAGGCGCTCGACCGGCCGCTGGGCGAGGCGCCGGGCCTGGTAATCGTCGATGCCGGCGATGGCGCGCCCGATGATGCCGACCTGCTCGAACGGATGGCGCGCCAGTACCCTGAAGCGCAATTCATGCTGCTCACCAGCCAGCATCAGCCGGAATTCCTGATTCGTGCGATGCGCGCGGGTGTGCGCGAAGTGCTACAGCTGCCGCTGGTGCACCGTGCCTTTCATGAGGCGATGGACCGCATCTCCACCGCCGCCGGCGTTGCCCAGCTACGCGAAGGCAAGGTGCTTGCGTTCATCGCCTGCAAGGGCGGTAGCGGCGCGACCTTCATCTCGACTAATTTTGGCTATGCGCTGGCCACGCTGGCCGAAAAGAAGGTGCTGCTGATCGACCTGCACGGCCAGTTCGGCGACGCAGCGCTGTATGTCTCGGACCAGAAGCCGGCTATGACACTGTCCGATGTGTGTGAGCAGATCGCTCGCATCGACGGTCCCTTTCTCGACTCCTGCCTGGTGCACGTCACGCGCGGCTTCGGCGTGCTGGCCGCGGCCGACGACCCATCGCAGGCGAAGGAAGCCAAGCCGGAACACATTGACGCCATCCTGCGCGTGGCACGCCAGCACTATGACTACATCGTGCTCGATGTCGGGCGCCAGATTGATGCTGTTTCGCTTCGTGCGCTCGACAGCACCGACACCATCTACCCGGTGCTCCAGCTGGCGCTGCCCGACATCCGCGACGCGCGCCGCCTGCTCGACATCTTCCGTTCGCTCGGCTATCCCCCCGAGACGATCCGCCTGATCGTCAACCGCTACGAAAAAGGTGGCCGCCTGCGCCTGCCCGACCTGCATGCAGCGCTCGGTTGCGAGGTCGTGCATACCGTGCCGAACGATTACGTCGCTGTCACCGATTCGGTGAATCAGGGCGTCCCGGTTCTCGAACTCTCACGCGCCAGCGCGGCGGCGCGCAGCCTGGCGGATCTGGTGGAACTTGTCACCGCACGGCGCGCTCCCGAAACCCGTGGCCTGCTCGACCGCCTGTTCGGGCGCGGTGAAGCCGACTATTGATTTGCAAGGAGATTCCCATGTCGCTGCGTGAACGCCTTTCCATCTCGGACGATGACCGCAAAACCGGCGTGCTGCCGGTCGAAGCCGGCAACGGGGCCTACCAGGAACTGAAAAAGATGATGCACCAGATGATCCTCGACCGGATCGACCTGGAACGCCTGAAGCGCCTGACCGCCGAGCAGTTCAAGCACGAGCTGGCGCTGCTTATCCAGCGCATCATCGAGGAGGAACGCATCGTCCTCAACCAGCATGAGCGCCACAATCTCGTGCTCGATATCCAGCACGAAATGCTCGGTTTTGGCCCGCTCGAGCCGCTGCTGAACGACCCGACCGTCTCGGACATCCTCGTTAATACGGCCAGTCGCGTCTACGTCGAGCGCCGTGGCAAGCTTGAAATGACCGACATCACCTTCCACGACAATGCGCACCTGATGAAGATCATCGAGAAGATCGTTTCACGTGTGGGCCGCCGTGTCGACGAGTCGAGCCCGATGGTCGACGCCCGCCTGCCGGACGGCTCGCGCGTCAATGCGATCATTCCGCCCCTGGCGATCGACGGGCCGATCCTGTCGATCCGGCGCTTCGGCGCCACGCCCCTGACAGTGCAAAACCTGATCGAGTACAAGAGCGTGACGCCGCCGATGGTCAAGGTGTTGCAGGGCCTGGGTATCGCCAAGATCAATATCCTGATCTCGGGCGGCACTGGTAGCGGCAAAACCACGCTGCTCAATCTGCTGTCAGGCTTCATTCCCGCCAACGAGCGCATCGTCACCATCGAAGATGCGGCCGAGCTGCAGCTGCGTCAACCGCACGTGGTTCGCCTCGAGACACGGCCCGCGAACATTGAAGGCAAGGGCGAGGTTACGCAGCGCGCGCTGGTCAAGAATGCGCTACGCATGCGCCCTGACCGCATCATTCTCGGCGAAGTGCGTGGTCCCGAGGCGCTCGACATGCTGCAGGCGATGAATACCGGTCACGAAGGCTCGCTCGCGACGATCCACTCAAACACGCCGCGCGACGCGCTGTCGCGCCTGGAGAATATGGTGGGCATGGCCGGCGTGAGCCTGACGCCCCGTGCGATCCGTCAGCAGATCTGCTCGGCGGTGACAGTGGTGGTGCAAGCCTCGCGCCTGATCGACGGCGGCCGCAAACTGGTCAGCATCCAGGAAATCACGGGTATGGAAGGCGACATGATCTCGATGCAGGAGATCTTCCATTACGAGCAGACTGGTGTCGACCGCGACGGCAAGGTGCTCGGGCATTTCTCCGCCACCGGCGTGCGTCCGCGCTTTGCCGACCGCCTGAAGATGTACGGCGTCGAAATCCCCGATGACACCTTCGATCCCGACCGCATTTTCCAATGAACCCGCAGGCCGTGCCTGCAGTGGAGCCGCGCCATGGACCTGCTTTTCTACAGCTTCACCGTTTTCCTGTTCGCCGCCGTGATCCTGTTGATCGAGGGCGTTTATTTATGGTGGTCGAGCACCCACGGCAAGGCCGCCAGGCGCATTGCGCGCCGGTTGCAGGTCATGTCCGGAGGAATGGGACGCACCGGCGAGCGCATCTCGATTCTCAAGCAACGTCGGTTCAGCGTCCATGACGGCTTCGATCGCTTGCTGCACCGGATCGCGCCGCTTCAGTGGCTCGATGCGTTGCTGATCCAGGCCGGCAGCGGGCTGACGGTCGAACGCTTCCTCGGCTGTTCGCTGATGGCCTTCATGCTGGCCTTCATGGCGAGCATGCGCTGGCCGCTGCCGCTGCCGGTGGCGCTGCGCTTCGTGCTGGTCCTGCCGGCGCTTGCCGTCCCCTACCTCCTGGTGCGGCGCGCACGCACGCGGCGCCTGTGCCGCATCGAGCACCAGTTGCCGGACGCCGCCGATTTCATCGCACGTGCCCTGCGTGCCGGGCATTCCTTTACGAATGTGCTGCAAATCGTTGGCAACGAGCTGCCGGAACCGCTGAGCAGCGAGTTTCGCCTCGCGCGCGAGGAAATCAACTATGGTGTGCCGATGGGCGAAGCCCTGCATAACATGGCGGCGCGCATTCCACTCACCGACCTACGCTACCTGATCATCGCGGTGCTGATCCAACGCGAGTCGGGCGGCAACCTGGCCGAAATACTCGGCAACATCAGTACCATCATTCGCAACCGATTGAAGCTGGTAGCCCAGGTGCGCGTGCTGTCGGCCGAGGGCCGTATGTCGGCCTGGATTCTCGGCCTGCTCCCATTTGCCGTCATGCTGGTACTCACCGTGGTCAACCCGAATTACGTCAGCTTCCTGTGGACCGACCCGAGCGGTGTTCGTCTTATGTGGTACGCGGCCGGCATGATCCTGCTCGGCGTCATCTGGCTGCGCAAAGTTATCCGGATTCGCATTTGAGGAGCTGCAATGAATGCCGCACAATTATCGTTTCTGCTGATCGTCTTCGGTATCGTCTGCGCGCTGGCTTGGCTGGCGATGATGTTGTTCGCACCGGTGGCGCTGCGTACCCGCCTGCGCCGTTTTATCGGTAAGTCCGATACCACCCAGCTCGAGTCCGATGGCTGGGTCGAACGGGTCGCCAAGGTCAGCCAGCCGCTGACCAAGCTATCGATCCCGGAAGAGGGGTGGGAAAAATCAACACTACGCACCCGCTTCATGAACGCAGGTTGGCGGAACCCATTTGCGCCGACACTGTTCTTTGCGTCGAAGACAGTACTGGCATTACTCGGGCCAGCCGTGATTGGCGTGCTGGTCGCGACCGCCGTGATCGGGCTATCAGGCATATCCCTCCTGTTCCTGCTGCTGCTGACCGCGTCGGTCGGCTACTACATGCCGAACGCAAGCCTGCATCACATCGCACGACGCCGCCAGCGCGAGATTTTCGAAACCTTGCCGGATGCGCTGGACCTGCTTACCGTCTGCGTCGAGGCCGGACTGAGCCTGGAGCGGGCTTTTGTAAAAGTGGCGGGCGAGATCCATATCAAAAGCGTGACGCTGGCGCAGGAACTGCAGCTGGTTCTGATGGAAATGCGCGCCGGCTTTAGCAAGGAGAAGGCCTTGCGCAATTTTGCCCTGCGCAGTGGCGTCGACGACGTCGATACCCTGGTAGCCATGCTGATCCAGTCCGAGCGCTTCGGTACCAGCGTCGGCGACTCGCTGCGTGTGTATTCGGAGAATTTGCGCAACAAACGGCGCCTGCTGGCCGAAGAATGTGCCGCCAAAATTGGCCTGAAACTGCTGTTCCCCCTCATCTTTTGCATTTTTCCGACGTTGCTGATGGTCCTGCTGGGGCCGGCAGGGATCCTGCTGAGCCGCACACTTGCTTCCGTTAACGGCGCATCCTGAATCGAGGAGAATCCCCATGCAACCCCGTCGAATGCTCAAGAAAATCTCGGTAGTGTGCGCTGGTGCGCTGTTGCTGGCCTGTGCCGACGTCGCGCGTCAGCCCGGCGCTGCGCCTGGGGTCGATGCCGATCGCACATACGACCAGGGGCGTCAGCATCACTTGGCCGGCCGCTACGACGAGGCCATTGCGGCCTACCGCACGGTACTGGCTGCTACGCCGCGCCATGTTCGCGCGCGCAATGCGCTGGCCGCGGCGTTTGCGCGCCGGGGCGACTTCGCCCAGGCCGTTCCCATCTGGCGTACCCTCACCGACGAGTTGACGCCGAGCACGGGACCGGAGGGTGCCTACTTGTTCGCCAACCTCGGCTATGCTTACCTGCTGGGCGGAGACCTTCACAACGCCGTGGCCGCATTGGAAAAAGCCTGTGTGCTCGATCCACTCGACCATCGCGCCTGGAACAATCTCGGTGAAAGCCTGCGTCGGCTGGGCCAGGACGAACGCGCTGCATTGATGTTCCGCCAGGCCGATGCGCTGCGTGAACACGATTTCCGCGGCGACTATGCAGCCGTCGGGGGCACGGCGGTGGCTGCGATCAAAGCTGCAGTCACGAGTGCGGCGCGGCCCGATACCGGCTGGGCGGCAACCGAAGTGCGCACAGCCGCTGACGGCACCCTCGAGCTGCTGCGTCTGCCCGCACAAGGCGCGCTGGCGCAGAGCGCGCCAGTGCCGAAGCCAGTGCCGCCAGTGCCGCCAGTGCCGCGTGCGCGGTTTGATTTCGTGTTGCTGGAAATTCGCAATGGCAATGGCGTTACGGGCATGGCGCGCTCACTGTCGCGCAAGGTGATGGGCGATGGGCTGCAGGTAACGCGGCTGAGCAATGAAAAAGGTTTCCAGGTACGCCGTACCCGCATCGAGCATCATGCGGATTATCGCGCTGCGGCCGAACGGCTGGCCCAGCGACTGAGTGACCGCCAGACGGGCCGTTTCGACCCCGCCCAGATCGTCCAAGTCGACAATTGCAAGCCGACCGACGTGCGTCTGATCCTGGGCCAGGACCTGGTGCGCGGGCAACTGGCGCTGCGCCCGGCGTTGCAGAATCACCATACCCTGGCGACAGCGGAGTTGCCGGCCAAGGCGCCTTGAGCGCGCAGCAGCCCGGCACCTTTGTTCCGCATCAAACGCTGTCAATGCGTCCACCCGAAAATGAGGGGATATTCTTCATTTTACGGGAGCGTTGCCATGAATATTGCACAGCCTTTCACCTCGATGTTCGCCGCCTTCATGGTGTTCTTGCTCGTCGGCTGCGCGCCGACCGCGACGCGCGAAGGCACGGGCGAATACATTGACGACACCGTCATCACCAGCAAGGTCAAGGCGGCCTTTGCCGCCGATCCCAACGTAAAAGCTACTGAAGTCAAGGTGGAAACCTTCAAGGGTACGGTACAGCTGAGCGGCTTTGTCGAATCGCGCGAGAGCGCCCAGAAGGCAGTGCAGCTCGCGCGTCAGGTCAAGGGCGTGAAGGAGGTGCGCAACAATACCGTCCTGAAGTAGTCAGCCGCTAGCGCCAGCTGACCTTGCCCATGCCGTCGGTCGTTGCATTACGTTGCGTCGGCTTGCCATAAACAGTGGCCGACCCCATGCCGCTGAGGCTCAGGCTCGCCGCCGAGCTGGCATACACGGTCGCGCCACCGAGGCCGCTCATGTCGAGGTTGACGGTTTCGGCGCGCAGCTTTTCCGCGTCCAGGTTGCCGACGCCTGCGAGGGTCGCGCGCAGGGCACGGGTCTGGCCGGTCACGGCGAGCTGGCCGGCCCCGCGCAGCGCAAGGTCCATGCGTTCGGCTTTGACCCCATCGATCCTCAGGCTGCCGACGCCTCCCAGTCGGGCGTCGACATTGCGGTAGCTGCCGTTCAGCGTTACGGCCCCGGCACCATCGAGGGCGAGCACGATTTTTTCGCCGCTGAAGCCGCTGACCGTGCTGGCGCCCACGCCTTCCGATACAAACTCGGCAAGGTTCGGCACGACCAGTTCGGCGCGCAGTTTCGGGTTGCGTCCGAGGGCGTAATTGTTGCGGCGGTCGGTGCCGATCTCCAGCGTCTCCCCCTGCTGGCGCGTCGTCACACGCGCAACATCCGCACGTTCGCCCGAAATCACGAGTGAAGACGTGGCACCCTGGCGTACGACGAGATCGACCACGCCGTCGAGCTTGACGCGGGTGACTTGCGCATCGACCGTGCGCGATTCGCGCATCAGGTCAGCCGCCACGGCAGCACTCGCGCTCAAGGTCAGGGCCGTAGCCATCAGGGTAGTGCCGAGCAGTTTGTTCATGGTGGTCTCCGTCATCTAGTCGATGGTGCCACTGTAGATACGGGGGCCTGCTTCGGCGCGGGCTGTGCGACCGGCTGCGCAATAGGGGGAATGAAACGCCGAAACGCGGGTGATCCTGGGAGCTCGCGCATGCAAGCGTGTATGGTCGAGCATGAGAAAAGCGCTGCACACCGGGAACGAGATGGCGTGCACACTGGGGCCATCGATCAGCGGCGCAGAGATCGCCTGACCAGCAAACCCGCACCCACTAGCGACAGCACCACCACAGCCAGCGCCGCCGAAGCTTCGTACTCATGGATCAGGTGCGGCATACCGGTCTCGTGGGCTTGGGCGGGCGCGACGGGGAAGGTGGCAGCAAGGATCGCAACCAGGAGGGCGGCAACAGGGACGAGGCGACGCAGGAAAAGGGACATGAGCATTCCTTGTGAGATGGAAGAGGGAGGCGTGTTGCCGACATCAAGAAGTCAGCAAGAACCATGCCGCTGCCGGCGCCCCGCTTCCCTGCACAAAACCGCACGCGGACGCACCTGGACGGTGCGTCGGCAGTAAGGTGTACCGCCGTGGGGCCGCGTCATCGCACGCTGGCCGTCCAGGGCCAGGCAATTCAATTCAGGTTGCCCATCCACGCGAGCGACCCGATGCAGGCTGTCGAGGTGCATGTGGAGGTGTCCGGATTGCCGCTCAAGCCGCTGGCAGTACCCCAAACGCAAAAAGCCCAACCTTTGAAGGTTGGGCTTTTCAGCGGATATTGGTGCCGGCTGCCGGTTTCGAACTGGCCACCTGATGATTACAAATCAACTGCTCTACCAAATGAGCTAAGCCGGCGTAATCTGTACGGCAGGAATTATAACGCTATTTGATTCGGGTCAGCGTCGGGCGGCCGCCTTTTTTCGGGGGCTCGTCATCGTCGTCGGGCGAATGCGACACCTGCGCCGGGGGCGCCGCACTGGCGAGGTCAGGCACAGCCGACAAGGTTGGGGCGCTCGTGCCTGGTTCTTCCGCCGTTGCCGCCATCTCGGCAGCGGTAGCGCTGACGTCGAAGGCCATGCCCTGGCCGTTTTCGTTGGCGTAAATCGCCAGCACGTTATGTACCGGCACATAGATGTCGCGCGAGACGCCGGAGAAACGGGCGCGGAACTGGATCGCGTCGTTGTCCATCTTCAGGCCCGAGGTCGCGCCATAGGCGATGTTCAAGATGATCTCGCCCTTTTTGACGTATTCCATCGGCACCGTAGTTGCCGCGTCAACCTTGACTGCGAGATAGGGTGTGAAACCGCTGTCGGTGCACCATTCGTAAAGGGCGCGCAGCAGATAGGGCTTGGTGGAGATGTCAGGCATGTGCAAAAAATTAAACAGTAATCCGTCAATGGGTCGGCGAACGGATGCGCCACCGCTGCCGCGCGCTGCCGCGGCGTGAACGCCAGCGAACGCGTGCGGAACGTACAACTACAAGCTGCCAGCTTACTGCGGTTTGTCAAACGACGTCGCAACACTGGCATCAGGTAAAGCCGGCACATGGCGCGGTCCGTCTATGCGGACAGCACCATGGCGGCAAGCGCTGTTAACGGCGCATTACCTTTTCGGACGGCGTCAGCGCTTCGATATAGGCCGGACGCGAGAAGATGCGCTCGGCGTACTTCATCAGCGGTGCGGCCGTCTTCGACAGCTCGATGCCGTAGTGGTCCAGGCGCCACAGCAGCGGTGCGATCGCCACGTCGAGCATCGAGAATTCGTCGCCCAGCATGTACTTGTTCTTCAGGAACAGTGGTGCCAGCGTCGTCAGGCGGTCGCGGATTTCAGCTCTTGCCTTGTCGTGGGCCTTCTCGTTCGTCTTGTTGCGGTCGCTTTCCAGGACGTGCACGTGGACGAACAATTCCTTTTCGAAATTGAACAGCATCAGGCGGGCACGTGCGCGCATCAGCGGGTCGGCCGGCATCAGCTGCGGGTGCGGGAAGCGCTCATCGATGTACTCGTTGATGATGTTCGATTCGTACAGAATCAATTCGCGCTCGACCAGGATCGGGACCTGGCCGTACGGATTCATCGTCGAGATGTCTTCCGGCTTGTTGAACAGGTCGACGTCGCGCACTTCGAAATCCATGCCCTTTTCGAACAGGACGAGGCGGCAGCGTTGCGAGAACGGGCACGTGGTGCCAGAGTAGAGAACCATCATGGTTGGTCGTTCCTTAAGAAACAAAGGGGTGAAGCGCCAAGCGACTCACCCCGAAAAAATGTGCCCGTATTATAGCCAAGTGGGCAATGAAAACGAATTACTTCAGATCTTTCCAGTAGGACGCGTTCAATCGCCAGGCCAGGAAAGCAAATACTGACAGGAAAATCAGCACGATGGCACCGAGTTTCTTACGGGTTCCTTGCGCTGGCTCAGCCATCCAGCTGAGATAGGCAACCAGGTCCGCCGTCTCGGTGTCGAAGTCGGCCGACGACATCGTGCCCGGTGCTACCTGATCCCAGCCGGCGAAGGTATGGATCTTCTTGGTCGCATCGTGCGGGTCGGCCTGCTCCACCATTTTGGGGGTACGTAGGCCCTGCATCTGCCACATCACGTGCGGCATGGCCACGTTCGGCACGACCATGTTGTTCCAGCCGGTCGGGCGGGTATCGTCCTTGTAGAAGGTACGCAGATAGGTGTACAGATAGTCGGCGCCGCTGCCCGCCGGCGACGATTTTGCACGTGCGATCACCGACAGATCCGGCGGTACTGCCCCGAACCAGGCTTTCGCATCGTCCGTACGCAGCGACGTCTTCATCAGCTCGCCAACTTTGTCGGCTGAGAACAACAAATTGGTCTTGATCTGCTCGTCGCTCAAGCCCAGATCGCGCAAGCGGTTGTAGCGCATCGACACGGCCGAGTGGCAATTCAGGCAATGGTTGACGAACAGCTTGGCGCCGTTTTGCAGCGACGCCATGTCGCTGCGCTCCGGTGCGCGGTCCAGCGGAAAGCCGCCTTCGGCTGCGAATACCAGTCCCGGCACGAGTGCCAGGACCGCAATCAGTTTCTTTGTGAAGTTCATGGTTGTCCTTAAGCTTGAGCCTGCGATCAATGCGGGTGGAAGGTCACGCGCGTCGGCACCGGTTTGAACCGGCCGGCGGTGCTCCACCACGGCATCAGGAGGAAGAAGCTGAAGTACAACAGCGTGCACACCTGGGAAATGAGCGTGTAGGCCGGCGTCGGCAACTGGGTACCGAGGTAGCCGAGCGCCACGAACGACAGGCCGAACAGCCAATACACCCACTTGTGCCAGTCCGGACGATAGCGGATCGAGCGCACCGGCGAGTGATCCAGCCAAGGCAGCGCGCCGATAATCACGACCGACGAGCCGAACAGCACCACGCCCCAGAATTTCGCTTCCAGCACCTGCGGCAGCATGCCGATGATGAGTACCAGGGCAATCGCGGCGATCGCCACCTTGGCCTTGAACGACAGGCGCGACTTCATCCAGATGAACACGACATACAGGGCGATTGCCGCCATCAGCACGTACATGAAGTCGGCCGTCGTGGCGCGCAGCACCGAATAGAACGGCGTGAAATACCAGGTCGGCGCAATGTGCGCCGGCGTCTTCATCGAATCGGCCGGAATGAAATTGTTGTACTCGAGGAAGTAACCACCCATTTCCGGTGCGAAGAACACGACCGCCGAGAAAATCAGCAGGAACACCGACACGCCGAACAAATCCTTCGTCGAGTAGTACGGATGCGACGGAATCGCGTCGAGCGGGTGGCCGTCAGGGCCGATGTGGTCCTTGATGTCGATGCCGTCCGGGTTGTTCGAGCCGACTTCATGCAGCGCGATCAGGTGCGCCGCGACCAGGCCCAGCAGGACTAGCGGCAGGGCGATGACGTGGAAAGCAAAGAAGCGGTTGAGGGTGGCGTCGGAGACGACGTAGTCGCCGCGGATCCACAGCGACAGGTCCGGGCCGATCACGGGAATCGCACCGAACAGGTTGACGATCACCTGGGCGCCCCAGTACGACATTTGTCCCCATGGCAGCAGGTAGCCGAAGAAAGCTTCCGCCATCAGGCACAGGAAGATCGCGAAACCGAAGATCCAGATCAATTCGCGCGGTTTGCGGTAGGAACCGTAGAGCAGGCCACGGGTCATATGCAGGTAGATGACGATGAAGAAGGCCGAGGCGCCGGTCGAGTGCATGTAACGCACCAGCCAGCCCCACGGGACTTCACGCATGATGTATTCGACCGAACCGAAGGCCAGGTTGGCGTCCGGCTTGTAGTGCATCGTCAGGAAGATACCTGTCACGATCTGCAGCACCAGGATCAACATCGCGAGCGAGCCGAACAGGTACCAGATATTGAAGTTTTTCGGGGCGTAGTACTTGCCCCATTGGTCATTCCAGAGTTTCGACAGCGGGAAGCGGTCGTCGACCCAGGCCAGCGCCTTCTGGCCGGCCGGTGCGTTCGCCGGCAGTTTTGTTTCCTTGAATGCGGCGCCCATGTTATGCCTCGCCTTTCTCGTCTTTGCCGATCACGATCTTGTTATCGGACAGATACATGTGCGGCGGGATGTCCATGTTCGTCGGTGCCGGCTTGTTCTTGAACACGCGGCCAGCCAGATCGAAGGTCGAGCCGTGGCAAGGGCACATGAAGCCGCCTTGCCAGTCATCGGGCAGGTTCGGCTGCGGTCCCGGAGACAGGCGCGAGGAAGGCGAGCAACCCAGGTGGGAGCAAATGCCGACCGTGATCAGGACTTCCTTGTGCTCGGGACGGGCACGGAATTCGTTCTTCGCGTATTCCGGCATATCGAGCTGAAAGATTTTTTCGGATTTGGGGTCGGCAACGAGAGCATCGTTCTTCGGCAGGCTGGCAAGCATTTCCGGCGTCCGGCGCAGGATCCACACCGGCTTGCCCCGCCACTCGACGACCTTCATCTCTCCCGGCTTGACGTCCGAGATATCCACTTCAACCGGAGCGCCGGCAGCCTTGGCCCGTTCGGACGGTTGGAAGGTACTGACCAGGGCACCTGCCGTGGCCACACCGACGACGCCGCCCGCCGCGCATGTCGCAACGAGCAAACCGCGCCGGCCTGAATCGACCTGCTTTTCATTACTCATACCAACCCCACTCCGTGAAATGTCGAATCTTGAGTATCAATTAAGAGCTTGCAGCAACATAAAATTATATGTGAATGGCAATCTTTATTGGAGAAAAAATATTCGGTGTGCGGCAACGCTGGAATTGGCGTCCCTTGAGCACTGAATCTGGCGTCCTGTCGAGTCGTTCTTACCCATCGGAACGGGACGTATCGGCTCCTGACCGCCGCCACCACGGCCCCAGGCGAGGGCGCGCGGTACGCACGGATAAAAAGCGCTTGCGGTATCATCGCCTTGGTTAATTCGATAACCCCGGGAGAGAACGATGTCGATGATGGATGAGTTCAGGCAATTTGCAATGCGTGGCAATGTCGTCGATCTCGCAGTCGGGGTCATCATTGGCGGCGCATTCGGGCGCATCGTCGATTCACTGGTCCAGGACGTCATCATGCCGCCTATCGGTAAATTGTTTGGTGGTCTCGATTTCGCAAATTACTATATACCCCTGAACAATCAGGGAACCGCACTCGCGCTGGCGGAAGCGAAAAAAGCCGGCGCGGTGATTGCCTACGGCAATTTCCTGACGATCTTGCTGAATTTCATCATCCTCGCCTTCATCATCTTCCAGATGGTGCGCCTGATGAACCGCATGCGCGAACGCATCGTCCCAAGCGAAGCGGCCGCAGCGCCGGCCACGCCGGAAGACGTCCTGTTACTGCGTGAAATCCGCGACTCCCTGCGCCGCGCACCGGAAAAGTGAAAGACGACATCCATCCGATTCGCCCGGCCTCGCCGCTACGCCGGCTGTGGCTGCTGTTCGCCCAGGTGGTAACGGTCGTGCTCGCCTTGTACTTCGTGGTGGCGACGATGCGTCCCGACTGGCTTGGACGTTCACCGGTCCAGGTGCCGGTCGGCCCCGGCGCGCGCACGGTGCCGGTGCTGCAGGCCCCGTCCGGCGCGGTGGCCGAGAGCTACCGCGATGCCGCCGGGCGTGCGATGCCGGCCGTGGTGAACATCCTCACCAGCAAGGCGTCGCGCGAAGCCCATCCGATCCTGAAGGACCCGTTTTTCCGCCGCTTTTTCGGCGAGCGCATGCCGCCCCAGGAACAAATGTCGAGCCTGGGTTCGGGCGTCATCGTCAGCGGCGAGGGATACATCATCACCAACTTCCACGTTGTCGAAGGGGCCGACCAGATCGAAGTCGGCCTGGCCGATGGACGCAAAGCCACCGCCCGCGTGGTCGGCATCGATCCGGAAACCGATCTCGCCGTGATCCGCATCAGCGAGCGCAACCTGCCGGTGATGGTGCTGGGCCAGCCGGACGACGCGCGTGTCGGCGACGTGGTGCTGGCCATCGGCAATCCTTTCGGTGTTGGCCAGACGGTCACCATGGGCATCATCTCTGCCCTGGGACGGAATAACCTGCATATCAACCATTTCGAGAATTTTATTCAGACCGATGCCGCGATCAACTTCGGCAACTCGGGCGGGGCACTGGTCGACACACATGGCAACCTGCTCGGCATCAATTCTGCAATCTACTCGCAGACCGGCGGCTCGATCGGCATCGGGTTCGCGATTCCCGTGTCGACTGCGCGCAACGTGCTCGAGTCGATCATCAAGCACGGGCAAGTGGTGCGCGGCTGGATCGGCATCGAATCGCAAGACATCACGCCCGAACTGGCCGACAGCTTCGGTTTGGGGCGCCAGAGCGGCGCCATCATCGCCGGCGTCGTGCGCAACGGTCCGGCCGACCGCGCCGGCGTGCAACCGGGCGACATCCTGCTCGCCGTCGAAGGACAGAACGTCAAGAATACCGGCGACATGCTGAACCTGATCGCCCAACTGGCACCCGGCGCCAAGGCGCGCTTGAAACTCATGCGCCAAAAGCGCGAGTCGACGGTCGATGTCACCGTCGGCAAGCGTCCACGTCTTTCCCCGTAACTTTTACTTTTACTTTTACTTTTTCGGATTTTCCATGCACCTGCGTGACTTGACGCAATTTCTTAGCGAGCTCAGCGAAAACAACGCCCGTCCCTGGTTCATCATGAACAAACCGCGCTACGACATCCTGCGCGAAGAGTTTTTGGCCGTGGTCACAGAACTGATCCGCGAGTTGTCGACCTTCGACCGCCAGATCGCCGCCGTCGACCCAAAAAAGGCGATGTTCCGCATCAATCGCGACATCCGCTTTTCGAACGACAAGACCCCGTATAAAACGCGTTTTTCGGCTGGCATCGCGCCGAACAACAAGCGCCGTCCGAGCGCCGGCGGCGGTTCGACCTATTATTTTCAGGTCGATGGCAACGGGATCCTCGGCATCGGTGCCGGCGAATATCTGCCGCCTGCGGCGCGCCTGAAAGCCATCCGCGAACACGTGGTCAACGATGCGACAGGTTTCGCAAAAATGTTAAAGAATAAACACCTGCGCGCGACCTATGGCGATCTGCTCGACGAAGACAAACTGCAGCGTCCGCCAAAAGGGTTTGATCCGGCGCACCCGCATATCGAGCACATCAAGCTGAAAAGCTTTTTCGTGTGGACGGAACTGCCGCTCAAGGTGAATGATCCGGACGAGCTGGTGCCGCGGCTTGCGCGCGGATTCGAGGATGCTTTCGCGCTGGTGACCTGGCTGCGCGGGGTACCGCATACACTTTTAGAAAACGAATAAGGAGGCGACATGGCCTTGCAACACGCACGATCGGGCGAACGAATCGCCTTGCAACGCGGCGAAGACGACATCGCCAATTTCACGTCGATCGCGCTGGCGAAGACCGAACACATGGAACTGATCCGGCTCATCGTCCCGAAAGACAAGCCGATGCCGGAACACCGGGTCGAGGGAGAAGTGACGGTGCTGTGCCTGGAAGGCGAGATCGTCGTTGATGCGCACGGCAACAGTGTCGTGCTGCAGCCGAACGAGATGGTGTACCTGGCGGGCGGCGAGCCGCACGGCATCCGTGCGAACCAGGATGCGGTGGCCTTGATGACGATTCTGCTGGGTCCGACACGTGGCGGTGGTCCGACGCATACGGGGCAGGGTAAATAATGCATGGCGTGGGCTCCGTGCCCACGCTGAATGGATAAAGCTTAGGCCAACTCATTCCTTGGGTCGCGCGCCAGCAACTGCTTGGCCATCTCCGCCGCGTCATACCCGTCGAACAGCACCGCCGCCACCGCATTCGTAATCGGCATGTCCACCCCCAACTTGGCCGCCAGGTCGCGCACGGCTTTCGAGCAGGGCACGCCCTCGGCCACGTGGCCCAGTTCGGCGACGATGGTCTCCAGGGGCTTTCCTTGCGCCAGCGCCAGGCCGACACGTCGGTTGCGCGATAAATCACCGGTGCAGGTCAGGATCAAATCGCCCATCCCGGTCAGCCCCATGAAGGTGCTGGCCTGGCCGCCCAGCGCGGTACCGAGGCGTGTGATCTCCGCCAGGCCGCGCGTGATCAGCGCCGCGCGCGCGTTCAGGCCCAGGCCGAGACCGTCGGCGGTGCCGGTCGCGATCGCCAGAACATTTTTCACCGCACCACCCACTTCCACACCCACGACATCGTCGCAGGCATACACGCGCAGGTTGCCGCCGTGGACGGTAGCGACGACGCTGTCGCGCAAGGCCTTCGAGGTCGACGCCACCGCCAGGGCGCAAGGCAGGCCGCGGGCGACCTCTTGTGCGAACGATGGGCCCGACAGCGCCGCACCCGGCAGCGCATCGCCCAGCACCTCGCGCACCACCTGGTGCGGCAGCAGACCCGTGCCGTACTCAAACCCTTTGCAGAGCCAGACGACGTTCGGGATATTTCTCCCCTTGAGCTGCTCGAGCAAGGGGCGCAAGCCCGCCACCGGACAGGCCGCGATCAGGAGCGGCGCCTCGTCCGCGTTCGCATCGAGCACGTGCGCCAGCGCTGCCTCGAAATCGGCCGTCACGCGCAAGCCCTCCGGCAGCGGCTGGCCCGGCAAATACGTCGTGTTCTCGCGTGCGGCTTCGGTGGCGGCCATCTGCTCGGCGTTGCGGCCCCAGAGCAGCACGTCGTGGCGTGCGGCGACCGCAATGGCGACGGCCGTGCCCCAGGCGCCGGCGCCGAGAACAGTGATCTTGTTCATTTTCTTGGTCTCTTGCATAGTTGGATTCAGATGCCCCAGACCTCGGTGGCGCGCACAAAGCCGGCGATGCCGTCCTCGTGCCGCACGCGGACCCAGATGCTCCCTGCCGGATCGCTGAGCTCCAGCAGCACGCCCTTGTCGGCGGTCATCAGGATGGCGGCGTTATCGTCGGGCGCGGCGCGTACTTTTGCCGATAGCGCCTTGACGACGACATTGCGGCGCGCCGACAGGCCTTTCGTCTCGGTCCAGGCCAGCTCGCCATCGGCATCGCGCACCTTGACCCAGGCGCCGTAGCGCGCAAGGATCTCGACCGGCATGCCGCGCGGTGCGATATACCGCTTGGCGCCTTTGACCGAGGGCGCGTCATACAGCACGACCGATGCCGCGCCGACCGAGCGGAAGTCGGCGGCGCAAGCTTGTGCGCATGCCAGCGACAAGAGCACGGTAGCAAATAATCGGGGAAACATCATGGCAGGGCCCGGGTTTCGTAAAACCAGACGCCAATATGGCAGCAAGGGCATGCTCACCACGCTTTCCTGGAAAGGCGCGGCAAGAATGCCCATCACGAAGTCCAGCCAATCCGACAGCGTGCCGGACGGGCCGAATAACAGTAAACTTAGTTTGCCGGCGCGGCTGCAGCGGCTTCAGCCATTGCCTGGCGGCGCTGCTGGTAGAACACTTCGAAGTTGATCTCGGCCAGGTGCACTGGCGGGAAGCCGGCGCGGGTGATCACGTCGGCGATGTTCGCGCGCAGGTACGGGTAGACGATGTTCGGGCAACCGATGCCCAGCAATGGATCCATCTGGTCGGCAGGAATGTTGCGTGCCTCGAAGATGCCGCCTTGCTTGCCTTCGACCAGGAAAGCGACCTTGTCCTTGACCTTGGCGGTCACGGTGATGGTGACGGTCGATTCGTAGATGCCATCGGCGATTGCTTCAGCGCCAACGTCCAGCGAGACTTCGATGGTCGGGGCTTCCTGCTCGAGGAAGATCCCTGGGGAGTTTGGTTGCTCCAGCGACATGTCTTTCAGATAGACGCGTTGGATTTGGAAGACTGGTTGCAGGTTTTCGTCGGACATGGAACGCTTTCGATGTGAAGTAAAAGGAACGGCAAAGCGCCGCCCCCCGATGGGCTTGGAGTCAAACGCAACGGCAATTGTATCAAAATCAATTTGGATGGAATAGCTCCGGCGAGGGGGCCGTTCAAAGACCCCGCTCCAGCCCACCATGTCTTGCTAATGCGTCGCTTACTCGCCCTTGAGCAACGGGTCGAGGCGACCCGCCTGGTCGAGTGCATAGAGGTCGTCGAAACCGCCGACGTGGGTCTCGCCGACATAGATCTGCGGCACCGTGCGGCGGCCGGTCTTTTGCATCATGATCTGGCGCTGTTCCGGGTCGAGGTCGACACGGATGCGCTCGATTTCAGTGATGCCCTTCGCTTCGAGCAGGCGCTCGGCGCGGACGCAATACGGGCAACTGGCGGTGTGGTAGAGGACAACGTGGGCGCTCATGGTGTTTCCTTCCTATCTTGATTTATTTGGTTACCGGCAAACCGGCAGTCGTCCAGGCAGTCATGCCGCCTTCCAGGCTGAGGGCGTCCTCGAAGCCGGCGGTTTTCAGCTGGCGCACCGCCTTGTCCGAACGGGCGCCGCTCTGGCAGACGACGACGAGGGTACGGCCTTTCGACTTTTCCAGTTCGCCGATGCGATTGCTGAAGTCTGCCAGCGGAATGTTTTTCGCGTCGCGCATGTGACCAGCGGCAAATTCCTCGGCGCTACGTACGTCGAGAATCGTGGTCTTGCCGCGGTTGATCAGCTGGGTCACTTGCAGCGCGCTGGCGCGGCGGCCCTTCGGTGCGAGGGCTGGCCACAGCAGCGCGCCACCGGAAACGACAGCAATAGCGACGATGAAGATATTATCGAGGATGAATTTCACAAGGCTTCCAATGGTTGAACTCAATCCGGCCATTATAAAATAGAAGCCGGACTGAAATATTTTTTGGGGCCGCGAGCAACTGCCGCGGATTCCTTTTGCAATCTTTTGATAGAAGAGCTTATGTACAAAATCGTATTCATGCGCCATGGCGAATCCACCTGGAATTTGGCCAACCGTTTTACCGGCTGGGTCGACGTCGACCTGACTGACAAGGGCGTCAACGAGGCGAAAGCTGCCGGGCGCGCATTGCGCGAGGCCGGTTTCGCTTTCGATCTCGCGTATACCTCGGTCCTGAAACGCGCGATCCGCACGCTGTGGCTGGCGCTCGACGAAATGGACCAGATGTACCTGCCGATCAAGAACGACTGGCGCCTGAACGAGCGCCACTACGGTGGCTTGCAGGGCCTCGACAAGGGCGAGACCGCCGCCAAATACGGCGACGAGCAGGTGCTGGTCTGGCGCCGCAGCTACGACACGCCGCCGCCGCCGCTGGAAGAAAACGATCCGCTTGCCTCGTTCAACGATCCGCGCTATGCCGGCTTGCCGAAAGAGAGCATTCCCCTGACCGAATGCCTGAAGGACACCGTGGCGCGCGTGATGCCGGTATGGGAACAAGACATCGCCCCGGCCATCCGCTCGGGCAAGCAGATCCTGATTTCGGCCCACGGCAACAGCCTGCGTGCCCTGATCAAGATGCTCGACAACATCAGCGATGCCGACATCGTCGGCCTGAACATCCCGAACGGCCAGCCGCTGGTCTACGAACTGGATGACAACCTCAAACCCATCCGCCATTACTACCTGGGAGACCAGGAGGCGATCGCCGCAGCGGTCGCGGCCGTGGCGAACCAAGGGAAGGCACAGTAAGTCTTGCGCTTTCCTATCAAGAAGTCGGCCGCCAGCGCATTGCTGTGCGGCTTGCTGGCCCTGTCCGCGGCAGGATCTGTCGCGGCCGCCAAGCCCACCGAGCGCAGCAAGCAAAAAGCGGCGGCCGAAGCCCAGCGCGCCGGCATCCAGCAAAAGCTCACTGCACTCAAAAAAGAGATCAGCCGTACCGAGAGCGAAAAAGAAGATGTCGCCGACAACCTGGCCGAGTCGGAAGAGAAGATTTCGGACGCCAATCGCGCCCTGCGCGACCTGGGCCAGGAGACGCTGGAAACCAATGTGCGCCTGCAAGGCTTGGCTACCGAACAGGAGCGCCTCGCACAAACAATTGTTGATCAGAAAAAACGTGTGTCTGCCCTGCTGCGCGAGCACTATGTGGCCGGCAATGAAGACCGGATCAAGCTGCTGCTCTCGGGCGACAATCCGAACCGCATCAACCGTGATTTGCAGCTGATGGCCTATGTCTCGCAGGCCCAGGCGAGACTGATCGCCTCGCTGAACGCGAACCTGGCGCAGGTCGAGGACAACCGCGAAAAGGTCGAGAACGCCAAGATCGAACTCGACGAAATCGCCGGAGAACAGCGCGACCAGAAAGCCGTGCTGGAAAAGGAAAAGGCACGCCGCGCCGCGCTGCTGGGCGAGCTGTCGAGCAAACTGGTGGTGCAGCGCAAGCAGGTCGACAGCTTGCAGCGCGACGAGCAGCGCATGAGCGGCCTGGTCGACAAGCTGACGCGCCTGATCCAGGAGCAGGCCGAAGCCGAACGCAAACGCCAGGAAGCGCTGGCCGCCGCGCGTGCCAAGGCCAGGGCGGAAGCGGAAGCCGCCGAAAAAGCCCGGCTACTTGCCCGCGCCGCCGCGAAAGCCGAGCGCGAACGCCTGGCGCGTGAAGCGGCGAAAGCCGGCAAGCCGGCACCGAAACCGTTGCCACCGGAGCCGGAAGCACCGAGGGTGGCCGAGCAGCCAAAGCCGGTCGAACGCACGCCCGATATTTCGCTCGCGCCGGCGGCTCCGGCGGGCGCCTTCGCCGCCATGCGCGGACGCCTGAGCGCGCCGGTCAGCGGTACGGTTGCCGCGCGCTTCGGCGCCAAGCGCGGCGGCGACGGGCCAAGCTGGAAAGGCATGTTCATCAAGGCCCCGGAAGGCACCGAAGTGCGCGCTGTCGCGGTCGGCCGCGTGGTGCACTCGGGCTGGATGCGTGGCTTCGGCAACCTGATCATCATCGACCACGGCGGCAGCTACCTGTCGATCTACGCCAACAACCAGACACTGCTAAAACGCCTGGGCGACGCGGTGCGCGCAGGCGAGCCGATTGGGAGCGCGGGCAACACCGGCGGTAACGAAGAATCGGGGCTATACTTTGAGCTCAGGCATCTGGGTAAAGCCTTCGATCCGGCAAGCTGGGTCAACTTCTAGGGGCAGCGATGGGCAACAAAGCAAAAAGCATGGGGCTGGTCGGTCTCGGTGTGGTGGCCGGCGTGGCGCTGACGGTGCAGGTCTCGGCCTGGGCGCAGAAGGGGGAGGCGAGCCCGCTGCCGCTGGACGAACTGCGCCAGCTGGCCGATGTCTTTGGCCTCATCAAAAGCGATTACGTGGTGCCGGTCGAGGACAAGAAACTGTTGTCCGACGCCATCGGCGGCATGGTCGCCGCGCTCGACCCGCATTCAGTCTATCTCGACCAGAAGTCCTACCGCGAGATGCGCGAAAGCGTGCAAGGTAAATTCGTCGGTGTCGGCATCGAAGTGGCGGCCGAAGACGGCTACGTCAAAATCGTCTCGCCGATCGAGGATTCGCCGGCCTACCGCGCCGGCATCAAGGCGGGAGACCTGATCACCCGCATCGACAATGTCCCCGTCAAAGGCTTGTCGATCGACGAAGCCATCAAGAAAATGCGCGGCAAGCCCGGCAGCAAGGTCACGCTGACGATTGCCCGCCGTGGCGAGGATCGTCCCTGGGTGGTGCCGGTCACGCGCGAAGAAATCCGCGTGCTGAGCGTGAAAGCCAAGATGGTCGAGCCCGGTTACGCCTGGGTGCGCATCAGCCAGTTCCAGGAAGCCACGCTCGACGAGCTGGCGACCAAGACGGCAGCGCTGTACGCCGAGAATCCGAACATCAAGGGGCTGGTACTCGACTTGCGCAACGATCCGGGCGGCTTGCTGCCGGGGGCGATTGGCGTCTCGACGGCTTTCTTGCCGAAGGAAGAGCTGATTGTCTCGACCAAGGGGCAATTGTCCGACTCGAATCAAAGCTATTACGGCCGGCGCGAATTCTATGCGCCGCGCGGCGCCGATCCGCTGGTCAAACTGCCGGCGGCATTGAAGACGGTGCCGATGGTCGTGCTGGTCAATGGCGGCTCGGCATCGGCGTCGGAAATCGTCGCCGGCGCCTTGCAGGACTACAAGCGTGCGATCGTGATGGGCAGCCAGACTTTTGGAAAAGGCTCGGTGCAGACCTTGCGTCCGTTATCGGCCGATACCGCGATTAAACTGACCACGGCGCGCTACTACACGCCGAAGGGCCGTCCGATCCAGGCCAGCGGCATCGTGCCGGACATGCTGGTGCAGGAAACGGCGGAAGGCGATGGTTTGAATGCGCTGCGCGTGCGCGAAGTCGATTTGCAGCGCCACCTGACGGGCGAAAACGAAAAGCCGGGCGCAGCGCCAAAAGATGCGCGCGACAGCGCCGAGCAAAAACAGCGCGCATTGGCCTTATTGAAAAACCGCAAGCCGCTCGAACTGGGCGGCAAGGATGATTTTCAACTGGCGCAAGCCTTGAACCATTTCAAGGGCTTGCCAGTCAAGGTCGCCCAGCCGGAAGCGGTCGAGGTGACCTCGCCCGCGCCGAAGGAATTGCCGGGAACCGAGACAAAACCACCGGAGTTGAAGGGCTCGAAGAAATAATCGTCGCCATCGAATCGGTCGTCCACCCATGAACGACACCCAGCTCCTGCGCTATTCGCGCCACATCCTGCTCGACGAGATCGGGATCGAGGGGCAGGCCCGCCTGCTCGAGACGCACGTGCTCGTCATCGGCGCCGGCGGCCTCGGTTCGCCGGCGGCGATGTACCTGGCCGCGAGTGGTGTCGGCCACATCACCCTGGTCGACGACGACATGGTCGACCTGACGAACCTGCAGCGCCAGACCATGCACACGAGCGGACGCATCGGCATGGCGAAGGTCGAGTCCGGCCGCGTGGCTTTACGCGAGATCAACCCGGAAGTCAAGGTCACCGCCCTGTGCGAGCGCGCCGATGAAGAACGCTTGCGCGACCTGGTACCAACTGCCTCGGTCGTTCTCGACTGCAGCGACAATTTTGCCACCCGTCACGCCGTCAACCGCGCCTGCGTCGCCGCCGGGGTGCCACTGGTGGCGGGCGCCGCGATCCGTTTTGACGGGCAATTGTCCGTGTTCGATACGGGCCGCGCCGATTGCCCCTGTTACGCCTGCGTTTTTCCGGAGAATAGTGGTTTTGAAGACCTTGCCTGCAGTACGATGGGGGTGTTCGCGCCCCTCGTCGGGATCGTCGGCGCGGTGCAGGCGGCAGAGGCCTTGAAGCTGATCGTGGGTATCGGCACCCCGCTGGCCGGGCGCTTGCTGTTGCTCGACGGGCGCGCCATGGAGTGGACCGAGATCAAGGCGGCGCGCGATCCGGCCTGTACTGTCTGCGCGGAAAGACCCGCGCACGCCTGAGAGTGCAGCGGGCCTTGCTCTGCAATACAATGGCGCACTGCCATGGGTGGCCGCTACCGCCATTCCGCCTTATACTAAGTCGATTGTTCCGATCCACCTTTCCAGGGCTTTCCAAGATTGACTATGCAGATTGTTTCGCACCGTGCAGTTGGCCGGCGTTTCGCACGCGGCTTCACCCTCGTTGAAATCATGGTTGTCGTGGTCATCATCGGTATTCTCGGCGCGCTGGTCGTGCCGAAGTTGCTGGGCCGTACCGGCGAGTCGCGCGTGGTTGCGGCCAAGACCGACATCGCCACCATGATGCAGGCTTTAAAACTTTACAAGCTCGACAACCAGCGCTACCCGACCACCGAACAGGGGCTGCAAGCTCTGACCACCAAGCCGACCTCGGGCCCGTCCGCGAATGGCTGGAAGGACGGCGGCTATGTCGAGAAACTGCCGAAGGACCCGTGGGGTAATTCGTACCAGTATCTGTCGCCCGGCCTGCATGGCGAAGTCGACATCTTCTCGTTCGGCGCCGATGGCCAGGCCAACGGCGAGGGCGAAGACGCCGACGTCGGCTCCTGGCAGCAATAAGGCCGGTCATGGCTGGCCTCGTGCCATCGCGCAGGGCCGCCGGCTTCACCTTGGTGGAAATCCTGGTCGTGATGGTCATCATCGGCATCACGCTCGGGATGGCCTCGCTCAATGCGATTCCCAGCCCGCGCCAGGATCTCGAGAACGAGGCGAAGCGCCTGACCTTGCTCTTGCAGCTGGCGCGCGACGAAGCCATCGTGCGCAACCGGCAAGTCGCGTTCGAAGCCACGCCGGACCGCTACCGCTTCCTGGTGCGCAATGACACCGGCTGGGTCCCCGTGACCGAGGACGATTTATTGCGCGAGCGGCCCTTCAAGAATGCCCCGGTGCGCCTGCTGCTCGACCCGCCCGCCGCCGGCATCGGCACGGGCGGAGACACCATGCGCGTGACCTTCGGGCGCGAGCCGGTCGACAAGCCTTTTGTCCTGACGCTGGTCAGCGGCGACAACAGCGTGGCGATCCGCGCCGATGGCGTCGGCCACTTCACGGTCGCCGAACCGGGAGAACAGCCATGAGCCCTTACCGATCGCGTACCGGTTTCACTTTGCTCGAAGTGCTGGTGGCCCTTGTCATCGTCGGCACGGCGCTCGCCGCCGGCCTGCGCGCTGTCGGCAGCCTGGCCTCGAACGGTGCCGGCCTGCGCGCTTCCATGATGGCAACCTGGTCGGCGGAGAACCGCCTGGTGCAGATCCGCTTGAACAAGGAATTCCCCGAAGTGGGCAAGCGCAGCTATGCCTGCGGCCAGGCCGACCTGAAGCTGATGTGCACGGACGAGGTGCTGGCCAGCCCGAATCCGCAACTGCGGCGCGTCGAAGTATCCGTCTACGACCTCGACAACCCGAACCGGCGCATTCTAAAACTCGTGCAACTGGTATTGAGGCCGACCTCATGAAGACGGCACGCGGTTTTACCCTGGTTGAACTTCTAGTCGCGATCGGTATCCTCGCCATGGTGGCCGTGCTCGGCTGGCGTGGCCTGGATGGCATCGTGCGCGCGCGGGTCGCGCTCACCGACCAGATGGAAATGACGCGCGGCATGCAGCTGGCCTTTGCCCAAATGCAAAGCGATTGCGAACATGCGGTCGACGCCACCATGCTCGGGCGCCGTCCCTTCTTGCTGCAAGCCGACAACCGCCTGACCCTGGTACGCACCGTCTTCAACGAAAACGAACCGGCGCGCCTGCAAGTGATCGCCTACCGCCTCGTCAACGGCCAGTTGATGCGGCGCGAATCGAACACGACCCGCGACCTGGTCGAGCTCGATGCGCTGTGGCAGGCCTCGGTCAGCGATACCGATCCGACGCCAGGGGTGATGCTGCAGGGCGGCGTGCAGTCGATGGGCGTGCTGGTCTGGCAAAACAATGCCTGGAAAAAGCAGCCGGACCTGACGCCGGGAGGCATGCCCACGACCCCCATCACCGGCCTGCAAGTGGACTTGGCCGCGCGCAGCTATCCGCAGCCGCTGACCAAGTCCTTCCTGCTGGGGAGCATCTGATGCGCCAGTTGGCAAACGCCCATCGCTACCCACGGCGCCAGCGCGGGGTCGCCGTCATTACCGCCTTGCTGCTGACCACGCTGGCAATTTCCATCGTCGCCAGCCTGTTCTGGCAGCAGCAAGTGCAGGTGCGCTCGATGGAAAACCAGAGACTGCACCTGCAGACGCGCTGGATCCTGCGCGGCGCGCTCGACTGGTCGACGCTGGTGCTGCGCCAGGATGCCTACGACAATCCGCGCTACACGGCACTGACCCATGTCTGGGCCACGCCACTGGCGGAAACCCGGCTCGACCAGTACATTGAACGTGAACGGATCGAAGGCGAAGTATTCGACGCCAACCTTTCCGGTAACATCGTGGACGCCACCTCGCGTTACAATCTGCGCAATTTGGCAAGCAACACTGCGATCGATACGGCCCAGCTGGCGATCTTCCAACGTCTGCTGACCAACCTGCAGATCAACCCGGCGCTGGCGAAGACGGCGGCGAATTTGATCGCCGGCAGCCAGCCGTTGATTGTGGCAGCCGGCACGGTCGACCCGATTACGGGGCAGGAAGTCGGCGGACAGGAGCAGGATCCAACCGAGGGTGGCAATCCGGACGCGGCCGGCGCGGCCGGCGCAGTCGATGGCGCAGCGCCGGGCGGCGCCGATCCGGCCAATCCCGAGCAGCCTGCGACGATCCCGGTTGCGCGCGCCGGCCTGGGCACGCCAATCAAATTCCTCGAAGTCGAGGATCTGTTGGCGGTGCGCGGCCTGACGCCGGAAATGCTGGAAAAGCTGCGCCCGTATGTCATCGTGCTGCCGGAACGCACGCCGGTGAACGTGAACACGGCGTCGGCCGAAGTGCTGGCGGCGGTGATTCCGAATTTTTCGCTGTCGGAGGCGAACGCCTTGCTGGCGCGCCGCCGCAACGTGCCCTGGGATGACATCGCCAAGTTCCAGACCGATATCCCCGGGCGGACGCTGGTAGCCGATTCGGTGAGCGTGAAAAGCAGTTGGTTCCTCGTGAACAGTCGGATCCGCCTCGACCGCGCAACATTGAATGCGCAGTCGTTGATCCAGCGCAGCGCCAATCCGATTGGCGGCGGCGTCAAGGTAATCTGGGTTCGTCAAAACTAAAAGAAAGCGAGACGGTTTGACTACACTTTATATCCGGCATCCGGGACGCGCAGAAGGCGAAGGCGCGTCATGCCGTTTTGCCGTCGTCGGCGACGGCGGCACCATCGAGCAGCAGGGCGAAGGCGCGCTGCGCGCGCTCACCGATATCGTCGCCGCCAGCCGCCGCGTCGTGCTGCTGCTGGCCGGCACCGACGTGAGCCTGCTGGCGCTGAAGGTGCCGCCGCTGACTGGTGCGCGCCTGCGCGCCGCACTGCCGGGCCTGGTCGAAGAACACATCCTGGGTGACCCGGGCGACTGCGTGCTGGTGGCCGGCCCCCCGACGGGCGGGGGTATGCGGCCGGTGGCGGTGGTGGCGCGCGACTGGCTCGAGCCGCTCGTGCGTACCCTGCTGGCGCAGGGGGCGCGTGCCGTTGTCGTGCTGCCGGCCCAGCTGTGCCTGCCCCTGCAGCCAGGCAGCGTCAGCGCTGCCCTGAACGGTGGCGAATTGCTGCTGCGCCAAAGTCAATTCAGCGGCCTCGGCCTGGCGCTCGACGCCAATCCGGCCAGTGCCTTGCAGACCGCGCGTGCGCTGGCCGGCGACGCACCGCTCGCCCTGTACGTGCCGCGCGAGCAGCTCGGTGAGTACGGCGTGCTGCTGGCCGAAGCCGGTCCCGGCACGACCCTAGAAGCCGATGACTGGGCGCACTGGATCGCGGGCGCGAAAACGACAAGCTTCGACCTGGTGCCGGGCCTCGGTTCGGCCGGTGCGCGCCAGACCGACTGGCGCCGCTGGCGCGTGCCGATCGCGCTGGCCCTGCTGGGCGTGGTCGTGAATTTAATTGGTATCAATATCGAATGGCTGCGCCTGCGCGGCGAAGCCGACGCGGTGCGCAAACAGATGGCGCAAACCTTCCAGTCGGTGTATCCGAACCAGCCGATGGTCGATCCGGTCGCGCAGATGCGCCAGGGTATTGCGCGCGCGCAGGCCGGCAGTGGCCAGATCGGCGCCGACGAATTCATCTACCTGGCCGGGGCCTTGGGCGACGCCAGCCGCGAATTGATGCGCCCGCCTGGAATTGCCTCAATCGAATACAAGGAACGCACGCTGCGGGTACGGGTCAAACCGGAGACGGTTGACCCCGCCAGCTTGCGCCAACTGCAGGCGGCGTTATCCGCGCGCAGTCTTTCACTGGAAGCGGCGGCACCCGGCAATTGGGTAGTGCGCAGCACGGGAGCCAAGCCATGAGTCTGGTCAGTACCTACGGCCGGGCGCGTGAACGCGCCTCGGGATATTGGATTGCACGCAGCGAGCAGGAACGCCGTTACCTGGCTGCCGGGTTCGGCGTCGTCCTGTTGGCGCTCGTGTATACGGGCTTGATCGAACCGGCGGTCGAGGGCCGCGCACGGCTGCAGCGTTCGTTGCCCGAGCTGCGCCAGCAGGCCGCCCAGCTCTCGGGTATGGCCAACCAGGCACGCGCGCTGGCCGGGCAGGCGCCGATACCGGTGAGCCCGATGACGCGCGAAAGCCTGATGGCCAGCCTGGGTGCGCGCAGCATCACACCCGGCTCGCTCACACTGACCGGGGAATTCGCGCGCTTGCAGGTGACCGGGGTGTCGTTCGCCAACCTGGTCTCCTGGCTCGACGCCCAACGCCGCGAAAACCGCATCGCCGTGCAGGAAGGCAGTTTTACTGCCCAGGATCCGCTCGGGCAGGTCGACGCCAACCTGACCCTGCGCCAGGATAACGGGACCGCCGCCCGATGAGGCGCGGCCTCGGTTGGCTGGTCGTGGTCGCCCTGGCGATCGCGCTGACGGTGTTCGCCTTCCTGCCGGCCAGCTGGCTCGGCACGATGGTGGAACGCCAGAGCGCCGGTCGTTTGACTCTCGGGGATGCGCAGGGTACGCTCTGGAACGGCTCAGCCTTTGTGGGCGGGGCGCCGGGCGAAGGTGGATCGGTGACGCCGCTGTTGCCGGGCCGCTTCAACTGGCGCCTGTCGCCACTGGTGCTGGTCGGTCGCGTGGACATGGCGCTCGAGAATCCACAGGCGCTGGCGCGACCGGTGCACGTCACCGGCAGCTGGTCGCAGTGGCAGGTGAGCGAAGGACAATTGCTGTTGCCGGCCGAGGGTCTGGCCGGTCTGGGCGCACCATTGAATACCCTGGTGCCGTCGGGCGTGATCCGGCTGTCGTGGAACCGGCTCGACCTGCTGCGCCAGCCAAATTCCGTGGCGGTAACGGGACGCACGATCCTCTCGATGAGCGACATGGGCTCGCGCATGGCGCCCGTCAAGCCGCTCGGCAGCTACGAGATGGTGATGGACTGGCGCGGCCAGCAAGCCGACCTGGTGTTGCGCACGGTGCGCGGCGCCTTGCTGTTGTCGGGAAATGGAACGTTACAGAATGGACGCCTGCGTTTTTCGGGTCAGGCGTCGGCCGCCGATGGCTATGAGGAAACCTTGGGCAATATGCTCAATCTCCTAGGCCAGCGCCGTATGGTGAACGGTAAGAACATAATCGCATTAGAATTCAGATAATGAAAACATCCTCCCGTAGCACCCCCGAATTCCCCGCAGTGCGCCCAACTTTGCGCCGCATCACGGCGGGCGTCATGCTGTGCTGCGCGGTGGCCACGGCCTTGCCGCCGGCGCCGGCCTTCGCCCAGGAAAATTCCGCCGCCCTCAGTTTCGTGAACGCCGACATCGAATCGGTGATCAAGGCCGTCGGCCACTACACGGGGATGACGTTCATTATCGATCCGCGTGTAAAAGGAACGCTGACCCTGGTGTCCGAAAAGTCCCTGACCAAGAGCCAGGCGTTTGGTTTGCTCACCTCCGCCTTGCGCCTGCAGGGCTTTGCGGTGGTCACCACCGGCGAAGGCTATGCCAAGGTGGTGCCGGAAGCCGAAGCGAAACTGCAATCCTCGCCGACCCAGGTCGGCACGCGCGGCACACGGGTGCAGGGTGACCAGATCGCGACCCAGATTTTTCGCTTGTCCTACGAGTCGGCCGCCAACCTGACGGCCGTGCTGCGTCCCTTGATCTCGCCGAACAATTCGATCATGGCCAATCCGGGCAACAACAGCCTGGTCATTACCGATTACGCCGACAACCTGCGCCGCCTCTCTCGCATCATCGCCGCGCTCGACGCGCCGGTGGCGGCCGACCTCGACGTGGTGCCGATCCGTAACGGCATCGCCAGCGACATCGCGACGCTCGTCTCGCGCCTGATGGAACCGGCCGCCGGCGGCGACTCCGGGCGCGTCACGATCCTCGCCGACTCACGCACCAATTCGGTCATCGTGCGTGCTCCCTCGCAGGCACGCGCGAATCTGGCGAAATCGCTGATCGCCAAGCTCGACCAGGCGACCACCGAAAGGGGCAATATCCACGTCGTCTACCTGAAGAATGCCGACGCCAGCAAGGTGGCGCAGACCCTGCGCGCGGTCGTCTCGCAGGACGCCTCGGCGGTGCCGGTGCAGCAACAGGGCACCGCGGGCGGCTCGATCCAGACCGGCGCCCAGGGCGGCACCGGCGGCGGCCTCGGTGGCCAGGGTCAGCAGGGCCAGGGGGCGGGCGGTACCAGCAGCAACTTCGGCCAGCAAAGCCAGGCGACCGCCGGCGGCGCCGGCGGCGGTGCCGGTTCCGGCTTCATCCAGGCCGATGCTTCGACCAACAGCCTGATCATCACCGCACCGGACGCGGTCTACCGCAACCTGCGCGGCGTCATCGACCAGCTCGACGTGCGCCGCGCCCAGGTCTACATCGAGGCCCTGGTGGTCGAGATGAATACGACCAAAGCCGCCGAATTCGGCGTCCAGTGGCTCGGTTTGTCGGGCAGCGACACCAGCAAGTACCGTGTTGGCGGCATCCAGTCGTTCAATTCAGGCGCCAGCAACAACATCATCAATCTTGCCGCTGCCGCGCGTGCCGGCACGACCGGGGAAAGCGGCCTTCCTTCACTGCCGGGCCTGACCTTGGGCCTCTTCAAGCAGATCAATGGCGAGCTGGGACTGGGCGCGGTCGCCAGCGCCCTTGAAAACGAGGGCTCCGCCAACATCTTGTCCACACCGAACATGATCACCCTCGACAACGAGCTGGCGACCATCAAGGTGGGCCGGAATATCCCTATCCTCACGGGTTCGTTCACCACGGGATCGAGCGGCTCGACCAATCCATTCCAGACGGTCGACCGCAAGGACATTGGCCTGTTGATGAAGGTGCGTCCGCAGATTTCCGAGGGCGGCGTCATCAAACTGTCGATCTATCATGAAAATTCCGACATCGATGACACGCTGGACCGGCCGGAAGGCATCGTGACCACCTTGCGCGCGATCGAAAGCAATGTCATTGCCGACGACGGCCAGATCATCGTGCTGGGCGGCCTGATCTCGGACAACGAAAACCACCAGCAGGAAAAAGTGCGTGGCTTGGGCGACCTGCCACTGGTGGGCAATTTGTTCAAATACCGCACCCGCACGCGCGGCAAGACCAACCTGATGGTCTTCCTGCGTCCAGTGGTGGTGCGCAGCAAGGAGCAGAACAACAGCATCTCGCTCGACCGCTACGAATACATGCGTGCGCTGGGCGCATCGACCCGCCCCCAAGACGACACGATCCTGATGCAAAACCTGGGCGCGCCAGAATTGCCCCCGCTGATCAACGGCCAGCCCCCGGCAGGCGGCACCATGGCGACGATGCCGCCACCGGCCCCGCCGGCTGCCCGTCCGGGTGCGGCCACCGGCCCCGGCACCAGCCAGCCGAGATCGCCGCAACCGACCCAACAGAACCAGGCGCCCGTGCCCGAGTTTCGCCCGGTGACGCCGCCGAACCAGAAGTGATCCGATCATGACCAATTTGTTGCCTTACGCCTTCGCCCGCGATCACTGGGTCCTGGCGCGCACCGGCGACGATTCCGGACAGAGCGTCGAAGTCCTGGTGTCCAGCGCTACCCCCCCGGCCGCCATTGCCGAGGTGTCGCGCCGCTTCGGGCGCATCCTGCTGCGCCGCATGGAACGGGGCGAACTCGACGACGCAATTGCCGCCGCGTACGCCTCGGCCGGCGGCGACGCCAGCCAGGTCTCCGAGGAATTCGACGCCGACCTCGACCTGACGCGCCTGCTGCAGGACGTGCCGGCGATCGAAGACTTGCTCGAATCGTCCGATGATGCGCCGGTGATCCGCATGATCAACGCGCTGCTCACGCAATCGCTGCGCGAAGGCGCGTCCGACATCCACATTGAACCTTTCGAGCAGACGTCGGTCGTACGTTTTCGCATCGACGGCACGCTGCGTGACATCGTGCGTCCACGCAAGGGCATTCACGCCTCGCTGATTTCGCGTATCAAGATCATGTCGCAGCTCGACATCGCCGAAAAACGCCTGCCGCAGGACGGCCGCATCACGCTGCGGATCGGCGGCAAACCGGTCGACGTGCGCGTCTCGACCTTGCCGACCGGGCACGGCGAGCGCGCCGTGCTGCGTCTGCTCGACAAGGAAGCGGGACGGCTCGATTTATCCCACTTGGGCATGAGTCCGGACCTGTTGCCGCAGTTCGACAAATTAATCAATCAGCCGCACGGCATCGTGCTCGTCACCGGCCCGACCGGCTCCGGTAAAACGACCACCTTGTACGCCGCCTTGTCTCGCCTGAACGCCTCGACCACCAACATCATGACGGTGGAAGACCCGATCGAGTACGACCTGAACGGCGTCGGCCAGACCCAGGTCAACGCCCGCATCGACATGACCTTCGCCAAGGCTCTGCGCGCAATCCTGCGCCAGGACCCGGACGTCATCATGATCGGCGAAATCCGCGACCTGGAAACGGCGCAAATTGCCGTGCAGGCCTCGCTCACCGGTCACCTGGTGCTGGCCACCCTGCACACGAACGATGCCGCGGCGGCCGTCACGCGCCTGCTCGACATGGGGATCGAACCGTTCCTGCTGTCGTCGTCCTTGCTGGGCGTGATGGCTCAGCGCCTGGTGCGCAAACTGTGCCCGCAATGCAAGAAGAGCGATGGCGTGCACTGGCATGCGGTCGGCTGCGAGCGCTGCGGCCACACCGGTTACCAGGGCCGGGTCGGCGTCTACGAGTTGCTGGAAACAAACGAGGGGATTCGCGCCCAGATCCACAACCAGGCGTCGGAAGCGGAAATCCGCGTGGCGGCCCAGCACAGCGGCATGCGCACGATGCGCGAAGACGGTGAGCGCTGGCTGCATGACGGCACCACCACGCAAGCCGAGTTGCTGCGCGTAACGAAGGACTAGCGAATGAGGATCAACTAAGTGCCGGCATTTCGTTATGAAGCGGTCGACGCGGGCGGCGCCACGAGAAAAGGCGTGGTCAACGCCGACAGTCCGCGCGCGGCGCGCTCGGACCTGCGCGTGCAGGGACTCACGCCCCTGAACGTCGAAGCAATCACGGCCCAGGTCGACGCCGCCGGGGTGACCCGTTCGCGCGGTTTCGGCGAGCGCCTGTCGCAGGTGGAACTGGCCCTGTTTACGCGCCAGCTGGCCAGCCTGCTGGAAGCGGGCCTGCCGCTGGAACAGGCGTTTACCGCGCTGCTCGAGCAAGCCGAAAAAGCGTATCTGCGCGACCTGATCGCCTCGATCCGCTCCGAAGTCATCGGCGGCATCGCCTTTTCCGATGCGTTGTCGCACCATCCGCGCGATTTCGACCCGATTTTCCGCGGACTGGTCTCGTCGGGCGAACAAATCGGCCAGCTGGCGCGCGTGCTGTCGCGCCTGGCCGACTATATCGAGCGGCGCAACGCGCTGGTACAAAAAGTGCGCCTGGCGTTCACCTATCCGGCCATTGTCACCGTGGTCGCGTTCGCGATCGTGATCTTCCTGCTCACCTATGTGGTACCGCAGATTGTGTCCGTATTCGCCAACACCAAGCAAAAGCTGCCTTTACTGACGGTGATGATGCTGGGGGTGTCGAACTTCATGCGCGCCTATGGCATCTTGCTGGGCCTGGCGCTGATCGCGGCCTGGTTCGCCTGGCGCCGGGCACTGCTCAACCCGGTACTGAAACGGCGCTGGCATACTTGGCTGCTGACCGCGCCCGTGTATGGCAAATTCGAGCGCAGCCTGAACACGGCGCGCTTCGCCAGCACGCTGGCCATTACCACCGGCTCGGGCGTGCCGATCCTGCGCGCGCTCGATACCAGCCGCGAAACCCTGTCGAACGTCGCCATGCGCGAACTGGTCGAACAGGCCACGGCCAGCGTGCGCGAAGGCGTCAGCCTGGCGCGGGCACTATCCGTGCAAAAACACTTTCCACCGATGCTGGTGCACATGATCCGTGCCGGCGAGATCACCGGCGAACTGCCGGCGATGCTGGAGCGGGCTGCCAATTCGCAGCAGGCCGACCTCGAGCGCCGCACGCTGACCATCGCCGGCCTGCTCGAGCCGGTACTGATCCTGGCCATGGGCCTGGTGGTGCTCTTGATCGTGCTGGCGGTCTTGATGCCGATCATTGAAATCAACCAGCTGGTGCGCTAACAAGGAAACCAATGAAGCGTCTGCCTCTTCTTTTCACCCTGCTTGCCCTGATCTTTTTGGCGGTCTCGGCCACCTATTGGGGCATGCAGCTGTACAAGCCGGTGCAACGGCCGATCGCCGCGGCAGCGACCGCCAGCCTGCCCGAGCCGTCGCCCGATGCCGCCGCCACGCTGTTCGGCGGCCAGCCGGTGGCGAACGTCGCCATGAATTACCAATTGACCGGCATCATTTTTGCCGGACGCGACAGTGCCGCCATCATCGTCGCCGACGGCCAGCCGCCAAAAGCGTTGAAAGTGGGACGCGAACTGGCGCCGGGGGTCAGCATCAGCGAAGTGCATGCGCGCTACGTGATGCTGTCCGAAGGCGGCGTCATGAAACGCGTCGACCTCGCAGCCGACACCAAGCCGGCGATCCCCTTGTCGGGCGCCGCCGCGCCGCCGATGGCCATGCCGCAGCAGCCGACGATCGCCCCGGCCGGCGCCATGCCTCCTAATGAACCGCAAATGGCGCCCGGCGCCGTACAAAGCGCGCCGCCGCCGGGCGAAGTCAACCCGGTGGTGCCCCAAGGCCAGGAGCCGCCGCAGGAAGGCCCGCCGTCCGACATCGCCCAGCCGCCGCCGAATCAGCCGCAAATGCCGCCACCGACCCGTTCGATGGGCAGCCCGGTCAGCGGCGAGGCGCCGGTCGTGCGCTAGAGCATGTGAAAAAAACTCCATGGCAAGGCGCATCGTCGAAGACAGTACGCTAGTACGGCGAGACGAATTCAACGCAGCCATGGAGGATTTTTTCACACGCGCTCAGCGCCGCAACTTCGTAAACGCCGTAAACTCCCACGACCTGAATCCCACCAGCAAGGTCATCCCTTCGCGCTCGTCCGCCGGCAGCCGCCGGTCGTTCCGGTGCAGCCGCGTCAGTTCCCCCGCCAATTGATGAATCTTCTGCGCCAGCTCGGCCGCGCTGGCCGGCGACAGCCGTGCAGGCAGGCACATCAGCGTCTCGCCGGCGCCATCGAAGCGGCCCGCAAAATAATCCGGCACGATCTGTTCGCGGAAATAATGCTGCACCGGCCCGTCCGGCAGCCAGTGGAAGGCGTTCGAGACGCGCAGCGTGTAGCGGTTCAAGGGGCGCAGTTCGATGATGCCAAGCCGGTCGAGTTCGGCCAGGCAGCCGATGCATTCGGCCTCCGTCAGGCGATAGGTCTCGACGATCTGCTCCATGCTCCAGTAACCGAGGCAGCAGATCGCCACCAGCAGCAGGCGCGGCTTGGCGACGAGCGAGGTTTCCTGGGGTAGCGTCAGCGCGTCGGGCTGGGGCCGCGCGTCGGCCGCGCCGCGCAACACATCCTCGAAGGCAATGCCGGCCACCTGGCAGATCTGCGCCAGGCGCGACAGCGGCATGTCTTTCTGGCCGAACATGCGCTTGACGCTCGACTCGCTCATGTCGATGCGCTCGGCCAGGGTTTTATAGGTGAGATTGGCCGCACGCAGCTCGGCGCGCAGCACGTCGACGATCAGCTCGGGTGAGCTCATGGGGTTCCTGTACTCGGCAATGGGCGGCGATCAATGTACAGGCGAATGGTCAAAGCGGCAAGTTGGCGCTTGAAAACTGTAGGTGCTGAGAAACTTCAACATCCCTTCAAGTTACCCTTCCATCTGGACTTGATTTAAACGAGCTCAGCCTGAAAAAACATCAATTAGGGTCGTACAGGTCCGGCACTGGCGAACTGATCTACCCAGCATATCGCTTCACGGACGGGGTAACCATTGGGTTAAACGGCATGCAAAAGGAGATGGTCATGTCTAACAATCAGCTTCAAGCACCTGAAAATATCTCGTCGGCCTTCTCGGCCGCCTTCGCGGAGGTCGAGCAAGAAGCCCTGCAGGAAGCGGCGCAGCCGCTGTTCGGCGCGGCCTCGCCCCAGCCCGAGCTGAGCGGGGCCGGTTTTACTTATCGGCATGACTGGGGTGCGCGGCGTGGCCAGTGGACGCTCCGGCTCAACTGGGCAGACGTCAACCCGCGTTCGCAAGTGTTCGTGTCGGTCGGAGAAGGGGCCGCGGGTGGACCGGACGCAGGCAAGTTCATCGGATCGGCCCGCTACAACCTGCACAACGTGGCACCGCGCGCGGGCGGCGTCGATATCCGGGTCAACATCGAGTGGCCTTCGGACATACCGCTCTACGTCGATTACCTGGTGGTCAATCCGGCCGCGACGATCAGGACGGTCCAGGTCACCGTGCAGCGCCACAGCACCGTGGCCTTGAGCGACGCCGAGGCGGACCGGATCCTGGGCGACATGGGCACCATTCTCCAGAGCGACGACTCGCCTGCCGACGTCGCGACCCAAGTCCGGTTTGTACGCAATGGGCCGGTTCGGCTGTTGCCGGCAAATGTACCAGGGACGATTGCGACAGCGGCCGATTTGACCGCGCTGCTCAATGCCGGCTCAGGGATCAAGATCGTCCAGGCCATTCGCTGGTGCGGCGGTCCCGGCGGCTCGATCATCGGATGCGCCCCGCTCGGCAGCCCGACGGTCAACCTGGCGGCGGTGCGCTTCACTGCCAACCAGGAAGGGCTTATCTGGGTGCATGAGTATGGCCACAATGCTGGCCTCGGCCACCGCACGGATGACCTCAGGGCCGTCATGTATCCGAGCGTCGGCGCGGACCATAATGTGGTCAACAGTGCCGAGTCGGCAAGCTTCCTGGCCGGCCCCCTGGCCATTACCGCCGGCGAAGCGATGGCGTCGAGCTGCTCGCTGGGCGTGGCGATCCAGCCAACGAAGGATGTGCGCGAATTCGTTTCCCAGCACTGGATCCAGGGCATCCCCTATCAAGCCGCATCGCAATACACCGAGGAGGATGCCAAGCGGCTACTGGAATGGCTGGTCAACGAGCCCGAAAAGCACGAGGAGTTCCTGCCGGAGATCGTGACCACGCTCGGCTTCATCGGCAGCGAGATCGCCGTCAAGCCGCTGATCGACTTCGTGCACAGTGCGCGCGCCAGCCGGTCGGTATTCAATGCGAAGAACGCTGTCCTGATCCACCTGGGCGACCTGATCAACAAGTCGGGAAGCCAGGCCGCCCTCGATTTCGTCACCAAGGTTGCGACCGATATGGAGACGGCGAAAACCCTGGTCGTGTCCCGGGCTGCCATCGCGGCGGCCGAGGCGGCGGTAGCGGGTGTTGACGCGCCGGGCGCCGAGGTGCTTGCAGCCGAACTGGCCGTGTCCGCGACCTTCGGATTGGCGCTGACGGGCAAAGCGGAGGCGGAGCAGACCCTGGCAAGCCTTGCGAATGACGCCCATGCCTTTGCCCGCGTCAAGACGGCGGCAGCTGAGGCGGCCGAGCTGTCGCGGACGATGCGCGCCCAGGGCCAGGCGGCGTATTACAGCGCGAAGTGCGAAGGCGGGCAGCAGCCGTAAGAGGTCAATCCGCCAAAGTTTACTGGCAGAACGCCGGGGCATGTCCCTCCTGATGCAGGACCTGCCCCGGTTTTTTCAATCGTCTTCGGAAACGAGCGGCGCTTTTTTCAGCTGGCGCTTGGCCGCGTGGCGCTCGTTCGAGAGCGGCTTGGCGTGCGCGCCCGCCGAGCGCGCCTTGGCCAGGGCCGCGACCGGATTGCGCGGCTTGCCGAATTGTTGGGCTGGTAGGGCGCGCAACATCATCTTCTGCCGCGTCGCGAGTGCCTTGTTCGCCATCGTCCTCTCCTTCCCGAATGCCTTACAACACGTAGCGCGACAGATCTTCGTTGGCTGACAGCACATCGAGCCGTTCATTGACATACGCCGCGTCGATCGTGATCTGCCTGTCCTGGGTGTCGCTGGCGTGGAACGAGATTTCCTCGAGCAGCTTTTCCATGACTGTGTACAGGCGCCGCGCGCCGATGTTCTCGGTACGCTCGTTGACCGCAAAAGCGATCTCGGCCAGGCGGTGAATGCCGTCCTCGGAGAAGGTTAATGTCACGCCCTCGGTGCCGAGCAAGGCTTCGTACTGCGTCGTCAGGCAAGCATCGGTGCTGGTCAGAATGCGTTTGAAGTCGTCGATCGACAGCGATTCGAGCTCGACGCGGATCGGGAAGCGCCCCTGCAGTTCGGGAATCAGGTCCGACGGTCTGGCCAGGTGGAATGCGCCCGAGGCGATGAACAGGATGTGGTCGGTCTTGATCATGCCGTATTTCGTGTTCACCGTCGTGCCTTCGACCAGCGGCAGCAAGTCGCGTTGCACGCCCGCGCGTGAAACGTCGGCGCCGCCGTGCTCGGAGCGTGTCGCGATCTTGTCGATCTCATCCAAAAACACGATGCCGTTGTTCTCGACATTGTGGATCGCCTTCTGTTTCATCTCGTCTTCGTTGATCAGGCGGCCCGCTTCTTCCTCGGCCAGCACCTTCATCGCTTCCTTGATCTTCATCTTGCGCGCCTTCTTGCGCGCGCCGCCGACGCCGGCAAACATCGACTTGATCTGTTCCGTCATTTCTTCCATGCCGGGCGGGGCCATGATTTCCATCTGCGGTGCGGCATCGAGCACGTCGATTTCGACTTCGCGGTCGTCGAGCGAACCCTCGCGCAGGCGTTTGCGGAAGGTCTGGCGCGTGGTGTCGCCTTCCTTCGCCTCGGCGGCGGCGCTGACATTGAAGCCGAAGTCGCGCGCCGGCGGCACCAGAATGTCGATGATGCGGTCTTCGGCCGCGTCTTCGGCGCGCTGGCGCACCTTTTTCATTTCGCTGGCGCGGGTCTGCTTCACGCCGATGTCGATCAGGTCGCGGATGATGGTGTCGACATCGCGGCCGACGTAACCCACTTCCGTGAACTTGGTCGCTTCGATCTTGATGAAGGGCGCGTCGGCCAGCTTGGCCAGGCGGCGCGCGATTTCTGTCTTGCCGACGCCGGTCGGGCCAATCATGAGGATGTTTTTCGGGGTAATCTCGTGGCGCAGGGGTTCGTCCACCTGCTGGCGGCGCCAGCGGTTGCGCAGGGCGATGGCGACGGCGCGCTTGGCCTTGCCCTGGCCGACGACGTGCTTGTCCAGTTCCGAGACGATTTCAATGGGAGTCATGTTCATGGTATGCGCGCCGGTCAGTCCAGCGTTTCGATGATGTGGGACAGATTCGTGTAGATGCATAGCTGGCCTGCAATGGTCAGCGCCTTCTTGACCACCTCCGCAGGAGAGAGGTCGGTGTTTTCCTGCAAGGCCTTCGCTGCGGACTGGGCATAGATGCCGCCGGAACCGATCGCCCCGATGGCGTCTTCGGGCTCGAGCACGTCGCCATTCCCGGTGATGATCAGGGTCACTTCCTTGTCGGCCACCAGCAGCATCGCTTCAAGCTTGCTCAGCATGCGGTCGGTGCGCCAGTCCTTGGCCAGTTCGACCGAGGAGCGCAGCAGGTTGCCCTGGTGCTTTTCAAGTTTCGCTTCAAAGCGGTCGAGCAAGGTAAACGCGTCGGCGGTAGCGCCGGCGAAGCCGCACAGGACCTTGCCCTGGTACAGCTTGCGCACCTTGCGGGCCGAGCCCTTCATGACGACGTTGCCCAAGGTGACTTGGCCGTCGCCGCCCAATGCGACCTGGGAGCCGCGACGTACGCTCACAATGGTAGTGCCGTGAAATTGTTCCATATCTGCCTCATGATTAACTCGCCCTCCGCAAGTGGGGATATTGCACAGGATTGCAAGACAGGATGGGGCCAGGTAACGCGACAGTAAGTCGCTCTTAGTAATTGTGTACGTACAAGCGCGCGCAGTCCCCGTAGTTCAACAGGCGAAGCAGTGCCGCCACCAGGTGGTTCAGCTCGCGCAGTTCGATGCGCCGTTCATCGAAGGCCAGCCGGCGCAGGCTGGCGTGCAGCTTGCCGGCTGCGCTGAAATCGATGCGCACCAGTCGTGCGCAGTCGAGTACGACCGGTCCGGCAGGATCGATGGCCGCATACGACGCGATCGCCGCCAGCAAGTCCTTGACGTCGCCGTCGACGACGGCCGGCAGCATGAAGCGTTGTTCCGCCGCCATGTGGCTGCCGGCCACACGCGTGTTGCTGCCCTGCGCCAGGGCTTCGAAGGAGGGCGGCGACACCTCGAAGGTAAGGCAATAGTCCATTGCCGTTTCTTCGAAATCCTTTTCGCGATCGAGCAGTTGCAGCAGTTCGAGCAGCAGCAGCCAGGGCGCCTCTCCGCCCCTGCGCTCGCCGATCGCCAGCATCGGCCGCAGCACTGCCAGCAGGGTATCGGCGCCGGCCAGCACGATGTCGCGCCCCGCACGGCGCAGGCCCTGCAGGGCGGCCAGCAAGGCGGCGCAACCATCATGGGTGGCGCCCGTGACGCCGCCGATATCGATGCGCACCGGAGCGTCGCCGGCGGAGAGCAAGGTTTGCAAGCGTACGCCGGCGTCCAGGGCGAGGGTGCCGCCCAGACGCACAGCAGGTGCGACGCCGGCATAGACTCCCTGCGGCGGGCCTGCCGGCAAACGGTTGACGTAGGCAGGGGGCGAGGTTTCGAAGTGACTCGCGTAGTCGATCGCGATGCTGTCGAAATGGAGCTCGCGTCCTTCGGCCTGGTACAGGTCGAACAGCATCCACCACGGCTGGCGCTCGGTGCGGCCGAGCTCACGCAGGCTGTCGCGTAACATCTGTTCGGCAAGCAGGCCCTGGCCGTTGGCATACAGGATCGCGCTTTCCTCGACCACCGGCGCCGCGACCGGCGCGGCGGCGGCATCGGGCTCGTCGGCCAGGGTGACGAGTTCGACTTCACCGGGCTCGTCCAGTACCGCGGCGGTGGCGGCGGGTGCGCGCCGCGTGCTGCCCCAGCGTGCTTCGGCATCGTCGAAGAAATCGGTCGTCATCGCCAGTTCGATGGCATCGATCTTGGCGGCGGTGGCGCGCGCAATGTCGCGCTGGCGCTCGCGGTCTGCCTCAGGCGACAGGCGTGCCGGTGCATCGGCGCGCGGGGGCAGGACCGGCGCCGCAGCCGGTTCGGGTTTTTTCTTTAAGAAGGAAAATATGCCCACGTCATCCTATCCATCATCCGGCACAGCCGAAGCGCTCATCCATGACGGTAGCATGGACCCGCCTGCGGCGTCCCGCGCACACGTGCGCCCGCGCAAAGCCTGTGCGGGCGAGCGTTAGTGTATCTCATGGGAAAGTTTTGATCGCGTACGGCGCGCCGGACAGGGCGTAAAAATGAGAAAAGCATGCGACCTGCGCATGCTTTTTTTGTGGGTGCGGACTGGAAGATCAGTCGCCGTACAGCTTTTGCTTCAGTTCGCGGCGCTGCTGGGCTTCCAGCGACAGCGTGGCGGTTGGACGCGCGATCAGGCGCGGGATGCCGATCGGCTCGCCCGTTTCTTCGCACCAGCCGTAGTCGCCGCCGTCGATGGAGGCGATCGACTGCTGTACTTTCTTGAGCAGCTTGCGTTCGCGGTCGCGGGTGCGCAGTTCGAGGGCGTGTTCTTCCTCGATCGTGGCGCGGTCGGCCGGATCCGGAACCAGCACGGTCTCGCGCAGGTGTTCGGTGGTCTCACCAGCGTTTTTCAATAGTTCCTTCTCGAGCTGCTGCAGGCGGTCCTTGAAGAACGCGAGCTGGGCCGGGTTCATGTAGTCCTCTTCGCCCATCGCCCGAATTTCATCTTCCGTCAAGAGTCGGTTTTCGGCCTGAGCGGCATTCGGTTTCGTTGTTTTAGTCATGACTTCACTTACCTTCGATACGACAGAGGTTTTCATTTTATCAGCTAGCTCAGCCGTAGCACCCTGAGCTCACAGGTGCGCGCCCTTGCTGCTGCCATGACGGCCCGTACGATCCGCCGTCTTCACTGCCCGCCGGGGACAGCGGTCCATCATTCGTACCTGTCGCGTCCTTCTTGATGCGCAACCGGTACCGCTAAACCGGGATAGTTTATACCAAACATTGTTCCAATCCGCGGATAAATACGTCTTTCGGTAAATTTTTACCAATAAAGACCATTTTGCTTCCACGGGGTTCATCCGCTTCCCACTTTGCGCCGAGGTCACTGCCCATGATTTGATGCACGCCCTGGAAGACGACCTTGCGCTCGGCGCCTTCCATCGACAGCACGCCCTTGTAGCGCAGCATGTTCGGGCCAAAGACTTGCACCATGCTGCCGAGGAACTGGTCGAGCCGTTCCGAATCGAATGGGCGCTCGGCTTTGAACACGAAGGCGGCGATGTCGTCGCTGTGGTGCGCATGGTGGTGGTCGTGCTTGCAGGCCTCGGTGTGCACGTGGCCGTGCCCATCGCCATGATCGGCATGTTCGTGATCGTGTTCTTCGGCGAGCAGGAAGTCCGGATCGAGTTCGAGCTTGTCGTTCAAGTTGAAGCCACGCAGGTCGAGCACGTCGGTGATTGGCGCGCGGCCGAAGTCGGAGGTCGAGATCGGCGCGCGCGGGTTGATGCGTTTTAAGCGCATTGTGAGTGTTTCAAGCGTGTCCGCATCCACCAGGTCCAGCTTCGAAAGCAAGATCTTGTCGGCAAAACCGACTTGGCGCTGGGCTTCCTCGTGGCGGTCGAGCTGGTCCATCGCATGGCGCGCATCGACCACCGTGACCACGGCATCGAGCATGTAGTGGGCGCCGACTTCCTCGTCGACAAAGAAGGTCTGGGCCACCGGGCCGGGGTTGGCCAGGCCCGTCGTTTCAATGACGACGCGATCAAAACTGATCTCGCCGGCTTCGCGCTTTTGCGCCAGGCTCGTCAGCGCGACCACCAGATCGCCGCGTATGGTGCAGCAGATGCAGCCATTGTTCATCTCGACGATCTGCTCGCCGCTGTCCTGCACCAGGATTTCGTTGTCGATGTTTTCTTCGCCAAATTCGTTCTCGATAACGGCAATGCGCAGGCCGTGCTCCTCGCGCAGGATGCGGTTGAGGAGGGTGGTCTTGCCGGCGCCAAGGAAGCCGGTGAGGATGGTGGTCGGGATGGGTGACATGGTTGTTCGCAGTTCGGGCCGGCCGATGAGGCAATGGGGAAGCCGAAGATTATGCCGTAATTTGCAATCTGCCACATCAACCGCACCGGTCTTTGCGCCAGCTCACGCGAACCTTTGTCTACTTCGCTTTCGCTCGTGGATGCGCTCGGTCATACACCGCAGCAAGATGCTGGAAGTCGAGCGCCGTATACACCTGGGTCGAGGTGATGCTGGCGTGGCCCAGCAATTCCTGGACGGCGCGCAGGTCGCCCGAGGATTGCAGCAGGTGCGAGGCGAACGAGTGGCGCAGCACGTGCGGGTGCACGTGCACGGGCGAGCCGGCTTGCAGCGCATGGGTCTTCAGTCTTTGCTGGACCACGCGCGGGGTGATGCGGGTGCCGCGGCTTGACAGAAACAGCGCGGCACCGCCGTCCGCGGCGGGCGGGCGTACCGCCAGCCAGGCTGCCAGGGCCGCGCGCGCCGGGCCGCCGACCGGCACCCGGCGCATTTTATTGCCCTTGCCGGTGACGACGACTTCGCCGGCCGCAAGATCGAGCCAGCCAAGTGAGGTGTTGCCGTCGCCAGTCGTATAGGCCAGGTCGAGCCCGGCCAGTTCCGAGACCCGCAATCCGCTCGAATACAGCAGCTCGAACATGGCGCGGTTGCATAGTTCGCTTGGCTCCGGATGGCCGTGGCGATTTGCTTCCAGCAGCTGCACGGCGGCATCGACGGCGAGCGCCTTGGGCAATGTTTTGGGGCGGTGCGGCGCGCGTACGCCTTCGACCGGGTTGGCAGGCAGGGAAACCTGGCGCGACAGCCATTGGTAAAAGCCGCGCCAGCCCGACAGTTTACGGGCGATCGAGCGCGGTTCCTGGCCGCCGCCATGCAGGCGCGCGGCGAAGCGGCGCATGTCGGCATGGGTGAGCAGGGTCCAGTCGTCGTGCCCGGCCAGTTGGCGCAGTTCGGCCAGGTCGCGCCGGTAGGCGGCGATCGTGTGTTCGGACAGCTGGCGCTGGGTAGCCAGTTCGCCGAGGTAGCGTCCGACCCAATCCTCGCGCGCCGGTTCCATGCTAAGTACTCAGGCGCGCAGCGGCGCCAGCGCTGCGCTGGCGGACTGGCCGAGCTGGACCAGGAAATCGGTTGCCATCATCGGGCTGAAACGCTCGGCGTCGGGCGAACCCATGACCAGCAAGCCAAAGGTGACGCCATCCATCGTCAAGGGCAGCAGTACCGTCGAGCGCACGGCGCCGGCCTCGTCGAGCCAGCGCACTGCCTCGAAATCCTTGTTCGGACCGCAGTAGGGCGCGCGCAGGCTGGAGGCGAACAGGCGCGCATCCCCGGCCACATTGCTGGCGAACCAGGCGTCGGCATGCTCGGCGCCCACGTTCCACAGGCGCAGCGTCGCTTGCGGTACGCCGACATGCGTGACCAGGCCATCGACTAGGTCACGCGCCATGGCCGCGCCGCCGCGCGACTTCAGGAGCGCAAGGTGCCAGGCATGAAAGCGGTTCAGGATGACGGTGTTGTCGCTGGCCGTACGGATCAGTTCGGCCATGCGCAGCTCGAGCGCGTTGTACTTGGCGCGCATGACTTCCATCTGGCGCTCCTGCAGCGACACGGTTTTCCCGGTCAGCGGGCTCGACAGTTTGACTTCGCCCAGCAGGCCGGCATGTTCTTCGAAAAAGCGCGGGTGGTCGGCCAGGTATTGGGCGACGGCGGCGGAGTCCAGGGTGACAGTCATCGGTAATCTTGCAAGAAATAAGGGGTGCGCAATTCTACCGCAGCGGGGAGGGGCGGGAGATACAAAAAGGGCGCCCGCAGGCGCCCTTGTGAGCAGGGCGGCGCGCCAGGCGCGCCGTGTTGCTGTATCAGAAGCGGTGACGAATGCCGACCTGGAAGGCGCGGCCGTCGTCACCCGGCAGTTTCGTGAAACCGCCTGGCGAACCGGCGGTGCCTGGCGTGTACTGGCCATCGTTCTGGTTCTTGATGATAGCGGCGACGGTGTAGATATCGGTACGCTTCGACAGGAAGTAGTCGTAGCCGATTGCGTACAGATCGGCGTCGCTGTCCGAGGCGGTACGGTCGTTCTGGTGCGCATACGATGCCATCACGCGGCCGCCGCCGAGCTTGTAGTGCAGGCCGAGCTGGTAGCTGTTCGCATCTTGCGTCGTGTTGGCGCGCATGATGTTCTGGAAGGTATTGCGCAGGCCGGCGCGGACCGGGGCCGGCTGTGCAGCCAGTGCCGGTGCGATGCTGGCGTCCCATGCGTTCAGGTAATCGGCGATCAGGGCCGAGTTCTCGTTGCGCTGGCTATGGAAACCGGCGAAGAACTTGAACGCGTCCATGCTGTACGAACCGCCGGCGGTGAAGGTACGCAGGCTAGGACGGTTTTGCTGGTCGTAGCCGTGGTTGTAGCCCAGGCCGAGGTCGAACCCGTTGGCCTTGTAGGTGACAGCCGCCGCACGGAACTTGTTGTAGCGGCCGAGGTAGCCGGAATTGCGCGCACCGTACATGATCGAACCGCCGAAGCCCGATGGGTGGGCGATACGGTACTGGATCGATTCCTGCGAACGGATGTCTGCGCCGAGCGCGGTGAAGCCGGCGGTGCCGCCGGTGATGCCGCCCCAGGTGCCAGCGGTGCCCGACTCAAACGTGTCGGCAGCGGCGAAGACTTCGTAGCCTGGGGTGTACATGCGGCCAAGCAGCACGGCGCCGACCGGGGTCACCAGTCCAACCATGGCGGTACGGTCGAACAGGGCGCGTTCCTGGTTCACGGCCGCGGCGCCCGGCACGTACAGCGCTGCACGCAGGCCAGCGGCGATGCGTGGGTCGGCTGCATTGAATGCATCCAGGCCGCGCGCCAGGTAGAAGCCGCGGTTGTCGTTGATCAGGGTAGGCTGCTGGGTGCCGGTGTCGAGTTCGACACGTGCTTCCAGGTTGAAGATGGCCTTGTAGCCGTTGCCGATTTCTTCAGTGCCCTTGAAGCCGATACGCGAACCGTCGGCGCCGCCACTGATGATCTTGGTCGGGCCGCCCTTTTGCCACATGACGCCGGCATCGGCGATACCGTAGATCTGGACGCTGGACTGGGCCAGGGCCGGGAGGGCGAAGCACGAGCCGATCAGGCCGGCGATCAAACATTTGTTCATTAAATCTCCACTATTGTCTATTTCGGAAGCTTAAAAATTCCGTCTTGCAAATATGCCATTGGCACACCGCACTGTATACACAACTGCCCAGCGTGGTGGGGTTTAGTTGCATAAATACAACAATTGAGCATTGCCAGCAGATGCGTACGCGACAGCTATATGAAGCTGGTGTCAACGGAGCAGACGTGAAAAAGGCAGGGACCGTTGCTGGCGCCTGCCTTTTTCGTCAAGCCAGGCGGACTTGCGTCCGCTTCAGCTTAGAACGAGTGGTTCACACCGATGGTGTAAAAGTTGACCGTTTCGTCAGGCGCAGCGGCTCCGTTGAACGTGTTGAACTGGCGCTGTGGACCATTCTTGCGCGATGCATCGAGGTACACATAGGTACGCTTCGACAGGCTGTACTCGTAACCCAGCGACATCTGCTTTGTCTTGATGAAGTTGTCTGGATCCTTCTGGCCATAGCCGGCCAAGAACTTGCCCGGGCCCATGGTGTAGTTGGCACCTAAAATCCATGCATTGGTCTTCGTGTTCAAGAAGCGGGTGTTGTCCTGGTCCTGACGCGATGCCAGTGCCATCAGTTTCAGTTCAGGTGTGACGCTAAACGATGCACCGACCGACATGACCTTGCTCTCGATCGCATTACGTTCGTAGCCGACCATCAGGGCTGCCGGGCCGTTGTTATAGGTGCCGGTGACCGAGAACGGGTTCGAGCTGGCTTGTGCGCCGGCAGCGTACTGCGGTGCCGCGACAGTGCCACGGCCAAGGATGGCTGGGGCGCCATTGTTTTCTTTGGTAGCAATCGCGGTGTTCAGCTGGAAGCCGCTTACGACCGGGCTGTTGTACCAGAAGGCGTTGGACCAACGGTTGTTCGAGTTGACCGCTGGATCCAGTGGAGTCGAAGTGTAACCAGCGACAGCCAGGTCGGTGTAGAAGCCAGCCTGGTGCGGCAGCGCGTGGAACGGCTCGAAGGCGCCGACGGTTTCCTGGTACGGGGTCAGGCCACGGCCAATACGCACCATACCGAAGTTACCCTGCAGGCCGACGCGGCTCTGGCCCTGGAACAGCGGACGACCGCCGCTCTCGACGGTGCCGGTGTCCGGCTCATAGCGGATTTCCAGTTGGAACAGTGCCTTCAGGCCATTGCCCAGGTCTTCAGTGCCCTTGAAACCGAGGGTGTTCGAAGCACGCTTGCCGATGCTCAGGGTCTGGCCCGAGCGCTTCTGCACGCCAGCATCGATGGTGCCGTAGATTTGAACGGCGGTCTGTGCATGGGCCACACCGGCGAATGCGCCGACGAGTGCGACTGCGATCAGAGATTTTTTCATTTATTTGTATCCTAAGAAGATGAATCGGAATCCAAAGAGCGTTGAGATTTTTTTTTGCTGAACACTCGGACGAGTGAACCTTAAAGGCTTAACGCGTCAGGATTGCCGGATTGGTTAATTATGGCGGTTCGAGTTGGTGGAAAGCCAATTTAACCAATCGTGCTGTTGTATTTTCGAAACGCTCGAGCCCGGTCGGCGCCCCTGTTCTGTGCTTGATGCACTGCAACGTAGCAGAGTTCCGCCTCGTTTCGAGGCGTTTGTTCGATATCAATCATCGGGCGGTTCGGGACGTTTGGGCCTTCCTGCTGGCTTAGACTTTCCCTGAACCGATGGGTGGGCGAGATGTGCGAACTTATTGTATATTGGCAACTTTGCCTGCGACTGCCTCTCCGTCGTGGTCTTCCGCCAATCCCGCCTGCACCACGCCTCCTTACCAATTGACGAAGACGACCGATGGCTAATCGTGAAGAACTGGCGATCATTCGTGGCGCCCGCAGTGGCCACGCCGACGCGCAACTCGAACTGGGCAAGCGCTACCTGTTCGGCAGCGCCGGCCTGCCGTGCAGCCTGCCGACCGCCCTGCACTGGCTGGACCGGGCGGCGCGCCAGGGGTGCGCCGAGTCGTGTGAGCTGATCGGCAGCCATATCCCGCTCGACCTCGCGTGCGTGCATGCCACACCGTTGGCGCCGTGGTACGAACGCGCCTACGATGGCGGCAACGTGCGCGCCGGACTGGTACTGGCCCAGTTGCTGCTCGAGGACGGCCGCGCCGCGCCCGACGCGCTGCGTGCCAAGGCCGCGCGCGCACTCGAAGAAGCCGCGCGCGCCGGTTTCGCGGAAGCGCAATGGCTGCTGGCGCGCCGGCCCGACATTGCTTGCGGCGTCAATCCGGCGTCTGTACCCGCCGCTCCGCCGCAGCGCCTTGCTGCAACGCAGCAGGGGATGGCGCCGATCCGCGAGCCGGCAGGGCAGGCACTCGACCGGCGCGCGGTTGCACGCCCGGGTGTCCCGGCGGCAGACGCGCTTGCGGCCTCAGGGCAACCCTGGCTGCGCCGGGCCGCCGACAACGGCATGGCCGAGGCGCAGTTTGCCCTGCTTGAACAGAGCTGGAGCGCCGAAGCCTGGCAGGATTACCTGGCGCGCGCGCTGCCACTGGCACGCACGCTCGTGGAAAACGGCAGCGCCAAGCATACGCGTCGCCTGGCACCCGGCGAAGTCACGCTGTTGTCACGCACGGCGCGCTTGCTGGCCGAAGGAAAAGGCGGCATCGATGCGGGCGGCGACGACATTCACGCGTTCTGGGAGATGGCCGCCGCCGAGCACGACCGGCACGCCCAGCTGGCGATCGGCCTGTGGTATGCGCGCATGCAGGTTCACGGTGCCCGGGTGCAAGGCGGTACGGGCGCGGCAAACTTCAAGAAGGCGATCCGCTGGCTGCTGCTGGCAGGCGAACAGGGCTTGGCCGAGGCCTGGTACGCCCTGTCGCGCATCTACCTGAAACCCGAGTTCTCGCAACGGAATGTGGCCGATGCCCAGCGTTACCTGGAACGGGCAGCGGAAATGGGATATGAGGTCGCTCAGCTGGAGTGCGGCAACAACGCATGGCGCGCGCGCCGCGAAAACGAGAGCAATGATGTGCGCGCCGTGTTCTGGCTGCAGCAGGCGGCGGCACAGGGCAACGCCGAGGCCGATGCAGCCATCCGCAAGATCGCGCCGCGTCCCGACGACGCCTCCCATACCGAAACCGGGGCGCTGCTCGGTTGTGTCGGTGACCTGTCGCCGCACCCGCTACTGGCGGCGCGGCTCGAATTGGCGGCGCTGTTCGGCCTGACGCGTGCCGAAACGCTGCTGCTCGACGTGGCCGCGGCGGATCAGGGGCACTGCCTGGTGATCGATATTCGTGCCAGCTATGGACGCAGCAAGCGCCGTCTGGTCATGGTTGAAACGGCCCAGGAGCGGCAGACGCTCGACCGCATTGTGCGACTGTTCGAGAATGTCGATTGCGGACCGGGTGGGCCGGAAGGAAATTACCGACAGCGCCTGTACCGGCTGCGCACCCTGATGGCCGATGCGGCCATGTCCGGAAGAATGCCCGACGGGACTGATGGCAGGCTCACGCCTTCCGTGAAACCGGAACGCGGCAATGCGTCCTATGGCATGGCGGCCTGAACGAGATTGGCTGCGGCAGGTTGCGGGGCTTTGATTGCACCTCGCTGCATGGGCGCCGCTCGGCCGGCCCCCGGGGCCGACAGCGTTTTACCTTATAAGGTGATTTCGCCCTCGAACACCGTGACGGCCGGGCCGCTCAGGTAGACCGGTTCCCCCTCGCCGGTCCAGGCGATCGACAGTTCGCCGCCGCGCGCGGCTACCTGAACCGGCGAGTCGAGCAGTCCACGCCGGATACCGGCCACGACCGCTGCGCAGGCGCCGGTGCCGCAGGCCAGGGTTTCGCCGGCGCCGCGCTCGAACACCCGCAGCTTGATATGCTGCCGGTCGACGACCTGCATGAAACCGGCGTTTACCCGTTTCGGAAAGCGCGGGTGATGCTCGACTTGCGGCCCCAGTTCCGCCACCGGCGCGCTGTCGGCGTCTGCTACAAGCTGCACCGCATGCGGATTGCCCATTGAGACGACCGAGACCAGGACATGCACCGGTGCGCCATCGAGTTGCAGCGACAGCGGCCATAGCTGGTCGCGTCCTTCGGGGATGCTGTCCAGGGCCTGGCTATCAAAAGGGACCGCGGCCGGCTCCAGCACGGGGGCGCCCATGTCCACCGTCACGCTGCCGTCTTCCTCGAGACGTGGCGCGATGATGCCGGACATGGTCTGGACCCGGATGCTGCGTTCGCTACTGAGCCCCTGGTCGCTCACGAAGCGGGCAAAGGCGCGCGCGCCGTTGCCGCATTGTTCGACTTCGCCGCCGTCATTATTAAAGATGCGGTAGCGGAAATCTGCGCCGGGAACCGTCGGGCGTTCCACGATCAGGATCTGGTCGGCGCCGACACCGAAGCGGCGGTCCGCCAGGCGTTGCCATTGTTCGGTGCTGAAATCGATGTGCTGGCGAATGGCGTCGATCACGACGAAGTCGTTGCCCGCGCCCTGCATCTTGGTGAACTTGAGTTTCATGTGCTTACTCGTAGAGCGAAGGCTCACCTTGTGGGCGGGTCTTGAAACGCTTGTGGGTCCAGAAATATTCGGCAGGCGCTTCGCGCACCCGGTCTTCAATGAAAGCGTTCATGCGGCGGGTGGCCTCGATCATGTCGTCACCGGGATAGTTTTCCCAGGCAGGATAGAAGCGCACGCGCCAGCCCTGGTAGTTCGGCAGATAGGTCGCCACCACGGGAATCACTTTGGCGCCAGTGGAGGCGGCGATCCGGCCCAGCGCCGTCAGGGTCGCCGCCGGCACGCCGAAGAAGGGCACGAACTCGGCATCCTTCTCGCCGAAGTCCATGTCGGGCAGCATGAAGTAGGGCAGGCCGTCGCGCAGCGCGCGCAGGATCGGCTTGATGCCTTCCTTGCGCGTCACCAGGCGCACCGGGCCATAGCGCTCGCGGCCGTGGCGCAGCAGCTTGTCGAAGGCGGCGTTCTTTTGCGGCACGTACATGCTGCATACCGGAATCACACGCGCCGCAATGCCGGCCACGTCCAGGCACACGAAATGCGGGCACAGCAAAATGGTCGGCCCGGCTTCCATGGCCGCCTGCGGCACGGCGGGCTCCACGTGGATGAGCTTGCGAACACGCGCTTCCGGCGCCCACCACAGGATCGAGCGCTCGAAGATGCTGCGCGAATAGCTGCGAAAGTGTTGACGCGCAATCGCGCGACGGGCTTGTTCCGATAATTCCGGCATGCACAGGCGCAGGTTGGTCAGGGCAATGTGGCGGCGCTTGCCCAGCACCAGGAACAGCAGGCTGCCGACGGCTTCGCCGAAACGCCCGAGCACGGGCAGGGGCAGCCAATGCAGCAGCCACAGGAATGCGATCAGCAGCCTCATGCCACGGCCTCGGCCTGTGGTGCGGCCACGCCCTCGGGTTGTTTATAACGGTTATAGCTCCAGAAATACTGGGCAGGGCAGCGTGCAATCAGCGCTTCCATCGCCCGGTTGATGCTGGCGGCCTGCTCGGCAGGACTGCCCGACAAATCTCCTTCGAACTGGACAAAGCGCACGACGTAGCCGCGGCCCCGCGGCAGGCGTTCGGCATACACCAGCAGGATGTCGGCGCGCCCGAGCTGGGCCAGCTTGGCCGGCAGCGTCATCGTGTAGGCAGGGCGTTCGAAAAAGGGCGCCCAGACGCCTTCGCCTTCCTGCGGCACCTGGTCCGGCAGTAAACCAATTGGCTGGCCGCTTTTCAGGGTCTTGGCCAGGATCCGCACCCCGGACAGATTGGCTGGCGCCAGGTGCAGGTTGTGGCGCGCGCGCGCGCCCTCGACCAGCGGTTTCAGCGCACTTTTCTTCGGTGGGCGGTACATCACGGTGAGCGCAGTGTGCAGCGCGATCTGTTGCGCGGTCATCTCGAAACAGCCCAGGTGCGGTGTCAGGAACACAATGCCGCGGCCGGCGTCCAGCACGCGCTGGACCATGTCCCAGTTCTCGACCGTGGCATGACGGGCAACACGTTCCGGCCTGCCACACCAGACAAACGCCAGCTCGACGATGGCCTTGCCCGCCTCGGCGACAGCAGCGCGGCGCTGGGCGCTGTAGCCCGCCTGGGCCAGGTTGGCGTCGAGACGGCGTCGATAGGAAGGGGACAACAAATACACCAGCCAGCCGAGCATGCTGCCCAAGGCATGCAGCATGCGTAGTGGAAATATGGACAACACTCTGAATAAAATAACTAGCATGCGCTTGATCGGCGTTCAGGACGAAGAGGGCTCCTCCGCCAAAAATTTCTTAAAGGAGCGTAAAATACCACTTTACGCAGGATCCGCCGAGTTAATGACAACTTGCGAAGCGGAATATAAATGTCGCTAAAGCGTCGCAGGCACGAGTTGCTGCGGCAGTTTTTGAACAGTAACCGGAGCCTTCATGTCCAACGATTATCTCTTTACTTCCGAATCCGTCTCGGAAGGCCATCCTGACAAAGTCGCCGACCAAATCTCGGACGCCATTCTCGACGCCATCCTCGAGCAAGACCCGCGGGCGCGCGTCGCTGCTGAAACGCTGTGCAACACCGGTCTCGTGGTGCTCGCCGGCGAGATCACGACCCACGCCAACGTCGATTATATCGGCGTCGCCCGCAACACCATCAAGCGCATCGGTTACGACAACACCGACTTCGGCATCGACTACAAAGGTTGCGCGGTCATGGTCTGCTACGACAAGCAGTCGCCGGACATCGCCCAGGGCGTCGACGAAGGCGCCGGCCTCGACCTCGACCAGGGTGCGGGCGACCAGGGCCTGATGTTCGGCTATGCCTGCGACGAGACCGCCGAGCTGATGCCAGCCGCCATCCACTATGCGCACCGTCTCGTCGAGCGCCAGTCCCAGCTGCGCAAGGACGGCCGCCTGCCTTGGCTGCGTCCGGATGCGAAGAGCCAGGTCACACTGCGCTATGTCGACGGCCGCCCGGTCTCGGTCGATACCGTCGTGCTCTCGACCCAGCATCACCCTGACGTTTCCCACTCGCAGATCGAAGAAGCAGTGATCGAGGAAATCATCAAGCCGGTGCTGCCTCGCGAATGGCTGCTGAACACCAAATACCTGGTGAACCCGACCGGCCGCTTCGTCATCGGTGGCCCGCAGGGCGACTGCGGCCTGACCGGCCGCAAGATCATCGTCGACACCTACGGCGGCGCGGCTCCCCACGGCGGCGGCGCATTCTCGGGAAAGGATCCGACTAAAGTAGACCGCTCGGCCGCCTATGCCGCCCGCTATGTCGCCAAGAACGTCGTGGCCGCCGGTCTCGCACGCCAGTGCCAGGTGCAGGTCAGCTACGCGATCGGCGTCGCCCGTCCGATCAACATCACGGTGTATACGGAAGGCACCGGCGTCATTCCGGACGATAAGATCGCCCAGCTCGTGATGGAGCATTTTGATTTGCGCCCGAAAGGCATCGTGCAAATGCTCGACCTGCTGCGTCCGATCTATGCCAAGACGGCGGCCTACGGCCACTTCGGCCGCGAAGAGCCGGAGTTTACCTGGGAGCACACCGACAAGGCGGCGCTGCTGCGTGCCGAAGCGGGCCTGGCCTAAGCAACAAGCTTGACCCTCTGAACTGTGCGGAGCACGTCCGCACCGGAGCGATCCCCGGGCGTTCTTGTATCTCCAAGGCAATTCTTTGCCCTGGGGATACAGTATTTTGCCTCGCAACTGGGCTGACAGGGCGGCGCCGCCAGCGTCGCTCGCATTCTGCTGAAAACCCTGTGATACTGCTTCTCTGTTACACAAGCAGCGGTTAGGTAGCGGTGTTTCAGCACGACGGTCGACAGGCAGCGCTCGCCGACTGCCAATAATCTCAACTGTTTTCAGCGCGATGCACGCTTGTAGCGCATAATTCCTCTGGATAAATTTTAGTTCAGAAAATAAGTTTCCTTTTGAATAATTCAGCCGTCTCGCGCACTAGCACCGTCGCCGCTAGTCGTCCTCATCCAACCTCGACTTTCCGTAATGGAAACGTTTCCCTACATATTAGAAGGCACGTCATGCCTCAGCCCATCCTGACTATCGCGGTTGCATGCGAGATGGATGTTATTGCTTCACGCCAGCGCGCGCGCCAGATTGCGGCCCGTTGCGGCTTCAGCTCGCACGACCAGGCACGCATTGCGACTGCCGTGTCCGAGCTCGCGCGTAACGTGTTCAGCTATGCAGGCGAAGGCAAGGTCGGCTTTTCATTGGCCGGTGCGACAGGGCGACACACGCTGGTGGTGGTGATCGAGGATGAGGGGCCGGGCATCGCCGACCTGGAGTTGCTGCTGGCGCGCGACGAACATACCCAGCGCCCGGGCGGCTTGCTGGCCGCGCGCCGCTTCATGGACGAGTGCGATATCGATACCGGCAAAAGCGGCACGCGCATCGTTCTCACGAAACTGCTGCCGGCCAGTGCGGGCGTGATCTCGGCGGGAGACATTGCCCAGGCCGTGGCCGGGGTATCCCTGCCGAGCAATGTTGCCTTGTCCGAAGCTAATCAGCAAAACCGCGAGCTGACCGATGCGCTGGCGACACTGCAGGAGCGCCAGGACGAACTGGTCGAGGTGTCGCGGCGTCTGGAACAAACGAATGGACAGGTCGAGGAACTGAATCGCCTGCTCAACGAAAAGGCCGCTTCCCTGATGGTGGCCGATCGCCAGAAGAACGAATTCCTGTCGCTGCTGAGCCACGAACTGCGCGGCCCGCTGTCGGCGGCGGGAATGGCGGCGCAATTGTTAAAGAAGAGCCCGGCCGCGACGACCCAGACCGTCAGCCTGAGCGACCTCATCAACCGGCAGGTCAGCCACATGAACCGCCTGGTCGAGGATTTGCTCGACGTCTCGCGCATCAGCCGCGGCCTGATTTCGATCGTCAAGACCGAGGTCGACCTGCGCGACGTGGTCAATGCCGCCATCGAGCAGATCATGCCGGCGGCCGAGCGCAAGGACCAGCACGTCGACGTGATGCTGCCCCTGGACCCGTGCAAGGTCGAGGGTGATGCCACCCGCTTGATCCAGATCATCGGCAACCTGCTTGGGAACGCCACCCGTTACACGGGGGAGGGCGGGCATATCACGCTGACGCTGGAAGAGCGCAAGGGCGCTGCGTTCCTCTGCGTGGCCGACAATGGCCAGGGAATCGACGCCGAACTCCTGCCACACTTGTTCGACCTGTATGTGCAAGCCGAAACCTCGTCCGAGCGCCAGAGTGGCGGCCTCGGTCTTGGACTGGCACTCGTGAAAAGCCTGGTTGAGTTGCATGACGGCACGGTCACGGCCAGCAGCGCTGGTCAGGGGCGCGGCAGCAGTTTCGATATCCGCCTGCCGCTGGCGCCAGCACGCGCCGCCGGCCTGACAACAGGCGCGGTTGCCCTGGCCTGACTGCCAGGAACCACCCGCCTTGCGGCGCCTGCGCGGCCGCTGCCCCGCAGCCAATGCCTGTTGTGTAGGCGCACATACCCCAGGGACCTAGCTTCGGCTCCGACGCCGCCTTCGTCCAGACGTGCTAAACTATCCCGTTCCGAGGAGCGTTGCGACGAAAAGCTTCTTTTCGCCAGGCTCGGATATCAACACTGCGCTCACGTTACTTTTTTCTAACTGAAAGGAGGGCGTGATGAGCGCCGTTTTGAAACCTACCCAAGACTTCCACATTGCCGACATCTCCCTGGCCGCCTGGGGCGAGAAGGAAATCCGCATCGCCGAAACCGAGATGCCGGGCCTCATGGCAATCCAGGAAGAATTTGCCGCTGCGCAGCCATTGAAGGGCGCGCGCATCACTGGCTCGCTGCACATGACGATCCAGACCGCGGTGCTGATCCGTACGCTGGAAGCGCTCGGCGCGCAAGTGCGCTGGGCCTCGTGCAACATCTACTCGACCCAGGACCACGCCGCCGCCGCCATCGCCGCGGTCGGCACGCCGGTGTTCGCCGTCAAGGGCGAAACCCTGGACGAATATTGGGAATACACGCACCGCATCTTCGAGTGGCCGAACGACGCCGCGGGCAATGCCGTGTACTCGAACATGATCCTCGACGACGGCGGCGATGCGACCCTGCTGCTGCACCTGGGCGCACGCGCCGAGACCGATATCTCGGTGCTGGGCAACCCGGGTTCGGAAGAGGAAATCTGCCTGTTCAATGCCATTAAGGGCCGCCTCGCACAAGACCCACGCTGGTATTCGAAGCGTCTGCCGGAAATCCTGGGCGTGACCGAAGAAACGACGACCGGCGTGCACCGTCTGTACCAGATGCACCAGGAAGGCAAACTGGCCTTCCCGGCGATCAACGTCAACGATTCGGTCACCAAGTCGAAGTTCGACAACCTGTACGGCTGCCGCGAATCGCTGGTCGACGGCATCAAGCGTGCGACCGATGTCATGATCGCCGGTAAAGTGGCCGTCATCGCCGGTTACGGTGACGTCGGCAAGGGCTCGGCCCAGGCCATGCGCGCCCTGTCGGCGCAGGTGTGGGTCACCGAGATCGACCCGATCTGCGCCCTGCAGGCGGCGATGGAAGGTTACCGTGTCGTGACGATGGAGTACGCGGCCGAACACGGCGACATCTTTGTCACCTGCACCGGCAACTATCACATCCTGACCGAACAGCACATGCTGCGCATGAAGGACCAGGCGATCGTCTGCAACATCGGCCACTTCGACAACGAAATCGATGTCGCCTCGCTCAAGAAATACGAGTGGGATAACATCAAGCCGCAGGTCGACCACGTGATCTTCCCTGATGGCAAGCGCATCATCCTGCTGGCAGAAGGTCGCCTGGTGAACCTGGGCTGCGGCACCGGGCACCCGTCGTACGTGATGAGCTCGTCGTTCGCGAACCAGACCATCGCCCAGATCGAGCTGTTCGCCAACACGGACAAGTATCCGGTCGGCGTCTACACACTGCCGAAGCACCTGGACGAGAAGGTGGCGCGCCTGCAGCTGAAAAAGCTCAACGCCCAGCTGACCGAACTGACCGAGGAGCAGGCCGCCTACATCTCGGTGAAGAAGGAAGGTCCGTACAAGCCGGATCACTACCGTTATTAATCGACGCCCATCGATATAAGGTCGTAGATAAATAAACGGCCGAGGCCACCTGCGAACGCGGCGCGTTCGCAGGTCCCATAACAAGAAAACGCACCACGAAAGCTGAACATGCGTCTGCTCCTGACCTGGCTGATCAATGCCGCCGCCTTGATGGCCCTGCCTTACCTCATGCATTCCGTGTCCGTCAGCAATGCCGGCACCGCGCTGATCGCCGCCCTCGTGCTGGGCCTGGTCAATACGCTGATCCGCCCCGTGCTGGTATTGCTGACCTTGCCCGTCACGCTGTTGTCGATGGGGCTGTTTATCCTGGTCATCAACGCCATCCTGTTCTGGCTGGTGTCGCAATGGGTGGACGGTTTCGAGGTCGCGGGATTCTGGTCGGCCTTCCTGGCAGCAATCCTGTACAGCGTGATCTCGTGGGCGCTTTCCACCTTGCTCCTCAAAAACGATGGAAACGCATAATTTCAGCATCGAGTTTTTCCCGCCCAAGACCCTCGAGGGCGCCGATAAACTGCGCGTTACACGCCGCAAGCTCGCCGAACTGAACCCGAAGTATTTTTCGGTGACCTTCGGCGCCGGCGGCTCCACCCAGCAGGGCACGCTCGACACGGTGCTCGACATCATGGCGGACGGCCACCCGGCCGCGCCCCACCTGTCGTGCATTGGCGCCACGCGCGAATCGATCCGCACCATCCTCCAGCAATTCCAGGCACACGGCATCCGCCGCCTGGTGGCGCTGCGCGGCGACTTGCCGAGCGGTTATGGCGGGGCGGGCGAACTGCGCTACGCGAATGAACTCGTCGAGTTCATCCGTCTTGAAACCGGCGACTGGTTTCATATCGAGGTCGCGGCCTATCCGGAAGTGCACCCGCAAGCGCGCTCGCCGCAAGACGATTTACTCAATTTCGAGCGCAAGATCAAGGCCGGTGCGAACGCCGCGATTACCCAGTATTTCTACAACGCCGATGCTTACTTCCAGTTCGTCGAGAATGCACAAAAACTGGGCATCGAGGTGCCGATTGTGGCCGGCATCATGCCAATCACGAACTACACGCAACTGATGCGTTTTTCCGACATGTGCGGCGCCGAGATTCCGCGCTGGGTGCGGCTGAAACTGGCCGGTTTCGGCGACGACAGCGCATCGATCAAGGCGTTTGGACTCGATGTCGTCTCCAGTCTGTGCGAGCGCCTGTTGGCGGGCGGAGCGCCCGGCCTGCATTTCTACAGCATGAACCAAGCCGTGGCGACCACCGCCATCTGGCAGCGCCTGGTGTAAAGCAGCACCCTGGCCCCGGTCGCCGTCAGCGGCGATCGGGTGCCTTTGCCTCGTCCAGCTTGAACGTGTCGGACTGCAGCATCAGGCGGAAATTGCCGGCTTCCAGGCCGATGCCCGCGCTGTCGAAACGTGTCTCCGCATTGCCATGCAGCGTCATCCACCCTTAGCTGTGCGATAGCGACAGCGTCGGTATCGTCTCGCCTGCGTAGCGCGCCACCTGCACGCCGGCGCCCCAGTCATTTTTATTCAGCGCATTTATTGCGTCGAGGCAATTGTAAGGCTTGGGTTAAAAATGTTGCAGCGGGGAAATAAATATCAATTTGCGATATATGGTAAAAAAAACGACAGTGCGAGCAGGTAAAAAAATTTCGCCGGATGGAATGGTCAAGCTGATCCGGTGCGCTCCGTGATCACGGTGTCCAGGGGGATATCGTGGCCATCGGCATCGAACTGCGCCTGCTGGCACGCATAGGCGATGCCCAGGGTGAAGGGCCGTGGCGCATCGGCCAGCGTCCGGTCATAAAACCCGCCGCCATAGCCGAGCCGGTAGCCGTGTTCGTTGAAACCGAGGCAAGGCACCAGCAGCGCCGGCGGCCGTGCCACCGTGCGCAGGTCGGCGGGTACCGCGATGCCCATCGGGTCCGGCAGCATGGCTTCGCCCGGCGTCCATGCGGCAAATGCGAGCGGGGCGTGGCGCTCCACCACGACCGGCAGCGCCAGCATGGCCCCCTCGCGCGCCAGCAGTGCGTACGTCTCGCTCAAGTCCGGTTCGCCGCTCAAAGGCCAGTAGACCGCCAGCAGGGGCGGGCGGGTACGGCGCCACCAGGCGATGACTTGCTCACCGATGCGGCGGTCGCGTTCGCGTTTGCCGGGGCCGTCGAGACTGGCGCGCTGGGCTTTCAGGTGACGCCGCAGCGCCGCCTTCGCCGCCTTTGCGCTGGAGGCTGCGTCGCCGGCTACGGGCGCACTGTCAGCAGTTTGTTGTTTTGGCGCATCTTTTTGTGATGCGGCCGACGCGGGCGCGCGGCACGCCGCATTCATCGCTGCCTCACTCGCAGCCGGTGCGTCCGGGAGCGGGCGGACATCCCTGTCCGGCCCGGTTCCGCTAGCCTTGTCCTCTGGTCGCGCAATGGATGCGCATGGTATTCTTGATTTGCCGGTCATGGTTCGATGAAGGGTCTACCTCGTGTTTTTGCTTCCAAAGAATTTCTTAGCTGGCGCCGTCCTGGCCGCAGCCAGTGCCTCCGTGCTGGCCGAGGCACCCGGGGCGAATGTGCCGCCGGTGCCGGGCGCCGCCACGGTTCCCGCAGGTCCCGGTGCCGCCCCCGTCAACGAGGCCTCCCGTGCCGAGGACGACACCTTCCTGCTGCTGCGCGAAGCGGCGCGCCAGAACGACAGCGCGCGCACCAACGCGCTCGCTTCGCGCCTGCCCAACTACGTGCTGGCCTCGTATGTCGACTATTATCGTCTCAAACCGCGCTTGCGCGAGGCAGGTGCCGACGAAATCCGCGCGGTCCTGCAGCGCCACCAGGGCACGGCGGTCGCCGATCGCCTGCGCACCGACTGGTTGCTCGAACTCGGCCGCGTGCGCGACTGGAACAATTTTGACCGCGAACTGGCGGCAGCGGCGCGCAGCGACGACGTGCAGCTGCGCTGCTATGCGCTGCTGGCGCGCGCCGCGCATGGGGAGCGGGTCGTCGACGAGGCGCGCATGGTACTTGTCAATCCGCCTGCTTACGGCGAAGGCTGCGCGGCCTTGATGGCGCAACTCGCGCAAACCGGGCTGCTGACGCAGGACGAATTGCTGGCGCAACTGCGCCTGGCAGGCGAAATGGGTGCCACCGGCCCCACGCGCCGCATCGCGCAACTGCTGGGGGCCTCCGACACGCGCGCCGCGCAAGCGGTCGATATGCCTGCGGTGGCCATGGCGCGCGGCATCGGCAGCACCCGCGCCGAGCGTGAGATCTACCTGGTGGCACTGGGCCGCATGGCGCGCACCAGCCTCAAACTGGCCACCGTCGCCCTGGACAAGAACAGCAGCGAGCTCGCGCCCGACGAGCGAGCGATCGGCTGGGCCAACGTGGCGCTGGCCGCCTCGATCGTGCTCGCGCCCGAAGCATCCGAATACTGGCGCCGTGCCGAAGGCGCGCCGCTCACGAATTTTCAGCGCGAATGGAAAGCCCGCATCGCACTGCGCCGCGGCGACTGGCGTCTTGTCGCTGCCACCATCGACGCCATGCCGTCGCCGCTGCGCGACGAATCGGGCTGGGTCTATTGGCTCGGCCGTGCCTACGCCAACGGCGGGCGGCGCGAGGATGCCGATGCCCTGTACCGCCGCATCGCCACCCCGAACAATTTCTATGGCCAGCTCGCGCTGGAAGAGCTGGGCCAACTGGTGACGACGCCGCCAAGCGCGCTGCCGGTGACGCCGGACGAAGTGAACGGGGTCGCGCAACTGCCGCCGCTGCGCCAGGCCATGAAATTCTATGCGCTGGGCCTGCGCGCCGAGGGCAACCGCGAATGGAACTGGGCGACGCGGGGGATGACCGAGCGCCAGCTGCTGGCCGCGGCCGAATTTGCGCGCCGCCATGACCTGCTCGACCGCATGGTCGAAACCTCGCTGCGCACCCGCACCGAACTCGATTTCAACCAGCGCTTCCCGGCGCCGCACAACGAGATCCTGCAGCCGACCGCGAAGAACCTCTCGCTCGACACCGCCTGGGTGTATGGCCTGATCCGCCAGGAATCGCGTTTTATTTCCGATGCCCGCTCCGGTGTCGGCGCCTCCGGCCTGATGCAAGTGATGCCGGCCACCGGCAAATGGGTGGCGGCGAAGATCGGCCTGACCGACTTCGTGCACAGCATGCTCAATGACCTGCGCACCAACATCACGCTCGGCACGAACTACATGAACATGGTGCTGGAAAATAACGCCGGCTCGCAGGTGCTGGCGACGGCCGCCTACAATGCCGGCCCGGCCCGTTCGCGGACCTGGCGCGGGGTGCTCGACGCACCAATGGAAGGCGCGGTGTTCGTCGAGACGATTCCGTTCTCAGAGACCCGAACCTATGTCCGCAATGTGATGTCGAACGCTACCAACTACGCTGCCCTGTTCGAGAAGCGCCCGCAGTCGCTGAAGGCGCGCCTCGGCACGATCAACCCGCGCACCGGCGCCGCCGGACTGCCGTGATCGGACCAGGCATCTTACCTGCATACCAAGAGGACCCCATGCGCGACCCACAAGTGGTGGTATTTGGCGGTTCCGGTTTCATCGGCAGTCACCTGGTCGCGCTGCTGGCGCAGGAAAGCATCCCGACCCTGGTACCGACGCGCCATGCCGCGCGCGTGCGTCACCTGACGACATTGCCCGGGGTCGACGTGGTCGAAGCGGATATTTACGACGACGCGAGCTTGCGTCAGTTGCTGCAAGGACGCACCGCGGCGATCAACCTGGTCGGTATCCTGCATGGCAGCCGTGCCCAGCCTTACGGTCCCGAGTTCCGGCGCGCCCACGTCGAGCTGCCGCGGCGCATCGTCGCCGCCTGCCATGCCGCCGGTGTGCCGCGCTACCTGCACATGAGCGCGCTCGGCGCGAACGTCGACGGCCCCTCGATGTACAGCCGCTCGAAAGCCGATGGCGAGCTGGCCGCGCGCAGCCACCCGGAGGTGGCGGCCACCATCTTCCGTCCTTCGGTCGTGTTCGGTCCGGGCGACCAATTCCTGACCATGTTCGCGAAACTGCAGCGCCGTTTGCCGGTCGTGCCGCTGGCCGGCGCCTCGGCCGCCTTTCAGCCTGTGTACGTGGGCGACGTCGCCACCGCTTTCCTGCATGCGCTGCGCGACCCGCATGCGGCGCACCAGGTCTATCAGCTGGGCGGGCCGACCATTTATACGCTGGCCGAGCTGGTGAGGCTCAGCGGACGCTATGCCGGCTGCGAGCGCCACATCATCGAGTTGCCGATGGCACTGGCGCAGCTGCAGGCGCGCATGTTCGAGCTGCTGCCGGGCGAGCCGATCCTCACGCGCGACAATCTCGACTCGATGAAGGTCGATAACGTCCTCGATCCCGCGATCGGGGACTTGACAGCCGCTTCCCTGGGAATCAAGCTCACCGCGCTCGAAGCGGTCGCGCCGCACTACCTGGCGCACAGCGAACCGCTCGACCGCCTGCGCACCCGCGCCGGGCGCTAACCATCGACCAGGAACGCCATGCAGACTACCGAACTCGACCCGACCCTCTCGAACACCCTCGACAATGCCCGCAAACCCGGCCTGACGCTTGTCATCGGCAACAAGAACATCTCCTCGTGGTCGATGCGGCCCTGGGTGGCGGCAGTCGCGTTCAACATTCCGTTTACCGAAGTGCGCCTGCTGCTCGATCAACCCGACACCGCGGCAAAAATCGCCGCCTATTCGCACGCCGGCCGCGTTCCCGTTCTGCTGGCCGGAGAAATGACGATCTGGGACAGCCTTGCCATCTGCGAATACCTGGCCGAGCAGTTCCCGGATAAACACCTGTGGCCGCAGGACGTCGCTGCACGTGCCTTCGCGCGGTCGATCACGGCCGAAATGCATTCCGGCTTCGCTTGCCTGCGCAACGACATGTCGATGAACATCCAGGCCAGCCTGCCGGGACGCGGACGCACGCCGGGCGCGCAGGCCGACATCGGCCGCATCTGCGAGATCTGGGAAGAGTGTTTGTCCCGCTTCGGCCACCGCGGTTTCCTGTTCGGAGAGTTTTCCATCGCGGACGCCTTTTATGCGCCGGTCGTGATGCGTTTGCGCACCTACGGCGTCACGCTGGCGCCGGCGCTGCAGGGCTATTGCGAGCGCATGCTGAAGCACCCGGCGGTGGCGCGCTGGGTCGCCGAGGCAATGGCGGAAACCGACCTGACCCCGCTGCACGACGCCGACCTGCCGCGCGCATGACGATGAAGATCTATGTCGTCGGCGGCGCCGTGCGCGACGAGCTGCTCGGCTTGCCGGTGCAGGACCGCGACCACGTCGTCGTCGGCGCCACGCCCGACGCCATGCTGGCGGCCGGCTTTCGTCCGGTCGGCAAGGATTTCCCCGTATTCCTGCATCCCGAGACCCAGGAAGAATACGCACTCGCGCGCACCGAGCGCAAGACCGCGCCCGGCTACCACGGCTTCGTGTTTCACACCGACCCCGACGTCACGCTGGAAGACGATTTGATCAGGCGCGATCTCACCATCAACGCGATGGCGCGCGGCGCGGACGGCGCCATCGTCGACCCGTATGGCGGCCGGCGCGACCTCGCCGCACGCGTGTTCCGCCACGTGTCCGAAGCGTTCGCCGAAGACCCGGTGCGCATCCTGCGCCTGGCGCGGTTTGCCGCGCGCTTCCCGGCATTCCGGGTGGCCGACGAGACCTTGTCGCTCATGAAAAAGATGGTGGAAGAGGGCGAGGTCGACGCCCTCGTGCCCGAGCGCGTCTGGCAGGAACTCGCGCGCGGGCTGATGGAAAACCACCCGTCGCGCATGCTGGCGGTACTGCGCGACTGCGGCGCGCTGGCGCGCATCATGCCCGAGCTCGACGCCTTGTGGGGCGTGCCGCAGCCGCCCAAGCACCACCCGGAAGTGGACACGGGTGTCCACATGATGCTGGTGATCGATGTTTCGGCAGAGCAGCGCCATTCGTTGGCGGTGCGCTTCGCGGCGCTCATGCACGACCTCGGCAAGGGCATCACGCCGCCGGATAACTGGCCGTCCCACCACGGCCACGAAGGCATGGGCGCCAAACTGATCGGCGCCGTATGCAAGCGTTTGAAAGTGCCGAACGATTGCCGCGACCTGGCGCTCATCACCGCGCGCGAACACGGCAATGTCGCGCGCGCCTTCGAGCTGCGCGCCAATACCATCGTTACCCTGTGCGAGCGCTGCGACGCCTTCCGCAAGCCCGAGCGTTTCGCCGACATGCTGCTGGCCGCCGAATGCGATGCGCGCGGACGCGGCGACGCGAACCACGCGATGCGCACGCGCGCCTATCTGCAGCGGCCCTACCTGCTCGCTGCGCTGGCGGCGGCGCGCGCGGTCAATGCCGGCGAAGTGGCCGCCGGCTGCGGCGAGAACAAGGCGCAGATCCCCGACGCCGTGCACCATGCGCGCGTGAGCGCCGTCTCGCAGTGGGTGTACAGCGCCGACGGTGCGAAGGCCTACGCCGACAGCACGCTGGGACCGGACTGATTGTTTCACCCGGCGCTCATGCACACCGACTGGACGCCGCTACCCCTTCCTCATATAGTCGGGTTTCCCCAACCCGACAGGCCAGCCATGCACCGGATCGACGTCAAACCCTTCTGGCGTGCGCTACCTTTTGGTATTGCCGGCCTGACGCTGGCTTTCGTGCTCGCCTCGTCGGCCGGCCGCGCCGCCGCGGTGTTCGGCCCGGCCAGCTGGCGCGCGCTGTTCGTGGTCGTCTTTGTCGCGATGGCGAGCTTGCCCTGGATGGTGCTGAGCCGGGAAGGGCGGCGCCAGATCGGCTTGCAGCGTCCGCGTCACCCCGGCTGGCTGGCGCTTGGCCTGCTGCTCGGCGCGCTGGCTGCGAGCGCCTGTTACCTGCTCGGCGCCACCCTGTATGGCGCCAGCGCCGACAACTGGTTCGTCAGCATTGCGCGCAGCTACCAGCTGCAGCCCACGGGAGGCTGGAGCCTGCTGCGCCTGCACCTCACCTTTACGGTCATTGCCTGCCTGTTCAGCCCGATCGGGGAAGAAATCTTCTTTCGCGGCTTCCTGCAAAAAGTGCTGGAGGACCGCCATGGCCGCACAGGGGCGACCGTCATGGAGGCGGCGCTGTTCGCGCTGGTCCACTTGTGCCACCACGGCATCCTGGTGGGCGCCGCCGGGGTGCAAGTGCTGCCCGTCTCCGGCGCCTTGTGGGTGGCGCAGATGTTCCTGCTGTCGCTGATGTTCGCCTGGCTGCGCCGCCGCGGCGACTCGGTCATGCCGGCCATTGCCGCCCACGCCGCCTTCAACGCCGCCATGAATGGCTGGATCTTCGCCCGCCTCTGGCCTTGAGCGCGTAATTGTTACAAGACGTACCACGTGCGGTGGCCGGTGGGGCAGGTTTGCTATGCTCGAACCATGAGCAAATTGGCACAACAGATGGACAGGTCTTTCGCGGTGGTGATGCACCGTCTCGAGGCGATGGGGCCGCGCAGGCGCCTGCGCTACGGCGTGATGGCCGCGCTGGCGCTCGTCGCCCTGCTGGCCTTCCTCTACACCCGCACCACCGGCGTCGACGTCGACACCCAGAACCGCGTGATGTTCGACCTGCACGAATTGCAGCAGGTCGACGCCGAATGGGATACGAATTTGCTGCGCGCCCACATCGGCCGCAACGTCGCCGATGCCCGCCTGGCCGCACCGCTGCCGCGGATCGACGAGCTGAGCGGCCGCCTGGCCGAGGCCCTGCCGATGACGCGCGGGCGCGGGCCGCGCCAGGCGCACGCGGCACTGGTGGCCTCGCTGCGCACCAAGGCCGCACTGGTGGCGCAATTTCGCACCCTCAATCCGTCCTTGCGCGCGGCCCTGCTGTCGATGCCGCCCGCACTGGCCGACCTGAAGACGGAGCTCGGCGGGATCGAAGGCGCGCTGGCGCCGGGCCGCGTGGTAGTCCGCCTTGACGCGTTGTTGAACGATTTATTGGCCGATACACTGCGCTACAACCTGGCCCCAAGCCCCGCGCTGGCACGCCGTATCGAGGGCAACCTGGCGCAGATCGAGGCCCAGAAAGACTGGTTTTCGCTGGCCGTGAGCGAGCAGGTCGACGCGCTGGCGCGCGATACCCGCATCATCCTCGCCAAGCGCCCGCGCGAAAACGAGCTCGAAGCCCGGATCGCCGCCACGGGCACCGCGGAAGCGATGGCGCGCCTCGGGCGTGAACTCGACCGCTCGTTCCAGGCCGAGGTGCTGGAACGCCAGCGCTGGCGCGGCTTCCTGTTCGCCTATTCGATCCTGCTGCTGGCTTTACTGGTCTACGCCGGCTGGCGCCTGCGCCGCAGCTACCGCATCATCAACGACGTCAACCGCCGTTTGAGTGCCGCCAACGACACGCTCGAACACCGCGTCGCCGAGCGCACCGCGGAACTGGAAGAACAGTCGGCCAAGCTGGCGCGCCTGGCCCTGCACGACAGCCTGACCGGCCTGATCAACTATGGCCAGCTGACCCGCTTGCTGGAGTTGGCCCTGGTGCGCGCCGCGCGCCGCGACAGCGTGGTGGTGGCGATGTTCATCGACCTCGACGGATTTAAGGGCGTGAACGATACCTGGGGCCACGCCACCGGCGACCTGGTGTTGCAACTGGTCGCCCGCCGCGTGCAAAAGGTGTTGCGCGCCGAAGACATCCTGGCGCGCCTGGGTGGCGACGAATTCGTCGTCATGCTGGAAGGGGTCGCTTCGCCCGAGGACGCGCTGCGCATCGCGCGCCTGGTGCTGGATCAGATCGAAGGCATCAATGAGGCCGACGGCAACCCGGTGTCCATTTCCGCCAGCATCGGAATTGCCAGTGCGCGCGGACGTGCCGGGGCGGAATGGGGCGCGGCGGCCCTGCTGGCCGACGCCGACAAGGCGATGTACGCCGCCAAGCAGGCCGGCAAGGGTACCTTCATCATCAGTCCGAACGCGCACTGGAGCGTCGATGCCACGCCCGGGGCGGCGTGAGCGCACGCATTCGCCGGCACAACGCAAAAACGCCATTCCGCTACAATGTCACTGATGGTGCAGTGCACAATAAACGGATCGATCCCTTATGCCCGACAATTCGATAAGCAACTGGTTTGCCAGCCTGGCCGGCACCAGCGCGCGTCCCGCGGTGCTGGTCAAGGCGCTTGGACAGCGTGATCGCCGCCGCATGCTCAAGCATTTCCTGGCACTCGACGAAGCCGACCGCATGCTGCGCTTCGGTACCGTGCTGCCGGACGAGCAGGTCCACGCGTATGTGAACAAGATCGATTTTTCGCGCGACATCGTGTTTGGCGTCGTCAGCCGCGTGTTTCAACTGGTCGGCGTCGGCCACCTGGCGTTCGCACCGCCCGAGCCAAACCGTGTCGGCACCACGGCGAAGGAACGCGTGGCCGAATTCGGCGTGTCGGTGTCGAAATCGGGGCGCGGGCAGGGCGTCGGTTCGCGCCTGTTCGAGCGCGCCGCGATCCACTGCCGAAACAGCGATATCGACACCTTGTACATGCAGTGTTTATCGAGCAACCGCACGATGATGCACATCGCCAAGAAGGCGGGCATGGAGATCAAGCGCGAGTATGGGGAAGCCGATGCCTACCTGCACCTGCCGCCCCCGAGTCCAGGCAGCGTGATGCGCGAGGCGCTGGAAGAGCAGTTTGCGGCGATTGATTACAACGTCAAAGCCAACGCCCGCGCCGCCGTAAAATGGTTTGCGCCCCGCAAACGATCGTCATGATCAGCGGCCCGCTTCCCCGATCGGCAAGGCCGTCGTCTCTTTTATTCTTTGCAACGCAAAACTCGATTTCACATCCAGCACCGACGGATGGCGCAATAACGTTGCCATCATGAAGCGCGAGAAATGGTCCATGTCTTCGACGTGAACCCGCAGCAGGAAATCCATCTCCCCCGTCATCGCATAGCAGGCCACCACTTCCGGCCAGGCGGCCACCGCCTGCGCGAATTCGAAGCGCGGGGAGGTTGCCGGCACGCGTGAATTGGCCGGGCCTTCGCTGTGCTTTTCCAGACGCACATTCACATACGCCAGCAGCCCGAGGCCGATCTTGTCCGGGTCGACCAGCGCCACGTACTGGCGGATCACGCCGGCTTCTTCCAGGCGCTTGATGCGCCGCAGGCAGGGAGAAGGCGACAGGTTCACGCGCTCGGCCACATCCTGGTTCGACAGGCGGCCGTCGGCCTGCAAAATCTCCAGGATCTTGCGGTCGGTTTTGTCCAATTCTATCTTTGACATAAATTTCCCTTGTACTAGCGAGATCCGCAATTTTATTGCGCAACTGCTTCGGCGGGGGGAATTGATTGGTATTTAATGCCGGGTGCACAAGACTATACTGTCGCAGATTACGGAGGAGACAACTCCGTCGCGGCGCGACAAAAAAAACAAGCGCGCCGCACCCACCTAACGGAGACAAGCCAATGAACGCACCCCTCGACCGCTCCCAGCTGCAACCATCCCAGCCGGAGCACGAGATCACGCTCGACGACAAGTGGACGCTCGAGCGCGGCCGCGCCTTCATGACCGGCACGCAAGCCCTGATCCGCCTGCCGATGCTGCAGCGCGAGCGTGACCTGAAAGCCGGCCTGAACACGGCCGGCTACATCACCGGCTACCGCGGTTCGCCCGTCACGTCCGTCGACCAGACTGCGATCAAGGCGAAAAAGCACCTCGACGCCCACCACGTCAAATTCCACCCGGGCATGAACGAAGACCTGGCGGCGACCGCCGTCTGGGGCACCCAGCAGACGAATTTGTACAAGGACGCCAACTACGACGGCGTGTTTGCCATGTGGTACGGCAAGGGCCCGGGCGTCGACCGCTGCGGCGACGTGTTCAAACACGGCAACAACGCCGGTTCCGCCAAACATGGCGGCGTGCTGGTGCTGGCCGGCGACGACCACGCGGCGAAATCCTCGTCGACCGCGCACCAGTCGGACCACATCCTGACCCACTGCGGCATTCCCGTCCTGTACCCATCCTCGGTGCAGGAATACATCGATTTCGGTTTGCACGCCTGGGCCATGAGCCGCTACACGGGCCTCTGGGTATCGATGAAGTGCGTGACCGACATCATCGAGTCCGGCGCCGTGGTCGACCTCGACCCGGACCGCGTGCAGATCGTCACGCCGCTTGATGTCGAACTGCCTGAAGGCGGCCTGAACATCCGCTGGCCGGACGCCGTGCTGGACCAGGAAGTCCGCATGAGCAATTTTAAATGGTACGCGGCGCTGGCGTATGCCCGTGCAAATAAACTCAATAAAATCATCTGGGACAGCCCGCAACCGAAGATCGGCATCATCACCGCCGGTAAAAGCTATGTCGACACGCGCCAGGCGCTGGCCGACCTCGGCATCGACGAGCAGGCGGCGCGCGACATCGGCCTGCGCCTGTATAAAGTCGGCATGACCTGGCCGCTCGAGTCCGAAGGCGTGCACGAATTCGCGCGCGGCCTGGACGAGATCCTGGTGGTCGAAGAAAAGCGCCAGGTGATGGAATACGCGCTGAAGGAAGAACTCTATAACTTACCCGACGCCGAACGTCCGCGCGTGGTCGGCAAGTTCGACGACACCGGCGAATGGCACAACAAAAACCGCACCGGCCACGGCGACTGGCTGCTGCCGGCGACCTACGAGCTGAACCCGGCCCAGATCGCGCGCGCCATTGCCTCGCGCATCTCGCACTACTGCGCCGGTCACCCGGTTGCCGAGCGCGTCAAGGAACGCATCGCCTTCCTCGAAAACAAAGAGCTGGTGCTGAAAAACATCCCGGCCAAGGCCAATCCGGAAACCGACCGCATCCCGTACTTCTGCTCGGGCTGCCCGCATAACAGTTCGACCAAGGTGCCGGAAGGCTCGCGCGCGATGGCCGGCATCGGTTGCCACTACATGGTGCTGTGGATGGACCGCGAAACCTCCACCTTCACCCACATGGGCGCCGAAGGCACGACCTGGATCGGCCAATCTCCCTTCACCAGCGAAAAGCACGTCTTCGTGAACCTGGGCGACGGCACCTATTTCCACTCCGGCATCCTGGCGATCCGCGCCGCCGTGGCGGCCAAGGTGAACATCACTTATAAAATCCTGTACAACGACGCCGTCGCCATGACCGGCGGCCAGAACGTCGACGGTCCGCTCGATCCGGGCATGATCAGCCGCCAGATCGCGGCCGAAGGCGTGGGCCCGATCATGGTCGTCACCGATGAACCGGAAAAATACCCGAGCGACTACGCCTGGGCCCCGGGCGTGACCGTGCACCACCGTTCCGAGCTGATGGACGTGCAAAAGCAACTGCGCGAACTGCCGGGCGTCACCGCCGTGATCTACGACCAGACCTGTGCGTCGGAAAAACGCCGGCGCCGGAAAAAAGGCGAATTCCCCGACCCAGCGAAACGCGCCGTCATCAACGAGGCCGTCTGCGAAGGCTGCGGCGACTGCTCGGTGCAATCGAACTGCCTGTCGGTCGAGCCGCTGGAAACGGAACTGGGCCGCAAGCGCCAGATCAACCAGTCCTCCTGCAACAAGGATTTTTCTTGCGTCTCCGGCTTCTGCCCGAGTTTCGTTACCGTCGAAGGCGGCGGCCTGAAGAAACCTAAAAAGGTTTCGGTCGGCGCCGACAGCGCACCCCCAAGCCTGCCCGAGCCGGCCGTCCCGCAGATCACGGCCCCGTTCGGCATCCTGGTCGCCGGCGTCGGCGGCACCGGTGTCGTCACCGTTGGCCAGATTCTGGCAGTCGCCGCCCACGTCGAGGGTAAAGGCGCCATCGTGCTCGACCAGAGCGGCCTGGCCCAGAAGGGCGGCCCGGTGATGTCGCACGTGCGCCTGGCGCAGCAACAGTCCGACCTGCACTCGACCCGCGTCGGCACCGGCAGCGCCGACCTGGTCATCGGTTGCGACCAGATCGTCGCCGCCAGCCGCGACGCCTTGAGCCGCATGGGCGAAGGCCGCACCTGGGCCGCCGTCAACGGCACCGGCTCCACCACCGCGGCGTTTGTCAAAAACCCGGAATGGCAATTCCCGGCCGAAGGCTCGCGCGCCGCCATTGTGCTCGCGTGCGGCGCGGACAATGTGGACTTCGTCGACGCCGGCCAGATGGCGACCACCCTGATGGGCGACGCGATCGCGACCAACATGTTCATGCTCGGCTACGCGTTCCAGAAGGGCCGCGTGCCGCTGCTCGAGGCCTCCCTGATGCGCGCGATCGAACTCAATGGCGTCTCGGTCCCGTTCAACAAGGCCGCGTTTAATTGGGGCCGCACGGCCGCGCATGACCTGGCGTCGGTGAAACGCGTGACGACCCCGGCCAAGGTGGTCGAGTTCAAGCGCGCCCAGACCCTGGACGACGTGGTGAACCGCCGCATCGAACTCTTGACCGCGTACCAGAACGCCGGCTACGCCGCCCAGTACAAAGCCTTTGTCGACCAGGTGCGCAGCGAGGAAGCGAAACTGGGGAAAGGCACGCGCTTGACGGAAGCCGTGGCCCGTTACTTCTACAAGCTGATGGCCTACAAGGACGAGTACGAAGTGGCGCGCCTGCACACCGACCCGGCGTTCAAGGAAAAGATCGCCAACATGTTCGAAGGCGATTTCACGATCAAGTATCACCTGGCGCCGCCGCTGCTGGCCAAGCACGACAAGGAAGGCCGCGCGATCAAGCAGGAATACGGGTCGTGGATGTTGAAAGCCTTTGGCGTGATGGCCAAGCTGAAGGGCCTGCGCGGCACACCGTTCGACGTGTTCGGCTATACCGCCGAGCGCAAGACCGAGCGTGCCCTCATCGGCCAATACCGCGAGACGGTGGCAAGCCTGCTGCCGAAGCTGTCGAACGAGAACCTGGCGCAGGCCGTGGCGATCGCCAGCATTCCGGAAGACATCCGCGGTTACGGCCACGTGAAGGAACGCCACCTGGCGGCGGCAAAGGCCAAGGAGGCCCAGCTGTTGTCGGCTTTCCAGAACCCGGCGGGACTCACGCACGCAGCCTGATTATTCGTTTTGCATAGTTTTTTGCGCCAGGCCCGGCTCCCAGCTGGTCCTGGCGTTGTTGTTTTGTGGCATTAGAAATTTATTTTTAAAAAAACCGCAAACGACACAGCTTCGGTCTTCTCAAAGTGGCAGGCTTGTCTTACTCTTCCCTCACGAACCTTGTCCCACATCTATTGCCCATGAAATCGCCCACTCGCCAAGACGGCCGTACGACGCCTTCGCTCCGCCTGATCTGCACCGCCATCGCGCTCGCGTCGACGCTTGCCGCGTGCGGCGGCGGCGGCGGGTCGCCCGGCACCATTTCTCCCGCGCCGGTGTCCACCAGCCCGAGTGCGGGGGAGCCGGACATCGCCACCCTGGGCGACGCCTTCAGCAACTACTGGAATTTGTGTGCCAAGCCGCGTACCGGCATTGATCCGTACACGAACAAGCCTTACCCGGACAGGCAGGGCACCCTGCGCGACGAACTGACCTTTCTGCGCGCCTGGACCCACCAGAACTACCTCTGGTACAAGGAAGTCCCGACTGATGTCAGGATGGCCGATTTCACCAACGCGATCGACTACTTCGGCAAGCTCAAGACGCCGGCTTTGACGGCATCGGGCACGCCGAAGGACCAGTTCCACTTCACCTACGACACGGCGGAGTGGGACAAGCTGAACAACTCGGGTATCGAACTGGGCTATGGCGTGACCTGGAGCAGCGCCGGGGCCACCGCACCGCGCACCTGGAACGTCGCGGTCGTCGAACCGGGCTCGCCTGCGGCGGCGGCCGGCCTGCGCCGCGGCGACCGGCTGACCGTGATCGATGGCGTCGACTTCGTCAACGCGACCGATGCCGCAGCGGTCGAGAAAATCAATGATGCACTGTTCCCGGATACGCCAGGCGAGTCGCACAGCTTCAGCCTGCAGCGCGGCACGGACACCGTCGCGGTGAGCATGCAGGCGCAGGACGTGACGGCGCTGTCGGTGAAGAACACCAGGGTCATCGACACCCCGGCCGGCAAGGTCGGCTACCTGAGCTTCGAGAACCATAACGCGGTGGCCGAGCGCCAGCTGATCGATTCGTTCAATACGCTGAAAACGGCCGGCGTCACCGGCCTGGTGCTGGACTTGCGCTACAACGGCGGCGGCTTGCTGCACATCGCCGCCCAGCTGGGCTACATGATTGCCGGCCCGGCGTCGGCGGGCAAGGTATTCGAGCGTTTGCAGTTCAACGACAAGATCAAAACGGATTCGTCCGACACCATCCTGTTCTCGCCGACGGCCTATGGCTTTGCGGCCGGCGCGGGCACGGTACCGAAGGGGTCGGCACTGCCTTCCCTGGACCTGACCCGCGTCACCGTCCTGACGACGGACGGCACCTGCTCGGCGAGCGAATCGGTGATCAACGCGCTGCGCGGCATCGACGTCCAGGTCGACATCATCGGCGCCCAGACGTGCGGCAAGCCATATGGTTTCACGCCGGTGCCGAACTGCGGAACGACCTACTTCTCGATCGAGTTCCAGGGCGTGAACGCCAAGGGCTTCGGCGACTACGGCGACGGCCTGGCGCCGACCTGCGCCGTGGCCGACGACCTGACGCGCGAGCTGGGCGACACCAACGAAGCGCTGCTGTCGACCGCACTGAGCTACCGCAGCACCGGCATCTGCCCGGCCCAGACCCGTAGCTCGGCGCAGGCGATGGCGATCACGGCGCGCACCCTGGTGCGCCCGAAGGTGTCGCAGATCGCGATTCATACCCGGGCAAGGTAAGCACACCGCGCCCTTCGCTGAAACGACGAAGCGCCACCTCCGGGTGGCGCTTTTTTTTCGAACGCCAAAGCGCTCGTCTGCAAGAGGCAAACCCGACTATAATTTTCCGCTTTGCCCTTCCACCTGCCGGAGCTTCCCGATGATTCGTTCTGCGTTACTGCTTGCGCTCTTGACTGCCGTGCCCCTGTCCGCTGTTGCCATTGCCCCCGCCACTGGCCTGACTACCGTGTCCGAGCGTTCCGGCTTCAAGGCCACCGGCCGCTACGACGAAGTCGTCAAGCTGTGCGCCGCGTTCGCGAAAGCGTACCCGAAGCAGGTGAAATGCATTGAGTTCGGGCGCACCCCGGAAGACCGCCCGATGCTGGCGCTGGTCGCGACCCGCAGTGGCGCGTTTACCCCCCAGGCGGCAGCGAAGGGAGGCATTCCTGTCACCCTGATCCAGGGCGGCATCCACGCCGGCGAAATCGACGGCAAGGATGCCGGCTTCCTGGCCCTGCGCGAAGTACTCGACAACCGCCTGGCCAAGGGCGCGCTCGAGAAACAGGTGCTGCTCTTCGTCCCGGTCTTCAACGTCGACGGCCACGAGCGCTTCCAGCAGTGGAACCGCCCGAACCAGCGCGGCCCGGTCGAGATGGGCTGGCGCACGACGGCCCAGAATTTCAACCTGAACCGCGATTACGTAAAAGCCGATTCCCCCGAGATGCAGGCCATGCTGACGCTGGTGAACGCCTGGGATCCGCTGACCTATGTCGACCTGCACGTCACCAACGGCGCCCAGTTCCAGCATGACGTCTCGATCCAGGTGGAACCCGTGTATTCAGCCGATCCGGACTTGCGCAAGGCGGGCCTGGCGCTGCGCGACAACGTGATCGCCGACATCGCCAAGCTCGGCTCGACCCCGCAGTCCTACTACATGTCGTTCGCCAAGACCGACGATCCGCAGTCGGGCTTTGTCGACGGCGTGTCCGACCCGCGCTTCTCGACCGGCTACTTCCCGCTGCGTAACCGCATGGCGATGCTGGTCGAGACCCATGCGTGGAAGGACTACCCGACGCGCGTGCGCATCACCCACAACAGCGTGATCTCGGTGCTCGAGCAGGTGGCGAAGTACGGAAAAGGGTGGCAGCTTGCCGCAGCAAGCGCCGACGTTCGCGCCGCGCGCCTGGCCGGCACGCCGGTGGCGCTGACGTATAAAACCCTGGAACAGTCGAAGATGGTGGATTTTAACGGCTACGCGTACACCCGTACCCCATCGGACGTCTCCGGCATCCTGATGACGCGCTACGACGAAACCAAACCGCAGGTCTGGCGCGTGCCGCTGCGCGACGAGGTCGTGGCCGACCTCGAAGTGGCGGCGCCACGCGCCGGCTACATCGTGCCGGCCGCGCATGCGGCGGCAGTGGGCGCGAAACTGCGCCTGCACGGCATCACCTTCCGCAAGCTCGACAAGTCCCTGGACGGCTTCGCCGGCGAGACCTTCCGCGCCGCGAAGACCACCTTCAGTGCGGCGTCGTTCGAATCGCACCAGCGCCTCACGGTCGAGGGCAGCTGGAAAAGCGAAACACGCGACATCGGGCGCGGCGCGCTGTTCGTGCCGATCGCCCAGCCGAAGGCGCGCCTGGTGATGGCGATGCTGGAACCGCAGGCGCCGGACTCGCTGCTTGCCTGGGGTCTGTTCAACAACGCCTTCGAGCGCAAGGAATACATGGAAGAGTATGTCGCCGAGGACGTCGCGCGCGAGCAGATGGCGGCCAACCCGGCGCTGGCTGCCGAATTCAGGCGCCGCATCGAGAGCGACCCGGCGTTCGCGCAGAACGCGCACGCACGCCTCGAGTTTTTCGCGCGCCGCCACTCGTCGTGGGATGAACGTTTGAATTTGTACCCGGTGCTGCGTACGAACGTCGCGCCGTAACGCGAAGGGTAATCCCGCGTGGGCCGGGCGGCGAACCGCTCTCGAGTCCACGCGGTCAACCCGTCGAGCAGTCGACACAGTCGACGGTATCAGGCCCCCAGCAACTCCCGCACGGCCCCGACATACCGCTCGCTCACCGGCACCTCCGCCGTGCCGCGCAGGCGCAGCGCATAACTCCCATCCCCCGCCACGCTCAGCCCCGCGACCTGCTCGCGCCGCACGATGCTGCTCCGGTGCACCCGCAAAAACTGCGCCGGATCCAGGTGTTCTTCCAGGCGGCTCAGCGCTACCCGGTGCAGCGGCGATCCCGCCGCCGTATGCAGCGCCACATAATTGCCTTGCGCTTCGATCCAGAGAATGTCGGCCACCCGCACCTGGTCGATCCGGCCGACCGAGCGCACGCTGATCTGCTCCAGGTAGGCCGGTCCTTCGGTATAGGCATGCAGCGCCCGGCCATAGGCGCCGCGCTGACGCCCGGCCAGCAGCAGCGCCGCCCGCTCGACGGCCTGCGCCAGGCGCGCGTCGTTCAGGGGTTTCAACAGGTAGTCGAGCGCGTGCACCTCGAAGGCCTCGATCGCGTGCGCGCTGTGGGCGGTGACGAACACCACCAGGGGCGGTTCTATCATGCGCCCCAGTTCGCGCGCCAGCAGCAGGCCCGACTCGCGCGGCATCTGGATATCGAGGAACAGCAGGTCGATGCGGCAGCCGGCCAGCGCCTCGCGCGCACGCGCGGCGCTGTCGGCCTCGAACGCGAGCTGCCAACCCGCGTGCGCCTCCATCGCCAGGCGCAAATTGGTGCGGCCGGGCTCTTCGTCGTCGACGATTGCGTAATGAATGTTCAGGTTCGTCAATCCCGCAGCGCCAGCGGCAGGCTGATCTCGGCAAGAAAATTCTCGCCCTGCCGTTCGGTGCGCAGCGACGCGCGTGGATCGCCCGCGTATTCGACAGGCCAAGACCCGTGCCCGGGTTCGGCGAGGCCCATTCACTGACCGGATTCATCACCCGGATCAGGAGTTCCTTGGCAGTTCTTTCGAACGACAGGCGGATGTCGCCGACGCCATCGTGGCAATCGAGGTCGTGGCGCAGCGCGTTCTCGATCAAGGGCTGCAAGAGCAGCGGCGGGCATTCGCCACGGCGCACTGCCTCGTCGTCGCCCTCGATGCGGATACGCAGGCGATCGCCGTAGCGCAGGCGCTGCAAGGCCAGGTAGTCGCGCACAAAACCGAGCTCCTCGTCGATCGTCGCCTGTTCGCGCTGGGTGGCGGACAAGGCATAGCGCAGCAGGTCCGAGAGGCGCCCGATGCCGGCCAGCGCGTCATGCTTGTCGCCGGCGCGCACCAGGGCGCTGATAGCGTTCAATGCATTGAAGATGAAATGGGGCTCCAACTGGGCGCGCAGCGCCAGCATGCGCTGCTGTTCGAGGGCCAGGTGCAGGTTCATGTTTTCCGCCTGGGCGCGCTGGAACGCTTCGCTACGGGCGCGCGCTTCGCGCAGATTGCCAACGGCGATCATCGCGATGAAGGTACCCGTGATCCAGGCCGTTTCGGTGAACCAGGTCAGCTTGCCCATGTTCCCCAGTTCGGTCCAGCCGCTGGCGAGGGTCAGCGTTTCGCCGCGCAGCAGGACGTCGGTACAGCTCAGAAAGAACATTTCCAGCGGTACGAACAGGAAGACCAGGCCGGCATACACCCGCAGCGTGTTGCGGTGGTCGGTGAACAGGGCGGGGTGGCGTGCAAGTACGAGGCCGAGGGTGGTACTGAGCGCCATCACCGGCACGTGCCCGCTCCACCAGTTGAGGAGCTGGAACGGATACGATGCGGGGCGTCCGAGCTTGACGTGGTCGGCGTACATGCCGAGCGCACCGGCCGCGCACAGCAGGGTCCAGAAGGTGATGTGGACCAGCAGCGTGCGAGCGATTCTGCGTTGTCGTTGATTCATGGTGGGCCGAGTATAGCAGCGCCAGACGCGGTAAAAACAGGGCGGCGGCGGCGCTCGTCACACGCCGGCGGCCCTTCGTCACACGCCACCCGCCACGTACAATGGCGGCCTCTAGAATCGGACACTCCATCTCACTTTCGCGATTCACCCATGAAATGCTTGCCCCTGTTGCTGTTGCTGCTGCTGTCCCCGTTGCCGTATGGCGCTGCGCAGGAAGCGCCTTCATCGCCAGCGCCGGCGCGCGTCGAAGTCAGGGGCGCGGCCGAGCAGCTCGATGCCGCAGCTGCCAGGCGCGTGGTCGGGCGCGCCGAGATTGCCGCCTACGGCGACGGCAATGTGGCCGATGTGCTCAGGCGCCAGAGCGGCGTTTCGGTCGTCGGCAGCGAAGTGCGCATGCGCGGGCTCGGCACCGGCTATACGCAGATCCTGGTCGACGGCGAGCCGGTGCCGCAAGGGTTTGCGATCGATTCGATCGCGCCCGAGCTGGTAGAACGCATCGAGATTGCGCGCAGCCCGACGGCCGACCGCAGCGCGCAGGCGATCGCCGGCAGCATCAACATCGTGCTGCGCAAGCGCCCAGGGGGCGCGCGGCGCGAGGACAAGGTGGCGAGCAGCTACGGGCGCGGCCAGTGGAGCCCGTCGGCATCGACCCAGGCCAGCGGCAAGAGCGGCAGCCTTGCCTGGTCTGCAGGCGCCAGTGTCGAGCGCAGCGCGCGCATCGACAGTATCCGCATCGACGAGACGCTTGACAGTGTGAACGCCAGGCGTGAGGCGCGCCGCTCCACCGAGGTGGGACGCTCGGCCAACAAGCGCGTCAATATCACGCCGCGCCTGAACTGGACCTTCGACAATGGCGACACCCTGGGCTGGCAAACGCTCGCCGCCCTGACACGCGCGCACAGCGCCGGCATCCAGGGCGAGGAGACGTTTCTGGGCGAACCGACTGCCTACCCGGACAGTGTCGCCAGCTCAGCCTCGCACGTCGCCAGCCTGCGCAGCGACCTCGCCTGGACGCACCGCATTGACGGCGCCGGCAAGTTAACCGTGAAAGGCGTGGTCGACGCCAGCCGGCGCCGCGGCGACTACCTGTTTCGCGGTGCCCGGCCGGACGGCACTGCCGGTCTTGCGCGTGCCGTGGCCTCGGGCGCGGACGAGCGCACGGCCAGCCTGAACGGCAAATACCTGGCACCCCTGGGTGCCGCGCACAGCCTGGGACTGGGCTGGGACGCCAGCCGCACGGCGCGCGGCGAACACCGGAATCAATCCGATACGTTTGGCGGCGCCGCAGGCGCGGCGCGGCGGCTGCAGGACTACACGGCGCGGGTCGAGCGCATGGCATTGTTTGCCCAGGTTCACGCTCAACGCCGGCATCGACTACCGCGCCGGGAGCGTGTGGGATGCGGGCGCGAATCTCAATGTGCGCGGCAGCGCAACGAGCCGCTCGCCCGATGGCGTCGCCACCTGGCGCGGCAGGGTGGCCCAGATGGATATGTACTGGACGCGCAAGTTGGATGCCCAGTGGCGCGCGCGCGTGAGCGTGGCCAACGCGCTGGGCCGCAGCCAGCAGACCGGCAGGGCTTACCGTGCGCCTGACGGCAGCGTGGTCACCCGGGTGCTGACCTGGGAAGGCATGGCCAGCATCCGCATCGGCATCGAGCGTGCGCTGTAAAGGCCGCTAAGAAAACGCTGAATTAATCGTGTTCACAGGCACTTCACGACATGGCAGCCGTGCTCAAGCTTGGCTCGCACGCTGGCCTTCGCCTGCTCCAGTTTTTCCTTGGCTCGACCCAGCTCATTTTTATTAAGCACCTGACGCACGCTGGGCCCTGATAACCGGCATCACCCAGCACTACTTTCTCGCCACCGTGCAGTAGTGCATGCGCCTGCGTCACGTCGGCCACGTTGCCAGCCGTGCCTTCCGCTTCGGAAAAACTTGTTTGCTTCATTGGTGTATGACCAAAGATGAGATTCCTGAGTGCGGTAATCGGGCGCGTCGGCCGAGAAACTCGGTGTATAGATTAGCTTGTGCCTAACGCAACGTCTGTGTGTGCCCGGCCCTTGGACGCGCGTCTTGCAGCTCTGCGAGCAGCGCTTGGCCTTCCTGCCACGTTCCAAGCTTGGCGGCACTGCCGATATGTCCGCGAGGGCCGATGAGCCGATAGTCGCTTCCCCATGCTTGGGCAAAGTGCCGGCCACGAGCGAGCGGGACGTATTCATCGTCAGTACTAGCTACGACCATCGTCGGGAAGGGCAGAACGCTGAGTGGCATTGGTACGAACCCGACCGTCCCGGGTGGGTAATTCGGTCCTTCAACATCGCTCGGTGCCACCAGAAGCGAACCCGCCACTGGGCCGCGATGTGCTCGCGCCCAGTGGGCAACTAAGCAGCAGGCGAGGGAGTGGGCGACAAGAATTTTTGGCGTGTCATCCGCCACGATACGTGCCTGTAAACGCTCGACCCAATCTTGGACACATGGCGTATCCCAATCGTCCTGAAGCACCCTCTCGTAACCGCACTCCCGCTCCCAGTGAGTCTGCCAATGTTCCGGTCCGGAGTTGCTGAGGCCCGGCAGCAGCAAAATCGTATTTTTCTTCATGTTGGGTTATATGTAAAAGGATTGTTTCGGGTAGAAACACGGCAATCGGTTCCGGTCTTGCAGTCCCGATCTCTGCAAGAAACGGTCGCGCCGAGTTTGCTCCGTCTTACCGGGCACTCGGCGCCGGGAAAAGTTCGATGCATCATTGGTCAGATTGGTTGGGTACGCTATTGTGACAGCTCGCTAGGTCAGCGGTTGATTAAATCAGCGGTTCCCTAAGGCCGCGCAGCGGGGGCTGCTTGCCGCCATAATATTGTTATTAATATATTCGATGAAAGAATCGCGCGACCAATAAAAAACTGTAGCGCTTTGCATAATCAAAAATTTTTTGAGGAGGGGTATATCAACGCGGTGCTAGAGTAAAGCAAGGGCGATTGAAACCGATTAAATTTACAAATACCAATTTCCTTTGATGCAGCGAGAGGAGACAGCAATGTACCGGCACAAGGACGGTTTCTTCGCTAAGTCATTCGCTGTGTGTCTGGTACTCATGCTGACCTTGCTCGCCGGTTGCGCCACGAACCACTCACGAGAAACCTGGGCAAAAACGGCATTGGACGGTTTAAATGAAGGCAATGCACGTCTCTACCAGATCTACATTGGATCGCAGGGCGAGCTCCTCAATCCTTATACGCGAGAAATCGTGGAAGACGAGCAAGCGTACCTGGAAGCTATATTCGCGCATATTGCATTGATCAATAAAGATCGGCAGGCTGCTGGCGGCACGCCATTAAAGCTGACGATATTCATTCACGGCGGCTTGAATTCCTTTGAGAACGCCACCGATCGTGTCGACCGGGTGCGTGCGCGTATGTTAAAGGACGGGAGTTACCCGCTGTTTATTTCTTGGGATTCCGGTTTTCCAGGTAATTATCGTGATCACCTGTTCCTGATTCGGCGCGGCATGTCTCGCCATTTCCCTGGCGTTGTTACCTCCCCCATTGTGTTTGTGGAAGACCTCACGCGCTCGGTCGTGCATATTCCTGCCGCTGTCTACAATGTGGTGTTTGGACAACGCAGTCTGAGTCCTCGCTACCAGACCGCCGAGGAGCGCGCGGCAGCGCGCAGTCTCGAGACGCTGACAAAGGCGGGAGAGTTCCAGCTGCGCTTGTCCGGAAAAGAGTTTGGCCATTCCGATGCCGAGGACGTGCTGCGGGCCAATCCCATCAAACTCGTTACCGCACCCTTGATCGATGGATTGGGCAAAGGCGCCTGGAATTCGATGTTGCGGCGTGCCGATCTGGTATTGCGTAAGGCGCGCAGTTTTCAGGGAAGAACGACGGAAGAAAAGGAGAGCGTCCAGGAGCAAAAAGCGCCAGGGTCCCCGGTGAGTGCCGCCTCGACTGCAGCGGCCGAATTTTTCCGCCGATGGGAAGAGGAAGCAAAAAAATTCCAGCAATTGCCCACCATTCTGGTCGGGCATAGCATGGGAACGATCATTGCAAATAATATTCTTGCCAAGTATCCGCGCATCCGCTTCGACCAGATCGTCTACATGGGCGCCGCAGCGCGCCTGAAAGATGTGGAAACAGTGGTGGCACCTTATCTCGAGGCGAACCAGAGAACACGGTTCTATCACTTGTCGCTGCATCCGGAGCGTGAGGTCAATGAAGCGCATTACTACGACGTGATCCCACGCGGCAGCCTGCTCATCTGGATCGACGATACGCTGGCCGACATTAATTCATTCCAGGACCGCACCTCGGGTTCTTGGTTCAACATGCTGCGCAGTGCAAACCAGGTGTTCATGGAAGAAAACGTGCGCAGACGCGTTTATCTGACGCGGTTCGGTGTACGCGACGGATCACCGCAGAACCATGGGGATTTCGGTCGATGTCCGTTCTGGCGCGAGCAATTCTGGACCTTCACCGCTTATCCGGCGACGAAGCGTACCGCGGAGCTCCAATGCCACGACATCGGCGACCGTGTCGGACGCGGCCAGACGACGCCATCCCGGGTGCCACCTCTCCTGCCTGGCGCGCTCGCCAGGAATTAGGAAATGGGCGCCGCTGGTATCAAGGTGCTGCGCCCGTCAGCGGCAATGACGTGAACAGTACGGTGGACATGGTCCCGCCCGCGCCCGGTACCAGTTGATAGACGCGGTCGTATTCGTTGTCGGCGATATCAGGCCCCGGCTGGCCGCCGAACAGGCGCACCAGTTCCGGCAGCGTGTTCGAATGGCCCACGACCAGCACCGGGTCGCTCAGTGTTTTCACTTTCGCCACCAGGGCTTGCGGTGCTTTCGGATCGTAGATTTGCACAGTCAGGCCGCTCGCCTGCGCCAGCGGTTGCGCGGTCTGGCGCGTGCGATTCGTCGCCGTGCTGAAGATGTGCGCGATGCCGGTTTTAGCCAGCATCGCCGCGATATTCTGCGCACGCTGCTGGCCTTGCGGCGCCAGCTCGGGGTCCTTGCCTTCAAGCGCCTTTTCGCCATGGCGGACCAGGTAGATCATCGACGGCTCCGCAATGGCGGCGCAGGGCGCCAGCAGGGCGAGGAAGAGGGCGCAGGCGCCGGACAGGCGCGGGAACAGGGGCATGACGTTTCCTTCGATGGGTGATGAGCGAGCATGAACTTATCATATCCGGCCACCGTCGCGGCATGGCGCTATCGGTGCTATTCTTTCCAGCGACAAACTGAATGTCCGGAGGAGCCCTTGAAGATTGTCCTGCAGACCGAACGGCTGCGCGTGCGCCACATGGCACCGAGCGATGCCGAGTTCATGTTGGGCCTCCTCAACGACCCAGCCTGGCACCGGTTTATTGGCGACCGCGGCATCCGGACGATCGAGGGCGCACGCGATTACATCGTCAAAGGTCCGATGCAAATGAACGCGCGTCTCGGCTTCGGCTTCGACGTGGTTGAACTCCGGGAGAACGGCTGCCCGATCGGCGTATGCGGCCTGGCAAAACGCGATTTTCTCGACGATGTCGATATCGGCTATGCCTTCCTGCCGCAGTATGGCGGGCAGGGCTATGCGTTCGAGGCGGCGCAGGGCGTGTTGGCGCATGCGGCGCAGCTGGGTTTAACACGCATCGTCGCCACTGTGCGTCCCGATAACAGTGCTTCCATCCGCCTGCTCGAAAAACTCGGCCTGCGCTTTGAGCGCATGATCGAGGCGCCGGACACTGCGCGTCAATTGCAGTTATTTGTCATTAATATTCTTAATGCAAATAAAAAACGGCAGAGTAAGCACTCTGCCGTTTTTCGATAGGCCGGATGGCCGAAACTGCTTATAACTGTGTAAGCGAAATCGTATTCACGGCCGGCGTCGAGCACGGCTCCTCGTCAAACGCGATATCCCCCAGTGGATTGGCCACGCCATCGGTTTTCAAATCGACAAAACCGAACAGGTTACGGTCCTGCAGGTGCGAGGGCACGACGGTCGACAGCGACGAGTAGATGTTGTCGACGCGCCCCGGATGCGTCTTTTCCCACCCACGCAGCATCGCCTTGATTTGCTTGCGCTGCAGGTTTTCCTGCGACCCGCACAGGTCGCACGGGATGATCGGGAAGCCTTTTACTTGCGCATAGCGCTCGGTGTCGGCTTCCTTCACATAGGCCAGCGGGCGGATCACCATGTGCTTGCCGTCGTCGGACACCAGCTTCGCCGGCATCCCTTTCAGCTTCCCGCCGAAGAACATGTTCAGGAAGAAGGTCTCGAGGATGTCGTCGCGGTGGTGGCCGAGGGCGATCTTGTTGCAGCCGAGTTCATCGGCGACACGGTACAGGATGCCGCGGCGCAGGCGCGAGCACAGCGAGCAAGTCGTTTTGCCTTCCGGGATCAGGCGCTTGACGATGCTGTAGGTGTCCTGGTTTTCGATGTGGTAATCCACGCCCAGTTTATCCAGGTAGGCCGGCAGCACTTCCGGAGGAAAATTCGGCTGCTTCTGGTCGAGATTCACGGCGACGATATCGAAGTGGATCGGCGCGCGCTCGCGCAGCGTCAGCAGGATGTCGAGCAGGGCATAGCTGTCCTTCCTAATGCGCATACAATTTATGTCAAGATTCCACCCTACATAGGGAATCCTTGATGGAGATCTTTACACAGAACTTCTTATGCAATCTTTACAGGTCGCTTCCTGTAGCCTATGCGAACCTAGAATTATGTTGTTTGAAAACCACAACACGACTGAGCTTACGCGGGCAACTCGCTGATTGAGGCTTCGTTCAGTAGTTCAATCGAGCGTGCAATACCTGAGGTACCCTGACTTTTCTGGACACTCCTAGTTGGTAAATGAATTGCCCCGGCTTTCGTGGACGCCGATTAGTGTGAGTCAGGCGGGGACTTGATCCGCTTGGATTCCATGGACACTTTGGACCTGAGGATTTGGTCGGTCAATGGCCTATTTCCGGCCCTCCAGAAACCGCGCTCCGAGCGAAGGCCGTCGGGGTTTGGTCTTTGAGAGCCATGTGAGGCCGAATCTCATTGTAGTCAATGCGCCATGCCTCCACGACGGACTCGACCTCGGCCAGTGAGGAAAACCAGTGGACGTTAAGGCATTCATCACGTAGCGATCCGTTGAACGTTTCGATGAAGCAGTTGTCGGTCGGCTTGCCTGGCCGGCTGAAATCGATCCTGGTCTGATGGTGGTAGGCCCACAGGTCCAGCATCTGTCCCGAAAATTCGCTCCCGTTGTCGACGAACAGGCATTTCGGGGCCGGGCGTTTTGCGACGATCCGGTTGAGTGCAGTTACGACGTCTTCTCCGCGCAAGCGATGGCCGGCCACGATGGCCAAGGACTCCCGGCTGTAAATGTCGATAATCGTCAGCAGTCGAATTTTCGTTCCGTCTGCGAGTTGGTCCGCTACAAAATCCATGCTCCATGCGTCGTTCGCTCGACGTGGCTGCATGCGCGCCTGGCGAGCCACTGCGCTCTTGCGCCGCTTCTTGCGCCAGGCGCGCAACTGCAACTGCTCCAGGCAATACCAGCGGTAGGTCTGATTGACGCCCAGTTGAAAGCCTTCGCGCTTGAGCAGTACGTGCAGGCGCCGGTAGCCCCAACGAACGCGTACCTGGGCCAGCTCACGCAAGCGTTGGCGCAGTGCCAGCTTTGGATCCTTCTTGCTCGACAAATACTGCGTGCTACGCACTTGCTTGATCAGCCGGCAGGCCCGCGCCAGTTTCAATCCGTAGTGATCGATGATGTAATCGACCACCTCACGCTTCAGCGCGGGCCGCCCCACTTTTTTGAGGCGACGTCCTGCAGGATCGCTTTGTCCAGACTCAGCTCAGCTACCAATTTCTTCAGCCGTGCGTTCTCGTCCTGCAGGATCTTGAGCTCCCGCACGCCTTCGGATTGCAGACCGCCGTACTGCTTCTTCCAGCGGTAAAACGTCTGCTCAGAAATGCCAAGCTGCCGGACAATGTCGCCGACCGCCATGCCCAGTTCGGCCTGCTTCAAGACCGATACGATCTGTTCTGCAGGAAAATGTTTGCGCTTCATGGTCAAGCCCTCCCGCAAAGGAATTATTGACCAAAAACTCGCGTCCGGAAGTGTCTAATTTCGCCAATGCAGATCAGACTGCTTGACTGCTCAGTTGCTTGTGATAGTTTGCCTCCGCTTCTGCTGGCGGTATCTAGCCGAGCGGTTCCAGCAGGCGGTGGTGGTTGAACTAGGAAACCCACTTCAGCGTGGCCAATCGACGGCCTCACGCGTCTTCCAGGGTGCGCGCTGGTGGATCAGCTCAGCCTTGTAGAGCCCGTTGATAGTCTCGGCCAAGGCATTATCGTAACTGTCGGCCTTGCTCCCTACAGAGGGCTCGATGCCCGCTTCTGCCAAGCGCTCGCTTTACATTATCGATATGTATCGCGAGCCGCTATCGCTATGGTGGGCGAGCTCGTTGCGTTCGGGCTAGCGAGCGCACAGGGCCTGTTCCAAGGCGTCGAGCACGAAGTCGGTCCGCATCAAGCAGCTGACGCGCCAGCCTAGGATGCGCCTGGCAAAAACGTCGATCATGAAGGCGACATAGACGAACCCTGCCGGGTCGAGACTTAAGCGAAATCGCTGACCCACAGATGATTTGGTCGCTGGACCTTGAACTGGCGGTTCACCCGGTCGAGCGGGGACGGCGCCTTCGCATCGGCTACCGTCGTGCGCACTAGTTTGCCTGGCCTGACGCCATACAGGCCAGCCTTGCGCATCAGGCGCCCCACGGTGCAGCAGGTCACATCTGTCCCCTCAGGCCTCAGCTGGCGCTAAACTTTGTCGGCCCCGTAGACCTGCAGGTTCGCTACCAGGCACGCTCTAGGTCGACGCTCAGCACGTCGTCGCATTGGACATGGGCACAGCGCAACGCCGAGTTGCGTTGCTGCGCAGCATGGCGCCAGTAGCCCGACGGCGCGACCTACATCACCTTGCAGATCGGCTCGACAGCGTAGGCATGGCAGTACCGGTCGATGAAAGCCCTCACGGCTTGAAGTGGCGGCCGAGCTCCGCCTGGGCGAAAAATGCGCTCGCCAAACGAAGAATCTCGTTCGCCTTAGGCAGTTCGCGCACTTCTCGCTCGCGCGGCTTGACGCGCTCCTTTTCGGTAGTGGAGGGTCCTTGCCGCTAGTCAGTATCGCGCTCCAGCTGGCGCATCCAGCGACGCAGCGTCTCTGGGGCGCAGCCGATCTTGGCGGCGATCCACGTGATTGCAGCCCACTGCGATTCGTACTGGCTGCCGGCTTCGCTAATCATGCGTACAGCGCGCTCGATGACTTCGGGGGAATACTTGGGTTGCTTTTTCATGGCTCCATTTTCTTAAGAATGGGGCTCTACAAAACCCGGGCGATTCAGTACAGTTGTGATGGTACAAATGATGCTGACATGGAAGAGGTCAGCGCTCTAGCTGAACAATAAAATTGGGGTCAAACTCTTCGTTTTCAGCACCGCCATTCCGCATCAGATATCCGAGCGGGTTGGCGACGACACGACATTCTCCCACTTCGTAATCGAAACTACTGTGCGTATGGCCATGTACCCAAACATCTGCCTTCACTACCATTTCGTCTAGGTTCGAAGCGAATGCAGCCGAAACTGGATCTGCTGCGTATTCAGGAGCAACCGAGCGCATTGAAGGCGCCATGTGGGTAACGACAACCGTACGTCCAGCGAACGGCTCATCAAGTTTTTCTTGAAGCCATGTTCGTTGCACGGTGTGTAGGTGTTTAGACTCGTGGGATCATGTACCCGTCCGTAGCTGGCCCCTCTTCAAAGCGAGGCACGTTTTGCGTACACTGTTCCAACCTGATCTTTTACTGGTAGCCTGATGACCCAAGCCTTGCACAGCCGAGCACGAACGACGCACCTGATCCGCGAAGAAATCAAGAACTCGACGTTGCCACAAGCGGAACTGGCCCGGCTCTACAACGTCACGCGGCAGACTATCAGGAAATGGCAGGATCGCGACAGCCCGGTCGACGGTTCTCATTGCCCCAAGACCCTGAACACGACGCTCACGCCTGAACAAGAGCTGATCGTCGTCGAGCTGCGCAAGACCCTGCTGCTGCCCACTGACGACCTACTGGCAGTCACGCGAGAGTTCATCAATCCGGCCGTTTCACGCGCCGGCCTGGGGCGCTGCCTGCGCCGTCACGGCGTTTCCGACTTGCGCAACCTGGTCACGCAGGACGACGGCGCGCCGGCAACGAAGAAAACCTTCAAGGACTACGAGCCCGGCTTCATCCACATCGATATCAAGTACCTGCCGCAGATGCCGGACGAGTCTGCAAGGCGCTACCTGTTCGTCGCCATCGACCGCGCCACGCGCTGGGTATTCATCGAGATCTATGCTGACCAGACTGAAAGCAGCAGTGCCGATTTCCTGGCCAAGGCGCGCGCGGCATGCCCCGTCAAGATCGTCAAACTGCTCACCGATAACGGCAGCCAGTTCACCGACCGCTTTACCGCCAAGGGCAAAAACAAGGAGCCCAGCGGGCGGCACCTGTTTGACCGGCTATGCAAGCAATTCGATATCGAGCACCGCCTTATTCCGCCACGCCATCCGCAAACCAATGGCATGGTCGAGCGGTTCAATGGCCGTATCAGCGACATCGTCAATCAGACCCGTTTTGGTTCAGCAGCCGAGCTTGAATCGACGCTGCGCAATTACGTTAAGATCTACAACCACAACATCCCACAGCGGGCGTTAAAGCACCAGACGCCGATTCAGGCACTTAAACAATGGCAGGCCAAGCGCCATGAATTGTTCACTAAACGCGTCTATAACCAAGCGGGTCTTGACATGTAGGCGAACAGTGTCTTGCGGTTGCAGTTTCCTGTACCCGGAAGTCGCGACGCTGATACGTCGGTAGTCATTCATTACAGTACGAGCGTCGAGCATCGCGCTCCACTTGCGATCAGGGCCAAACAGGGAAAAATCAGTCCAGAGAGTCGCACCTAAAAAACGAACGCCTCTATAAATGTACTCCCCGCAGTTGAGAGGATATATGTTGGGGTAACGGGCACATTCCTGGGCAATCGCCTCTCCTGTTTTTTCAATTGAGTCTCCATAGAATTCGTGGTTTCCAGCAACGTAGACTACCGGTAATTCCCGAAAAATTTCTGCAGCCCACGAAGGCGCACGAAATTTTGTGTGAATGTCACCAGCGAGAATTACGACGTCGGGCCTGCTAATCGATACATCGATCCGTGGCACGTGAGCGCCCCAGACCTCCAAATGAAGATCAGACAAAACTAACAACCTCATATCTCTCTCCGTTAGTAGTTAAGCTTAATAAATGCGATATTTTGTTTAGCTGTAATGCTAGCTTTAACCGCATCGATGAGCTAACGCCCAAGTCGGCGTTCCTTATATCCGACCGCAGCGGAGAGGACACGACTTACCTCACCCCGATCTAGTGAAGCCAAGGGAGTACTTTCGTCTAGAGAATACTTCGGTGTTATAAAAAATTACCATTTAGCGTCACCTGGCAAGTCGTCTAGAGCTACAGAAACTCGCTCAAGATTGCCCCGAGTTGCCGCGCTAGTCACAAAAAAGCTTGGGTACCATATGGCCCGGCCTGGCCCCTCGATTTCGAAAATACGTTTTTCGCGCACCGCAACAATTAGGCTTTGCTGTGTAATTCCGAGACGTTTACACAGTTCGGCAGAGTCAAGAAGCTCCCCTGCTCTATATAGTGCCGCCCTCCGATCCATTGCGTCCTGTCGGAGCTGCGCAACTAGCTCAGCGTTATCTTCCTCGGCAAACTGTTTTGTGTCCTGTGCTCCAAACGATGCCTCAGCTTTCCGATCGGATGAAATCTCTAAAGGTTTAGTCGGCACTTGATCCGTCATCATCATCATCATCCATTCTATAAAACAGATTACTTGGTAGATATCTCATTCGCCCAACTGAGCTTCTTCATAAATTCCAAAATTTTAAGATTATGAGATGAGCATCTAGGTTATGTGCTGTAGGCCTGCCAATTAAATCGTGCTATAGGTCATTACCTTCTATAACGCATTTCCACGTTTATAAGGGCGTTCCATGCCGTTACTAAGCTCTCGGTTGCAAACAGTCAGACCCGCTGATCGAATTGAGACCTGATCAGCGAATCTATTGTTTCCGCTCGCGCTGTATCGCTAACAGAAACCGCAGCCTTATGTTCATTACGCAGCCAAAGCACCATCCTCTCTTCCAGATAGCGGGCTGTATTCTTACCGACAACGTTAGCGAATCGGCATAATTTTTCCAGATCTACACTAATTGGTCGACCGGCATCAGCTGATCGGCACTCCAACTCACTGAATTTTGCAAGAAGCATAAAATCTACAGTGTTATCTAGCGAAAATGCCGAATTGGCATCGTCTATTATTCGCTCGGCCATATTTCTCTCTATAAATGGTATCTTGCCAGGATGGGCCGGCATGTGTAGTTCAAAATCTGTCGAAATCTTCTGGAACATCTTCGACAATCAAATGCAGCGGTACAACATGAGGGTCGAAACTTGCGTGATTGCAAGCGTGACAGCGCAATTCGCTTTCGAAAAATGCCTGTTGTTCCGTCTGGCGATGTGCCCAGTCTTACGCCCCTCGGCGAATCACAACACCCGTTCAGTCAGAAACGTCTCGTTCTCGCATCACAGTTCTACCCGTCGCAATGCGCTGCCCACTCATTTACGGCTTATTCTTATGCAAATAGAACAGCGAGTTCCACCGCTTAGGCGATTGAGCTCAAGAACTGTTTGTAAGCGACAGTAGAACCGCTAATTCGAAACTTTAATCGTCTACTTTGAAATCATCGTCAGCGAGTTCCTCCCAATCGATCATGCTGATATTACGCCCTACACGTAGCAGGTCCGCAACACCTGCGCGCTTAGTCGCAATGCGGAGCGGTCTCCCTTCGATGTGCAACGTTCGTGCAACAAGCGAATCCAATCTACGAGCGGAATGTGTAAATTCTATGATTCCATAGGGTGTATGAAATGTTCCTTTCCGCCCGGTAGTCATGATGGTAATCCGGCTGATCATAATCTGAGAAATGACCCCGAATTCAGAAAGAATAGATTCCAAGCTAACATAATTGAAGTATCCCTTTCTAAGGACGCATGCTATCTCTTCGATCAGATAGCTCTTGCGTGACCGCGCATGCAGGTTCACAAAAACACCTCTAGCTACCCGCTGCAATACCTTCTCGCGTAACGCATTCTGCACAACTCTGTTAACTAGATTAGGGGAATATTCGCCTAGAAGGCGCTTCAAGTCAGGCCAGTCGAGAACTTGGATACCAAGCTCATCCAATTGCTCGAGCTTAGTATGCAACGCGTTTAAATCCATTTGCTTTTAATCCACAGCAGACTTTTCGAAAAATATTTCTGCACGGCCCTGCCGGACAATCCGTTGTACACCCATGAGCGGATGCGCAATCATTATTGTACTTCCGAAAAAAATAGATAGCCTCCCCGACGCAATTGGTGTATCGGCTCGCAAACGTATGTTGTCACTCAAGGATCAATCGCTGCGTGCGCGCTGAGACTGCTCCGAAAGAAATTGGCAAAAAATATTCAACATCACCGAATCGCCCTCCAGAAGTATCTGATCATTAAGCGGCTCCGAGGCATCTGCGGCCAATTTAAACCGCGGCATTGCCTTTGCGTACTTTTCTATTTTAGCCACTGTAGTCGAAACAGCGGTGTCTCTTCTAGCCTTTTTAAACTTGCCCCAAAACCGCTGATCAATAAAAATCTCATTTATGAAAAGGATAACCGCCTTTGCCGGGAGATTACGCAACATAGGTTCGAGTGCCGAACGCAACTGTGATTCTGTCGCTCGATTCAAACTGATGTTTAAACTGGCCAGTTTGCCACCAATTAGATTTATGCATTCATGCTCGACAAGAGCCTGACGGATCTGCCGGCGGCTTGCTTCATCTGCCGACCTGATTATGCTCCGCAGCAAAGCTACTAAATGATCCTTAACGTGGCCGTTTGTATCTCTTGCAAGCGTCCAACTAACACGTAGAGGATCGTATGTGATTGGACTGTTCTTGCCACCTGCGATATTAAAAGACTGCAAAGGTGAGTGAATGCTAGGCACGATAACTGAAAGAGAACGTAGCCGCTCGTATGCCTTTTCTGTCAACAGGAGCGTAGGCGCTACTTTAGCTCGTAGAGAGTCATTCGCCGGTAGCTCATCGTTGTACCAGGCGCCTACGGACGCGACTAAAAGGGAGTATAAATAGAATGCATCAACTACGTTCAGCGACGCATACTCGACAGGCTGAAGTTGCCGGCGTAGTGCCTGAAGCTTCTCTTCGATGACGTCAGCGCGCCGGTTGAGTGAGTCTAAGGAAGCGCTGAACTAATCAGTTTCCGATTGCTTCTACGGTGTTCTCGTAATTGCGGCGCGCAACAGCGAAATCTCGGCCCGGTGATGAGTCAGAAGGGAGAATTGATCCGTTTTTTGTGCACTACCTGAGCGTTTTCCACACTCAGGACGCAACTTGGGTGTGTATGCGCCCGATGAATCTTCGCGCCAGCACCAGATTAGCGAAAGCGAACAGCGTGAACAGCTGCGCGTTGTTCTTGGCTAGTCCGCGGTAGCGCGTTTTGCGATGTTTGAACAGGCACTTCACGACCTGGAAACAATGCTCGACCTTCGCGCGCACGCTGGCCTTCGCTTGCTCGAGCTTTTCCTTGGCTCGGCCCAGCGGATTCTTCTTGAGCACCTTGCGCACGCTTGGCCGCATTGCCGTATGCCAGTCGATCGCCTTGCCCGCATTCTCGGGGCGCTTGGCCACGCCCTGGTAGCCAGCGTCGCCCAGCACGGCCTTCTCGCCGCCGTGCAGCAGCGCGTGCGCCTGCGTCACGTCGGCTACGTTGCCAGCGGTGCCGACGACGGTATGAACCAGCCCGGTCGCCATGTCCACGCCAACGTGTGCCTTCATGCCAAAGTGCCAGTCGTTGCCTTTCTTCGACTGATGCATCTCCGGATCGCGCTCCTTGTCGCGGTTCTTGGTCGACGGTGGCGCTGCGATCAAGGTGGCGTCCACGATGGTCCCTTCGCGCATCGTCAGGCCCTTGCTGGCAAGGTGGCCCTTGATCTCATCGAAGATGCGGCGCGTCAGCGCATTCTCTTCGAGCAAACGGCGGAACTTTAGCAGCGTCGTCGCGTCAAGAGCCGATTCGTGCGAGAGGTCGATACCGACAAACGCGCGCACCGACTGGATATCGTAGATCGCGTCCTCGATCCCTTCATCCGACAGGCCAAGGCACTGTTGAGCAATGTACATGCGCAGCATGCGCTCCAGACCGATCGGTGGGCGACCGCGACCATCGCCTTTCGGATAGTGCGGCAACAGCGCTGCCACCAGGGCAGGCCACGGCGTTGCCGCGTCGATCTCGGCCAGAAAACGCTCGCGCCGCGTCAGCTTCTTCTTGCTGGCGAACTCGACGTCGGAAAAGCTCGTTTGCTTCATCATGTAACTTGTGCAAATGCGATACGCCATTGTGCCAGCTCAGCTCGCTTCGGGCGAGACCTCGCCGATTAAATCAGTGTTTCCCTAACGTTTTCAATAAATCGAGCGGGTTGCGCTTGAGCTCACAATTAACATTGTTACACGGCCGCGCGAATCGAGATGTGAAACGTGCTAATCGCTCGAATTGAACCCGGGTTACCGCAAACTCAGGCATGCCACAGCACTTACAGCGCATCTTGAGCGCGTATGCGACTGAGTTATCCGAGACTTGTTTCTCTAACGCCTCTGCTGTGAGCGCAAACGCCCGACAAAGGCTGGTCAAACTCTCTTTCCAGACTCCTTCGTCGTCGCATGCCCAGTAGCGCAGGCAGAGATCTGCGTGCGCGCCCGAATTCAAGGTACAGAGTAAGTCAAACGCCATGATTGCACTGAAGTAAGTAAGCAGCGGCTCAACGATACATTTCGACGAGCAGGATGGAACAATCCCAGGCTGCCTGCACAAAGGCGCCCTCGAATCTTGAAGAAATGATGACTATAGTCCGAAGACTTAATCATACAGCAAAGGGATGATTTCTCCAAAGAGGAGAAATCATTGGACCCAGGCTTAGCATTTGGAATAGTGTTTCGCGAGGCGCGTTTAAGCGCTGAGCTCACTCAGGAGCAGGCTGCGCATGCTGCAGGCCTTGACAGGACTTACATTAGTCTAATTGAGCGTGGTCAGCGGCAGCCTACCGTTCGAGCGGTGTTCCAGCTAGCTGCTGCCGTTGGAACTACAGCAAGCTCGCTGATCATTTCGACAGAGGAGCTAGTCGCCGCTATCTAGCGTCAGAATGGCGCACTATCTCAACGGCTAGACCCTTAACCCGATGATGGCATTCGCCAGGGTCCGGGCTCGGCAGCACAACGATTCGATTACATAACCCTAGAGCAGGACGCGCAGGTGGACCTAACCGGGGTCCTCGCTCCCCCGTGCAGCTAGATTGATGTCTGCTTGCTTCCTGTCGGTTAGCCCCTTGTGCAGGGCCATGTTCTGCTGAAAACGACCTAGGAACGCGTTGTCCCACACGGCAACAGGCACGCCTAGAACGCACGTTTCCGCTGTAAGCACAGTTACGAAGCGGTACGTTTTTTTGTCGATGTTGTACATGTTTAGTAGTCTAGCTAGTACATTCAAAACTGCTGTCAGCGCGTACGCCTCGACTGTCCGATGACTACAAGTAACTTCCGAACAAGATTGAAGAGCACCTGGTCAATCAAGCTTCGTTGCTTCACAACGGTCATAAGTGTACTTACCCGCACTTATGATGGACAAAAAGTGTGGCCGCGCTCACCACTCTTCGAGGACACGATTTGCCTCGCCACGCAAATCGGCGGCTGAATACGAAGCTACGTTTTACACCTCAAATCGCTCTGTCGCAAGGTAAAACCCCGCCAACCTAGTCCGTGGCCTAGAGGGGGCAGCAGTGTGAAGGAGCCATCCCGCAACGCCACGATCGCGTAGTGCACGCCAACATCTTTACTCTTGATAACGTATTTTATCAAGAGTAAAAATCGTGCTTGAAATTATCGCCGGAAGTTCTTCTACCTCTCGAGTTGTGCCTAACACACATCTATTTGTAAATCAACAACATTCGCGTAATTGTAAATTATGTTGCAATCAAGACACTATGACGAGTTTTTTGAAGAACCAACTAAGCAGTTGTTGCGATCGAGAAATTTCGCTGCTAAATTATTTGTTTTTTTAAGATTCCTTAACGGCAAAAAATACTGTGTCTGATAAAAACATGAAAATGAAAAAAATCGTCTTAGCTTTTAGTATGGCCGCTTTGTCGGGACCAGCTCTTTGCGGAACCAGTTCGGGGCCCGTGGGAAATTACCTAGTTTCGAGTTCTGGCAAACTCTTTTTTAGTGCTGGAACCGCTTCTAACCCACCGGCTTGCAGTCCGGGCAATGAGTGGGCAATTGACTTAGTTGGCCCAAATGCCGCCGCTGGACGTGCAATGCTTGCGGCCCTTCTCGCTGCCCATGCTGTAGGTAAAACTGTGAGTGTAATTGGTAAGGGAGTATGTGACGTGTGGGGCGACCGTGAAACTGTCGATTATATAGTCGTCCATAAATAGAGTCTGCCAAAATTGTAATATAGAGTCATGAATTTTCATGAGTAATTCAATGAAAACAAAAATCCTCTTAGCATTTACTTCTTCATTAATTACCGGCTCCGTCTCCGCCGGGTAGTTCGATGGCTGCGATGTTGTCGAAATAGTGAGCGCCAGCGACCAAAATGTACATGTGCATTTGTGTTGCAGCATGGCAATGCCCTCCGTGTTCAACAGCATTGCCATATATAGGATTGATGCAACAACAACATCAGGAAGGCGTTTATTTTGCTTTGCTCAGCATGGCGTTAGCTATGGACATGAAATTGGCTGGAACAATTGATGACGTGATTTGTGTGCCACAAGGAAACGTTGCGTTACTTACGCACTTACGCCTCTCCAAGTAAGTCATTAACTTATCGCTCAGGAAAGCTAAAATAATGGTAGGCATTCCTTATAAAAGTCGAAAATTTTCAAAAAGTCCATTCTTTGATTAAATAAAATATTTCTCCGCTTCGAATGTCAATAGTGAACTACGGAACGAGTGGTTGACAAATAGATTACAAGCAGAGAAAGTTTTCCTTTTTATAGCGAGGTTTATATGTATAAAATCGTCGGCATCGCAGCGTTAGCGATTTCGTTAAGTCCAAATGTCTTTGGCGCAGGTTTTTCCGAAGTGCCCACTGCTTGGAAACTAGAAAGCTACGGCGCAACTGTTGTCGTGCTATGGCATACGCCATCGACGTGCGCTAATGGGGGTTTAGGGCTTCCAGGAGGATCGACAGTTGCAGAACATAACCGTCTTTATGCCACAGTTATGACGGCAAAGACGGCGAAAATTCCAATGTTCATTTACTATGAACAGCGAGATGCTCAGTGCATTATCACGAGCTTCGGACTCAATTGACGTTCAATAACCAGCTATACGGCGTGCTTTCTTCGATGCGTTCGTTGCCTGCAATGCGCCATGTGGACAATAATCGCTGCGGTCATATGTACTGCTTGGCTTAACCTGCACATTTTCTTAATAACTCCCCAATTATGGTCGTTCAACGAAAAAGTCTTTTGCACGAGTCATCGATCGATATGTCGAAAAAAATGAAGCGTATTGCTGCTTTGATTTCCCTCATCTTTATATCATCTCCGACTTTAGCGAAAGAGGAATACTATTATTATAAAGACTCAGATGGCAACTGGGTTCAGGCGGAACGGGTCTACATAACCGGCCAGAGACCTAGCGAGCCTGCTGAGCCGCCACCACGGCCGCATATTTCTGGCTTTGGCTCGTACTCGCCGTGGGGAGTGAAAGATACCGCAGGTAATACCAATGAAGATGTTGAAATCCCGCTTGCGGCGCCACCGGCAGAGGATGATTCAGCGATAACTTGCTCAAACACAACGAGCAAGCCTGTGATCATAACAACTGGGGAAAAGATTAAAGACGAAGTCGATTTCATGTCAATGGGGCTATATGGGTTTAATTTGACGCGGACATATCGCAGCCAGCAAGCCTCAGGCACTTTATTTGGCGCTAACTGGATGTCGACGCTCGATTTTCCTTCGCTACGCTTCGGAAGAAAATCTACTGAAAGATGGTCGTCGAACGCATACCAGGAGATCACATTTATCGAACCGGATGGCACAAAATACCTTTACCAAGCAGATTCTTTTGTCCACCCAGAATTGTTCGATAAAAATGATTGGTTTGCCATTGGCGGATATTATTCCGTAAAGTCCGCTCTTCGCACTGGTCAGCTGACTTGGGAAAAGGGTGTCGGCTATACTCTATCGACACCATCGGGAACTTATGAGTACAGCGAGGCTGGGGTGCTCCAAAAGGCGTACAATAATGCTTCCGGACAATTGATAAAAGTTGAACACCGTGTTGGCGGTATTATAGATGTCAGCAATAACGCTGGGCAGAAGGTTCAACTTCGGTTGGGCGCAAACCATCGTGTGGCTGAAGTACAAGACCCTTCAGGCAATACTTGGAAATATACGTACAATCAAAACGGTATGTTGACGAAGGTAACTTCGCCGGATGCCGACCCTGATATCCGCGAGTATCATTACGAGGATTCCAGTGCGGCGCAAGCCGCCACGCTGCTAACAGGTATCTCGATTAATAGCGTTCGATATAGCCGCTACAGCTATTATCCGGACGGTCGCGTACGCCGTAGTGCACTGGAAGGCGATGGCGAGGCGGATAATTTCGTTTACGGGCAAAATGAAACGACCGTGACCGATGCGAAAGGCGCGTCTACCACTTTCAGTTTTGCGCCAATTCAGGCTGAGCTGAAAATAACACGGGTTTCGCGTGTAGGAACGTCGACATGCTCTTCAGCTGCAGCGGAGACGGTTTATGATACAAATGGTTATATCGACTACGTACTGGACTGGAAAAAAAATAAGACTGACTATGAGTATGACGCCTATGGTCGATTAAAGTCAACGGTAGAAGCAGCCGGTACATCAGAAGCGCTGAAAACAATTTATACATGGTCGGGTACCAAGAATACGGGAGTGGAACATCGGGGTGTCGACGGTAATCCTTATTTGCAATTAACGAACACCTATTTAAATGATCGATTGACCAAGCAAGTTGCTACTGACGCGAAAAATGGCGAGCAACGCATTTTTAATTATGCGTATGTTATGCGACCTGCGGGGACAATTGCATCAGTGACCGCATCTATTCAATTAGATGAGGGCGAGGCAATTTCGGTCGAAAATTACGATGAATTTGGGCGCATAACTTCTCGTACAAACGCGCTCGGACAGACCGAGTCTTGGTCCGATTTTAATGGGCTCGGCTTACCGCGAAAGTATCTGGATATCAACGGTCAGACAACCGAATACGACTATGACAAGCGCGGTCTTGTTAAAAGTATCGTATCGCCAGGCCCTCGGACGACGAATTTTGTCTATGAACATGATCGCCAGATCAAGTCGATTCGCAGTTCCGATGGGCGAATGGTCCAGTACAAATATGATGCCGCACGTCGTCAAGTAGGGATTGGTAACGCTCTGGGAGAGTTTACGGAAACCAACCTTAATCTAACTGAGAATTCCATTACAACGCGCAGCGCGCGCAAAGTCCCTGCCTTAAGTAATGGCGTTCTGAGCGGCAAGGTTGATGGAGAGTTCAGTGCAAAAACGATCTTTGATTCTGAAGGACGACCCTATGATATTTTGGGCAATAACGGTCAGAAGGTCCAAAAACGCTACGATGACAACGGAAACTTATTGACCGTAACTAACGCAGCTGGCCGAGTAACTACTTATGAATACAACTTCCGCAATCAACTCAGTCGCATGACCGCCGCCGATGGCGGTGTTGTCGAGCTTGCCTACGACAACGAAGGCCGCAACAAAACCGTCACCGACCCACGCAGTCTGCAAACGCACTATGGCTACAACGGTTTTGGCGACGTCATTAGTCTTGTTAGCCCCGATACTAGGCAGATAAGCTATACGTACGATCGCGGTGGTAGGCTAAGAACGAAAACAACAGCCGCTAGGGCGACTGAATTCACTTGGGACATGCTTAGTCGGCAAACTCGCTCTTGTAGTAGCACTTCCTGTAAAGCTTTTACCTACGATGAAGGTGCTTATGGCATGGGTCACCTAACCAAGATAAATGACGGCACTGGGCAGACCAATTATACCTACAACGCCGCAGGACAGCTGTTGGGACAACGTAACGATATTTATGGTCAGGTCTTTAATACCAGCTGGACGTATGATAACGCTGGCAGGATGACCGGCATGACCTATCCAACGGGGCTGGTTATAACTTATGAGTATGACAATGTCGGACGTCGTACCGCGATTAAGAGCCCGAGCGCTCTAAAAGCAAAGAATTGACATCGCGTTCAAGTCTGAGCGCCGCACTCTGGCGGATTACTGCGGCGTCGCGCTTATCGCGACGCTGCCAAGTCGTGGGGAAGTTATGTGGAAGTGCCGAGAAACGTAAAATAAAATGAAAAAACTATCTGGTCGTGTTGCTACAGTTGTTCAAGCCGTATTGGTTATTTCTGCCCTTATAGGGGGGGAGGTAGGTGCTGCAGCGCCTGTAAAAGATAAAAAGGCGAAGTCCCCGCATGACGCCGGTGCAGCATTGGCGTCGTCCAAAGCATCAACTCCGTCCGAGCCATCGGCACCCGGCATGCTTCAACCGTTACGTCTTGAACCAGTGGACCCAGTGGAACCGTCGGAGCCTCCCCCGGAGCCCCCGTCACCTCCCGGGTCTCCGGTTCCCTCCGGACCAGCCCCAACTGATCCGTCAGCACCAACCAGCCCGTCTGGACCTTCTACCCCGTCCGCACCACCCGCTTCGTTGACAATCGCGAAACTGCTTCCAGTGCTGCTTGATCTTCTGATGGACGACACAGTTTCCGGAAATTCAGCGGCTTTTGTTTCTCAGTCGGTACCCGCAGTAATGGCAGCGGGTGGGGTCTATAACGTCGCGCTAACATTGCAGAACAATGGAACGAGCACTTGGCGAACATCGGAAGGCTTCCGTTTGGGGTCGCAAAGCAATGCTGCTTGGACTCCGGGTAGTATCGCTGGATCCGTAGAAGTAGCACCAGGCCAAAGCTATACTTTTTATTTTGCAGTGACAGCGCCTACAGCGCCGGGAGCATACAGTTTCCGTTGGCGCATGTTGAGGGAGCCGTCAGAGTGGTTTGGGGACCAATCGCCAAACTTCACCGTCAGTGTTGAGCCCCCACGTGACAGCGCTGAGCTTGTTAGTAAAGAAGTTCCATCCTTGATGGTTTCAGGGCAATCGTACACTGTTGTTGAGACTTATAAAAATACCGGCAATACTACCTGGAATCCCGCCGCTGATTATAAGTTGGGCTCCCAAAATCCGAGTAACAATGTTCTTTGGCGTGAGAACCGTGTTGCACTCGACCGTACAGTAGCGCCCGGGGAGCAACATACGTTCCGGTTCAATGTAGTGGCGCCTGCAGCTGGAACTTATACTATGCAGTGGCAAATGCTGCGAGGGAATGCCTGGTTCGGTCATGTATCGTCCGCACTAGCGATTGTGAACGCCGCACCGGGAGCTGGTATGGCAACGGGCATGACACTGGCAGACTCCTTCCTGTACCAGCCAGCCAGTGATGGGATATATGCGTGGCGGTTCGGAAACGGACTGCCCCGTATGTTGACGCTCGACAACGACATACGGGTGCAGCGGATTTCCACTCCAGGAAAACATGACCTGACATTTGGTTATCACGATGTTGATACGATATCTTCGTCAACCGACAATGTGTATCCTGCACGAAGCACAACGTTTGGATACGATGCAGCTGATCGTCTTGAAACAGTAGACCGGGTTGGTATAGATGACCAGAGCTTCCAATGGGATAAGGTTGGTAACCGCACACTGCAGGGACGCGAGGGAGAAGGGAGCTACGACTTCACAATCGACAGTGCCAGCAATCGAATTATGTCGTGGCGCGGGGCGGGCAAGTCCAGTACGCTGCTTTACGACTTGGTCGGGAACCTGACGAACGAGTCACGTCATGACGGTACGCGCGTCTATACCTACAATGACTTCAACCGGCTGGAGGGGGTACACGTGAACGGGGGGCATGTCGGCGACTACCGTTACAACGCGCTTGATCAGCGGGTAGTGAAAATTTCACGTGGCGAGGCGACCTACTTCATCTACGGTCCAGGTGGGGAAATTTTGGCGGAAGTGGGGGCCACGACTACAAGCTATGTTCATAATGATGGGCAAATGATTGGGATTGTTCGTAATGATCAGTTCTTTGCCAGTCATAATGATCAAACTGGGCGGCCTGAGGTATTGACTGACATCAATAGCAATGTGGTATGGCGTGCCGAGAATGCTGTATTCGATAGACGCATGGTTGTTGTCGATTCGATAGGTGGTTTGAACATCGGCTTTCCGGGCCAGTACTTTGACGCAGAAAGTGGGCTTTGGTATAACTGGAATCGCTATTATGACGCCTCACTGGGACGATATCTCCAAAGCGATCCCATTGGGCTTGAAGGCGGAATAAATACTTATGCCTATGTCGAAGGGAATCCACTTTCGTACATTGACCCTTTCGGGCTTGCGACATTCACGCTTACCGGTGGCGGCAGCGTGGTGCTTTTAGGCGGCATCGAAGGCAGCGCAGGTATTTATATTAGCAATCGACCATTGGATATTGGTATCGTCGCGTCCGGTGGAGTGGGTGGGGGAGCACTTGTTGGCTTGGGTGCTCAACTTGGATATGTGCCGGGTGCACTATCGAATGTCAGCGGTGATACAACGAATTTAAATGCTGCGTGTGTGGTGGGTAGCGGTACCTTGATGAAAGATCCAAAAACTGGCAAGGTCGTAGGAGGTACGATTGGCGTTGCTGCCAAATTGGGTGGCTCGATTTCGAATTCTACTACCGGAACTTGGGGCTTGCGGGGTTTGCTGCGGAATATTTTCTCGTCGAAGAAAGGCCCATAATGACTTCGCCTAGAAAGAAATTCGTTTACGCTGCCTGTGCGTTTATTTTGGTCGGACTAGCGATCATTATCGCCCTCGTCGAAACGCAACAAACAGCCCTTATAGTTGCTTTTTTTGTGTGGATAATGGGAGGGTCATTTCTACTTATGCGAATCCGATGTCCGAATTGCGGTGTTCCGGTTGCCTACCAAGGTAAGCTCGGCAGCATTTCTATTTACGCAGGGTTTGTGAGAAGTAAATGTCAAAACTGTGATGCAGATTTAACTAAGGAGTAATGAACACCTGGCCCGCTCATTCTTGCAGGAACAACGGGGCCAGGTCTGACATCATCGGACACGACCTCGGCTGTAGCGGCGGACAACCTGTCCCACCGCTGCGCGGTTCCGCCATAATTCGTATCCTGTTCGTATCCCATCTGCGGCCGGCCGTATCCCATTTATATCCCGTTCGTATCCTGCCGAAAAAGCCGCCTGGTGGCGGTGCGGCCGCTGGCAACGGCCAGCCTGGGCCGGTGCGGGGAGTCCCCCGCGCCCCAGCCAATCTCTCACACATCACGCAACCCTCCGGTTTGCCATAAAGCCCGCCGTTGCAGGCTTCCCGTGTAAGACACTATCCACCTCTCTGTTAAACGCTTACCGTCGAAATCACGGATAGCGCCCGCCGTGGCGGGCTGTCCGTGTCATACGGACCCGGTCGAGCGGCAGGTCTGTCGCATGCGTTCAGCGCTGACGATTTTGCACAGGTCGGCGGTAAATTGCCCCACCGTTTAGCTGGTGCCGCTGGCAATGCAGCAGCAGGCGGTGTAATTGGTGGAGCTGGTGCGTTTACGAGCAAACCGCGAGGAGGCGTTGACGGGGGAGGCCCTTCAGGTAGGCGTACCTCAAGTTTTAGCCAGATGAATCATGCGGCGGCAGCGAAAAAATTGTACTCGAATGCGACGCGTCACGGGATCACGAAGGTCCTGCGGAAGCTCCCATATGCCGGGTATGCCTTGGCGGCCTATGAACTCTACGACGCTTTTTGTGATTGATAGAATGGCAGACGAACTTTCGATAGAATTGCGCGAATACCTCAGGCGCTGCGGCCTATCTGAAGGCAAAGATCGCACGGTGTAACGGCAGCACGCGGATGTATCACGATCTTGGCCTTTACGGAGATATTGCTGAAGCCTACATGGAAGAGTTGGCCTATCACTATCACGTTGACATGAGTGGCTTCGAGTTCGATAAGTTCTTCCCACCCGAGTTTGCTGGGAAGAATGCACTTCTTGCAGCAGTGTTCTCAATCTTGCCTTTTGCAGGCTATGTTGCCCGGCGGCGCAGTGAGTACTTGCCCCTGACGTTGACAATGATAGAGAGCGTGTTGCGTGCTAAGCAGTGGCGCGCAGGGGGGCACGGCGAGGCCAGAGGGGGGGCACAGGGTCAGTGCCGACAAACGGACACGGACTGATGCATAGGGGCGGCACAGGGTCAGTGCCGACAAACGGGTTTTGTCGCGTTAGCCGAGCGGTGGCCCCGATCGAGTAGACTGCAACGCCGCACATTGACGATCCGACATGCTCAGCTTCAAAGGA